>NZ_JARYGI010000009.1:0-128463 GCF_033795625.1 Sphingobium sp. | reverse complement strand
ATTTGCAGGCCTTGCCCACCGGACCGCGATTGTTCGACAACGATCGCCCGACCGTCTTCTACAACCCTCATTTTGATCCTGCGCTGTCCTCGATCGGGATCGCTCGCGATGTCATCGCCCGTTTCCGCCAACAGGAGCGGTACAACTTGGTCTTCGCCCCTCATGTCCGCGCGTTCGAAAACCTCGATCCGATCGCGCGAGCGCGGTGGCTGGAACTTGCCGTGCCAGAGCACATCGCGGTCGATCTGGATTCTCCCAAGCTGTTCGACATGAGCTATGCGCGGGCCGCCGACATCTATCTGGGCGACATGTCGAGCCAGCTTTACGAATTCCTCGCTAAGCCGCGGCCCGTCGCTTTCGTGAATGCGCATGGCGCTAACTGGCAGGACGATCCAAGGTACGCTGGTTGGCATCTGGGAGAGGTCGCATCAGGTGCCGACGATGTGCTTGCTGCAGTAGATCGAGCCTTCGAACGGCATCCCGACATGATCCAAAGACAGGCGAAAGCGACAGCGTTCGCGTTCGGCCGCTACGATGGCGCAATCAAACGGGCCTCATACCAACTGCTCCACACCCTGCAATCGCTCTGATCCCTTAGCGTACGTTTTCGAACATTCTCTCACCGGACCCCAAAGCGAAGCGGATCGCCGAAAGCCTGCAGCTCGCCGTGTTTTTTCGGCTCGATCGGCAACGCGCGGAAGGCTCGGCAATCAATTCCGATACGCTGGATTGCCCAAGGCGGAGAGTGCAAAGCCATGCCTGACATCCTTCCCTATCGTTCCACACCGGTGTTTGATCAGGATACACTACCGGCTGCCTTGCGGGCGCGACACGATACCAAGGCCGGTGTCTGGGGCCTGATCCGCGTTTTGGAAGGCGAGCTTAAGCTCACCTATCTCGATCCGCCTTCGGAGATCGTGCTGACACCGAACCAGCCAGGATTGGTTCTGCCGCAGCAGCCGCATTTCGTGACGCCGATGGGGTCAATGAAGATGCAGGTCGATTTCTACGATCAGCCGCCCGCGCGCTGACATTGCCGGAAATTTCAACGCATTTCAGAAGGAGAAGTTCATGTCGCAACCTCTTAGCGATCAGACGATCGCGCTCGTCAAGGCGACCGTTCCCGCGCTGGAAGCGCATGGTCTGGACATCGTACACGAAATGTATTCCCGGATGTTCCAGAACCCGGAAATCCGCGACCTTTTCAATCAGTCGCATCATGGCGACTCCGGATCGCAGCCGCGTGCGCTCACGGGCGCCATTCTCGCCTATGCCAGCAATATTGAAAATCTCGGTGCGCTTGCGCCTGCTGTTGAGCGGATCGCGCAAAAGCATGTGGGCCTTCAGATTTTGCCCGAGCACTATCCGCACGTTGCCGAGGCGCTCCTTGGCGCGATCAAGGCGGTGCTGGGAGATGCAGCAACGGAGGAAATCCTTGCGGCATGGGGCGAGGCCTACTGGTTCCTCGCCAATATCCTGATCGCACGCGAGCAGCGGGTCTACACAGAGCAGAAGGACGCGGCGGGCGGATGGAATGGCTGGCGTGACTTCCGCGTCGAAGACGTCTTGCGCGAGAGCAGCGTCATCAATTCCTACATTCTCCGCCCGGTCGATGGCGGACCCGTCATGCAGCACAAGCCGGGGCAGTATCTGACTTTCTGGCTGGAGATTCCCGGTCATCCGCCGGTCAAGCGCAACTACTCGATTTCGGCGGCTGCCAATGGCGAAACCTATCGCATTTCGGTGAAACGCGAATCGCAGGGCCTGGCTTCGGGATGGCTTCATGACGAGGTGAAGCCCGGAACCGTGTTGAAGGTCGCCGCGCCGGCGGGCGAGTTCTTCCTTTCCGAGCACGTCGAACGTCCCGTGGTCCTCCTCTCCGGCGGTGTGGGCCTGACGCCAATGGTGGCGATGCTCGAGGCGCTTGCGCAGAGCGGCGCCGATGTGCCCGTTCACTATATTCACGGAACCCATGATCGCGACACGCATGCGATGCGCGATCATGTCCGCACCGTAGCTGGGCAGGGCAGCGCGGTGTCGGTTACCGATTTCCATCAAACTCCGCTGGAAGGCGAAGCGCAGGGCCAGGACTATGATGTCTCCGGCATCATCACCGATGAGTGGCTCGTCGCCAACACGCCGGTCGGTGAGGCCGACTACTATATTTGCGGACCGCGCCCGTTCCTGCGTCACGCGGTTTCGACCTTGTCGCTCGCCGGTGTGCCGTCCGACCGAATTCACTACGAGTTCTTCGGCCCGGCGGACGAACTTCTGGCAGCCTGACGGGAGACGTTATGGACGACATCACCATAGCTCGGGCGATCCATGTTCTCGCGGTTCTGCTCTGGATCGGCGGCGTGGCGTTTGTGACACTCGTGGTGATGCCGTCCATTCGCGCCGCGCATCCGCCAGCTGACAGGCTCGCGGCTTTCCACAAGCTCGAAGGCCGTTTCGCGGCGCAAGCGCGCATCTGGGTGCTGCTTGCCGGCGTCAGCGGCTTTTGGATGGTTGAGCGCGGGCAGATGTGGGATCGGTTCGCCGACCTGCGTTTCTGGTGGATGCATGCGATGGTTGGCCTCTGGGCGATTTTCGCTGCCATGCTGTTCGTGATTGAGCCGTTATTTCTTCATCGACGCATGGAGGATTCATCGCAGCCCGCCGCCGACTTCGATCGCATGGAGGTCGTTCATCGCGGGCTTCTGGGGTTTGCGGTGATCACGCTTCTCGGCGCCGTGGCAGGCAGTCACGGATTGTTGTGAGGGCATTGATTGGTGACCCCAATTGTGCCGTATGACTTGTCGGAAAGCGGGCGTGGCGGGAACCCGGAGCGGACTAAGGTGTTGCAGCTTATGCGCAAGTTCCGTGGCCCGCTCCCCGGAGTCAGTGCTGCGCTGAAAAAAAGCCGCGTGGCAGCGACCAAAGGGGGATATTGATCGGGCATGGTTAAAAGTTTGACCGAGGCCGAGCGGCAGATCGCGCTCGCAATTTCTGTTGCTGTCGCCTTTTGCGGTTTGGTCCTCGCCGCCGCAGGCACCCAGGACACGATAGAAGTTCACGGATGGCTGATCCTGATCTTCGGCGCCATTTGCGCAGTTGTTGTAATCCGAGACTTATGGGAGCCGGAGCCGCCAAAATCCCGCCTCGAAAGCTATTATGACGACCCGATCAAGGCCGGCATTATCGCGAGCATGGCCTGGGCAGTGGTCGCCATGTTCGTGGGAGTATGGGTGGCAGCCCTGCTCGCGTTTCCCGATCTGACATTCGATAGCGCCTGGGCGAGCTTCGGCCGCCTGCGACCGGTTCACACGAGCGGTGTGATCTTTGGATTTGGCGGCAACGCGCTCATCGCCACCTCGTTTCATGTCGTGCAGCGGACCTCGCGTGCCCGGCTCCCCGATCAGCTTTCCCCCTGGTTTGTCCTTGTCGGCTACAATCTGTTCTGCATCCTGGCCGCCAGCGGATATCTGCTTGGTGTCACCCAATCGAAGGAATATGCCGAAGCCGAATGGTATGCGGACATCTGGCTGGTGATCGTCTGGGTGACCTATTTCGTCCTCTACATCAGGACGCTGGCGCGCCGCAAAGAACCCCACATCTATGTGGCCAACTGGTATTTCATGGCCTTCATCCTCGTCGTCGCAATTCTGCATATCATCAATAATCTCGCTGTCCCCGTCTCGCTGGGGCACGCCAAAAGCTATACGATCTGGTCGGGCGTGCAGGACGCGATGGTGCAGTGGTGGTATGGCCACAATGCCGTCGCCTTCTTCCTCACGGCCGGCTTCCTGGGGATGCTCTATTATTATCTGCCGATACGGGCGCAGCGGCCGATCTTCTCGTATCGGCTGTCGATCCTGAGCTTCTGGGGCATCACATTTTTCTACATGTGGGCCGGCTCGCATCATCTTCACTATACGGCGCTGCCGCATTGGGTCCAGACGCTGGGGATGACCTTCTCGGTCATGCTTCTCGTTCCGTCCTGGGCCTCGGCCGGGAATGCCTTGCTGACGTTGAACGGCGCATGGCACTGCGTGCGTGACGATGCCACGCTGCGCTTCATGATGGTCGCAGCCGTGTTCTACGGCATTTCTACCTTCGAAGGATCCTTCCTGGCGATCCGCCCGGTCAATTCTCTCTCGCATTATACCGATTGGACCGTGGGCCACGTTCATGCAGGCGCACTCGGATGGGTCGCGCTCATTACCTTCGGCTCATTCTATACGCTGGTGCCGTCACTCTGGAAGCGCGAGAAGATGTATTCGTCGGCGCTGGTCGAGTGGCATTTCTGGCTCGCTCTGGCCGGGACACTTGTCTACATTTTCGCAATGTGGAATTCCGGCATTATCCAGGGCCTTATGTGGCGGACCTATACGGAGGAAGGCACGCTCGCCTATTCGTTCCTCGACTCGCTGCGCGCGATGTATCCCTATTACATCGCGCGTACCTTCGGCGGCCTGTTGTTCCTGATCGGAGCAGTGATCGGCTCTTACAATATGTGGAGGACCATTCGCGCATCGCCATCCAGCGCGGCGATAGAAGGCGACGTTCCTTTGAACGTCACCACCGCGGTGGTGAGGGGCTGAGCAATGGCGGAACTCTTTCATCGCAAGCTTGAGCGGAGCACCATCGGCTTCGTGCTCGCAATTGTCGCGGCTGCCAGTGTCGGCGGCCTTGTCGAAATAGCCCCACTCTTCACGATCGATGAGACAGTGGAGAAGGCGCCTGACATGCGGCTCTACACACCACTCGAACTGGCAGGTCGGAATATCTACGTTCGCGAGGGCTGCTATGCCTGCCACAGCCAGATGATCCGCACCTTGCAGGATGAGGTCGAGCGCTACGGGCCTTATTCTCTGGCGGTCGAGTCCAAGTATGACCATCCGATGCTCTGGGGCTCGAAGCGAACCGGCCCGGATCTTGCCCGCATCGGCGGCAAATATTCGGATTTCTGGCACGTCGCCCATCTGACCAATCCGCGCGAGGTCGTGCCCGATTCAAACATGCCCGCCTATTCCTGGCTGGCGCGCACCGCACTGCGGGTCGATGATCTGCCTTTGCATCTGAAAGCCCTGCGCGCTGCCGGCGTTCCCTACACCGACGCGATGATCGAAAACGCCAGCATCGATGCTTACGACCAAGCGACGCCGGAAAGCTCGACGTCGTCCGGTGTTGCGGATCGCTACGGCAAAGAAACGCAAGTGCGCGTGTTCGACGACGTGGCGACCGAAGTCACCGAAATGGACGCTTTGGTGGCTTATCTCCAGGTTTTGGGACGGCTGACCGATGCGCCGTATAAGAATACGGCAGCGCCGCAAAAGCCACCTGGGCCGGTGAAATGAGATGAGGAGAGACCCATGGATTTAAGCCACGACGCTCTCGTCGCATTCTCGAAAAGCTGGGGGCTGTTCTACCTCATCGGGCTGATGATCGGCGTGCTCATCTACACGTTTCGTCCTTCCAACCGAAAGAAGTTCGACAAAGCCAAGCAAAGCGTTCTCGATCAGGATGACAAGCCGTGGACGTAGAACGCGATCCCGTCAGCGGCCGCGAGACGACCGGCCATGTTTGGAACGGCATCAAGGAGCTTGATACGCCAGTCCCCAAAGGCGTGTTGATCTTTCTGATTGTCACCCATCTTTTCGCCTTTGCCTGGTGGATCCTCATGCCGACCTGGCCGGTGGGCCATACTTACACCAAGGGCATTCTCAACACGGACCAACGCACTTCGGTCGAGAAGCATTTGGTCGATGCGCAGGCGGGACGCGCGGCCTGGATGAAGCGGATCGAAAGCGAGAATCTCGAACAGATCGCGGCCGACCCGCAGCTCATGTCGATCGTGCGCAGCACCGGTCACCGGCTTTTCGGTGATAATTGTGCCGCCTGCCACGGCATCAATGCCAAGGGCGGTTATGGCTATCCCGATCTGACTGATGATGACTGGATCTGGGGCGGTGATCTTGAAACAATCGCGCAGACTATGCGCGTCGGGGTCAATGAACAGCATCCGCAGGGTCGGAACTCGCAGATGCCTTCTTTTGGTCGGGATGGCATTCTCGACGCCGATCAGGTCAGTCTGGCGGCCAATTACATCTATTCCTTGTCGCATCCCAAATTCGTGACGGCGGCCAACCGTGCCTCGGTTTTGTCGGGGCGCGAGGTGTTCATGTCGAATTGCGCGATTTGCCATGGCGAAGATGCGCGCGGCAAACGCGATGTCGGCGCGCCCAATCTATCGGACACGCGCTGGATCTATGGGGGCGACCTTGATCAGATTGTCGAGACTGTGCATGGCGGTCGCCAAGGCCATATGCCGACCTGGGATGAACGACTGAGCGCCGCCGATATCAAGATTTTGGCGCTCTATGTTCACTCACTGAGCTCGCCCGCGCCATGAATGTGACGCGAAGCAGATCGCGATGGATTGTTTGGAGCTTCGTAGCGGCCGGGCTGCTCCTGTTCGTTCTCGCCAATGCGCATTTGATTTACGTCGCGTTCCAATCGCAGCCCAATTGCGTTGGGCATTTGAAGGAGCGAGCGAGCGAGAGCGGCCAGTATCGCGCGGCGAAATCGGCATGCTGAAAGGTTGCTGGACATGACTGAGGAGAGCGCCTCTTACGGATTGCTGACCGAAACGTCGGGAATCGATGAAACCAGGAACGCCCGGCTTCAGCGCCACCTCCCGCCGCTCGTTGGCTTGCGCTGGCTTGGAGCGGGTTGGCGCGACCTAATGGATCGACCGGTGCCGAGCCTTCTTTACGGTCTGGGCACCTTTGTCCTGTCGGTCGCCGCGGTCGCGATCCTCGCCCTGTACGGGCGAGACTATATTCTTTTTCCCGCGCTCGCCGGCTTCATGATCGTCGCCCCGCTGCTCGCCGTAGGACTCTATGAAAAGAGCCGGGCTCGTGAGCAGGGCGAGACAATCGGCCTGCGCGGCATGCTTTTCGTGAAACCCGCAGCGGGCCCACAGGTCTATTTCACCGGGTTGCTGCTCAGTCTTCTCATGCTTTTATGGATTCGCTCGGCAGTCCTCATCTATGCCCTATTCTTCGGCGTCCGCCCGTTCCCCGGCATTTCGCATATTACGGCTTTCCTCCTGGCCGATCCCGTGGGCTGGATCATCCTTGGTGTCGGTACGGCAGTCGGTGGATTGTTCGCTTCCTTCGCCTTCGCGATCAGTGTTTTCGCGATTCCGATGTTGCTGGACCGAAAGGTCGATGCGCTCACGGCGATGGGGACCAGCATGGCGCTCGTATGGAACAACCTTGCGCCGATGATCGTGTGGGGAGGAATCGTTCTGGCGCTTTTCATTCTTTGCGCGGCAACAGGACTTCTCGGGCTCATCCTTATTTTCCCATGGCTGGGTCATGCCACCTGGCATGCCTATCGTGGGGTCGCCGAAGCGGACGCCTAGGAATGGCATCGCGTGCCGCTTTGAACGATATCGCGTTGCGACGAACACCGGCCCGCCAGTCGGTCGATGAACTCATCCTCGCCAGCAGAGTGCTGGATGATGGCCTCCTTCAGACCCAATTGTCGGTACCTACCGCGCACTGCGGCGGGTGCATGGCGAAGATCGAGCGGACCTTGGCTCAGCTCGATGGGGTGGTGTCGGCACGCGTCAACCTTTCGACGCGGCGGGCTACGGTTACGTGGAAAAGGACGGGGACTGCCCCCCCGCTGCTCGAAAGCTTGTCCAAAGCCGGCTTCGAAGCGAATCTGCTGAACAATCTCGAGGGCCAGCCGGATCGCGAAAGACGCAGGTTGATCGTTGCCATGGCGGTCTCGGGATTTGCGGCGATGAACATCATGCTGCTCTCGGTGTCGGTATGGTCAGGCGCTGACGCAAGTACGCGCCATCTCTTCCATGCGATATCGGCGCTGCTGGCGATTCCGACGGTAGCCTATTCGGGGCGCATCTTCTTTCAATCGGCATGGTCCGCCTTGCGTGCAGGTCGCACCAACATGGACGTGCCCATCTCGATCGGCATTCTCCTCGCGCTTGGCTTGAGTATCTTCGACACATTGCATTCCGGCCCGCATGCCTATTTCGACGCTGTCGTCACGCTGATCTTCTTTTTGCTGATCGGACGAACGCTTGATTATCTGATGCGCGACAAGGCGCGTTCCGCAGTGCTCGGCCTCGCGAAAATGATGCCTGCGGGCGCGAAGGTCATCGCCGAGGATGGTGCACGCACATTCGTGGCGCTCGACAGCATCGCGGTGGGCGATGCCATCGTCGTCGCGCCGGGAGAACGCGTGCCGCTCGACGGAGTCGTCATTGCCGGAGAGGGCGATGTCGACACTGCCGCTGTAACGGGCGAGGCGATGCCGACGCCCGTAATGGCTGGCAGCAAGCTTCTGTCCGGCATGCTCAATCTCAATGGCTCGTTGGAAGTCCGCGTCACCAGCACGAGCGCGCAGTCCTTTCTCGCGGAAATGGTCCTGATGATGGAGGCCGCCGAGCAGGGCCGCGCACGCTACCGGCGCTTGGCGGATCGCGTGGCGACCTATTATTCACCGATCATCCATTCGCTGGCCGTCGCCACCTTTGTCGGGTGGTTTCTGTCGACCGGCGATTGGCATCGGTCACTCACGATCGCGATTTCTGTGCTCATCATCACCTGCCCGTGCGCATTAGGCTTGGCCATTCCCATGGTGCAACTCGTTGCGGCGAAGCGCTTGTTCGAGCGCGGTATCGCCCTGAAGGACGGAAGCGCGCTCGAACGCTTGGCTGAGGTCGATATTGTCGTTTTTGATAAGACGGGCACGCTGACCATCGGCGATCTGCGCGTAACCGAAGCCGATATCGACAAGCGCTACCGCGAGGTCGCCTTGGCCATGGCGTCGCGATCCGACCACCCTGTGGCGCGCGCCATCGCAGCAAGTGGCGAGGGCCGTTCAGGCGTCAACCTGGAAAGCTTTTCCGAGCTTCCGGGAAAGGGGTTAGAAGCGCGCCGTGCCGGCCATGTATTCAGAATAGGCCGATCCGATTGGGCGCTGAGCACCAATGGCGATATCGACAGCCTCCACACGGTCTTTTCAGTTGATGGCGAACTGGCAGGCCATTTTCGCTTTTCCGACCGCGAGAAGGCCAGCGCGCGAGATGCGGTGCGTCAGGTGAGGGAACTTGGTCTGGAAGTGGAGTTGCTTTCGGGTGATGACCCGGGAGCGGTATCGGCGGTGGCGGGCTCGATCGGTATCGCGGAATTTCGCGCCGGCCTCCTGCCTCAGCAGAAAGTGCAGCGTCTCGAAGCGCTCGCCGATAAGCAGTGCAAGACCTTGATGGTGGGCGATGGATTGAACGACGGACCAGCTCTCTCCGCCGCGCATGTTTCCATGGCACCGTCCAATGCCGCCGATATCGGCCGCGCTGCCGCCGATATCGTGTTTTTCGGACAGGATCTCACAGCTATTCCGCAAGCCCTCCGGGTTTCCCGCGCTGCCCGTAGGCTTGTCCGGCAGAACCTCGTTTTTTCAGTCGGATACAACTTAGTGGTGTTGCCGATGGCCGTCACGGGTCATGTCAGTCCTTTGCTCGCGGCAATCGCAATGTCGCTATCCTCCATTTCAGTAGTGGCAAATGCTCTGCGCGTCCCTTCTCAGAGTGAACCCAGCCCAAATACGGCTCGTCGAGAGCGCGTGCTGGTTCCTACAGGGGGCGCGGCATGACGGCTCTCGCTTGGTTAGTGCCGATTGCGCTGGTAATGGGTTTGGTAGGCTTGGGCGCCTTCCTGTGGTCTATGAGCAGCGGGCAGTATGACGATCTTGATGGCGCGGCAGAACGCATCTTCATAGATGCCGATGCCGACATGCCCATGGTGAATACCCAGGAACAGGCGACCGAGCCGAAACCGTCCAGATCGTAGCGAGTTAATGAATGGGGATGATATTTGGCAAAAATGCGATCGAGGAAAATCTGATGACGCGCACACATGGTGGGAATTGGGTCGGCATCCTAGCCTTCGTCTGCGGTGCGGCGGTCATATTACCCAGCTTGGTCGCATTGGCGCTGAGTCTGCTTGCGGTTGTCCGAATTATATTTTGAAGCCCACTGAGGCCTCCAAATGACCCGTATTTCGTATTTATTCCGCCGTCAGAGCTTTTGGCACAATTCGAGGTTAAGTTAGTGGACTGCGGACGAGTTTGTCCCCCTAATCAGCGTCAGGTTTGTGGAGCCGTCGCCGAGCCGTTCCTGCATCACTGCGACGCTCAGGAAGCGCCGCTTCGGCAGGCGTTCTTTTCGGCGGCTGCTAGCGCGCGGTCCATCTCTTCAATTATGTCTTTCCGAGCCGGTTGAAATTTCAGATCACATGGCCGCCTTTCGAATATTTCGCCATAGCCTCCTCGTTAGCAAGTGTAACGAGCGTTTGGGCCTATCTCTTCCAGGTTCCCGCGTGTTTGGATGTTTGCTGGCGTATTCAGTGGCGCCGGTGACTTCCACGCCGTTCGCGTGTTGTCGGATATGATCGTAAAAAACTGTTAAAGAGGATCTGAGAATGGCGCTCCAGCATGCAAAGCCCGGCGAAGTGGTCCATCTTCCAACGCTGGCTCCTGAGCGCGGGACCACCGGGACGACCGCGCTGGTCAAATCCGACCGGTTCGAGGCCATTCACCTCGTCGTTCCCGCGGGATCGACCATACCGCCACATCATGTTGCCGGTTATCTGACGCTGCATTGCCTGGAAGGTCGGGTCACGTTGGGACCAACGAATATTGCGCTCGGCGCTGGCGATTGGGTCTATCTGGAGCGCGGCGATCAGCACTCCGTCCAAGGCATCGAAGATGCGCGGCTGCTGCTCACGATCTTGTTCGATACGCCGCCAACGCCGTGATCAGGCTTGATCTCTGGCAGGCCGTTGCAACGCCATGCGGCCGTAGACGAAGATGAACAGCAGGAAGGCGCCGCCCCACAAGCCGCCGGCCAGACGAATGCTCAGCATATAGTCGAGCGGCAGCAGCGGCGCGGCGACCCGCAGCAGCGCGCCGAGATTGACCAGCACATAGATGGCGACCGTGCCGCCATCCGCTTCCAACGGGCGGCCGGTATGACCGCGTGTCGCCCGCGTCATCACCGCCAGTGTCATTCCCGCCATCGCGCCGGCGCCCAGCGCATGCATTGCGCTCGATACGGGCACGACCGGCCACAGGATAGCAGCCCCGAGCAGCAGCAGGCCCGCCGGCAACCATGCGTAGGCGAGGTGCAGGACGAAGACCAATGGATCGCCGATCGCACTCAGCCCGGCCCAGCGGGTCTGCCGCACGGCATGCGATGCGCCGGCGACGAGCAGCAGCCAGGGCACCGGATGCGCCGCCGGTGCGAACACCCAGCCTGCCAGGGCAATCGCCGTGACCGCGAGCACGGCATGGTCGAACCGGTTGGCCATGATCGGCAACCCGTCCGTGCCGCCATGCTTGTTCAGCCAGTTGCGGGTAAAGGCCGGGATGATCCGTCCGCCGATGATCGCGATCAGCATGAGGACAAGCGCGAAGCCGGCCCGCATCCCGATCGCCGGATCGGTGGTTAGCCCCATCGCTGCGGCATGATCCAGCTCACAAGCGGCGGCGAACAGGAGGAGGACGATCAGGATCGGCTTGTTGCGGTTGCGCGCCGCGAAAATCTGCCGCGCCGCATAGCCGAATAGTGCGAGCAGGAAGCCGACATCGAGCACCGAGCCGACGAGCGGCGGCACATAAGCGGAGAACAGCACCGCGAGTCGGGCGGCCGCCCACAAGCCGACGAACGCCGCCACCGGCCAGCCCGTCATCACCGGCCGCCCGGTCCAGTTGGGGATCGCCGCGCTCAGGAAGCCGGCGATGACCGCGCCGAGATAGCCGAACAGCATCTCATGCTGATGCCAGACAAGCGGCTCCATTGCCGTCGGCACGGACCACGCTCCACCCAGCGCACCGACCCAGAACGCGACGACGACAAGCGCCCAGAGCGCGCCGCCGGTGAACAGCAGCCGGAAACTGCCCTGAAGCCAGATCGGCGCTTCGGCAATGCGGTCCCGTTTGGCGGCGGCCTTAGTCATACGCGAGCACCCTTCCTCCACAGACCCAGGATCACCACCTGCCATGCGATAGCGATGGCGCCCACCATGAACACGACATCCCCGAAGGTACGGACCCAGCGCAGGGTTTCAAGGAAGCCTTGCTGCAGGAAGAAGTCGCTGCGCGCGTACCACATGCCGGTGGTGACGCTGGCCTGGAACTGGAACAGCCCGACCGGGAGCAGGCTGGTGAAGATCATCAGCACCAGCCCGGCGTTGAGCCCCCAGAAGCCGGTGGCCAACAACCGGTCGTTGAACCGAATGTCGGGCCGGATATAGCGCAGCACCAGCAGGGTGAAGCCGAGCGCCAGGAAGCCATACACCCCGAACAGCGCGGCGTGGGCGTGGACCGCCGTGGTGTTCAGCCCTTGGAGATAGAACAGCGCGACCGGTGTGTTGATCATGAACCCGAAGACACCGGCGCCCAGCATGTTCCAGAACGCCACGGCGATGAAGCACATCAACGGCCACTTGACCGCGCGCATCCAGGGCGTGCGCTCGCGCAGACTCCAATGTTCGAATGCCTCATAGCCGAGCACGATCAGCGGCACGACTTCCAGGGCGCTGAACGCGGCACCGACCGCCATGATCGGCGTGGTGGTGCCGGAAAAATACATGTGGTGGAAAGTGCCCGGCACACCGCCGACCATGAACAGCGAGGCCGAGGCCAGGCTGGCCGCCGTTGCAATCCGTCGCGAGACCAGGCCCATGGTTGCGAAGATAAAGGCGATGGCCGAGGTCGCAAAGACCTCGAATATGCCTTCCACCCACAGATGGACGACCCACCAGCGCCAATATTCCATGATCGTGATGTTGGTGCGTTCGCCGTAGAACAGCCCCGTGCCGTAAAACAGGCCGATCGCGATGGTGGCGATGGTGAGCAGCGCCAGCAGGCTCTTGTCGTCGCCCTTGGTGCGCAATGCCGGCACCATTCCCCGCAGCATCAGCACCAACCAGAGGAGCAACCCGACGAATAGCCCGATTTGCCACACCCGGCCGAGGTCCAGATACTCGTAACCCTGATGGCCCAGCCAGAAGCTGAGTTTCGCCGGTAGCGCATGGGAGAGCGCCAGATAATTGCCGATGAACGATCCGGCGACAACGACGATCAGCGCCCAGAACAGGATGTTGACGCCCAGCTTCTGGTATTTGGGATCGCTGCCGTGGATGACCGGGGCCAGGAACAGGCCGGCCGCGAGGAACGCCGTCGCGATCCACAGCACCGCACTCTGCACATGCCAGGTGCGGGTCAGCGCGTAAGGGAAATATTGCGAGACATCCAAGCCGTAAAAGCTCTGGCCCTCGATCGTATAATGGGCTGTGAAGGCGCCGATGAAGACCTGGAATATGAACAGCGCCAGCACCACGAACAGATATTTGCCGAGCGCCTTTTGCGATGGCGTCAGACCGGCGACTTGCAACGGGTCGTTCGCCGCCGCGACCAAGGGGGTATCATCGTGGCGGCGCAGGAACGCCCAACCCCAGATCAGCGCGCCCACTCCCGCGATCAGGATGACGACGCAGGCGAGCGACCACAGGATATTTTCCGGCGTCGGATAATTGCCGATCAGCGGCTCGGGCGGCCAGTTGTTGGTATAGGTCGCGACCGTGCCCGGCCGCTCGGTCGATGCGGCCCAGGCCGTCCAGAAGAAGAAATTGGTCAGCTTCGCCCGCTGCGCCGGATCGGGCAGCGTGCCTTCCTTCATCGCATAATTATCGCGGGTGGGCCGCAGCGTGGGATCGGAGCCGTAGAGCCGCTCATAATAGCTGGCGGTCTGGGCGAACGCTTGGGCGCGGCGGTTCGACACCGTCACCACGCCGCTCGCCCTATCATAGCTGTTGTGGCGATATTCCTGCTTGAGGCGATAGGTCAGCGCCGCCTTCTGTTCGCCGTCGAGCGCCTCGAAGGACTTCCCTTCGGTCTCCCGTGCCGCAAGATCGAGCCAGGCGACAAGTTCGCGGTGCAGCCAATCGGCGGACCAGTCCGGCGCCTGATAGGCGCCGTGCCCCCAGATCGAGCCAAGCTGCATGCCGCCGGTGCTCTGCCAGGCACTCTGGCCGTCGAGGATGTCCTCGCGCGTCATCAGCACTTGGCCCGTTGCGGTGACGATCTGTTCTGGGATGGGCGGAGCCTTCCGATAGATCTCCACCCCGGACACGCTCAATATGCCGAAAGTCACCGTCAGCACGGCGATCAGCGCCAACCACAGAACCTTATAGTTTCCCACGGCGCGATCTTTCTTTTCGATGGTCAAAGCCTGTTCGCCAATATGCCCAGAGCCCAAACTTGGCCTTCGCCGATGATGGGGCTCCAGTCGTTCGTCAGTACGGCTGGCAACCCTGGACAGATGGGGCGCGAAGATCGCGCGCCACGTCCGGCAGCGATGCTGGCTCGCGCCCGAGGCTTGCCCGGTAGCAGGGCGCCGCCGCCGTGTGCTGCGCTTCGAAAAGGAGCGTGGTCCAGAATCCGCCTCCGCCGACAGGCGCGAGCGCGATTGTCCCCCGTCACGAGATGCCTGCAGAGAAGGCCCAAATGATGACAAGTACGTAGCACAGTTCGTCCACTAAACCCATCCAGCGAGCAGCCGATCTTCGCCGCGATCGACTTCATCACTTCCCATTCCGAGCCGTACTCAGCCCGCTGCTCCGCGACCATAAGGACCGCGCGTTCCCGTACTTCGGGTGAAAATTTGTTCGTCGTCTTGCTCATAACGGCTCCTTGTCACAAGTGGGAGCCTCCTGAAAACCCGGGGCGCTTCGGGGACCGACTTGGTTTGGTCGATATCGGTCATCGCCAGCGCCGACATAGCCTGGTCCCCCTGTGGGAAGACTGAACACCGCGACCGCCGCCGAGGCCCGAGAGTGTCATCTCTTCTGTGGATGGCTCCCCTTTGCGAGTGCTCAACGAACTTATGGCAACGGTCAGTTGCAGTCTTCTGTTCGGCCTTTTGTGCAGCCTAGAATTCGACTGCTGGCCCTGATGAGGTCCGCGGACAAGATCCCAAACTAACTATCAGGCAGCGCTGTGCCAGTCCTCGCGTCTACCAGGCGAGTGCCGTCAGCCGTCACGACTTCGGCGACAGCTCGGCCAAGCCACATGCGATAGGTGACGGTCGACGGGCGCGGCAGTGGCGGCGGTGATCGCCGATGGCGATGCGAGCGCGAGGTGGCTGGGCAGGGCCGTGGTGGCGTTGCGCTCCACCAAGTGATCGCCATGCACGCGGTCGATGGGCAAGAAGCTCATCAACGCGCCGCTCGTGAACCAGAGGAGGAGCTGCGCACCGATGATAAGTGCAACCATTTGTGGGTGCGGCTCGCGAGGAGGTGCAGCCTTAGTTTCGCGCTTTTCAGAACCGCCCCTCCATAGTCGCTGCTGGCATCACTTCATGCCGGCATGTCTTTCATCATCTCGTCGTGATCGGCCGGCACACTCGCCACAAGCCCTTGTACTGCTCGCGCATCGTTCCCTGGAGCCTGGGCACGAACGCGAGCATACCCCGCGCGAAGAAGTTTAGGCGGCCATCTTTTCGCAGGCGTCGGCGCACTTGCGGCACGCGGCCACGCAATCCTCCATGCCGTCCAGGGATTCGCAGCTCGCGGCGCACGCTCGGCAGACCTCGGCGCACTCGCGACAGATATGCTGATGGTGCGACGACTTGCGCGCCATGAAGTCGATTGCGACTTCGCAAATCCTCGCACAGTCGAGCATGATCTTGATATGCTCAGGTGCGGCATGCTGGCCGCCCATTTCAAGGCAATGGTTCATTGCCATGTGCAGGCAGGTCACATGACACTCGTGGCAGGCGTCCATGCAGGCCTGCATGTCGGGGTTCATCTGATGCATCGATCCATCTCCGTCTGAGTCCCCCCACTAGAAGATACGCGCTTTGCGCGATAACCCCTTGCATAAAAATTCCAGCGGCGCTTGCCGGTTCCAGACCAAGCGATGTCGCCACCATAATTCCGCCGGCGAGCGCAAGCGGCGTCAACCGTCATCGTCGAGATCTGGCCCGCGCCCGCGCCCGCGCCCGGCTCTGCTGCCATGTCGGCCATCGGACCCGGAACCTGCTGAGCATGGGAGCGGCCATCTTTTCGGGCGTGACACTCTGCCCGTGGGGGGCCAGCGCGCGCATCGTGCCGATGACGTGCTTCAGCCACACACCCACGAGCCACAGGTCAACGCGATGTACCGTTGCGTACCGACAGCTTCGACAGTGCTTACGACACTCAAATGGGGAGCGACCTGAGGTGCGTCATCGAGGACAAGGCCGAGCCGCCAGATAGGCTCAGGACGCCAGACGCGTGAGTATAGGGCATTCGGGCCGCTCGTCCCCATGGCAGGCATTCGCAAGGTCGAGCAGTGCTTCGCGCATGGCATTGAGTGCATCCGCCTTCCGACCCAGGTCTCCCGCGCGCGATTCCGCCAGAGCCTTGACCTCCGCGCTCGCGCGCTCGCGGTCGGACCAGAGATCAAGCAGCACGCGGATTTCCCCAATGGGAAAGCCGAGATCGCGGGCGTTGGCGATGAAACGCAGGAGGTGCACGTCGGCTTGCGAATAGTCGCGATACCCGCTGTCACGTCGCGGCGGCGACGGGATAAGCCCGATCTTCTCATAATGGCGGATCATGCGCTGCGACACAGCGCTCGCATCGGAGGCCGCGCCGATGTTCACAGCGTCACCCGATTGAGACGCAGCGCGTTGGTGACGACGCTGACGGATGACAGGGCCATCGCCGCAGCGGCGATGACAGGCGACAGAAGGATGCCGAACACCGGATAGAGCAGCCCGGCGGCGATGGGGACGCCAGCGGCATTGTAGATGAAGGCGAAGAACAGGTTCTGGCGTATGTTGGCCATCGTTGCCTCGCTCAGGCGCCGCGCCCGCACGATGCCGTTGAGATCACCCTTGAGCAGTGTGATCCCGGCGCTTTCGATGGCGACATCGGTGCCCGAACCCATGGCGATGCCGACGTCCGCCGCCGCGAGAGCGGGCGCGTCGTTCACCCCATCGCCAGCCATGGCAACGACATGGCCTTCGCGCTGCAGCCGCAGGACGACAGCGCTCTTCTGATCGGGCAGCACCTCGGCTTCAACCGCATCGATGCCTAGTTTCCGGGCCACCGCCTCGGCGGTTGTCCGGTTGTCGCCCGTCAACATGACGACGCTCACGCCCTCTTTTCGCAAGGCGGCCAGCGCCTCCGCTGTGGTTGCCTTGATCGAGTCCGCAATGGCGAGAATTCCGGCGACCCGGCCATCAACGGCCGCGAAAATCGCCGTCGCTCCGTCCGCCCGCAGCTCATTGGCGCGTGCAGCCGCGGCTGACACATCGATGCCATTCTCTTTGAGATAAACGGCGCCGCCCAGAAAGATCCGCTTGCCGTCCACGGTCCCGACCGCGCCCTTTCCGGTAGGCGAGTCAAAGTCGGAAACCTCGGGAACGTCGATGTCACGATCCTTCGCGGCCGCGACGATCGCGAGCGCCAGCGGATGCTCCGACGCCCGCTCGACGCCCGCCGCCAGGCGAAGAAGATCGTGCTCCGAAAAGCCGTCCATCGCCACGATATTCGTGACCGATGGGCGCCCTTCTGTCAGCGTGCCGGTTTTGTCGACGACGATCGTGTCGACCTTTTCCATGCGCTCCAGCGCCTCGGCATTCTTGATCAGGACACCGAGGCCGGCCCCCCGTCCGATCCCGACCATGATCGACATCGGCGTCGCGAGACCCAGCGCGCAGGGACAAGCGATGATCAGCACCGCGACCGCGGCCACGAGGCCATGCGCCAGTCGCGGTTCTGGACCCCATATTCCCCAGATCGCAAAGGAGAGCAGTGCGACGGCAAGCACTGCCGGCACGAACCAGCCCGCAACCTTGTCGGCCATGCGCTGGATCGGCGCGCGCGAACGCTGCGCATCTGCCACCATCTGGACGATCCGCGCCAGCATCGTATCCCGGCCAACCTTGTCCGCGCGTATGACGAGCGATCCTGTTTGGTTTATCGTGCCCGCCACTACATGGGCATCGACCGTCTTCGTCACCGGCATCGACTCGCCAGTCACCATGGACTCGTCGATCGAAGAGCGGCCGTCCTCGACAATCGCATCCACAGGCACCTTTTCGCCGGGGCGGACGCGCAACCTGTCGCCGACCACGATCAGGTCAATCGCGACTTCCTCGTCGTGACCATCCGGCAGGATCCGGCGGGCAGTCTTGGGTGCCAGATTGAGCAGGGCCTTGATCGCGCCCGATGTCCGCTCTCGCGCGCGCAGCTCGAGAACCTGCCCAAGGAGCACGAGGACGGTGATGACCGCGGCGGCCTCGAAATAGATGGCGACCGTGCCATCCATCATGCGGAATGCCGCCGGGAATATTCCGGGGGCAAGCGTGGCCACCACGCTATAGGCCCAGGCGACACCGGTTCCCATCGCGATCAGCGTGAACATGTTCAGGTTTCGCGTCCGAATGGACGCCCAACCGCGCTCGAAAAACGGCCAACCGGCCCAAAGCACGACGGGGGTCGCCAAAGCGAGCTGAACCCACCCTGATATTCGCTCGGGGACGAGTTGATGAAGCGCGGGGAAAAGGTGTCCGCCCATTTCGAGTAGGAATATGGGCACCGTCAGCGCCAGGGCGATCCAGAAGCGCCGTGACATATCGACGAGTTCAGGGCTCGGGCCTGATTCCGCCGTTATGAGCTCGGGCTCGAGTGCCATGCCGCAGATCGGGCAAGGACCGGCACGATCTTTTCGGATCTCCGGGTGCATCGGACAAGTCCAAATCGTGCCAGGTTCTGCGGCCGTGGGCGTGTCGCCCCCGCTCGACAGATATCGTTCCGGCTCGGCGACGAACTTCGCCCGACATCCGGCACTGCAGAAGTGAAACTCCTGGTCGCCGTGTGAGGCATGGTGCGCGGTCGCGCCGGGATCGACCATCATGCCGCAGACAGGATCCTTCGCTGTCGTCGGACCTTGCGGCTCGCGGTGCTTTCCAGCGCAACAGTTATGCGCACCAGATGTGTTCGCGGAAATAGGATCGGTCATGGCTCGTCTCCTTGTCGACGCTAAACAATCTGGGGTCTGACATCGTGTCAGGGTCAAGGCCCCGGTTCAAATATTCTGTCCGCCAGACGCTGGAGCCTGATTATTCGAGCAAGAGATTGTGGATCGCGGTCGCTGCCTTGGCCGCCTGACCCGCCGCGACGGCAATCTGGTCCAACCCTTCGACGACGTCGCCGGCAGCGAACAGGCCGCTGATCGATGTTCGCTGGTGGTCGTCGACGATGATGCAACCCGACGCGCTCAACGAAGCACCGGCTACCCGCGCGAGCTCTGATCTTCCGGAACTTCCGAGCGCGACATAGAGCGTATCGAAGCTGAGCGATTGGCCATCGGACAGGCGCACGAGAACATCATCATCGTTTATCGATAATGTTTGTATGGCGGCACGTTCGACCGCAATTCCGCCGTCCGCAAGATCAGCTTGGTCGGCAAGAGAAAGCTGCACGGATTCTTCAGTGAGCAGGGTAACGGTTTCGCTGTAGCGCCGCACGAAGATCGCCTCGGCCGCTCCATGCTCCGAGCAGCCCAGGACTGCCACGCGCTTGCCGCGCACCTCGTACGCATCACAAATTGGGCAGTAGCGGATGAGGCCGCGCGAAACGCCTCTGTCATGTGCAGCTTGGGCGAGGTTGGGTCGGTGGTTTGCAACGCCCGGCGCAAGCAACACCGTCCGCGCCTCGAGGGTGCGGGAACTCATGCCCACGGCAAAGCCTGTCTTGGACTGCATGATACCGAGGGCCACGTCACTGACCAATTCCGCACCGTAGCCGACAGCGTGCTGACGCATACGCGACAACAACTCCTCACCAGATATCCCTTCCGGGAAGCCGATGAGATTATGCGTCGTGGGAATGCTGGCGGCACGTCCGGCCCCGGCGTCGATAACCAACGTGGCACGCAGAAATCGACCCAGGTAGGTGGCAGCTGTCAGGCCTGCGGGGCCTCCGCCAATGATAATGCAGTCGTACATGCGCACCTCGCCGACGGTGATCCTCATTTCTATTACGCGCGCTCGCCCATCTTCCCTCGCATGCCCTTCGATGTTTTGAAGAAATTGCTGGCCGGGGCGAGGGGTGCGCGCCGCCGGTGCGTAAGTCAGTAGTAGCCCGTCGAGAGACTCGATGGGCCATTCGGGAGCCCACGGGTCGCAGCGTGGAGCGGGGCGAGCGTCCAAGGGAAGACCTGATCGAACCAACGATCATCCGCTTGGCCGTTCGTCCCGCGATGGGCGGAACTGTTGGCTCCTTGGCACTTGCGAGCGCAAGTGCAGGGGGAGGTATAAATGGAGACCTACAGTCCTTTTTCTGTGTCGATGGGACGTGCGCTTTGGGTCATGGCCATGGTAGCGGGACCGCCTTTGATCATCATGGGTGTCGTGGGGCTGGTCATCTCGATTATTCAAGCCGCGACGTCGATCAACGAGCAAACGGTCAGCTTCGTGCCTAAATTGCTCGCGCTGCTGCTATTCCTGGTCCTCTTTGGTGCCGCGATGGGAGCATTGCTTGTCGATTATACGCGCGACCTCCTCATCCACATTCCAGACGACATCCAGTGAACAGCGAGGCAATCGACTTCCGCATGGCGTGGCAGGGATCAGGAATCTGGCCTGCCGTCGACCACAATGCTAGCCTCTCGAGCTCATCGAGTAATCGACAAAGGGGGACGGTTTGGCGGATTTTGAATTGCTGGCACGGCAACTCATTCAGCGATGGAAGGAAGATCCGAACGCGACCTATCAGAGCTGGTTTTTGTGGGACGAGCGGATCAAGAATTTCCGCTCCATCCGCCGCGGTCTGGCCCAGGTGGTCGCCGAGATCGAGACGGGACGATTTGGCGTCGCTTATCGCGGCTCGTCGCTGGAAACCGTGGTTCATTCGGTCGCGGAACAACGGCAGATCTTCAAGGGGGCAGATCATGCCTTTTTGTGGAAGCCAAAGCTGCGGATACCGGACATTTATGAGAACGCGGCGCATCAGCGCGCCTTTGGCCGGTTGCTGGATCACTGCGCGTGCTGCGATACGGCGGAAGAAATTATTTCCGGCATCCATACGATCGACCGGCTGAACATTAAGGGGCTCGGGCCAGCGGTCGCCAATCTCCTGTATTTTCTGCATCCGACGCTGGTGCCGCCGTTCAACACGGCGATCGTTAACGGGTACAACAAGCTCACGGGCGGAAAGGTCAAGCTGGGGAGTTGGCCGCATTTCCTGGCAATGCGGTCGGAGGTTCTCGATCTCAATGAACAATTCCGGGATCTGCTGTCCAACGATCTTGGCGCCATTGGCGGTCTATTGTTCGACATCGGCTCAGGCCGATATCCGGCCCCGCCCCGCGGTGAGGAGGATCAAAGCGCTAGCGGCTGGACAGCTCGTCTCGAGCAAGCCCGGGCAGAAGCGCAGAACCTCAATAAGGCTGTTCAGAAGCAGGGCGAAAGCGATCGCACCCATTCGGAAATTCAAGCCTGGCTCCGCGATATCGGTCGGGCGCTTGGCTATGATGTCTGGATAGCGGCCAATGATCGCGGCCGTCTTCATAACGGGATACGCCTTGGGGAGGGGTGCCTTGAAAGCTTGCCAGCTTCCATTTCCACCTCGACCGGCGGCGACGCCATCCGCCTGATCGATGTGTTGTGGCTCGAACAGGGCGGTGATCGTGTTGCGGCGGCTTTCGAGGTGGAGCACTCGACTTCGATCTATTCCGGCATAGTGCGCATGCTCGACCTGGCCCTGAGCGGGAGCGCACTACACGCAACCGCTGGGCTGTTCCTCGTCGCCCCGGACGCCCGAGAAGCCGACGTGCGGGCGCAACTGGCGCGCCCCGCCTTCAGCCGTGTCGCCGATCTCGAGATCGCCTATCTTCCCTATGGCGAGCTGGAGCGGCACAAGGAGGCAATTTCGCGGTTCGGATCAGGGCTGA
Source organism: Sphingobium sp. (assembly GCF_033795625.1). Taxonomy (GTDB): domain Bacteria; phylum Pseudomonadota; class Alphaproteobacteria; order Sphingomonadales; family Sphingomonadaceae; genus Sphingobium. Next base: position 106,440 of record NZ_JARYGI010000009.1, on the reverse strand, counting down.
AGGCGATCAAGGCCATAGCCCGCACACTGCCCTAAAAATCTCTCACTCACATTCCCGATGCTGGTGGCGCAAGCAGCCCAAGCCACGCGACCAGCGCGAGGATCGCGATTGCGCAACTGCTTTCGATCAGGAGGCTCCGGCGTAATGCTCCGACTGCGGCTGCGCCCTCTCCGCGCTCCAACGCAGCCGCGAGCGCCGGCGTCAGAAAAAAGCGGTTCGCCGCGGCCAGGAGGAGCATCGCACCGAAAAGCAGCAACTTGCCTAGAAGCAGGATGCCATAGAGGGTGGTGAAAAGTGCGCCGAGTTTCGATGGCCCAATCAATATCCAACTATTTACGAGGCCCGAGACAATCAGCAGGCCGACGACAATCGAGCCAACTCTTGCAAATCCGTCCAATGCCCGGTGGGAAAGATGGATATGCTCGGCCGCCATGCGCGTAGCGGACCGGAAGATCAGGAGACAGAGGCCACATAGCGCCCCTATCCAGGTCCCGGCCGCCAGCAGATGGGTGATGTCTGCGGCCAGGTGGAGCCAGCCAAGTGCGCCTTCATCGGCGGCTCCATGGCCGGTCCACGCCAGCGTAGAAAGTGCCACGGCGGCCGTGATCGAGAGCGAAGCCAATGCGAAGGTCGGCCGCTGCCATCCCACGATCGAGAAATACAACACTAACAGGAGAGCGGCGATACGCAGCTGCCAAACGGTGCCGATCGTCGTGCCCGAGATTACCAGGCTGACCGTCGCGCGGTCGACCTCGCCGATGGCGACTCCGCCCATCGATGCGGCCAATACCATGACGCCCAGGATCGACAATCCGATGCCGACCAGAGCGATGGTGGCGAGAACGGGACGGAAGCGCAGGACCGAGCCGGATTGCCGCTCGGCCCCGCGCAGCGTGTAGAGCCCGAACATCGGCAGCCCAAACAGGAGCATGAGATCAAGATATAGCCCCAGCCTGACGGCGGTCGCTACCGTGTCTGGCACCCCTTACTTGACCTTGAACGTGTAGCTGCCCTGGACGCGATGCGTGTCGGTGGACACGATGTGATAGTCGACCTTGTACGTCCCGGCAGACAGCGGCTTGGCGAAGGTCGCAACAAGCGTCTTGCCATCGGGGGCGAGGGCAACCTTGACGCCATTCATCTTCATCGGCCCCATCTTCATGCCGGGCATTTCGGTCATGGTCAGGTCGATGCCGGAAAATTGAGCAACGAGCGCCTCGGAAAAAACGAGCTGAACTTTTGTAGGGGCGGTGACCACCGCGTCGGCGGCGGGCATCGCAGTCGCCAGCCTGGGGTGTGCCTGAGCGGCCGTGGCTACGATTGCAGAGGCGGCCAGCGCAACCGCAAAAACTGTCTTACGAAACATCGATTTCTCCATGCGCGGCGGTACTGCCGACAATTCGAATTACGCACGGCCGCCCGTGACCCCTCAACGATGCCGCCACAATTCTTAGGCGAGCGCCGCACCCGACCTTCTGAGTTCGGTGAACGAGGATGATTTTCATAGGCCATGAGGGGTCGAGGCGCCCCGCGCGTATGATCAAGTGGACGGCTTGGACACACCGGTCGCCCGAGATTTTGTGGGGAGGATGCAATGGCAGATCCGCGGATGACAGGCATAAGGCGGCATTTGCCGAGCGGCCCCTTTCTTGCGATCGCGGCACTCGCCGTCGCTGCGGTCGGCGGTGTGGTGGTGTATGTCGGTGCATATGACATCGGCGCCGACTCGCCGCATAGCCGGCCTATCTACTGGATGATCGAGCAATTCCGGGATCGTTCTGTCGCTGTGCGCGCACGTAATGTCGTCGTCCCTGGCAATCTGATGGATGTAAAGCGCCTAGAGAGCGGCGCGGGGCTCTACACGGAGATGTGCAGTGGCTGTCATCTAGGGCCGGGCCTCGAGAAGACAGAGATCAGCCAGGGCCTGTATCCACGAGCCCCAGAGCTATTCCGGGAGCCACAAAGGTCGGCCAAGGAGCAGTTCTGGATGATCAAACATGGCGTCAAGCTCACGGCCATGCCGGCGTGGGGGAAAACGCACAGCGACGATTTGATTTGGGATATGGTGGCTTTTGTTCGTCAGCTACCGAAGATGTCGGCTGCGCAATATCAGGCCGCTGTCGCCAGCGCGCCGGAAGATCATGATGCGATGATGAAAGACATGCCAGGTATGGCGAAGACGGCGCCTTGAATGGGTACTTGCGTCGGTCAGCGCGAGATATCGCGTCGCGTGCTGCCGGGTGACCAGGCATTGGGTAGCGTCGTCAGGCGCCAACGGGTGAGATCGAATGATGGGAATAGACGATGAACATTGACCTTGACGGGCTTTTGAGCCGCTTGCGCACCGACGCCGTTCACCCAGGGCTTTCCGGTCTGGAGGAGGCTGTGTTCAGGCGCATTGCGGCGCGTCCGCAAGTTTCCACCGCGCAGCAGCTGACCCTTGGCATGGTGGCGGCGTTCGGCGCTGTATTGCTCGGCGTCGCCAGCAATGGTCTTGCAACGCCGGCCGAAGCGTCCGTGACATTATCTCCATTTGGGCCGTCCAATCCGCTTGCGCCATCGACGCTGTTGGTGGGATCGCGATGAAGGCCAAGCTGCTTTTGCTGGTCGCAGTGGTGGCCTTTATCGCGGCGGTCGCTGGCGTCTTTCTGGGCCGGTATTTCTTTCCGCAACCGGTGGCTGCGGGTGTCGAACTGCATGAGGTGTTGCACGGAAAACTTGATCTGGACGCTCGTCAAAAGAGCCAGATCGATCTTCTTGAACAGCGTTTTGCTGTCCGCCGGCGGGCACTCGAACTTGAATTGCGGGCCGACAACGCACGGCTTGCAGATGCCATTGAAGCCGAGCACGGCAACGGTCCGCGGGTAACAGCCGCTGTCGATCAATCACACCAGGCAATGGGCGAACTTCAGAAAGAGACGCTTGGCCACATCTTCGCCATGCGCCAGATCCTGCGCCCGGATCAGGCCAGGACGTTCGATCAGGCGGTGGTTCATGCGCTCACCGACGACGTACGGTGAGTCTGGATCTCAAGGCGTGTTCGGACGGTGAACTCGCGGCGTTGACCTTGGGTGGTCGCCAGGCGGCGTTCGCCGAGATTATGCATCGCCATCAGACACCGATTTTCCGTCTGGTTCGCGGTCTCGTGGTCAACGCGGACGAGGCGCTTGATCTGACGCAGGATTGCTTTGTCTCCGCCTTCGGCCATTTGCAGAAATATGATGGCGATCGCCCGCTGCGCGCCTGGCTGTCGCGCATCGCGATCAACAAATGCCGAGATTGGCGTCGCCGGCAGAAAGTGCGGCGATTGTTCACTTTCGGAGCGGGTCCAACAGAGCAGGAGCGCGAAGCGGTCCCGGACGATAGCCCCTCTGCCCATGAAACGGTCTCGGGAAGGATGGAGCTCGCACGCCTCAATGCGGCGATCGCACAGCTTTCGGCTCCGTTGCGCGAGGTACTCTTGCTGAGGACGGTAGAGGGAATGACCCAGGCGGAAACTGCGGCCGCGCTTGCGATCAGTGGCAAGGCTGTCGAGACGCGCCTGTACAGGGCTCGAAGCCGGCTCGCGGAAATATTGGCGGATTGATGAGGGGTCCGCCCAGGTCGTGCGTAAGCCTCAGAGAGTATGGTGCATAAGGCGTTCGCTGAGCCTTGCGCCTGATTTTGAACAAGGGAGACGACATGAGCCCGGTATTGACCCGCCGCGATTTAATCCGGGGAGCCTCGCTTGCTGGCGGTGGCTTGGCATTGTCCGCGTGGATGCCGGCATGGGCGCAGCCCGTATCAACCGGCATCGCGACGCCGCTCCCGACGGTTTCCGGCAATGACATCGAGCTTAAAATTGCTCAGCAGATGATGACGATCGACGGTCGGAAAATGCGGGCCATTGGCGTCAACGGCACAGTTCCGGCGCCGTTGATCCGGCTGCGCGAGGGACAGACTGTTCGCCTGCATGTGACCAACGATCTCGATGAGGATAGCTCGATACACTGGCATGGCGTGCTGGTGCCGCCGCAATTCGATGGCGTGCCGGGTATATCCTTCCCGGGCATTCGGCCCAAAACCACTTTTGTCTATGAATTTCCGATCATCCAGAACGGCACCTATTGGTATCATAGCCATTCGGGCCTTCAGGAGCAGCTGGGGCATTATGGTCCGATCGTGATCGACCCTGCCGGTGTTGACCCGGTGAAATATGACCGCGAGCATGTCATCGTGCTGGCCGATCACAGCGCCATTTCGCCAGAAGCGATCTTTCGGGCGATGAAAGTGGACCCCGGGCATTTCAACTTCCAGCGCCAGACGCTTGCCGGTCTGCTGTCCAAGCGCGACCAGGCTCTGAAGGATCGCCTCGATTGGGGCAAGATGCGGATGGATCCAACCGATATTTCCGACGCGACGGGTTCGGCTTATACCTACATCGTCAATGGCTACGGGCCTCGAGACAATTGGACCGCTCTGTTCACGCCGGGCGAACGCGTCCGGCTGCGCTTCATCAACGCCTCGGCGATGACGACCTTCAATGTGCGGATACCGGGCCTCCCGCTGACGGTGGTGCAGGCTGACGGCCAGAATGTGCGGCCCGTGATGGTCGAAGAATTCCAGATCGGAGTGGCTGAAACCTACGACGTGATCGTTACTCCGCCCGATGATCGCGCCTACACGCTGGTCGGTGAGGCCATCGACCGTTCAGGCATGGCGCGGGCCACGCTCGCGCCGCGTGCTGGGATGACGGCCGAAGTGCCGCCGCTGCGTGAACGGCCGCTCGCCACGATGAAAGACATGGGCATGGACATGTCATCGATGCCGGGCATGGAAGGCATGGACATGTCCGGAGGCGGCATGTCGCCGATGCGGGGCGTCGACCCGACTGCGGAGAAAAATGCCTCGGCGAAGCTGACGGTGGCTGGTGCCGGGGCCATGGCCATGGGCGCGGCTCCTGGCGGGACCGCCATGGCGGGCATGGATCATTCCAATATGGCGGGCATGGCGGCAGGCGGGGGTGCGATGGCCGGCATGGATCACAGCGCCATGGCGGGGCAGCCGGGCATGGATATGGGCTCCATGGAAATGGGGCCGATGAACATGCGTGACTTTTCAAAAGCGCCGCAGGTCAAAAAGTCACCGGGCGTGCAGACGATCTCGCCTATGCCGATGGACCGCACCGGAGAGCCCGGTCAGGGTCTCGAGAATGTCGGCCACAAGGTTCTCGTTTACAAGGATCTCATGGCGCTGGAGCGCAATCCTGACGTGCGTGCTCCGGACCGCAGTCTCGATATCCATCTCACCGGCAACATGGAGCGGTTCATGTGGTCGTTCGACGGCGAGAAGATGTCGGATGTGCATGACCCGATCCCCTTCATCGAGGGTGAGAGGGTTCGGATCAATCTGATCAACGACAGCATGATGGGTCATCCGATCCATATCCACGGCCACTTTTTTGAACTGGTCACGGGTCATGGCGATCATGCGCCGCGCAAGCACACGGTCATCGTGCAGCCGGGCGGGAAGGTCACATGGGATTTTACCGCTGATGCGGTCGGCGACTGGGCGTTCCACTGCCATCTTCTCTACCACATGCACGCCGGGATGATGCGCGTCGTCAGTGTGCGGCCGAAGGGAGACGCAGCATGAAGCGCGTTTTGACGACACTGCTCGGCGGGTCGGCGATGTTGCTCGCCATTCCGGTAACCGCGCAAGCCCAGTCGATGCAGGGCATGGATCATTCCAGCATGCCCGGTATGGCGATGCCCGCGAAAAAACCGGCTTCCCCCAAGCCTGCCAAAAAGCCTGCGGCAAAGAAGCCGGCTCCTAAAAGGGCCGCGCCGGTCAGAGTGGCCCCGGCAAAGCCCGCGGCTCGCCAGGATATGGAAGGCATGGATCATTCGACCATGCCTGGAATGGCGATGCCTCAGCCGGGACCAGCAGCCGCGGCAACGGCGCCGACTATGGACCATGGCGCGATGCCGGGCATGGATATGGGCAACAGCGGTTCTACACCGATGGCTGGCAGCATGCCCGGCATGAATATGTCCGGGGATCATGGTGGCCACGATATGGCTGCCATGCCGGGCATGGAAATGACCGGAACCGCACTCCCGGCCGGAAATGCCCCTGCGCCAAAGCCTCCCATGGACCACTACGCCGATCGGCAGTTCCCGCCCGCTGCGATGACACAGTCGCGAATGGCTATGATGCACGAGCAGGGGGGGCAAGCCTTCTATCAAATCATGTTCAATATCGCGGAGTATCAGGTTCGCAATGGGCGTGACGGCTACCGCTGGGATGGAGAGGCTTGGTATGGCGGGGACGTCAATCGGTTGACGCTGAAGAGCGAGGGCGAGGGTGTCCTTGGCGGTCCTGGCGGATCGTTCATGGAGACCGCCGAGGTCCAGGCGCTCTACAGCCGGGCGATCGATCCGTATTGGAACCTCCAAGCTGGCGTTCGATACGATTTCAAGCCCAATCCGTCCCGAACATACGCTACTGTCGGGGTGGAGGGCCTCGCACCCTATTGGTTTGAAACCGAAGCGGCTCTATTCCTTTCCAACAAGGGTGAAGTTCTCGGTCGTGTTGAGGGTTATTATGACCAGCGCATCACGCAGCGAATCATTCTGCAGCCCCGAATTGAACTGAATCTCTCCGCGCAGGACGTGCCTGAGACACGGATTGGGTCTGGAATCTCCAACGCCGAGTTCGGATTGCGCCTGCGCTATGAGATCCGACGGCAGTTTGCGCCTTACATTGGCGTATCCTACGATCGAAAACTGGGCAAAACTGCCGACTATGCAAGGGCTGATGGTGAACGCATTAAGGCGACCAGCTTCGTCATTGGTGTGAGGACCTGGTTTTGAGCGTTGTCAGTGGAGTCAACGAAGGGGACGTAACATGATGAAAACGTGGATGCGAGCCTCGCGGTGCAGACGATAGTCGGCAGCACGGCCATGTATCTTGTCATGTTCTTCGTGGACGACAGGCTCGGCAGCTCTACAACAATCTGAACATGTTCTGCATGTCCCAGAGATGGTTGCGCTGAGAAAGGTCGCCAGGCGCCGTATGTTGGCCCAGAGGGATAAAGCTGCGCTGTGCAATGAGTTTATTCGGTCCCAGAGACAGGAAATTGACCAGGTGAAGGCGCTTCTTGCCCGCAATATAGTGTCGCAAGAGTGGTGCTATCGGCTCGACCGGCAACGCGCCTGCATGAAATCGAAGGAGCTACCATGATCAGCATCCGTACCCTCGCCGCCGCTTTGGCACTTGCCGTTCCGGTCGCAGCGATGGCGGCGAACCCGATTGTGGTTCACCGCGATCCTGGCTGCGGTTGCTGTGAGAAATGGGCGGCGCAGGTACGCGCGCAGTTCGGCCGGCAGGTGCAGATCATCGACGATGCCGGCCGCGCCGGCTTGAGCAGGCGTGCCGGCGTGCCCTCAGACCTGGCTTCTTGTCATACCGCCACCATCGACGGGATGACCTTTGAGGGCCATGTTCCGATCTCCGACATGAAGCGCGTGCTGGCCCAGCATCCCAAAGGCGTCACCGGGCTCGCCGTTGCGGGGATGCCGATGGGATCGCCGGGCATGGAGATGGCAGGCATGAAGGGCCAGCCTTACGATGTCATCGCCTTTGGCCCCGAAGGGCGTCGCGTCTTTGCGCACCACAGTTGATCGCAGGCATCGACGCTTCGCTGATTCCGAAGCCATCGCCGGGTGGGTGTTGGTCTCGTCTTGCCGCCCGGTGTCAGAACGGCTTGCGCCCGGTATAGAGCGAGATCGAGCCGGTCGGCGTCTGGACGACGCGAACTTCGGCGACATTTTCGAAGCCGGCGTCGGCGATGAGCTCCGGCAGGATGCCCTTTGCGTTGAGCCCGGTGCGCTCCCAGCCGTCGAGCGCCTGCACCTGACGAAACAGCGTTCGCATCAACAAGGTACGCTGAAGTCCGTAATCGGCAATCGCCACGAGGCCACCTGGGCAAAGCGTTCGTGCCATGGCCCGAAGGATGGCCGATTTCACCGGCAGGTCGCATTGATGCAGCACGAGGCTCGACACGATCTTGTTGGCGATCGTGCCGACCAGGACGTCGACCTGGTCGCCGAAACCTCGAACCCACTCGCTTTCTACGCCGGCCGTTTGTGCCTTTTGCCGCGCCAGCGCGAGAGCGGCAGGATCCGGATCGACCCCGATCACGCGTGCCGTGGGGACAGCCTGTTTGATCGCGATCAGCTGCGAGCCCGTGCCGGCGCCCACATCGACGATGACATCGCCCGCCTCGGGTGCAATCGACTCGAGCAATGCGCTGCGCCACCGACGCTCGCGGGTCATGACCGCAATCACCCGGTCATAGTCGCCCGTCAGGCCAGACAGCCCGAGTGCGGGGACGAAGGTTGGACTGTCATTCACCGTTATGCCTCCATGTGCTTCATGGCGATCGCAGCACCCCGAGTCTTGAACCTTTCGCTTGCATCTTCAGTTTCGCGACGGGAGTAAGCTCCGATGCCAAGCTATGGCGATTTGTGGACCGGCCATGTCCGCCTGGGCGACGGATGGGCGTGGTTCGAGGGTCGTTGCGGCGACACCCGACCCCATCGCCATCTCGCCGCGCAGATGATCGTCGGACTGTCCGAGCCGATCCATGTCGAGACGATCGCAGGTTCGTTGACTGGACCTGCCGTGCTGGTGCGCGCAGGCGCGCTTCACGCGGTTCGTCCCACCGCGACGCATGCGAGGGTGATCTATGCGCGATCCTTCAGCCCGCTGGGTATTGCCTGGTCCAGGCTTGGGGACGGTAAGGACGCGGCGTCGCCACCGGCAGCGCTATCCGAGCAGTTGCGCAGCTCCGATGACCTCGCTGGAACGCTTTACGAGCTTGCAGCGGCCTGCCCGACACCGCCGATCGACGCGCGCCTTTGCGAGGCATTGCGGCGCCTGAAGGACGCACGAGTGGACATAGCCGATCTAGGTGAAATCGCGCGCGCTGTCGGACTCTCTGAACCGCGGTTGCGTGCGCTTGCCGCGGAGCAGTTGGGCGCACCGCTCTCACACTGGCGGCTATGGTTCATGCTCGAGCAGGGCCTGCGATCACTTGGCGCGGGCGCGCCCCTTGTGGCAGCCGCAGCGGATGCGGGGTTCAGCGACCAGGCGCATCTCTCTCGTACGATGCGGCGGTTCATGGGCGTCACACCAAGGACCGTGGCATTGGCGATGGCCTCCCGCTGACGGCAGCATCGACCAGGGTCGAGCGACCGAGCCTTGGGTGGAATACGTATAGTGGCTGTCTTCGATCCGGCCCAAATTTGGGGGGAAAGGAAGCCGTCATGACCGATGCAAGCAAGCTCAGTGTGATACGATGTGCCGCGAGCAGCGCTGCCGCTCTTTCCACTGTCTTCGTGCTTTGCTGGCTCGCGGCGACTTTGTTCGGTCCGATCGGGTCACACATGTTCGTGACGATGTTCACGACAGCTCCGCCGGGATCGTTCGTCGCGCTTGGGGCGGGGTTGTGCTGGTCGATCGTCTTCGGCGCAGCCGTGGGAGGTCTCTTCGCCGCATTCCACAATTGGATCGGTCATTGGCAGCGTCCCTAGGACGGCGCAGCGCAAGTGAGCAATCAGCAATTTTTAACGAGTTCTATATTCAAGGAAACGTGATCATGGAACGGCAACGACCGGCACATACTGGGAAAAAGAATTTCCTGACGTCGCGCGCGGGCATCGTGATGATAGGCTTTCTTGCGCTCGGTTTCGTGCTGCTGTTCACGGAGCATCGCGCGCATGTACTTGGCGCGCTGCCCTTTCTGCTGCTGCTGTCGTGTCCCCTGATGCACCTCTTCATGCATCACGGACATGGGCATGGTCACGATGGAACACCGCAGCCGGGGGCCGGTCGTTCGCCCCGGGAGGGTCAGGGCCAGTGACGGGCCATGCGCAAGCCTATGGTCTGTGGGGCCTCGTCGTCGTCAATGCAGCGGTCTTCATCCTGTTCGCCTACAGTTTCTTCAAGCCGCGAACCACTCGGGACTGGCGATCGTTCAGCGCGTTCAGCGCCTTCCTGGTTGCGCTGTTCGTGGAAATGTACGGCTTCCCATTGACTCTCTATGTCCTGTCCGGGTGGCTGCAGAGCCATTATCCCAATATCGACTGGTTCTCGCATGATGCCGGGCATCTGCTCGAGATGCTCTTCGGCTGGCGGGCGAACCCGCATGCCGGGCCATTCCATATCATGAGCTTTATCCTGATCGGCGGCGGGTTCATCTTGATCTCGACGGGTTGGAAGGCGCTGTACGACGCGCAGAAGGTCCACGAGCTCGCGACCCAGGGGATCTATTCCTATGTGCGGCACCCGCAATATATCGGGTTCATTCTGGTGATGTTCGGGTTCCTGCTGCAGTGGCCGACGATCCTGACGCTTGCGATGTTTCCGGTCCTCGTCGTCATGTATTTGCGGTTGGCGCGGACCGAGGAGCGTGAGGCTCTCGCCGAATTTGATGATGCCTATCGGCGCTACGCAAAGACCGTTCCACCGTTCGTGCCCCACCTCGCGCGCCTGCTCGGGGCGAAGCGTGACGCAGGAGCGGATCAGCGATGAATTCCCTGCCAGCCGGACCGGCGCAAATCCCAGGGGAACCGCTCAGCCGTCCGCCCGGCATCGGGGCGTGGCGTATAGGCCGGCGCGGCTGCACGTACGTGCCGGTCGCCTCGCCGAAATGACTGAAGCTTGAAACCGCGACACCGAGAAGGAGCACTGGCCATGGCAGATCCGCTGAAACCGACCACATCGCCGCTTACCGCTGGCAGGAATCCGGCAATCCCCGCGGTCGCCTTTGATGTGGGACTGCGAACATATATGCTCGCAGTCTACAACTACATGGCCAGCGGTCTGTTGTTGACCGGGATCGTCGCGATGTTGGTTGCGAACAGCGCCGCCATACGCGCCGTGTTTTTCGCCGCGAGCGGCACTCCGACGCTGCTCGGATGGATAGCGGTCTTCGCACCGCTCGCCCTGGTCTTTACGCTAAGCTTCGGTATCAATCGGCTGTCCGAGAGCACCGTCAAGGCACTGTTCTGGACCTATGCGATCCTGATGGGCGTATCGCTGTCGACCATCCTCCTCGCCTATACCGGCGTGAGTGTCGCGCGCACATTCTTCGTTACGGCCGCAGCCTTCGGAGGTTTGAGCCTGTGGGGCTATACAACCAAGAGGAACCTGTCGGCGTTCGGGACCTTCCTGATCATGGGCGTCGTCGGCCTGCTCATCGCCATGGTCGTCAACATGTTCCTGCGGTCGTCCACTTTGGATCTCATCGTCAGCGCGATCGGCGTGCTTCTGTTTGCGGGCCTGACTGCCTTCGACACGCAAAAGATCAAGAGCGTCTACTTCGATGTGGCCGGTACCGAGTTTCGCGGTAAGGCGGTCGTGATGGGAGCGCTGACGCTCTATCTCGACTTCCTCAACCTGTTCCTGTTCCTGCTGCGCTTCATGGGTGATCGGCGGCAATAGGTCAGCCGGGATGACCGGCCGACACGCGCAGGCCTTGGCGGCGGGCGCATCTATGGCTGCCGACACGTCGGCGGCGGCTTGCCTCGATTTCGGAGACCTGCCTTGAAGACGTCCACCTTCGATCTGCGTGGATCATTCGAATCGCTCGACCATCTCGGCGTCGAAAAGCAGTTGCTGCGGGTTCCCGGCGTGACGCAGGTCTCCGCGAACGCCGCCTCCGACAGCGTCACCGTCAGCTTTGATGAAGCGCGCACCAGCGAAACCGCGATAGAGGAGCAGATCGCGGCATGCGGTTTCCATTGCGGCGGCCGGCTCGTCCCGCGGCACGTGTGCGTGATCGGAAGCACAACCCAGTCCTCTGTCTTGCCCGACGCGACGCATCCTCCCGATCATCGTTCCGATGGTGTCGCCGCAAGATCGGTTGCTCCCGATCGCAAGCCGGTGACGGCCGAACACGACGCCATGGCGCACGAGATGGGCCATGGCGACGGCAAGGACATGGCGGCTATGGCGCGCGACATGCGCAACAGGTTTATCGTCAGCCTCGTTTTTGGCCTGCCGATCTTTGCGCTGTCGCCAATGGGTCTGGACCATCCCCTTCTGAAACCGATGTTCGGACTCAGTCTCGACCTGACCCTGTTCCTGCTTGCCAGCGCCGCGATCCTCTATCCGGTCTGGCCCTTCGTGGTCGCCGCGATCCGCGCGCTTCGGAACGGTGTGCTGAATATGGCGGTGCTCGTCCTGTTGAGCGTCGGCACCGGTTATCTGTTCAGCGTGGCGTCGACATTCCTGTTCAAGGGCCAGCAATTTTACGAGGCTTCCGCGGTCCTGCTCATCTTCATTCTGCTCGGCCATTGGCTGGAGATGCGCGCTCGCGCCGGCGCGTCCCAGGCAATCCGCGCGCTCATGGATCTGGCGCCGCCCATGGCGACCGTGCAGCGCGACGGAAAGGACGTCGAAGTGCCGACCGCCGAGGTGCTGGCCGGCGATGTTGTGCTGATCCGGCCGGGCAACAAGATTCCCGTCGACGGCGAAATCCTCGAAGGCAAATCTGAGGTCGATGAGTCGATGCTCACGGGCGAATCGATGCCGGTGTCGAAGGCGGCCGGCGACACCGTGATCGGCGCGACGATCAACCGCAGCGGTAGCTTCCGCTATCGCGCGACCAAGGTTGGCGCCGACACCGCGCTCGCCCAGATCGTCAAGCTCGTCCAGGAAGCGCAGAACTCGAAGGCGCCGGCACAGCTGCTCGCCGACCGGGCATCGCAGTGGCTGGTGCTCGCGGCAATTCTGATCGGTCTCGCGACGTTCGCCATCTGGTACTGGATTCTGGGTGGGACATTGCTGTTTGCGCTGACCATGACGATAACCGTTTTCGTGATCGCCTGCCCGGACGCCCTTGGCCTTGCCACGCCAATGGCGATAATGGTCGGTACCGGCCTTGGCGCGATGAACGGCATCCTGTTCAAGAATGCCAGCGCGCTCGAGGATGCGACCAAGCTTGACGTCATCGTGTTCGACAAGACGGGGACCCTCACCATGGGCCGGCCCAATGTTGTCGAAGTAGTGACAGCGGAAGGCATCACCCGGGACGAGGTGCTTCGCATCGCCGGTGCGATCGAGCGCAACTCCGACCACCCGCTTGCGCTGGCGGTCCTCGAAGGTGCATCCGGTATCACCCTTCCCGAGACGCGCGATTTTGCCAATATAGAGGGGAAGGGCGCCAGCGCCCAGGTCGAGGGCGCAACCGTGGTGCTTGGCAACCGGCGTCTCATGGATGAAGGAAAAGTAGCGCTGGGAGCCCTCGAGGAACCTGGCGAGCGCCTGAAAGGGGCGGGGCGCACCGTTGTCCATGTTGCGCGCGGCGGCGAGATTCTCGGGTTGATCGCCATAGCGGATGCGGCGCGGCCAACCGCGAAGGCGACCGTCGCGGCGCTTCGGGAGCGCGGCGTCAAGGTCGCGATGATTACCGGCGACAACGCCGGCACGGCCAAGCGAATCGCCGATGAGCTTGGCATCGACATCGTCCTTGCCGATGTGCTTCCCGGTCAAAAGGCGGAGAAGGTCAAGGAGCTGCAGGCCCAGGGCCAGCGTGTCGGCATGGTCGGTGACGGGGTCAACGATGCCCCCGCGCTTACCCAGGCCGACGTAGGATTTGCGATCGGGGCGGGCACCGACGTCGCGATGGAAAGCGCCGATGTCGTCCTGATGAAGAGCGACCCCTATGATATTGTCGGTGCCATAGCGCTCTCACGCGCCACGCTTCGCAAGATGCACCAGAATCTGTGGTGGGCAGTCGGCTACAATGTGATCGCCTTTCCACTCGCGGCGGGTGTGCTCTATCCGGTGCTGCTGAGCCCCGAGGTCGCTGCGCTGGCTATGTCGGGCAGCTCCGCACTCGTCGCGGTCAACGCGCTGCTGCTGAAGCGGACCCGGCTGGCGGGTATCAGTCGGGGCGGCATGAGTCGGGCCTCAGCGGTGGAGCACAATGCCGTTGGTGCCGCTGTTTGAGACCGGCCCACGAGTGCGACCCCGGCCCTCGCGGCCCGCTATCTTGGTGTGCATGATTGCCGACAGGAGAAAGAACCGGTGGTGAAGGCGAAGAACGAACCCCGTTACGCCGAGCAGTTGCGCGCGCTCCAGATCGGGCTCACCGCCCTGCAGCGGGGAATCATCGAGGATGGCCGCAAGGTGCTGGTCATCGTCGAAGGGCGCGACGCAGCCGGCAAAGACGGCACGATAAAGCGTGTCGTCGAGCATCTGAGCCCGCGCGAAACCCGGGTGGTGGCACTCGGCCCCCCATCGGATCACGATCGCGGGTCGTGGTATTTCCAGCGCTGGGTCCCTCATCTGCCGGCTACCGGCGAGATCGTCCTGTTCAATCGTAGCTGGTACAATCGCGCCGGCGTGGAGCGCGTGATGGGCTTTTGCACCGACAAGGAATATGAGGAGTTTCTGACGACCGTCCCAATGTTCGAGCAGTTGCTCGAACATTGCGGGGTCACGCTGGTAAAATATTATCTCGATATCTCGAGGGCGGAACAGAAGAAACGCCTGACCGCCCGACGCGAGGATCCGCTCAAACAGTGGAAGATCAGCCCGATCGACGACCAGGCGAACAAGCGCTGGAAGGCCTACAGCAAGGCGCGCGATGCAATGCTCGCCCGCACGCACAGCATCGCGGCACCCTGGACGGTGGTTCGCGGGGACGACAAGCACCAGGCACGCCTCGCGCTGATCAGGGATCTGCTGACCCGGCTGGGAGAAACGGATTCTGATCGCTATGGCCACCCTGATCCCAACACCGCCTTCCTTTATGACGATGCCGCCCGAGAACAGGGGCTGATCGCGCCGTGAGCGAGCCTCTTGCGTCATCACGCGGCGGGCGAAGTCGTTGCCGCTCACGTGAAATGAAATTTGCATGAGCCAAAGAAGGATCAGGCTATGTTCTGGGTCCAGTTTCTATTCCAGGGAAGCTCGATAGCGTGCCGAGCCTAGAGGAAGCCCGAGTCTCAGACCTCCAGAACGGACGTTCGGAATGCGTTTGCGTAACCTTGGATCGCGCCGCCCTGAGCGACGCACTCGTCCGGGAGACGGGCGATCTGGCAATGCGAGCGTCATATCTGGAAACGCGTCCGCATCTATTCTCGGACGTCGCGGTGTTCATCAATGTGTCCCAACTCGCCGGGATGCAGCGCATCATCGCCGCGATCGAGACGGTCGCCCGCCACCCGGATTATCTGGCAGCCACCATGGCCTGGGCGCCAGTAAGTGCCCGACAGGACTTTGGTCCGCACGGCGTCTTCATGGGCTATGACTTCCATCTGAGCGAGCGCGGCCCGGCCCTGATCGAAATAAATACCAATGCAGGAGGAGCAATGTTGAATGCCGTGCTCGCGCGGGCACAACGAGTCTGCTGTCCTTCCGAGCCGACAGATTTTCTTCGCGCAGATCCGTTTGAGTCCGTGGTCGCGGCCATGTTCTCGAAGGAATGGCGCTATCAACGCGGCAGCGGCGAACCGGTCTCCATCGCCATCGTCGATGACGATCCCGTATCGCAATATCTGTTTCCCGAGTTTCTGTTGACCCGCCATTTGCTGGAGCGGGCCGGCCATAGCGTCTGCATCGCCGATCCTTCTGAATTCGCCTATGCGTCCGGCACTCTTCGCTATGGGGACCGGAATGTGGATCTCATCTACAACCGGCTCGTCGATTTCTCGCTCGATCGACCCGAGCACTCGGCATTGCGAGCGGCATATCTCGACGGCTCGGTGGTCGTAACGCCCAATCCCCATGTCCACGCGAAATTCGCCGACAAGCGCAATCTCACCCTGCTGTCCGACACCGCGCAGCTGCGGGAATGGGGTTTCGACCCGGCAATTGTCGACACGCTTGTTGCCGGGATTCCGGCAACCGAACGGGTCGACAAGGCTTCCGCCGAGCGGCTTTGGGCGGGCCGCAGGCAATTCTTCTTCAAGCCGGCCGGAGGGTATGGGAGCAAAGCGGCCTATCGTGGCGACAAGCTGACGAAATCGGTGTGGGCCGAGATCCTGGAGAGCGACTATGTCGCCCAAGCCTATGTGCGACCAAGCGAGCGGATCATCCGGCTGGATGGAGAGACGGTTAAGCGCAAGATCGACGTTCGTCTCTACACCTATGATGGGGAGCCGCTTGTTGCCGCAGCGCGACTATATCAGGGCCAAACCACCAATATGCGCACCGCCGGTGGTGGGTTCGCGCCTGTTCTGCTGATGGCCGCCGACGATTCGCCGCAGGACTGCGACAGGTGCGCCACTGGCGAGGCGTGAGCCGGACAGAACAGCGAAACTGGCGTCCTGAAAGTCGGGATACATCGGACTTCGCCAGACCGGATTGCATTAGCGATCCGGCGAAGCCGCGGCGCAGAGACGAGCATCCGTATAGTCCCGCATATCGATGCCGCCCGATCTCGCTTTAGCTCCCGTCATGAGAAGCTTGAGATGAGCAGCGCGGCACCCGACATCGATAAGGCGAGCGGACGCGTTTGCGCGATCCGCGGTCCCGTGCTCGACGTGGAATTTGCCGCCGGCTCGCTTCCGCCGGTCAACGATGCGCTGTGCATCGTAACCCCAACAGGGAAGCACATCGCCGAGGTGCAGAGCCATGTCGATGCGCGCACCGTGCGAGCGGTCGCACTCCAGACCACCAGCGGACTCGCGCGCGGCGCCCACGTCGAGGCCACGGGTGCAGCGATCATGGTCCCGGTCGGCGATGCGGTTCTGGGCCGCCTGCTCGATGCCACCGGCGTCATCGGCGACGGCGGGGCGGCGCTTCCAGTGGACGTTCCGCTTCGCCCAATCCATCGCCAACCGCCGCCACTCGATGCCCAGAGCACAGCGACGACGATGTTCGAGACCGGGATCAAGGTGATCGATCTGCTTGCGCCCCTCGCGCAGGGCGGCAAGGCGGCGATGTTCGGTGGCGCCGGGGTCGGCAAAACCGTGCTGGTGATGGAACTGATCAACGCAATGGTCGCACGTTACGAGGGCGTGTCGGTGTTTGCTGGTATCGGCGAGCGCTCGCGCGAAGGGCATGAACTGCTCACCGACATGCGCACTTCCGGCGTGATCGCGAAGACCGTGCTGGTCTTCGGACAGATGAACGAGCCGCCGGGCGCGCGCTGGCGGGTCGGTCTGACCGCGCTTACCATCGCCGAATATTTTCGCGACGAGCAGAAACGCAATGTGCTGCTGTTGATGGATAATGTCTTCCGCTTCGTCCAGGCGGGCAGCGAAGTTTCGGGGCTCTTAGGGCGGATGCCGTCGCGGGTCGGCTATCAGCCGACGCTCGCGAGCGAAGTCGCGGCGCTCCAGGAGCGGATCGCC
The DNA here is from genome assembly GCF_033795625.1 of Sphingobium sp. Lineage (GTDB taxonomy): Bacteria > Pseudomonadota > Alphaproteobacteria > Sphingomonadales > Sphingomonadaceae > Sphingobium. The sequence continues at coordinate 89,086 of NZ_JARYGI010000009.1, read as the reverse complement.
TCGGTCGCGGGCGCATCGGTGACCGCGATCGAAGCGGTCTATGTGCCTGCGGATGATTTCACCGATCCGGCCGTGACGGCGATCTCGGCGCATCTCGACAGCAATGTGCTCCTGTCACGCACGATGGCCGCGGAGGGCATGTACCCGGCGATCGATCCGCTTGCCTCCACCTCGATCCTGCTCGATCCGCTGGTCGTGGGCGAGGACCATTATGCGCTGGCCCAAAAGGTCCGCGAGACGATCGCTCATTATCGCGAGCTGCAGGACATCATCGCGCTGCTCGGCATGGAGGAGCTGGGACAGGAGGATCGGCTGATCGTTGGCCGTGCCCGCCGACTCCAGCGCTTCCTGACGCAGCCTTTTGTCGTAACACAGGCTTTTACAGGCCAGCCCGGACGATCGGTGCCGCTCCACGCCACACTCGATGGCGTGCGCGCTATCCTCGGTGGCGAGACCGACGACTGGCACGAAAGTGCCTTCTATATGGTCGGAGACCTGGAAGAGGCGCGCGGCAAGGTGGGGCCCAAGCCATGAGGCTGCGCATCACTGATCCCACCGCGATCATGGTCGACCGGGAGGTCGCCGCAATCCGCGCCGAGGATGCGACGGGCAGCTTTGGGATCCTGAACGGTCACGCCGATTTCCTGACCGCGCTCGATATCTCGGTCGTCTCCTGGCGCGACATGGACGGGCGCGCCGGCTACTGCGCGGTGCGCAACGGCATTCTGACGGTGAGTGGCGGCAATGACGTCTCGATCGCGACGCGCGAGGCGCATGTCGGCGATGATCTCGACGAACTCGAGACGGTAGTGCTTAGGGGTTACCGTGAGCGCGGCGATGCCGAACGCAGCGGTCGCACCGCCGCGACGCGGCTGCGCATGCGCGCGATCCGGCGCATGGTCGAGGCGCTGCAGGGCGTGCCGGCGGAGATCGGTCTATGACCCAGGATCTGCCACCCGAGCAGGAACGGCTCGTGGACGCGGTCAAACAGCGCGCTGAACGTCGACGCAGGGCGCGGGGATTGCCCTCCTTTGCGCGCAATTTCGGCCAGATCGGCGTGCTTGGCTGGCAGGTCGTCGTGCCGGCGTTAATTGCGCTCGCGATCGGCCGCTGGCTCGACCATCGGCTGTCCAGCGGTATCTTCTGGACCGCGCCGCTGCTGATCCTTGGCGTGAGCCTCGGCTGCTGGTCGGCCTGGAAGTGGATCGGGCGGCAATGACGCCCTGGGCCGTCCTCCTGTTTCTGCTGCTCGGCGCCGCTGCCGGAACAGCACATTACCTGGCTATCGCGAAGGATGCTGACCTGCTCGTCCATGGCGGATCGATTATGCTGTCGCTCGGCCTGCGGCTCGGTCGGATGCTTCTGACGCTCGGCGTGCTGCTCGTTGCCGCAAGGCAGGGCTGGGTGGACCTACTCGCGGCTGCGGCCGGGTTCATGGCGGCGCGACAGGTCGTGCTGCACCGACTGAAAGCGGTGTCGTGAAGTTCGCCTCTCCGCTCGAAAGCCATATCCTGTTCACGATCGGACCGGTTCCGATCAGCCAGCCGGTCGTCACGACATGGGGCATCATGGCGGTGCTGACGATCGGTTGTTGGCTTCTGACCCGGCGGCTCGGCCTTCGTCCCACCAGGACCCAGGCGGCGCTGGAACTGGTGGTCGAAGTGATCGCGCGCCAGATTCGCGAGACGATGGACGCTGAGCCACGGCCCTATCTGCCCCTGATCGGGACGCTCTTCATCTTCCTGCTCGTCGCAAACTGGTCATCGCTCTTGCCCGGCGTCGAACCGCCTACGGCGGCCCTCGAAACCGATGCGGCGCTGGCCTTGATCGTGTTCGGCGCGACGCTCTGGTTCGGTGTCCGGGCGCTTGGCGCGCGCGGTTATCTGCGCAGTTTCGCGCAGCCGTCGATCCTGCTCGTGCCGCTCAATCTCGTTGAGCTGTTCACCCGCAGCTTCTCCTTGATGGTGCGCCTGTTCGGCAATGTCATGAGCGGCGTGTTCATGATCGGCGTCGTGCTGAGCCTTGCCGGGTTGCTCGTACCGATCCCGCTGATGGCGCTCGAGATGCTGACCGGAGCCGTCCAGGCCTACATCTTCGGCGCGCTCGCAATGGTCTTTATCGGCAGCGCCATCAGCGAAGCGAACCCATCCCCGAAAGCGCCGAACCACGAGGTCTCTTCATGAACTGGATCCACATCGTCAGCATCCTCGGCGCGGCGTTCGCCATCGCCATCGGCGCGATCGCGCCGGCACTCGCCCAAGGCAAGGCGGTCGCCGCAGCGATGGATGCGATCGCTCGCCAGCCTGAGGCGGCGAACACCGTCTCGCGCACCCTGTTCGTGGGCCTGGCCATGATCGAGACGATGGCGATCTATTGTCTCGTGATCGCGCTGCTGCTGCTCTTCGCCAATCCCTTCGCTTGACATGCGTATCGACTGGTGGACGCTGGCGCTGCAGGCGATCAACGTCGTCATCCTCGTCTGGCTGCTCGCACGCTTCCTTTTTCGTCCGGTGATGGGGGCTATCACCGCGCGCCAGACGGCTATGGACCAGCTGCTCGCCGATGCGGAGTCTGCAAAGGCAGCTGCGCTCAAGCTGGAAGCGGATCTTAAGGCGCAGACCGACGCCTTCGCCGCCGATGGAGAGGCACGCCGGTCAGCTTTGCTGGCCAGCATAGAGGCCGAACGCAGCCGCCTCCTTGATGCGGCCACGATCGAGACCGATGCAAAAGCGAAGCAGGCGCTTGCTTCTGTCGAGGACGCGCAAAAGGGCATGGCGACACAGCTAGAGGAAAACGCGGCCGTGCTCGCGGGCCAGATGGCGTCTGCGTTGCTGCGCCGGCTACCGGCCGCGGGCACCACCGATATGATGTTCACTGCCCTGCTCGAACGGGTCGAACGCTTGCCGGTCGAGGAACGCCGAGCCCTGGCCGGTGACACTCCTCTCGCCATCGTGACGCCGGCCGCGCTCGATGGGGAGACCCAAGCGCGATGCGTGCAAAAGCTCGAAGAGGCACTGCCGGGGCTTGCAGCACCGAACTTCACCGTCGATCCCGCGCTGATTGCCGGGTTCGAGCTCCATGGACCGCACATGCTCGTCCGTAACAGCTGGCGAGCCGATCTCGACACGCAGCTGGCGGCACTCAAGGAGGACGATCATGCCGGGCTCCGCGGATGAATGGCTTGCCCGGGCCGCGACGCGCGTGGCCGCGGCGGAAATCGGCGCACAGGTCCGCCAGATCGGCCGCGTCGAATCAATCGGCGATGGCGTAGCGCTGGTCTCGGGTTTGGCGGAGGCACGGCTCGACGAATTGCTGCAGTTTGCCGGAGGTCAGGCGGGCTTCGTACAAACGCTCGACCGCGATCGCATCGGCTGCGTGATGCTTGAGGATGCTGACAGCATCGAGGCGGGGGACATCGTCTCGGGCACCGGCGCAGTGGTGCGCACGCCGGTGGGGCGAGGACTGCTCGGCCGTATCGTCGATCCACTCGGCCGACCACTCGATGGCGGGGCGGCGATCGTCGCCGAGCGGTTCGAGTCGGTGGAGCGCCCCGCGCCGTCGATCATCGATCGCGACCTCGTCGTTCAGCCGGTGCAGACCGGGATATTGGTCATCGACGCGATGTTCGCGCTCGGCCGCGGCCAGCGCGAGCTGATCCTGGGCGACCGCGCGACCGGCAAGACCGCGCTCGCCGTCGATGCGATCATCAACCAGCGGTCGAGCGACATGATATGCATCTATGTCGCGATCGGCCAGAAATCCTCCAGTGTCGCGCGCGTGATCGATCAGGTGCGCCGCCATGGCGCGCCGGAACGCTGCATCTTCGTGGTCGCGAGCCCGGCTTCCGCACCGGGGTTGCAATGGATCGCGCCGTTTGCCGCGTTCACCATGGCGGAATATTTCCGCGATCAGGGCGGCCATGCGCTCGTTGTGCTCGACGACCTCACCAGGCATGCCGCCACGCACCGCGAGATCGCGCTGCTGACCGGCCAGCCGCCGGGACGCGAGGCCTATCCAGGCGACGTTTTCTACCTCCATTCGCGGCTGCTGGAGCGCGCCGCCCGCATGTCGCCCGAAAAGGGCGGCGGTTCGCTCACGGCGCTGCCGATCGCGGAGACCGATGCCGGCAATGTCAGCGCCTATATCCCGACCAACCTGATCTCGATCACCGACGGGCAGATCGTGCTCGACACCCGGTTGTTCGCCGAAGGCCACAAACCCGCGGTCGATGTCGGCACCAGCGTCAGCCGCGTGGGCGGCAAGACGCAGGCCCGGGCGCTGCGGGACGCGAGCGGCACGATGCGGCTCGACTATGCCCAGTTCCTCGAACTCGAGATGTTCACCCGCTTCGGCGAGCAGCCAGAGCCGCGCGTGAAGGCCCAGATCGAGCGTGGCAGGCGGCTGCGCGCATTACTCTCCCAGCCGCGCTTCCAGCCTCTGCGGGTCGTCGATCAGGTGGCGCTGGCAATCGCGCTCACGGAGGGCCTCCTGGATGCCCTGGCGATCCCCGACATCACTGCGATCCGCGCGACGCTGCCGTCATGGCTCGATGCCAACGCCGCCGAGCTCACAGGGCAGGTCGAGGATAAGGGGACAATGGATGCGACGTTGCGGGCCGCATTGTTGGCGGCCGTGCAACGGATGATCGCCAGTTCCAGCGCTGGCGCCGCGACATGAGCGATCGTCTGGCCACTGTCGGGCGACGGATCGCCACTGTGCGGCAACTCGGTGCGGTGGTCAATGCGATGCGCGGCATCGCCGGCGCCCGTGCCCAGCAGGGCCGCGCGTTGTTGCCCGCGATCCGCGCCTATGCCGCGACGGCGGGTCATGCGATTGGGAAGGCGCGGCAGCTACAGACAGGACCTGCGGCACCGCCGCTGAACAGCGCAAAGGGCAAGACAGGTCTTATCGTCTTCGGCGCAGAGCAGGGGTTCGCGGGCGCCTTTCCAGAGCAGGTCTTGAACGCCGCTGCGAGCGATTCCCAAGCGGCGCACTTCTTCCTCGTCGGCGACCGTGCCGCCGCGCTTGCTGCCGAGCGGTCACTGCCCGTCGCTTGGGCCACCAGCCTTCCCAGTCGCGCCGCTGCGCTTGCCAATATGGCAACCGAACTGCTTGGCGCCCTCTACGATTATGTGGCCGTGGCCGGCGCGGTCCCGGTCGCAATGATCTATCCGGTCTGGACGGCAGGGCATGGTGCGTCGGTCGTCCGCCGCAGCCTTTTGCCGCTCGATCCCGATATGTTTCCGCCGGAGCCAGTTGGGTCGATACCCCTGATCAATCTGCCGGCAAGCGACCTCGTCGAGCGCTTGGCCCAGGAATATGTCTTCGCCCAGCTGTGCGAAGCGGCCACCGAGGCCTTCGCCGCTGAAAACGAGGCTCGCATGGCGACGATGGCGGCCGCGAAAACCAATATCGACGCCAGACTCCAGGCACTTGAACGCGAGGAACGGCTGACGCGTCAGGAGGAAATCACCGCCGAGGTGGTTGAGCTGGCGGCCGGGGCACGCGCACGCGGCCGAACCAGGGCGGTATCGGAGTAGGGGGCCGAGCTGATGCCGGAAGCGACGTGATTGCCTGGTATAAGTGTGCGGCACTGCCATCCGTATCAATACGCATGTTGTGAGCAGTCTGCGCCATTCATGGGTGCGCAAGCAGTTTGAGCGCTGCGCGGTGGCGCATCAGCGCTCCGGCAAACACCAGCTCCGGCTCGGCGGCCGGGAAACCATGCCTTTTCAGTTTCAGGAAGAATGACCATGGACCCGCAGCCCGAGGCGACAGGCCAGCCACTCTCCAGCGATGAGATCGGCCTGATCCACGCTTGGTGGCGCGCCGCCAATTACCTCTCGGTTGGACAGATTTATCTGCTCGATAATCCGCTGCTCCGCGAACCGCTCAAGATGGATCACGTCAAGCCGCGGCTGCTTGGACACTGGGGTACGACCCCCGGGCTTAACTTCCTCTATGTGCACCTCAATCGTGTCATCAAGGCGCGCGGCCTCAATGCGCTCTTCATCGCCGGGCCTGGTCATGGCGCACCAGGTGTCGTCGCCAACACATGGCTCGAGGGCACCTATAGCGAAGTCTATCCTGCCATCGGTCCCGACGAAGATGGCCTGCGCCAGCTTTTCCGGCAATTCTCCTTCCCTGGCGGCATTCCCAGTCATGCGTCACCCGATACGCCCGGTTCAATCCATGAAGGTGGTGAACTGGGTTATTCTCTTCTGCATGCGTTTGGCGCCGCCTTCGACAATCCCGATCTGATCGTTGCTTGCGTCGTCGGCGACGGCGAAGCGGAGACCGGACCGCTGGCGACCTCGTGGCACAGCAACAAGTTCCTTAATCCCGCGACCGACGGGGCCGTTCTGCCAATCCTGCATCTCAACGGTTACAAGATCGCAAGTCCGACTGTCCTTGCGCGCATTTCGCACACCGAGCTCGACGCGCTGTTTCGCGGTTATGGCTACCTGCCGATCTTCGTCGACGGCGAGGAGCCGGACGCGATGCACCGGGCGATAGCGGCCGCGCTAGACGACGCGGTCGATCGGATACACGCGATCCAGAAGGCCGCGCGCGACGGTGGGGTCACGACGCGTCCGCTCTGGCCGATGATCGTCCTGCGCAGCCTAAAGGGCTGGACCGGACCCAAGATCGTCGACGGGCAGAAGAGCGAAGGCTTCTGGCGGGCGCACCAGGTCCCGTTCACGATGGACAAGCCCGAGCATCTTGGGCTGCTCGAGGAATGGATGCGCAGCTACCATCCGGAAGAACTGTTCGATGATGGCGGGCGGCTTCGGCCCGAAATTGCGGCTCTGGCTCCGCGCGGCGACCGGCGGATGAGTGCCAATCCGCATGCCAATGGCGGGGCTCTGATGCGCCCTCTGCGGTTACCCGACTTCGCATCCTACGCGGTCCCGGTTGTTCATCCCGGCGAGAGCGACGGCGAGGCGACCCAGGTGATGGGTACGTTCCTGCGCGACGTGGTGCGGGAGAACGCCCAGGCCCGCAACTTCCGCGTTTTCGGCCCGGACGAGACGGCATCCAACCGGTTGCAGACGATCTTCGAAGCCACCGACCGGAGCTGGGACGCGGAGACGATCGCGGACGATGTCCATCTCGATCCCAGCGGACGCGTGATGGAGGTGCTGAGCGAACATTGCTGCCAGGGATGGCTGGAAGGCTATCTGCTGACGGGCCGCCACGGCCTGTTTTCCTGCTATGAGGCGTTCATCCACATCGTCGATTCGATGGTCAACCAGCACGCCAAATGGCTGAAGACGGCGAAGGAGGTGCCCTGGCGTCGCCCGATCGCTTCGCTCAATTATCTGCTGACCTCTCACGTCTGGCGCCAGGATCATAATGGCTTCAGCCATCAGGATCCCGGATTTGTCGATCATGTCGTCAACAAGAAGGCTGACATCGTGCGGGTCTATTTCCCGCCCGACGCCAATACCCTGCTTTTTGTCACCGACCATTGCCTGCGCAGCTGGGACCGAATCAATGTCATCGTCGCCGGCAAGCAACCTTCGCCCCAGTGGCTCGACATGAATGCGGCGATCAAGCACTGCACGCGCGGCATCGGTATCTGGGATTGGGCCAGCAACGATCGCAGCGGAGAGCCGGATGTCGTCATGGCGTGTGCTGGCGACGTTCCAACGCTGGAGACACTGGCCGCGGTCAGCCTGTTGCGTGTGCAACTCCCCGAGCTCAAGGTCCGCGTCGTCAACGTCGTCGATCTGATGACGTTGCAGCCCAACAGCCAGCACCCTCATGGGCTCAGCGACAGCGCGTTCGACGCGCTCTTCACGACGGATAAGCCGGTCATCTTCGCCTATCATGGCTATCCGGCACTAATTCATCGGCTCACCTACAAGCGTACCAACCACCAGAATATCCACGTCCACGGGTTCGAAGAGGAGGGCTCGACGACGACGCCGTTCGACATGGTGGTCCGCAACCATCTCGACCGCTTCCATCTCATGGGGAAGGTTATCGACCATGTGGAGCTGCCCGATAGCGCGGCCGCCTACGCCAAGCAGACGATCGATGATCAGCTGGTCGAGCACAAGCGGTACATCGCGGCACACGGGATCGATATGCCTGCCGTTCGCGACTGGCGGTGGCCCTCTGGAGCCTGAGGGGTCCACCGAGACGGGCGGTTTGGGAGAGCCCCGCCTCGAGAGACATGGCAGGCATTATGCGCGTGCGCTCGTTAACGGACAAGCATCTGGGGACATCACGTAATGTTGTTTCGAGCCATGCCGGGCATGCCGCGACGTCCCCCGGAGAAACGCTGCATGATCGATACGTCCGCAGACTGTGCCAAGTGCGACCCACTCGACGGCATCGCTCGGACGCTCGACCATGCCTCGGCCGCGGCAATCGCGCAGATGACCTCTGGCCTGTCGCCGGTGACAATGATGCAGGCGTGGCTGGACTGGTGTGCTCATCTCACCATATCGCCGGGCAAGCGGCTGCAGCTTGCCGGCAAGGCAGGGCGAAAGGTCCAGCGGATTGCCGATTATGCCGTGCGACGTGTGGGGCAGGTCGATGCCGCGCCGGCGATCGAGCCGCTACCGCAGGACCGGCGCTTTATCGATCCGGCCTGGCGGCAGTTCCCTTTCGACCTGATCTCGCAATCCTTCCTTCTCACCCAGCAATGGTGGCATGCGGCGACCACCGGCATCAGCGGCGTGTCCAGGCATCATGAAGAGATGGTGGCGTTCGCGGCACGGCAGATGCTCGACGTCATCGCGCCCACCAACTTCCTCGCGACCAATCCCGTGCTCCAGCGCAAGATCATCGAGTCCGGTGGTGAGTGCCTGGTCGAGGGTGCGAAGCATTGGATGGAGGATGCGGAGCGGCGCGCCCGAGGCGAGCCGCCCGTAGGGACTGAGGCGTTCCGCGCCGGGGAGACGGTGGCGATCACGCCCGGCAAGGTGGTGTTCCGCAACGCGCTGGTCGAGCTCATCCAATATGCGCCGACGACCGGGATTGTCCGCCCCGAGCCGATCCTCATCGTTCCCGCCTGGATCATGAAATATTACATTCTCGACCTGTCGCCGGAGAACTCGCTAATCCGCTGGCTGGTGGCCGAGGGCTATACCGTGTTCGTCCTGTCCTGGCACAATCCCCAGAGCGCGGACCGCGACCTCGATATCGACGCCTATCTTCGCCTCGGGCCGATGGCGGCGCTCGACGCGGTCATAGCGATCACGGGCTCGGACAAGGTCCACGGCGTCGGCTATTGCCTGGGCGGGACGCTGCTGGCGATCACGGCGGCGGCCATGGCTCGCGACGGCGACGAACGCTTCGCATCGCTCAGCCTGTTCGCGGTGCAGACCGAGTTCAGCGAGCCGGGCGAGCTCGGCCTGTTCATCGACGAGGCGCAGCTCAACCTGCTCGACAATATGATGTGGAGCCGTGGCTATCTCGACAGTAGCCAGATGGGCGGCGCCTTCCAGATATTGCGGTCCAACGACCTGATCTGGTCGCACATCCTCGGCACCTACCTGATGGGCGAGCGCGAACCCATGACCGACCTGATGGCATGGAATGCGGACGGCACCCGCATGCCCTACGCCATGCACAGCGAATATCTGCGCACGCTCTTTCTCGACGACGATCTGGCCGAAGGCCGGTTCAAGGTCGAAGGGCGCACGATCACGCTCTCGTCGCTGCGTCAGCCGATCTTCGTGGTGGGGACCGAGCGCGATCTTGTCGCGCCGTGGCGGTCGGTCCACAAGCTGCACTGGCTGAGCAGCGCCGAGATCCGCTTCGTCCTGACCAGCGGCGGCCACAATGCCGGCATCGTGTCCGAGCCCGGGCATCGCCACCGCAGCTATCATGTCGCGACCCGCGTCCTCGACCGCCCCGCGCTCGATCCGGACGATTGGCTGGACCAGGCCGAGGCGCGCGAGGGATGGTGGACGGACTGGGTGGCCTGGCTCGGCGATCATTCCGGCGCGCCGCAGGCCCCGCCGCCGATGGGTAATCCGGACAGGGGCCTCGTAGCGCTCTGCGATGCACCCGGCCATTATGTGCTGGAGCGCTGAGCAATGGGCAGCCTCAAAATGATCGAGAACCGGACCTTCGACGAGATCGTCGTGGGTGAGACGGCGAGCGTCACGCGGACCTTGGGCGAGCAGGACATTCAGCTGTTCGCCCTGGTTTCGGGCGACGTCAATCCGGCCCATCTCGATGCCGAATATGCCGCCGGCGACATGTTCGGGCGGGTGATCGCGCACGGCCTATGGGGTGGTGGTCTGATCTCGGCCGTGCTCGGCACGCAGCTCCCTGGGCCGGGCGCGATCTATCTGAGCCAGAGCCTTCGGTTCAAGCGACCCGTAGGGTTGGGGGATACGATTGTCGCGTCGGTCACGGTACGCGAGAAGCGCGCCAAGCATCATATCGTCGTCTTCGACTGTTGCTGCATCAACCAGGCCGGCGAGGAGGTGATCAACGGCGAGGCTGAGGTCAAAGCGCCAACCGAGAAAGTAAGGCGCCCGCGCATGGCGCTGCCCGATATCCAGCTCTCGGATCATGACGGCTTCCGCCGGCTGATCGAGATGACGAGAAGCGTCGAGCCCGTTCCCACGGCGATCGCACATCCCTGCACCACCGCCGCGATCCTGGCTGCGGCAGCCGCTGCCGAAGCCGGCCTGATCGTGCCGATCCTGATCGGCCCCGAGGCTCGCATCCGTGTGGCTGCCAAGGACGCCGGCAAGGATATCGGTGCCCTCCGCCTGATCGACGTGCCCCACAGCCATGCCGCCGCGGCGCGTGCGGTCGAACTGGTCCGCTCGGGCGAAGCACTGCTGCTGATGAAGGGATCGCTGCACACCGACGAACTTATGGGTGCTGTCGTTCCGGCTGCGACGGGCCTGCGAACCGAGCGCCGCATCAGTCATGCCTATCTGCTGGACGTCCCCGGGCATCCGGCGCCGCTCATCATCACCGACGCGGCGATCAACATCGATCCGAGCCTGGAAGACAAGGCCGATATCATCCGCAATGCGATCGACCTCGCGCATGTCATCGGCATCGCCTGTCCGAAGGTCGCGATCTTGTCTGCCGTGGAGACGGTCAATCCGGCGATCCGCTCGACGCTCGATGCGGCCGCCTTGTGCAAGATGGCCGATCGCGGACAGATCGTCGGCGGCGTCCTTGACGGTCCGCTCGCCTTCGACAACGCGATCAGCGAGAAGGCGGCAAAGGACAAGGGCATCGTCTCCCCCGTTGCAGGGCGCGCCGAAGTCCTCGTCGTTCCCAATCTGGAAGCCGGCAATATGCTTGCCAAGCAGCTGACCTTTCTCGGCGGCGCGGACGCGGCCGGCGTGGTGCTGGGCGCGCGGGTACCCATCATTCTCACCAGCCGGGCGGATTCGCTCCGCACCAGCGTAGCGTCATGCGCAATCGCGCTGTTGCTGGCGGGCCGCCCCCAGAGCCACGCCCGGCCCGATAGCGAAGCCGGCATGAAGGCGATCGTCAGTCTCAATGCCGGCTCGTCGAGCATCAAGTTCGCGCTCTATCGCTTGTCGGGCGGACAGCTCGACTTCGATGCGGGCGGCAAGATCGAGGGTATCGGCACTAGCCCCCGGCTCGTCGCGCGCGACGCGGGCAGCGAGACCATCGTGGAAAAGACGTGGCCGGGCGGGGACGCACTCTCGCACGAGAATCTGCTCGAGGACCTCTTTGCCTGGGCGGCAACCCAATTGGGAGACCGCAAGGTCGCCGCGATCGGCCATCGTATCGTCCATGGCGGCGTGCGCTTCGCCGCGCCGCAGATCATCGATGATACTTTGCTGGATGCGCTCGATGCCTTGATCCCATTGGCGCCGCTCCATCAGCCGCATAACCTCGCCGCGGTCCGGGCCTTGCGCCTGCTGGCGCCTTTGCTGCCGCAGATCGCCTGCTTCGATACCGCGTTTCACCATGGCATGCCGCCGTTGGCGACGCGCCTGCCGATTCCGCGCGCTTTTCACGGCCAGGGCGTGCGCCGGTATGGCTTTCACGGTTTGTCCTATGAATACATTGCGGGCCGCCTTCGCGAGATCGACCCTGCTCTGGCCGCAGGCCGCGTCATCGCCGCGCACCTAGGCAACGGTGCGAGCATGTGCGCAATGCGTGCCGGGGCGAGCGTCGATACGACGATGGGCTTCACGGCGCTTGACGGATTGATGATGGGCACGCGCTCGGGCGCGATCGACCCCGGCGTGGTGCTTCATCTTCAGACTCAGGTCGGTATGGCCGCACAGGCGGTGGAGACGTTGCTCTATGAGCAGTCGGGCTTACTCGGTGTGTCCGGGATTTCAGGCGATATGCGTACGTTGCATGCAAGCGACGCGCCGGAAGCGAAGGAGGCGGTCGCCCTTTTCGTCCAGCAAGCTGGCCGTCAGGCCGCCGCTCTCATTCCCGCGCTCGGCGGTCTCGACGGTCTCGTCTTCACCGCCGGCATTGGCGAGAATGATTCAGAGATTAGGGCTGCGATTTGCGAGCGCTTAGCTTGGACTGGCGTCATTCTTGATCTCGACGCAAATGCATCGAATGCGCCTGTCATCAGCGCGCCAGATAGCAGAGTGATCGTGCGGATCGTTCCCACTGATGAGGAGCGCGTGATCGCCGATCATACGGTCGCTCTTATCAATCGCCATGGAAGGGGGCGGCGGTGAGGCCGCGTGTTGATCCTTCGGTCACGCACCGGCGGAGCAGTGTATCACCGCGGGTGATCCGGCACTATGAGAAGATCGCCCTGATGCGAACCAGGCTTCGCAGCGATAACGGGTTATCGCGACTGTTCGTTTCCCGCCCACCAGTTGCCATTTTATCGCGCGATCGCTCGCGATCTCGGTTTTCCTATCGTGGAGATCGCGGATCTCGTCTCCCTCTCCCTTTGGAGCGATTTCGAGCGCTCCAGGCCGAGGTCATGTCGCTTGCCCATCACGCGCGCCGAACAGCTGTCAGGCTCGCAAGCTCCAGACGACGCGCGTGCCGCTGCTCGATCTCGCGGATCGATGCGGTGGTGACGACCGGTCGGGATGCCCGATCCTCGATCAGCTGGTGGCTCGCTGAATTCGCATTTAGCAAAGCAGGCGCTCCGCGCCAACCAGGAGGCGGTCATGATGTTACTGAACCGGCGGACGTTGCTGGCGAGCGGGGGTCTGCTCCTGGCGGCGGCGTGTACGCGAAAATTCGGTTCGCCCGAGCGTGCCGGGACGCTTCCGATCCCGCGCCTGGTCGACGCGCGCCAACACGGCCAGCTGATCAACCTGAGAGCACAGGAAGGCGAGACCACGTTCTTCCCTGGCCGGCGAAGCGCCACGCTCGGGTACAATGGTAGCTATCTCGGCCCGACGCTGCGGGTTCACCGCGGCGACGATGTGACGATGACCGTCGGCAACAGCCTGTCGGCTGACACAACGGTTCACTGGCACGGGCTGCTCGTGCCGGGCGAACTGGACGGTAGCCCGCACCAGCTGATCGCTCCCGGTGCGACCTGGCGTCCTACGCTGCCGATCCGCCAGCCGGCGGCGACCCTCTTCTATCACTCGCATGCGCATGGGTTGACGGGTGAGCAAGTCTATTCGGGGCTCGCGGGCATGCTGGTTGTGACGGATGAGGAAGAGCAGGGCCTTGGACTGCCGTCGGACTATGGCGTTGATGATCTGCCCGTCCTGATTCAGGACCGGCAATTCGAGGATGGCCGGCTGGTCATGCCGACCGGCATGATGGTTGCTTCGCAGGGCCGCCGTGGCAACACGATTCTGGTCAATGGCGCACCCACGCCTCGGGCCGATGTTCCGGACCGCCTGGTGCGGTTGCGGCTCGTGAACGGTTCGAACGCCCGCATCTATGAGCTTTCGTTCAGCGATGACCGGACGTTTCATTGGATCGGCACCGAGGGCGGTCTCCTGGCGAGGTCCGTCGAACTGCAGGCCCTCACCCTGGCACCCGGCCAGCGTGCCGAGATATTGGTAAGCTTCGCCGATGGCAAGCCGGTCGCTCTGGTCACCGCTCAAGATGCGAGCGCGTCGATGATGGGGATGATGGGAGGTATGGGAATGATGGGCGACCATCACGACGATGAAGACGACGCTTCAACGACGGAGACGGTGCTGACCTTCTCACCGCGCCCGGGCTTGGGCGGGCGGGCCGCAGCCGCTGTACCACTGCTCCTGGCGGCACGCACCGTACCAGATCCTGAAGCGGCCGTAAGGCGCCGGCGCTTCGTGCTCAATATGTCGATGGGCGGTATGATGGACAGCGATGACGGCGCATACGCGATCAACGACAGGCCGTTCGACATTGATCGCATCGACGAGGAAGTCGGTCTCGGGGACGTCGAGATATGGAAAGTCTCCGGGAAGAAGATGGCGCATCCCTTCCATATCCACGGCGTGCATTTCGACGTGCTACGCCGCGATGGCGACGACCCGGACCTTCTCGATCAGGGGCCTCGCGATACGATCGTCGTGAAGGAGGCGGTAGAATTGTTGGTCGGGTTCGACCAGCCGGCCACCAAAGCACCTTTTATGTATCACTGCCATATCCTGGAACATGAGGATGAAGGCATGATGGGGCAATTCACGGTCGGTTGATTCAATCCGGGTGCGTCGCCCAAAGCCTGCCAGGAGCGGGTGCATCTCACGGACGCGGCCAACGCCGGTGGCCCCTGTCGCTCGGACGGCAACGCCTGGCCGTGCCACTCTCGTCCAGCGACATCTTCGTGACAGCATGAACTCTCCAGGCGCTGCCGTTTTAGGCTCGTCAATATCGCTTGACCCAGGACTATGGTCCAAGGTCCACAATGATGATCTTGGCGCAGCCCGATAGCTCGGACGCCGTGACCGGGGAAACGGAGCGTGAGGGGTAACCGCTGCTCCTGCGTATAGAGTTATGGGGAGCCACGCTTGATGTCTCGTTTCGAAAGCCAACGCCGATTTTCGCTCGCCGGGTGCATGGTGGGAACGATGGCAGAAACCCTGCCTCCGACGGCTGTCGGCGCCTGTCCGCAAATCCATTCTAACCTTGTTTGACTGTGGATGACGGGGAGATGGATGGGGGCATGATTGAGAGCCAAAAGGCGAATGGCCTCGATCCCGATTCGGGCACGATCATTCAGGTAGTGAAGAGCGCGCCAAATTACGCCGTCTATGCGCTTGACCCTAAGGGCCTCGTGACAGTTTGGACCGCCGGCTGTGAAGAAATTACGGGATGGGCCAGCTCCGATGCGATCGGGAAACACCATTCGTTCCTGTATTGCGCGGAAGATATCGCGGCGGGCGTTGCGGATAGGCACCTCGCGCAGGTGGAGCAGCTTGGCCGGGTCGAGCAAGAGTCTTGGCGCGTTCGGAAAAACGGGTCGGAGTTCCTCGCCCATCTGACGACGACGGCGCTCCACGATGAGGCCGGCCAGCTGAGCGGCTATGGCAAGATCCTGCGCGACACGACCGATGAAGCCGCGACCAAGGAAGCGATCGTTGCCCGCGAGCAGCATCTCCAGTCGATCCTGGATACAGTTCCCGATGCCATGGTCATCATCGATGAGCGCGGGCTGATAACGTCCTTCAGCGCCGCGGCCGAGCGCTTGTTCGGATATTCGGAAGCAGAGGTGCTCGGCGCCAATGTGAGCAGCCTCATGCCGTCCCCGGACCGTGAACGGCATGATTCCTATATCGGCCGATATCTGTCGACGAGCGAACGGCGGATCATCGGTATTGGCAGGATCGTCGTTGGCCAACGGCGGGACGGTACCACCTTTCCGATGGAACTCTCGATCGGAGAGGCCGGTCACCGTGGCCACCGCGTCTTCACGGGCTTCATTCACGACCTGACAGAAAGCGACCGCAACGAACTGCAGCTCAAGGAGCTGCAAGCCGAATTGATTCACGTCTCGCGCCTCAGCGCGATGGGCACGATGGCGTCGACGCTGGCCCATGAGTTGAACCAGCCGCTTACCGCGATCGCCAATTATCTGGAAACGACGCGCGACCTGCTTGTCGATCCCGATGCCGAGACCGTCGCGATCGTGCGCGACGCGCTCGACGAGGCAGCTAAGGAGTCCCACCGCGCGGGGCATATCGTCCGAAGACTTCGTGATTTCGTGGCGCGAGGGGAGACCGAGAAGCGGATCGAGGATTTGCCGCGGCTGATTGAGGAAGCCGCTGCTCTCGGCCTTGTCGGCGCCCGTGAACGAGGCGTTCGCAGTTTTTTCGATTTTGATCCGGCGGCCTCGCCGGTGCTCGCCGATCGCATACAGGTTCAGCAGGTCCTCGTGAATCTGATCCGCAATGCGGTCGAGGCGATGGCGCAGGTCGCCATTCGCGACCTCACGATCACGACGCGGCGGCGGCCGAAGGCAATGGTTCAGGTGTCCGTGGCGGACACGGGCCCAGGCATATCCGAGCAGGTCGCGCCCCAACTTTTCGAAGCCTTTGTGAGCAGCAAGACCGACGGCATGGGCCTTGGCCTTTCGATCTGTCGAACGATCATCGAAGCCCATGGCGGCCGGATCTGGACCGACGGCGCGCCGAACGGAGGCGCTGCTTTTCATTTCACCTTGATGCAGGCCCGCCCGGAGGATGAGCATGACGCCTAAACGTATTGTCCATTTGGTCGATGACGAAGAATCCATCCGCAAGTCGGCCGGCTTCATGCTGAAGACATCGGGATTCGCCGTCCAGACCTATGCCTCCGGCATTGCGTTTCTGAAAGCCGTCAAGACCGCTGAGCCGGGATGCATTCTGCTTGACGTTCGCATGCCCGGCATGGACGGGCTCGAGGTCCAGGAGGTGCTTGCAGAGCGTGGTGTCACCATGCCGGTGATCGTTTTGACCGGGCATGGCGATGTCGGGATCGCGGTTCGCGTCATGAAGGCAGGGGCGGTCGATTTCCTGGAGAAGCCGTTCGAGAAGACCGCGCTCCTGGCCTCGATCGGCGTGGCTTTCTCGAGGCTCGATAAGTCCGACGCGCGGTCGCTTCGAGAGGCGGAGGCGAGGGTGCGGGTCGCCGTGCTCACGCCTCGCGAACGAGAGGTTCTCATCGGCCTCGCCAACGGCTTTCCCAACAAGACCATCGCCTATGATCTCGACATATCGACTCGAACGGTGGAAGTTCATCGGGCGAACCTCATGACCAAGCTCGAAGTGCATAGCCTGTCGGACGCGCTGAGGATCGCGTTTTCGGCCGGATTGGGCGATGCGCCGGAATCGTGAGCTTGGGATCACTACGTAGCGACGGCCTCCTGTTCATTTGCGATGCATGCCCAGGATCCGAGGGTGGATCAGCGAAGAGGCAGCATCGTCGGTCATGGGCGTTATCGATCACCAAACGAGCGAGAAAGCGGCCCTGATCCTGTTGTCTGACGACGATGTCTCGGTACGCAGGTCCCTTCATCTCTTGTTGCGGTCCCGCGGCTTTGGCGTCCTGTCCTATGCGAGTGGCACTGCCTTGCTGCTCGATCCGCAAACGCAATCGGGCGATTGCCTCGTGGTCGATTATCTTATGCCGGACATCGACGGCATTTCGATCCTGAGGAAGCTTCGGTCGGCGGGCTGGTGTGGGCCGGCGATCCTGATCACGGCGCATTACGCCGATAAGCTCGCCGAAAGCGCGCAGGAAGCGGGCTTTGCCGCTGTGCTCGAGAAACCTCTGCGCGATGGTGTGCTGGTACAGACCATCGGCGAAGTAATCTCCGCCGGGCGGAAAGTTGGCAGCGATCACTGCTAGGGAAATGGAATATCGCGCCGTGATCGGAACCTCTGCGACATCCTCGCACCTTCCCGGGACCGGCGCTCGTCCCACAAGGCATTTTCTCCGCCGCCTTCTGATGGTGGATATGCGCGCGATTCCGCGTGCGATCTTCTTCGCGGGCGCGCCCGGCCCTGGTGACTGCAAGGGCGGGGCCAGCGCGATCCGGGTATTCATGGCCGGGTCGTAGCATATGGAGGCGAGCTTGCCCGCCACGGTCATCGAAGCGGCGCGCGATCGGGGCGAACTTGGCTTCGTCGTTCTTCTCTTCGCGGCCACGGCGGTTGCCCTGGGTAATAGCGTCGTCCTGCCATTCCTGCCAGAAATGGTGGGTCAAATGTCTCCGGACGCGAGTGCCCTCGCGAGAGGGCGCCTTGTCGTCGCCCTGGTCACGGTTTCCCAGATCGCAGGGTGTCTCTCGGCGCCGTTATGGGGCTGGATTTCCGACCGGTGGAAACGGTGGCCGATCCTGGTCGTGGGGCTGTTGGGTTTCAGCCTGACAATGGCGTTGTATTCCGCGGTCGGATTCGAGCGACTCTATGTTTTGCGGTTGCTCAATGGCGTGTTTGCGGCGGCCGTCGTGCCGACGGCATTTGCGATGGTCGCCGATCGTTCACCAGATCTGGTTCGGCGAGCGCGTCAGTTCACCTGGCTGAACGCCCTGGTCTTCGCGGGCGACCTGACCGGCCCGCTCCTTGGAGAAATTTCGGTGGCGCTCGGAGCAACGTCGCCATTCCTGGCGCCAGCTGCATTGAGCGCGATCGCCATGCCCGGTCTTCTTCTGGTTTCACGGGAAAGTGCCACTGGTCCGGTCGGCAGCGTTCCACGCCCGAAAGCGCGTGAGGCGCTTGTCCCGCTGCTCCTGATCTCGGCCATTGCGTCCGGGTGCCTCACCGTTCTGCATCTGACGTTGTCGCTTGGATCGGGCGCGCGGGATCTGTTCCGCGAGAACGTCTCGATGCTGTTCGCTCTGTGCGGTGCAGCGATGCTGGTGGCGCAGCTCGTCCCGTTCACAGGGCGCAGAGTCACGGTCGGCGCGGCCTGGCTGTTGCGGCCAATGCTCGCCGGGCTGGCCGCCGCATTGATCATTGCCGTCTTCGCCCGGACCTTGTGGGTGCTCGTGCCTGTATTTCTGCTCGCCGGCTGGAGCACCGCGACGCTGAAGCTGCTCACCAATTATCTGACGTCGAAAGCGTCTCCGGGCACGCAGGGTTCGGGCCTTGCGCTCCAGTACGCGGCGGTGAGCGCCAGTCAGGCTGCGGCGTCGATCGTCACTGGATGGGCAAGCGCGTCGGAGCATTTGATGCTGTGGCTTGCCGCTGCCGCCGCGTTGGCGGTCACGGCGATGACGTTACGGTTGAAAGATTGAGGCGCCTCTCGTTCGCTCCGTCGTCAAAGTACATCAAAGGGCCGGCTCCGATTCAGATCTTCGGGCGATCGATGAAGCGGTGCACCGCGAACCCTGCCAGCATCGCGATCACGAAGGGCGCGGCAAGCGTCGGGCGGATGGCAAGGTCCGCAATCGCCGGACCGGGGCAGAGGCCGGCAATTCCCCAGCCGATCCCGAAGATTGCACTACCGCCGATCAGGCGCGCGGTGATCTCGCGGGCATCCGGCAGCGAGAAGCGGCTGTCGGCAAGTGGCGTCTCCATCCGCCGCCGGATCACCCAGGCCAAGGCCATCGGGGCGATGGCGCCTCCCATCACGAAAGCAAGCGTAGGGTCCCAGCGGCCTCCGAACAGATCGAGGAAGGCACGCACGCGGGTCGGATCTGACATGCCGGAACAGGCGAGTCCTGCGCCAAACAGGAGCCCGGCAATGAGTGCGATAGGGATGCGGACCCTCACCACGAAACGCCTAGCACGCGCATCACCGCGACGGTCGCGAAGCCAAAGCTCACGAAGCTCAAAGTTGCTACGATCGATCGCGCTGACAGGCGGGAGAGGCCACACACGCCGTGGCCGCTGGTACAGCCGCTGCCCATCCGGGTACCGAAGCCGACCAGCAGCCCGCCGATCAGGACCACCGCCGGCGAGGATGGAAAACGGGCAATTACCGGACCTGAGATCAGGTTCACGATCCCCGCTCCGAACGGCAGGCCGACAATGAAAGCCGCAGCGATGCTCCAGGGCGGGCCAGTCTGTGAGAGGGCGAAGGCACGCGCGGCGAGGCCGCTCACGCCCGCTATCCGGCCGAGGCCGAGCAACATGATCGCGCACGCCAATCCGATCAATATTCCGCCCGTCAAGGCAGCGAGCGGCGTGGCGTTGGTCCAGTCCATCAGAGCATATCCAGCGGCAACCTCAATGGCGCCATTCAGGCTGTGGCGTCCATCGCCATCGCTTGAGCCTGGCGGTCGGCAGGGTTGATGCGTTGGTGTGCCGCCGTCGCAGCACTGGCCGTCGCGACAGTTACGTTCGCGTTGAAAAGCTGAGGGGCTTCAGGAACGCTCTGTCGGCCAAGGGCGGTCAGGTCGTGATGGACCAGTACGCTGGCCGGCTTGTACCGAATGGCTGGGACCGCCTCATTTTCTCCACGTTCACCCGCTGCGGCGGCTGCGGATGTTGCGCGACGGCTCTGGGCCATTTCCGGGTCTTGCCCTTCGCAAAGGCAGGCGCGTTCAGCACAAGGCTGGCTTCCCCGGTCGCCTCGCTCACGAAGTTGGTCCCGCCGTATTCCCACCAGCAAATGCTGATAATTCTCGACGAAGCGTCGGTGGATCAAGCGCGCCTCGGGGCAATTCGCCGCCGCTGCCTGTGACCGGTGGGCGCGCACGCGCCGTAGCAAGTAAGGAATATCGCACTCGTTCATGACCGCCTCCATGCATTGAAAGTCGCAATTGGGTCGCGCCGGGTCTCTACGGAAATATACGAATGCTTCTCGTGCTTATGCCGGCTCGGATGCGGCGCCCTATGAGTGCGGGACGGATATGCCAGATGCTGTTGCGCCAGAACGCAAAGCGCCGGGAAGTTGTTGCTGGCTCAGACGGGTGGCCTGGGGCCGGCAAACATGCGGTCCGCAGCGGAAATCTGGCACGATCGTGCCCGCGGCTGATTGGCCGGTCGCGTGGCTTGCGGAATGAACGTCGGGTGCGGATCCGGAGGCAAGCGGTGACCGGCCAGATCACATTCCCATACTGGCCATTTCCTTGCAGCTCGCCGCGCAATCCCTGCAGGTCTGGGCGCAGGCCTGCATGCGGGCGTCGCCGGAGATCTTCGCGCAATCGCGCGCGCAGGCTTCGCACATCCGGGCACAGGCGTCGCACAACAGGGCATGCTGCGGCGATCGGCGCAGCATGGAATTGGCGGTTGTCTGGCAGAGCTC
The DNA here is from genome assembly GCF_033795625.1 of Sphingobium sp. GTDB lineage: Bacteria > Pseudomonadota > Alphaproteobacteria > Sphingomonadales > Sphingomonadaceae > Sphingobium. Next base: position 68,017 of record NZ_JARYGI010000009.1, on the reverse strand, counting down.
CGCGCAGTCCAGAAGCAAAGCGATGTGCGTCGCCTCGATATGAGCCGGTGCGCCTTGCTCGGTGCAGTATCGCGCGGTTTCCAGGCACATGCGGTGCGATGCGATACAGCTGTCGACGCACTCGTCGAGCGTCATCATGCCGTCACCACGCTTCCTTGGCGCCGCGATGGCCGGGCCTGCCGCGGCGACAGCCCCGGTAAGCGCCGCGAAGGTGAGTCCCGAACCGATGACGGCGCGACGATCAAGCATGATTTGGTCCTTTCCAAAAAGTTTAGCCGCTGCGGTTCAGCGCGCGTCTCACCACCAGATCCGTAAGCCAGCCACAAACCGGTGTTCGGTGGGATTTTCGCCAGCAAGGCGACGAAAATCCGCCGTCTCACCAAAGGAGCGCTCCCATACAAAGCCGACATAGGGAGCGACTTTTCGGTGAATCTCGTAGCGCATCCGCAAGCCGAGCTCGAGGTTGCTCAGGCCTCCGCCGAGCCCGCGCTCGGGAGCCGCCTTGCTGTAGGCGTTCGATTCCAGCTGCGGTACGAGGATGAGGCGGTTGGTGAGCAGCACGTCATAGGATGCCTTCAGACGTGCCGCGAGACGGCCATCGTCTCCAACGTAGCCGGTCAGCTGGACATCGAACCAATAGGGGGCCAGGCCCTCGATCCCCCCGGCGATCCAGCGATGGGCTCCCGGGCCGATGTCCTGACGCACGCCAAGGATCGTTCCCCAAAACGGGCGCTGTCCGTGCCACCAGAACGCCTCGACCGAGGATTCCGGATCAAGCCGCTCACCGGATTGTTTCAGGCCCTGGCTCCGCAGCAAGAGTTTGTCGTTGTCCGGGCCATTGGTAATCTGACCCGACCAGCTGATGCCTTGGCCTTGCTTGTTCGTGAGGAACTCGAGCTCATCCACGAGCACCTTGGCCACCGAAATTTTGTCGGCCATCTCATAGCCGGGCAGCGTCGAATTCCTGTAGCCGTCGGAATAAGCGTCCGGGTCGCGCGCATCGGCGCCGGGCTTTCCGCCACTCATGTCCATGCCGGGCATGTTCATCGGGGGCGCGCTGCTGCCATCTTTTTGCTGGTCGCCCATCTGCATATCCGGCGGCATGGCCTGATCATTGGAGCTGGCGGCCTCGGCGTTGCCCGCGGGTTTCACCTGCTGGCTGAGCGCGGGTTCGGTGATGGTGGTCATCGCGAGCCCGGTGAGAGCCAGCAACCAAGTTGAGCGCGAGCTTGTCATGCCACGACCACCTCGCGGAACATGCCCGCCGCCATGTGGTAGAGAAGGTGGCAGTGAAAGGCCCACCGGCCCATCGCGTCGGCCGTCACGCGAAAGGCCACGCGCTGGGCCGGTTGCACCGAAATGGTGTGCTTGCGGACCTGGAACTGTCCGTCGGGCGATTCAAGATCGCTCCACATCCCGTGCAGGTGCATCGGGTGGGTCATCATCGTATCGTTGACGAGGATGATCCTGAGCCGTTCGTTCGGGGTGAAATGCAGGGGCTTCGAATCGTTGAGCTTCACGCCGTCGAATGCCCACACGAAGCGTTCCATGTTGCCGGTCAGATGGAGTTCGATCTCGCGCTGCGGTTCGCGGGGGTCTGCCGCCGGCCCTGCTGTCTTCAGATCCGCATAGGTCAGGGTCCGGCGCCCATTGCGCCGCAGCCCGACGCCGGGATCATCGAGATTGGTACGCGGAAAGTCGACGCGCATGTCGGTATTGGCACCATATTCGGTACGCGCATGGCGGGCTTTGGGTGTCGTCTCGACCATGCCATGGTCGTGACCGGCCGGTCCCATCCCCGCCATCCCGGCCATCCCACCCATCATGTCGATCGGATCGAGCCAGGAGCGCGGATCGACCGGGGGAATGTCCGCGCTCATGCCGTCACGCGGCGCGAGCACGCCGTGGACAAAGCCGGTGCGATCCATGGACTGGGCGAAGATCGCATAGGCCTTGTCGTCCGCGATGGTCGCGATGACGTCGTAGGTTTCACCGGGTCCGATCCGGAATTCATCCACGTCGACCGGCTCGACGGGTTGTCCGTCGGCGGCGACGACCGTGAGCATCAGGCCGGGAATCCGAACGTCGAAATAGGTGGCGGTTCCGGCGCCGATAAAGCGCAGGCGAACCCTTTCGCCCTTGCTCGCGATGCCCGTCCAGTGCCTGGCGGAGGGCGCGCCGTTCAGGAGATAGGTGTAGGTGGCGGCGGACACGTCGCTCAGATCGGTCGGATTCATGCGCGCCTTGTTCCACATCGCGCGCTTCGACAAAGCACCGCCCAGCCCGAGCTTGCCGGCATCGCGCGCAAAATCGCCGGCGGTCGGCTGCGCGAAATTATAATAGCTGCTCATCTTCTTCAGGTTCAGATAGACCTGAAGCGGAGCCTCGTCCGTCCAGTCGCTGAGCATGACCGTATAGTCGCGGTCGGCGGCGAGGGGCGTCTCGCTCTTCGATTCGATGATCATCGGGCCATAAAGGCCCGTCTGCTCCGCCAATGTATGAGCATGGTACCAGAAGGTGCCGCTCTGCTTCACGACAAAGCGGTAGGTAAAGGTTTCGCCCGGCGCTATTCCGCCAAAGCTGATCCCTGGCACGCCATCCATGTCCGTCGGCAGGATCAGGCCATGCCAATGGATGCTGGTCATTTCATCCAGACTGTTCTTGACCCTGATCGTTACAGCGTCGCCTTCGCGCAGCCTGATCAGCGGGCCCGGCACGCTCCCGTTGACGGCCGTGGCGACGCTCGCTTTTCCGGAATAGTTGACCGTGACCCGGCTGATGTCGAGATCGATCTCGGTGCCGCTCAGCACGTCCGGCGTCTTCACCGCCGGTGCCGCGAGCGCGTGCGCGGGCCAACCCAGCGTGGCAAGGGCTGTCGCGAGCAAAAGACCTTGCACGAAGCCTCGGCGACCGGTGGTCGTATCGGCAAGCGGGGGAAGTAGAGTCCGCATCAATTTGAACTTTCGGAACCAGACCTGAAGAGACGCCGCGGAGCCGATTGCCCCGCGGGGGCATGGTCGCAGAGACGGCCGACCGGGCAGGCGGGGTCAGGGGCGCATGAAACCCGGCCGAGGAAGTGAAAGGCGCGCAGGATCAGCGTCCGGTGGAGACATCCGTATCTGCCGGACCCTCGCATCTGTCTCGCCAACGCTGTCGGCCCTTCACTTCCGCGCTTCCTACATGTCGTCGCTCATCGGCGTGGCGGGCATGCTGGCGGCGGGCGGCGCCTGGTCCGGCTTCGCTTTGGGCGCCATCGGCATCTTGTCCTTGCACCCGGCCGCCCCGCCACATCCCATCTGCATGCCGCCCGACGCGTTCACGCCCATCTGATGGTCGTGCATCATCTCGTCATGCATCTGTCTCGCGCCATGCTTCATCCCTGCCTGATGGGCCTGATGCGCCTCGTGGTTCTGGTGCTTGACGACTTTTGCCGGCACCGGCGGGGCCTCATCCGCCCAAGCCTGCGTCGCCGAGAGCGCGACAAGCGCAGCGATGGCGGGGACGATCAGGCCAGCTTTGCTACGGAAAATATTCTGCATGACTTGGCTCCTCGAAGAATTGGACGTGGGGACCGCAAGATTTCGATCCGTTTGAAGATGCCAGCAGAAGTGCCGTTCGAGCCGTTCGGGAAATATACGTTTTGTTACGGATGCCTGCCGCCGGCGCAGCATGCGAACGATCATGCCGGGCAATGAGACCGCCTGTGCGGCGTCGATCGAACGGGGCGGTTTTCCAGAAGCAGGCAGGGCAGATTGGAAAACGACGCGGACGCTTATCACAGGATGCATCGCCGGACGCTTCTCGCCCGCGGCCTGTCCGCCGCGTCGCTCCTGGGCGCCTCGTCGGCTGGCTTCCCTCTGACGTCTCTCGCCCGCGCAGGCGATGGGTGGGGTTCCTTTGCCTGGACGTCAGCGGAGATCGCGATGGGCGATACGCTGATGGTCTCGGCAGAGGTGGCCGGCAGTCCCGTCCGCGCCATTCTAGACAGCGGAAGCGCCGCTTCGATCATCAATACGCGCCTGGTGGAGAGTCTGGATATCGCCCCATCCGGGAAACGGATCATTCGCGGCACCGGTGGCCGCGTCGAGGTCACCGAGATCAGCGACGTTGCCCTCACCGTCGCCGACGATCGCAGGCGCTTGCCGTTCGCCATCGTGAGCGACCTTGCGGCGATATCGTCCGCATTCGGGCGCCCGATCGATCTGGTCCTGGGGGAGGACATCTTGGCGGGGCGCTGTGTCGCCCTCGACTTCACGCAGGACCGGATCGGCTTCGCCCCGACGGGGAGTTTTGCCGGCGGGAGCGGCTGGCGTCGCCTTCCTCTGACGCACGGGACTCGCAGCGAACTGCTGGTCACAGCGTCGATCGGGGGCGGGAGCCCCGTGCAACTCATTTTCGATCTCGGGAGCGCAAATGCGCTCATGCTCTCTACCCCCTTTGTCGCTGCGCAGGACCTCCTCGCCGGCAAGGCCCGGTCGACCGCGGCGCTGGGAAGCCTTGATGGGGTCCAGATTGTGACCGCCTTTGTTCTGGACGACATTGTTATCGGCGAAGTGCACATTGCCGGGGTGCCGGTGGCGGGGCTGGATCATTGGCAATCCGACAGCGCGGTGGGGAGCATCGGATTGCCGCTCATCGCGCAATTCGATGTGATCATGGATATCACTGCGGAAAGCCTGTGGCTGCGTCCGGCGCCGCCAAAACACAGGCTCCCGATGCTGAAAGACCGTTCAGGCTTCGGCCTGGCGGTTTCGCCTTCCGCCCTGACCGTCGCCCATGTCGCGGTCCATAGTCCGGCCGAGAAGAGCGGCTGGTCGGTCGGCGATCGGATCGTCCGTATCGACGGGCGGCCAATCAATGCAAGCTACACGCGTGGGCAGCTTTGGCGCTGGCGCTTCCTTCCTGCCGGCACCCACTTCAGGCTCGTCGACGGATCCGGTATCGTGCGGCTGCTGACGCTCGCAGATTATTACTGACGTTGACGCCCGTGTCGGCGTTCGGTCGCGACGCACGGCTTCTTGTTGCCGATCGACACCGCATCCAACCGGCCCCGGATTGCTCTATCAGCCGCTACGTAACAATCCCAATACTTCGCAAAGTCGTCATCTCGCACATCCGCAACGCAGCCCTCCTGCGAGGGAGAATATTGAGTCCGCGGTGCCGCACACCTGGGCGCCGGGCCATGTATAGCGGAGATGTTTCATGTTCCAGCAAGCGATCGACACCGTCCGGGCGAAGGGTCACGCACCGTCGCGTTATGGCAACTTCATCGGTGGACGATGGGTGGAGCCGATACGCGGCGAATATTTTACGGACCATAGTCCGATCAACGGCCGGCAGCTCGCCGAGATCGCGAAGTCTTCGCCAGAGGATGTGGAGGCAGCGCTGGATGCTGCCCACCGGGCGAAGGAGGGCTGGGCGCGCATGTGCCCCGCCGAGCGCGCAAGGATCCTCAATCGCGTGGCTGACCGGCTCGAGGACAATCTCGAGCTGCTCGCGCTGGCCGAGACCATGGACAACGGGAAGCCGATCCGGGAGACCCGCGCCGCCGATGTGCCGCTGGCCATCGATCACTTCCGCTATTTCGCCGGCTGCGTCCGCGCGGAGGAAGGGTCGATCTCGACAATCGACGAGAAGACGATCGCCTATCATTTCCGCGAGCCGCTGGGCGTCGTCGGACAGATCATTCCGTGGAATTTCCCGCTGCTGATGGCGGCCTGGAAGATTGCCCCGGCGCTCGCGGCCGGCAACTGCACGGTCATCAAGCCCGCCTCGCAGACGCCGCTTTCGCTGCTGCTGTTCGCCGAGCTGACCGCCGATATCCTGCCGCCGGGGGTGGTCAATATCGTGACCGGACCGGGTGGGTCGGTCGGACGCGCGATCGCGGCCAATCCGCGGATTGCGAAAGTGTCCTTCACCGGCGAAACGACGACCGGCCGGCAGATCATGGGCTATGCCGCCGAGCACCTGATCCCGCAGACGATGGAGCTGGGCGGAAAGTCCCCGAACATCTTCCTGGCGGACGTCATGAACGAGGACGACAATTTCCTCGACAAGGCGCTGGAAGGCTTCGCCCTGTTCGCGTTCAACAAGGGTGAGGTCTGCACCTGCCCCTCGCGCGCGCTGGTCCACGAATCGATCTTCGACCGGTTTGTCGAAAGGGCGGTCGCGCGCGTCGCGGCGATCCGGGTCGGCGACCCGCTCGATCCGCTCACGCAGATGGGCGCGCAGGCGTCGGAGGACCAGCTCCACAAGATCCTGGGCTATATCGACATCGGCAAGCAGGAAGGCGCCGAGTGCCTGACGGGGGGGCAGCGCGCCCGTCCGGGAGGCGAGCTCGACGACGGCTTCTTCGTCGAGCCCACCGTGTTTGTCGGCAACAACAAGATGCGGATCTTCCAGGAGGAGATTTTCGGGCCGGTCCTGTCGGTGACCCCGTTCAAGACGATCGAGGACGCGATCTCGATCGCCAACGACACCATCTACGGATTGGGCGCCGGTGTGTGGACCCGTAACGGCAATCATGCCTATCGGCTGGGCCGCGCGATCGAGGCCGGTCGGGTGTGGACCAACTGCTATCATGCCTATCCCGCGCACGCGGCGTTCGGAGGATATAAGGCCTCCGGGTTCGGGCGTGAAAACCACAAGATGATGCTCGACCACTATCAGCAGACCAAGAATCTGCTGGTCAGCTACGACGAGACGGCCCTCGGCCTCTTTTGACCCGGCTCACCCAGGCCGCGGCCAATCCGCGCGGCCGCCTCTGCAAGGAACACCACGATGAACAAGACCATGAAAGCTGCGGTCGTACGCGAATTTGGCCAACCGCTGGTGATCGAGGAAGTGCCGGTCACGATGCCTGGCCCGGGCCAGATCCTGGTGAAGATCGCGGCGACCGGCGTTTGTCATACAGACCTTCACGCGGCCGAGGGGGACTGGCCGGTCAAGCCCAATCCACCGTTCATTCCCGGCCATGAGGGTGTCGGTCATGTGGTCGCGGTGGGTAGCGGCGTGACCTATGTGAAGGAGGGCGACCGTGTCGGCGTCCCCTGGCTCTACACCGCCTGCGGGCACTGTGTTCATTGCCTCGGCGGATGGGAAACGCTCTGCGAGGCCCAGCAGAATACCGGCTATTCGGTGAATGGCAGTTTTGCCGAATATGTTCTCGCCGATCCCAACTATGTCGGTCACCTGCCGGCCAATATCGGGTTCATCGACATCGCCCCGATCCTGTGCGCCGGCGTGACGGTCTACAAGGGGCTGAAGGTCACGGACACACGGCCCGGCAATTGGGTGGCGATCTCGGGCATCGGCGGTCTCGGGCATATGGCCGTGCAATATGCCAAGGCGATGGGGCTCAATGTCGTGGCCGTCGATATCGACGACGCCAAGCTCGCGCTCGCGGAGCGACTGGGCGCAGATCTCTCCGTCAACGCGCGCAACGTCGACCCCGCGGCATTCATCAAGAAGGAGATCGGGGGCGCCCATGGCGCACTTGTCACCGCCGTGTCGCCGATCGCATTCAAGCAGGCACTCGGCATGGTCAGGCGGGGCGGCACGGTGGCGTTGAACGGGCTTCCGCCAGGCGACTTTCCGCTGTCGATCTTCGACACGGTCCTCAACGGGATCACCGTTCGCGGCTCCATTGTCGGCACTCGCCTCGATCTGCAGGAAGCCCTTGATTTTGCCGCCGAGGGCAAGGTTCACGCGACCGTCACGACGGACACGCTGGAGAATATCAACGACATCTTCGCGCGCATGCATCATGGCGAAATCGAAGGCCGGATCGTGATCGACTTCGAGGGCGGCGCCCAGTGACGGCGCGCTCGCTCAAAGCCTGCGCGGAACAACCGCTCTCGCATCGAGTTAGCCTCGGCTCTCGACGTCGGCGGGTCACGTGCCGCGACCCCGGGGCGAGTTTTCTCGTACCGTGGGACCGGCACAAAGCGGTCATAGATCTCCTTGGTCGCGGCAGCGCCCTGGGTGGAGACCGGCCGGCATGACCGAACGCGCCAAGCTCACCTTTTACGACCGCGTGCTTCGACCCGATCCATCACGCACTGTCGTCCGGCCATTTGAGCCGAGTTACCCCAGAGGCTTCGACGACGGTCCATCCCGCACGCAGGAGACAGTCGACCTGATCATGGGTCTCGACGAGGCTGAGTTGGCCCGCCAGTTGAAAGGCGTGACGCTGTCGCTGGACGAGAACCATCGTGATGTTGATGCCATGCTGCTTCGCCAATTCGACGATATCGCCGGTCGGATTAAAGGCGCTGATCGGACGAACGCTGCGCAACGACGATTGATCGGTGCCTATTGCAGCGAGGAATTTGCATATGAGGCGGCCGCCTTGTTCAATCCAAGCGCGGTACTCCATCCCGACCAGTCGGGTCTTGCCGAAGGCACCATCCGTTTCGTGATCTCGTTGCGGGGAATTGGCGAGGGACATGTGTCGTCCGTGACGTTCCGCACTGGCACCTGGACGCCGGGAGGAGCGCTCGTCGTCGATGATGCCAGTCCGACATCGGTAGCGCCCCTTATCGATACCTGTCCGAGAGGTGAGGGCGTAGCGGCGCGCCTTTGCTGCGCTGGTGGCAGGTCGATTTCGGAGACCGTGCTGTTCCCGGTACTGCCAAGCCAAACGCAAGGCATCGAAGATACGCGCCTCGTCCGCTTCTGCGAAGATGACGGCAGCATGATCTATCATGGAACCTATACCGCGTTCGGCGGGGGCCAAGTGCGATCGGAATTGCTGACGACGTCCGATTTTCGGTCGTTCGACATGCGCGTTCTGAGCGGTCGCGCCTCGAGCGGAAAGGGTATGGCCCTCTTTCCGCGGCGCATCGCGGGCAAGTACGCAATGCTTGGGCGTCAGGACAGCAAGAACATCTGGCTACATTTTTCCGATGAGCTGCTGAACTGGGAAGGGGGCGAAAAGCTCATTACGCCAAAGTTCCCCTGGGAATTCGTGCAGGTGGGAAATTGCGGGTCGCCGATCGAGCTCGACGAAGGCTGGCTGGTGATGACCCACGGTGTCGGCACGGTGCGAAACTACTGCATCGGCGCGTGTCTGCTCGACAAAAACGACCCATCGAAGCTGCTGGCCCGCACGCCGCGCCCGGTGCTCTTCCCCAGTCCCCACGAGCGAGACGGTTACGTGCCCAACGTCGTCTACAGTTGCGGTGCGATTGTTCAGGGTCGGACGATGTTGCTCCCTTATGGCGTGGCGGACAGCTTTACTGCCTTCGCTACGGCATCGATCGACAATCTCCTCGATGTGATGGAGTAGGTCACTTTGGCTCACAGGGAATAGTCGGCCGCCGGGTGGAGAATTCTTGTTCCGGCCGGCGTGAGACGCGCCCGGGCGGCGGGTCATCTCGCACCTGTGGTTATTGCTCGGCCAGAGCGGGATCAGGCGCGAGGCAAGCGAGGATTGCCATGATCGCGGTTCGGGTCTCCGCCACGTCTCGCACGGGGATTACGTCGATTCCGGCTGCGCGAACGGGATCGTCATTGCCACCGGGATAGATCGCGTCCCCCATGAACAGCATGGCCGACTGCGGAATGCCGGATTCCTCGGAAAGACGGCGCATTCCGTAGGCCTTGTCGATACCTTGGCGAGTAATGTCGATGGAGGTTGATCCTCCCACGTTGACGGACAATTCCGGCAGTCGTGATCGAAGCGCCGCCTGCAGTGCCTTGCGCTTGGCGAAGTCGGGATCCCACGCTTTCTTTGCATCGAGCGGCGCCTCCTGTCCAAGTCCAGAGAAAGTAATCTGGCTTCCGCGGTCCTCGATCCGCTCGCCCCATATCTTCTCGTGCGCCAGGTCCATCTCGTCCAGAGCCTGTTCAAACGCGCGCAGAATGCGCTGGCGTTCGTCGGGGTCGAACACATCAGCATAGACTGGTTTCCAGCTGCTCTCGAAACGGTAGAGTTTGGTGCCCGTCGTCGGCATAATGAAGAGCTGCCGGAGGTTGGCACTGCTCGGCAGCAGCGACACGACTTGCGCTTCGAACTGCGGCCAGTCGCCACCGGAGATAACCGCGACGCCGACGAGATCGAGCAGCGCGGCAAGCAACTCGACCATATTCTGGTCGATCGGCTGCTTGCTTTCAGCCAGCGTGCCGTCGAGATCGAAGGCGAAAAGTCGCTTCATCGGTGGACTCCAATCAGGGTGCGGTCGCTCGGCAGGTAGGCGGCGCTAAGGCACGATCGCCGGCTCTGGTGGATCTCCGAACGCGATGCGCCTTTCCAAGATGCCGCAGCGGATCCGCCTTTGGCCCGGCTCGTGCGGCGCTGCACATTTTTTGCGCGCCACCTCGTCGCGCACATCGATGGCGCGACCGACAATGGCTGGATCATCTCGCAGCCTCCGTCTGGATGATATTGTCTATCGCCTGGGCAGCGCCGTCCTCCTCGTTCGACACAGTCACCTGGTCAGCGGCTGAGCGGACCGCGTCGGGACCCTGTCCCATCGCAATTGAGAGGCCAGCGCGCGCGAACATTGGAAGGTCATTGCGCTCGTCCCCCAAGACGGCAACGTTGGCGAGCGGCACTCCGATCGCGGCTGCCAGGGCGGCGACGCCATCACCTTTGTTGGCCTGGGCGGCGGTAATGTCGAGATAGTAAGGCTGTGAACGGCCGACAGTCGCAGAGCGTCCGAGCGCTGCCGCGATATCGCCGTCAAGTCGCGCGAGGAGTGCTTGGTCGTTGCTGACGCCGACGATCTTGTCAGTGTGTGCGAGCAATCCCGCGAAGTTGTCCCTGATTATCGGCTCGATGTTTGCCGCGCGGCGCTCGCGCGGAACGTACACATCGTCGGCCGCGCGTGCGTACCAGAGGCCGCCCGTGAACAGCCAGGGCGTGACGGCTGGGTGCTCGAGCAGGGCGAGCGTCCGCGCGGCGCACTCGGGATCGAGTTGGTCGGCCGAGATGACAGCCCCATCCGTCTCGACGATCGTGCCGCCATTGAAAGCGCCGATGACGCCCGGGAGTTCCAGCCGTCTCGCGATCCAAAGCATGCCGCTGGGCGGGCGAGCACTGATCAGGCTCACCGCAATACCAGCTGCTCTGGCGCGTCCAACTGCAGAGATGACGCCTTCGGAGAGGCTTTTGTCCTGGCGGACGAGCGTGCCATCTATATCGGAGACGATCAGGCGAATAGGGCTGCTCATCCCAGGTGATGCCAGCGTCGATGCGAGCGGTGCATCAGCGCATCCGCACTTTCTGGGCCGGCGCTGCCTGCGGCATAGTCCTCGGGAGTGCCCTGCGTCCACAGATCGAGGAGCGGCTGCACAGCGCGCCAGCCACCTTCGATTTGCGCGGCGCGCTGAAACAGCGTCTGGTCGCCGGATTGCACGTCATACAGCAAAGTTTCGTAGCCGGTCTGGTGGCCAACGTCGAAATGGTCACGGTAGCGGAAATCCATTGCCACTGGCGCAGTGTTCACGACGAGCCCAGGCCGCTTGACCACAAACTCGAGGCTGATGCCCTCGTCGGGCTGGATTTGCACCACAAGACGGTTGGGGGGCAGCCGGTCCACCACCGTCTCCTGGAAAAGCGCCAGCGGCACGTCGCGGAATTGGACGACGATCTCGGTATCACGGGTCGCCAGCGCCTTCCCGGTGCGTAGATAAAAGGGCACGCCCGACCACCGCCATGTCTCTACGTGCAACTTGAGTGCGGCGAAGGTCTCCGTGCGGCTGGCAGGGTCCACGTCGGGCTCGTCGAGATAGGCGGGAACGGCCTTGCCAGCGACTGAGCCCGAGCAATAGCGCCCGCGAATGGCCTCGGCCGGGTCGATCGGCAGGATGGCGGCAATCACCTTCTCCTTCTCCGTGCGGATCGCATCGGCATCGAAGCTGATCGGGGGCTCCATCGCTATCATCGCCAGTAGCTGGAAGAGATGATTGGGAACCATGTCCCGCAATGCGCCGGTGGCGTCGTAGAATCTGCCGCGGGTGCCGACGGTCACTGCCTCGGCCGCCGTTATCTGGACATGGTCAACGTAGCGGTTGTTCCAGACGGCCTCCATCATGGTGTTGCCGAAGCGTGTGACCATGATGTTCTGCACGGTCTCCTTCCCAAGGAAATGATCGATCCGGTAGATCTGGGACTCGCTGGCGCGGGAAAGGATTTGCCGGTTCAGCGCCTGCGCGGAGACAAGGTCGGTCCCGAACGGTTTTTCGATCACGACGCGGCGGAAACCATCGGTCTCGGTGAGCAGTCCTGCATCGCCGAGCTGATTGACGACGGTCCCGAAGAAAGTCGGCGCGGTGGCGAGGTAGAATATCGCGTTGCCGGCGAGTTGGCGGCCGAGACCCTGATACATTGCCGGGTCGGCGAAATCGCCTTTCAAATAGCGGATACGACTGCGGAGCCATTGCCAGTTGGCATCGTCCTCCACGCCTTCGTCAAGCGCCGCGCGCAGCTGTTCGTCGTCGATGTCATGATGGCTGACACCGACGAGCGCCAAATCCTCCTTCAGCAAGTCGGCCCGAGCGAGGTTGACGAGCGCGGGTATCAGCAAGCGGCGGGCGAGGTCTCCGAGTGCGCCGAAGATAACGAAGGTGGCAGAGGGCGCAGTCGGAGCATCGCTCATTGCGGCATCTCGACATGGCCACCGAAGCCGAACCGCATCGCCGAGAGCAGCTTGTCGCCGAACGTTGTGTCGACGCGGCTGCGGTAGCGCGCGAACAGTGCCGCTGAGAGCACGTAGGCAGGGACTGCCTCCTCCATTGCCGCCTCGATCGTCCAGTGACCCTCGCCGGAATCCGCGACCTGGCCGGAGAATTGTTCCAGCATTTGGTCCTTCGCGAGCGCCGTTGCGGTCAGATCGAGCAACCACGAGGAGATGACGCTTCCGCGACGCCAAACTTCGGCGATGTCCGTCAGGTTGAGGTCGAAGCGCTCGTCTTCCGGCAGCTTGGCCGATGACTTGCCCTTCAGGATGTCGAACCCCTCAGCATAGGCCTGCATCAAGCCATATTCGATGCCGTTGTGCACCATCTTGACGAAATGGCCCGAGCCGGCGGGACCGGTGTGGATATAGCCCTTCTCGGCACGGGCATCCTCGTTGGGATCGCCGCGATCCGGCGTGCGTGCGATCGTCCCGAAGCCTGGTGCCAGGGCCTCGAAGAGAGGATCGAGACTGACGAGCGTCGCAGCATCGCCTCCGATCATCATGCAATAGCCTCGGTCGAGGCCCCACACGCCGCCTGAGGTGCCCACATCGACATAGTGGAGCCCCTTCATGGCGCACAGCTTCGCCCGGCGGATGTCGTCCTTGTAGAAGCTGTTGCCGCCGTCGATGATTATGTCGCCTGGGGAGGCGAGGCCCATCAGCGTCTCGATCGTGCTCTCCGTCGGCGGTCCGGCTGGCAGCATCACCCAGAAGATGCGCGGCCCCTCCAGCGTGGCTGCGACCTCCTCAAGCGAAGCGGCGGGGGTCGCGCCTTCGCCGGCCAGCATGGCCACCAGCGGCGGGTTCCGATCATAGGCGACGATCTCGTGACCGCCGCGCATCAGACGGCGCGCGATATTGGCACCCATCCTGCCGAGGCCGATCATCGCTATACGCATCTGCTCATGCCTCAGCTTTCTGTACGGCATCCATCGCCAACGGACCGATGGAGTCGGTCGCGGACCTTTTGAGCGCTCGGGCCTTTTCAGCCGGCTGAGCCGATACCGTCGTCATGGATTTGGGCATCCACAGGAAAGCTGAGCTTCTGGGCGGTCTTCGGGAAGACCTGTTCGGACCCCGTTGGGTACCCGCCTGAGAGGCTTAGTACCGGCCGCGCAGAGTTCGACTACGCGTGCCGCTCTGCTCGACGAGCTATCCTGTTCGGCCGTGCTCAGGATCGCGGTCAGTGCGGAAAGATATGCGAGCGTCGATTCAGCGCCTTGGTTGGCATTGCGCCGGTCTGGATGGAGACCATCGAAGCAGGCGCCTCGTTCGACGTCCACGACGGGGATGCCAAGGTCGTTTGCCCCGAGAAACCAATTGAAGGCCCGGCGCGCTTCGCGCTTCCACCGGACGTCGCTGGTGACTCGGGCCGCGGTAAGGCATGCGCTCACCGCTGCACAAGCCTCGAGAGGCTGCTGGTCGAACGGCTGCGGGCGCCGCCTGTCGCTTCCAAATGTTTCGGTTCCGATCGGCCGAAAGTGCCCAGCTTCAGCCGTCTGCAGCGTCATCAGCCAGCGCAGCGTATCGAGGCCGGCATCAAGGTGAGACTCGTTGCCAGTGTCATGGCCGCTTTCGATGAGAGCTTCACACAATCGGGCATTGTCATAGCCGAGCCTGTCTTCGAACCAGATCCAGTCGGGCGCGGCGGCGTCAGACCAACGTTGGAACAAGCGATTGGACAGTTCTCCTCGCAGCTGTTCCAGATTGCGATGGCCCGGGAAGCGCCGGAGAAGCTTTGAGATGCCGAGCAGCCCGTAGGCCCAGGCACGCGGCGTGGTCAGCGCTACCAACGCCGGCGCCATCTCCAGCAAGCGCGCGGCGGCCCATCCGTCCAGGAATCGATCGTCTTTTCGCATTGCGACCGCCCCCAGCGCCCAGACCGTGCGGCCATGCGCGTCGTCGGCTCCCGCATCGTCGAGCCATGTGCGGTCGAACCCCATGAAATTGTGGACGCGGTTATCCTTTGGCGACCAGGCGTGCTCAACGAATGCGGCATATGTCAACGCAAGCTGCTCCTCGTGTGGAGTAAGAGAACGCAGCGTCGATAGTTCGGAGAGAAGCAACAGCGCGCGCGCGTTGTCATCGAGGCAATAGCCGTGTCTCCGGTCCGGAACCGCGAATTTTGTGTGCTGGGTTACGCCGACCATGTCGGTAAGAGCGGCGAGATGGTCCGTGTTTATCGGTGGAAGCGCCCTGTTCCAGGCTTCGTCATTTACAGGACGTATAGCCCGAGAAGCGCCGGAGCGTCTTTCAAATCGGACATCGGAGAAGACTTTCAGGTACTGCTTCGCCACGCTCGACCAGATCATCGCGCGACCGCGCTCGTACGCGCGGGTTCTAATCTCGCTACGCGACGCGCCATCGACGATCAATCGAGCGACGGCAGCTCCGAGTGCATCCGGTTCCGAAAAAGGCACCAGCACGCCACAATGGTCGGCGAGCAGTTCCTGCGCATACCAGAAGGGCGTGGAGACGACCGCTTTACCAAGGGCAACAGCGTAAGCGAGCGTTCCTGAAACGATCTGCGCTTCATTGGGGTAAGGCGATAGGTAGATATCGCATGCAGCCAAATGGTCGAGCAGCTCATCCAGTGAGAGATAACGGTCGACAAAGCAAATATTCTCGATGACGCCGAGTTCGGTTGCGAGTGCAACGAGGCTATCGCGATAGCGTTCGCCTTCATCCCTAACGAGGTTGGGGTGGGTCGCGCCGACAATCATATAGAGCAGATTGGGATGGTCGCGAACGAGTGCCGGCACTGCGCGAATTGCCGTTTCGATACCTTTGCCTGGACCAAGCAGGCCAAAGGTCATCAACAAGGTCCGGTCTGCAAGTCCCAGTTTGTGCTTCGCCATCGCCGGATCGATAAAGGCGCGGTCCGGAACGCCGTGGGGTATCACGGCGATGTGCTCGGTCGGGACATCATAGACGTCCTGCAGAATGCGCCGTCCTTTGTCCGCCATGACGACGAGGCGGGATGAGTGTTTGATGATGCCATCCATGACGCGACGTTGTGCAGGGTTGGGGTTGGCCAGTACGGTGTGCAGCGTCGTGACGATCGGAGCGTTGAGGCCGCTGAGAAGGCCAAGGATGAATTCACCGGCCTCACCTCCGAAGATCCCGAACTCGTGCTGAAGAGAAACGAGATCGACGTTCGACACGTTGAGGAAGTCGGCGGCGACTGCATAGGACGCGGGCGAGGCCTGCTGGATCTCCAGGGCGACATCGGGCGGATAGGCGTAAGTGTTGGCATCGTCCGTCAACGCGATCGTCATTGAAGAGAGATCGGAATCGCAGTTCTTCAACGCCTGCTGCAGATCGTTGGTGAAGGTGGCGATGCCACACTGCCTTGGAATGCAGGTTCCTACGACAGCGATACGCTTGAGCGGGGGAATGATCACAGAGTGGTTCATGCTCGACCTCAAATATGAAAATATCTCTCAGAGCGGCTCATGCCGCCTTGGGGGCCGCGTCCGCTGCTCCCTCGTGTTCGCGCCGCGGCAAGACGACGGTTGCCGAGCAATGGGGTTCATGATCCGACCATGTTGTCGGGCTTCGACCACCGTCCAGAGTCAAGGCCAATATTCTGTCTCCACGCCTGAGCAGCTTGGACACAGGATTGCGCGGCCGCGCCGGCCTGACGGCGTTAATGCTGGCGCGGTGACTTGGGCGATTGGCTTGCATTTCTTCGATTTATGGCAAGCACACACACGTCGCGTTACGTAATGTGCGCAGGACTTGCTGACCGGCGTCGCCTGAGCCAGGCCGCGCGTCGGCCGGATTCACGATGCTGAAATTGCTGAGGGCGGAACGCGTCAATCTCGTGCCAAGCTTGATCTGTGCGTGCGAGCGCTGGATCGCCAGGGGATCATCATCATTTATCGCGCGGTCGGGGCGATCCACGAAACTGTGGTCATTATGGCAACACCGACCATGACCAGACAGGCTGCGCCACCGAGCAGTTGCAGCCGCCGAGGAATGGGCTGGCCGTTCATCGCTTCGGAATCCGAGCCGAGCCATATCACCAGGGCAATAAGTGGGGCTGCAACAAAGCCGTTGACGACAGCACTCCATAGCAATGCCCTCATCGGATCGATCGAGGAGAAGTGCACAAGCACACCCAGCAACCCCGCGGCAGCAATTACGCCATAGAAGGCCTTGGCCCGCCCAGCGCTTTGCGCAAGGCCGGTCCGCCAACCAAATGCTTCAGAAACGGCATAGGCCGCAGAGCCGGCGAGCACCGGAATGGCGAGCATGCCGGTCCCGATGATTCCGACAGCGAAAAGCGCGAAGGCAAAATCGCCTGCAAGCGGTCGAAGCGCCTCGGCCGCTTGAGCAGCCGTATCAATCTGGGTGGTTCCAGCGACATTCAGAGTTGCGGCCGTCGTCACGATGATGAAGATGGCAATGACGTTCGAGAACAGCATTCCGAGCCAGCTGTCCAGTCGGATACGGCGCACTTGCCAGTCTGGCCCTGGCTCCGCATCACCAGCGCTGGCCAGGCCCGCTTCTTCGGCTTCCTGCGAGGCCTGCCAAAAGAAAAGATAGGGGCTGATCGTGGTGCCAAAGATCGCCGCCACCAGCATCCACGCTCCCGAGCCGGGCATGGCTGGTACTACAAGCCCGCGCAAGACCGAGCCCCAGGATACATGCACCACAAATGCCGTCGCCGCATAAGCCAGGAGCGCCAGGGTCATCCATCGCAAGAGCCGGGCATATCGCTGATAGTCCACAAACGTCTCGAGCAATGTTGAAGCAAGCGCAAAGACGATCACCCAGGGGTGCGGGGGACCGCCGCCTATGAGAGACATCGCCGAGCCCATTGCACCCAGGTCGGCCCCGAGATTGATGATATTTGCGATGAACAGGAGGAGGACAACGAGCCTTAGAACGGGTGATGGACAACGACGACGAATGGTTTCAGCCAGCCCGGCGCGGGTACTTCGCCCTATTCGACCACAGATCTCCTGCACGGCCGCGGCAAGCGGCCAGGTGAGAAGCATGGTCCAGCCAAGCATATATCCATAAGCCGCGCCGGCTTGCGCATAGGTTGCAATCCCGCTGGGATCGTCGTCGGCGGCTCCGGCAATAAATCCTGGGCCAAATATTTGGCGGATGCGTCGCAATCGGCGGGTGCGAGACGCCTTTGGGCGTGGAGCTTTCATCAAAGGGCCGTCCTGTTGGGAATCCGGCTCGCGCGCCAACGGGGTTCTCGTGCACGCTGGTCCCATTTTTCCAGTTCTTTGGTCGGCCGGTTACGGATCCTTGAGTTCGGTTTCGTGAATGTGGTCTGCGGGCAGCGGCATTTTCGCGCGAACGGACGTGGCGCGAGGAAAAGCTGTCGGGCAGCGCCCTTTCCAACTCCGGGAAATCCTCGAATTGCTCTTTCGGGCTGGAGTAAAGCGCGCGTAGCGACTGTTGCCGGTACACCCCTATGACGGGTCAATGGACCTTCACCATGCCGACACCCTTGATATTGTTGAATGAGTCGGTCTGGTGACACGCGAAGCACTGCTCCACGCGGGCGCTCTTCTCGCCGGTGATCGTCTTGTCCATCATTTCGAAGTGCATCATGTTATGGCTCGGCGGCGGCTTGTGGCACTGCGAACATTCGGTTGATTTGGGGCTGGGGTGGAGAAATCCGCTGATCTTCCAGCTGCTCGTGAGATGGCAGCTGGCGCAGTCCGTGCCGAAGAAGCCCTTATGCGTGTCCCGGGGGGCATGACAGGACTGGCAGTCGAGCCCCGCGGGATGGTTCATGCCACGCTGGGCGATCTTCTCGAGTACGGCATGATCCATGCGGACCGGCCGAATGTCTCTCCCCTGATGTTCGACATGGCAGCCGGCGCATTCCGTGACGTTAACGTGGAAGGCGGTCTCCGGCTTCATAAGCAATTCCGGCGCCGACGCATGGCAGGCAATACAGGTTTCGGCCTTGATCCCGCGATTGGGCGTGTGACAGCTCTCGCACTTGCCTTCGAGAAATGCATGGGCGTTCGATAGCGGCCCGGGTCGAACCGACGACGCCCATTGCGGCAGCGCGGTGCTGCCCGAGCGGTAGATGGTGAGGGGGACGGCGATCGCGGCGGCCACCGCGAGCGTCGCAAGGATCAGATAGACGATGGTCGTCCGGTTCATGGCCACCACCGCAGGCCGAAGTAGATGCTGCTCCAGATGTGCATCGTCAGCAATCCGTACATGATGATCGCCGCGACGATATGCACGACGATCCACCTGTCGAGCGTGGCCTTGATGACGTCGCGTGCGGTAATCGTGAATTCGAGATCGGCTATCGCGCCGAGCAGCGAGTCCAGCGGCAGTCCTGATGGATCAACGATGTTCTGACCGTGCAGATCGGCCGATACGGCCGCCAGGACGTCATAGCGGTCGCGCAGGACCTTGAGTTCCTTTTGCTGAAACCGCAATTCCTGGCCGACCTGCGCCAGATAATATCGGCCGATGAAGCCCGTGACGACGACTGTCAGCATCGCGATCACGAGGGCGATGCCGATCGGACTTTGAAACTTGTGCCCTGAATGGATAATCCCGAGCAGCGCGCCGATCGCGCCGGCATACACATGGAAACTGAGCAGTCCGCCAAGCGAGACGAGACGCTGCGTGCGCTGCTTGACCCACGCCTGCCGCTTCACGATGCTGTAGACGAGCAGGAGCACGAAAAGCAGGGCGGCGGCGATGCCGAACAGGCCTCCCGCCAGGCTCCCGGGGAACCGCGGCGCGGAATGCAGCAGGAAGGCCGGGACCAGCAGCGCAAGAGCGGTCAAGAGAGCGCCGACCGTTACTTTCTCGGTTTCGGTCATCTCAAGCGTCCACCACGAGATCGCCCACCGATTTTGCCTGGCAGGCGAGGATGATACCGTCGGCCTTCTCGTCGGCGGCGAGAGCGTCTTCCACTTCCATCGTCACTTGGCCCTGCCGCAGCGGGACCTTGCACCTTCCGCAGATGCCGACCCTGCATTCATAGTCGATGGCCACGCCAATGGCCTCCGCCGCCTCGAGCACGGACTGATCGGGTGCGAGTGCACCGCTTTTGCCGGACTTCGAAAAAGCGATCGTCGCCTGCGCGGAAGGAATGGCGGGCGGCGTCTGCGGGGCGGCCGATGCCGAGCTGTCGGTCGCGGTCTCCGCCGGTTCATCTTCAAGGACGGGTCCGCCCTTGGGGGGCGCGAATTCCTCCGTCTTTACCTGCTCCGCCGGCACCTTGAGCTGCGCAAGCGCCGCCTTCACCGCGTCCATCATCGGCGGCGGGCCGCACAGGTGAACGCGCCTGCTGGCGATTTCGGGAACGGAAGCGGCGATGAAATCGGCCGTCAAATAACCGGAAGGCCCGGCCCAGTCGGTCCCTTCGGGCTTTGCGACGATGGAGACGATGTGAAGCTTGTGGTGGCGCCGCGCCAGATAGTCGCATTCCTCGCGAAAGATCAGATCCGTCGGCGTGTTGACACCGTAGAGGAGGTAGATGTCGTGTTCATAGGAGCGGTCCGTCAGGCTGCGCAGCACACTCATCATCGGTGTGATGCCGACTCCGCCGGCGATCAGGACGATCCCCTCGGCTTCCTTGCCGGTGAAGAAGAACCGGCCCGCGGGCGCCGCAATCTCGAGAAGGTCGCCCGTAGCGGCATGATCATGGAGATGGCGCGATTCCAGCCCATATTGTTCGCGCTTGATCGTGAGCTCGATATAGTCGCGCTGTGTGGGCGACGACGAGATCGTGTAGGATCGTCGGACCTTCTGGCCTTCGATCTCCGAGGTGATCGAGGCATATTGGCCGGGCAGGAACGTGAACGGCATCGGCCCGCGGTTCGGTTCCATGAGCCGGAACGTCTTGACGCTCGGGGTCTCGTCGAAGATCGCGGTGATCCGCAGGACGCCTTTCCACAGGCGCGGCGCTGCCGGCGTGGCGCTGCCGGGCGTAGCTGCGCCTGCAGGAGCAGCGGGCGCCGGCACGATGGGGGCCGGGGCCGGAGAGGTGGCCGGACTGGCCGGTGGTGTAGCCCCGCCTGGTGCGAGCCGCTCCACCAAGCTTGCGATGCGGCGCAGCCGCGCCCATCGGAGTAGCAGCGCCGCAACCAGAGCCGCCGCCAGCAGCGCCATCGCGATCAGGTGCCACCAGGAAAGGCCCGCCAGCTCGTTTCCGTATGCCATCTGGTCGCTGACGGCAAAACCCGACTGGGTCTTGAACCAGCTCAGGGCAATCTGCCGGGGAGGGCGGCCCTCTTCGAGGCCCCTGAGCGCGCCTGCTCCGCTGTCCGCGAGTGCGAGGCCTTCGCGGGCGCCCCTGATCGCATCCTGGGCTCCTTTCGTGTCGTTCGACATGAGAGCGTGGTGAAGCCGGGCTTGCTCCGCGGTCAGGACCTCGGCGCCCGACCCCAGGCGGGCGAGAGCCGCGGCGCGTACCGTCCGTCGTGCCTCATCGGTCAGGACGGGCCAGTCCATCAGCGAGGGGTAGAAGGGTTTGGCGCCGCCGTTTCCACAGCATCCCGCCGGTCCCGCGCCCATTTTGGTACCCGGCGACGGCACCATCATCCCTTTCATCATCGCCGCCATGGGATCGGCAGCTTTCGCCGCGGCCGGAGCTGCTGCCCCCATCACGTTGCCCGCTGGCATCGCCGCTGGCGCGGCGGCTCCGCCCGCTGGATGATGCGACGCGTGCTCTGACTCGGCCATCTGCGCCGACGCTGGCGGTGATCCGGAGATCATCGCCAGCGCGAGTGCGATACCGCTCGTCCTCAAAGCCCGCGATAGCTTGAGGCCGGTGATGTTGTTGTGAGGGCGCGTCACCTGAGGACTTCCTTACATGTCATCCTTCATGGGCATCGGCTTGTCCGCGGGCATCGGCGCCGGCTTCGCGGTGGCGGGTTTCGCATGGCGGCGGTGCGGGGCTGCCTTGTGCTTGGCCATCGGCATCTTCTTCATGCCGCAGCATCCGGCCTTCTTTGCCATCGGAGGCATGGCCGCAGGCATCTTGTCGTCCTGCATCGGCATGCCGGCCATGCCTGGCATCGCGTCGTGCTTCTCCATGCCGCCTGCCGGCATCGACCCGTTGGCGGAGGGCGCAGACTGGGTCGACGGATGGCCGGTGGTTTGCCCCTGGGCCGAGGCGATGGCGGGCGACAGCACGATTGCACCCCCTAGGGCGAGCGCGCGCAAGCGGGAAGAACGCGTCATGATCATGATCAATACTCCATTGCTATGACCGGCCGAACATCCGGCTGGCAACGGCCCCGAGGGACCACAAATCGATTTTCGCCAATATACGTAGTTTCCTGTTTCCCCGGCGTTGTCGCCCGGGCGCCCGGAGCCGGCGCCGATGCTCAATCATCGCGCGGGGTTCCCGTCGCCCGCTGCCAGGGCCAACGACCCTTGATCTCGACCTCTAGCGAGAAACTCAGGAAGGTTCGTATCAGCACAATGCCGGCAAGGACCGCGAGACTGCTAAGCGTTGGCTGGATCGCGATAGTGTTGATGATGTCGGCCGCAACCAGGAATTCGAGTCCGAGAAGAATGGCTTCACCGAGGCTCGACCTGAAGTTGCCGACGACATGTTGGTCGATCGGACCTTTCAGGGATTGCTGCAGGAATCTGATCAGCGAAGAACCGGCGCCCACGACGATGATCGCCGTCCCGGTGACTTCGATGGCACGCGTGATCCAGTGGATGCCCTCCACAATGAGGCTCTCGGTCATCACGGACACCTGTGCATCACGTGGCGAACTCTGCGACCTCCCAATGCGACGAGGCGATCGGGTTCGCGTTCGATGATCACCATGCGTTTGTCAGGCCGCCCCGGGGCGACTGTCTCTGGCCGCGCCAGGGAATAAAAGATGATGTCACCGCGTTCGTACCACGTCCCGGTGGCCTGCGGTGCACGGTCGGGCAAACTGATCTCATTATAAGATCCATCCGCCCGGAACTCCCAGGCTGTACCGGTCTTGCACCCGGACCGGGCGTCGAATGACCAGATACCGATGAGATCCGTCTTCGAGCCCAAATGCTGACCGGGCAGATGCTCGGCAACAGAAGGCTGGGCCAGGCCGCCAACCGCAGCGATAACAGCCAAGGCTAAACTTGCTCGGCTGAGGAGCGCGCGCGCTTGGCGCCGACTTGCCCAAAGCAGCAGTAAACCCAAACGCTGCAAAACAGGTCTCATATGGACGCCTTCACTGCGCGGGCGGCATGAGGGTCGCCGTCGCCAGGTGGGCTTCCCCTGGGAATGCTCGCGAGATGCGCGAGGATCGGGCAATCCGCGATGGGAATGTCGATCGAGCATTGGGCGGACAGGGCGGACAGGGCGGTCTTGATGCGGGTCAGATCATCGATACGGGTGGTCGCTTCATTTATCTTGCTCTCGGTGATGGCCAGGACATCGGCGGTTGTCGCGGTGTCGGACGCGCGCAAATCGAGCAGGCTTCCGATTTCGCGAAGCGTGAAACCCAGCTGCTGCCCCTTGCGAATGAACCGCACGCGCTCGAGATCGGCGTCGCCATAGGTGCGGTAACCGGCAGAAGACCGGGCGGGCGGAGGAAGCAGACCGTTGCGCTCGTAATAGCGGATGGTATCGGGACGGATGCCGAGCGCACGCGACAGCTTTCCGATCGTGAAATATGTCATGGCGCGTCTCCGTTGCCGCGACCATTCGAAAGGTCGCGGCATTATTCCTTCGAATTGGTCTTGCTCAGGTCGGGCAGTGCCGGGGTTTTCAGCCTGCTCGGCTTACATATCCTTCATCGGGGCGGACTGACTGTTGTCGGGCGTGCTCGTAGGCGGGGCGCCATTGGGCATCATCGGCCCACCCCGGCGCATGTCGCTGTGGTCCATATCCTGACGGTGGCGCTCATCCATATCGGCCGCCGTGTTGTCGGTCCCGACAGAGTCCGTGGCGGCGGCGGTGTCGTTTTCAAGAGCGCCGGGCGCGCTTGCAGAGGCATTGGAGGCAGCCTGGTTTTGCGTGCCGTCCGTCTTCTTGCCGCACGCAGCAAGCGTTCCGAGAAGCGCAAGGGCTGTGAGCCCCGAGACGATCTTCCCGGACGTATTCGTGAGGTGAGTCTTCATGATGTGTCTCCGAATGAGAGTGAGCGGTCGAACGCAAATCCCGTCGGACGAGCTTGATAAGCGTGCTCGACCGACAGATCAGGGTGTCATTGCTGCTTGAGAATCTGCAGGCAGCGATCGTGCGAGAGATTCATCGGGTTGCGCCCCTGTCCCTTCATCTCGTTGTGATCATGGGGCGTCGCGAGACCCATATTGTCTTCCATGGCCTTGCAGCTCGCGATCTGCGCGCTAGTCGGCGGAAGGGTCGCGCAAGCGCCGAGCAGCGCCAGTGGTAGCAATCCCAGCGAGATAGAGTATTTCATGTTCAGTCCTTCCCTGTGCAGGTGGTGTGGTCCTCTCCCACGGACATTTGTTCTGGCTGATCTGCGGCCAATTGAGACAGCCGCCCGTCCCGAACCAGAAAGAGGATCGGGCAAGGGTCGCTTTCGGCTTCGTGCGAGGGCGCTTCACCCAGCTGCTCAAGGCCTGTTTCGATAAGCTTGAGCTGTTCCACCCTGACCAGTGCTTCGCGCAGTTTGACCCGCGTGACGGCGAGGATATCCGACCCGGCGAGGGCGTCTCCGGCCCGCACCAGCAGGAGCGCGTGCGTTTCGGTGAGGGTGTAACCGAGCCCCTGTGCAGCGCGAACGAACTTGATGCGTTCGACGTCTGCAGGATGATAGACGCGGTATCCTGCACTGGTCCGTTGCGGAGCGGGGAGCAGGCCGGTGCGCTCATAATAACGTATGGTGTCCTTTCGAACGCCGGCAGCCTCGGCCAGCTCACCGATTCTAAGCCGTGACATGGCAAGTCTCGGAGGCACAGTGCCGCTTGGACCTAGGTCCAGGGTCAAGAGAAATATTTGGACGTCGGTCGATCATCGCCGCTCTCCTGTCCGCTCAAAGGCCGCGCGACTTTTCGTCGCTTGCGGCCGCCATCAGGCATCATGGGGAGCGGCAAGCCCCTCCCCGGCACGCCCTTATTTCTTGCGGAGCTCGACGATGTCGTGAACTGCGGGAGCGCCGTCGGCGACGCTCACATGCGCAAAATGGTCGTCAAATATATGATCGACCCTGACGTGGCCGATGAGGTCTCGGCGATAAGCGGGGCCGCTTCCTTTGTAGCCGGAGCCGGGCAGCGTCTTCACGCGATAGACGTCAAGCACCTGTCCGACTGTCGCGCCATCTGCTTTGCCGACACACACGATCGTTCCGGTCGTGTCCTTGCCGATGATCGATCCACGCATAAAAAAGCTGTGGCCGATGCCGGTCGCCAGAGCGGGGACCGCGCCGGCGAGGGCGATACTCGCCATGGCCATCGATATTGACTTCTTGAAGCGCATCTCGATTCCTTTCAATTCATGTCTCGTGCACCCAGGCCGGTGTTCGTCGCTTGGTTGCGAGCGATCGTGCCGGTCTCGTTCTGCAGCGAGGTGGCGTTGATGGTGGGGACGGCGGTCGCCGTCCCCGCTGCCGACTTATTTCCTGCGGAGTTCGACGATGTCGTGGACCTTCGGCGTGCCGTCGGCGATGCTCACATGCGCGAAATGGTCATCGAAAATGTGATCGATCTTGACGTGCCCGACGGCCACGCGCCGGAAGCCCGCGCCGGGGGTCTTCGAAGGTCCAGGTGTGCTTTCCACACGGTAGACCTCGAGGACCTGGCCTACGGTCGCGCCGTCGGCCTTACCCACACAAACGACCGTTCCGGTCGTGTCCTTGCCGACGATCGATCCACGCATGAAAAAGCTGTGGCCGATGCCCTGGGCGTAGGTAGGCGCGGCGCCGAGCACGGCGAGGCCTGCAAGCGCGATGGTGATCTTCTTCTTGAGCAACATGGTGGAAGCCTCCTTGGCTGAGTTTACAAGACCCGCCGAGGAAAACTGGCGGTGAAGAACCTTTCTTCGCCACCAAGACTATGGACCCGGCTCCCGACTCAATATGCGTAATGTTACGAAGCCCCATCAAAGCTCCGGGCAAACCCCGTGCCAAAACGTCGTCGCACTAATCGCATCTTTTGATACGCTCCCGCTACTAGCGGGTTGTGCTCTGGCGATAAGGGGTACGCGTACTCGATGGCCTGTAAATTAGGGCGATTCTCGCGGTCCAGGGTGCCGTCGGGCGGTACAAGGATCAAATCACTCACGCCCGCAGTATGCAACAGGATCATCATAGCTGCTCGGGCCGCTCAAGGAATTGATAGCGACAAAGCCGGTCGACATCAGGGCGCCCTCAGAACTTGGCCGGTTAAGCGTCGCCGCCCAAGAGCCTGGCTGAACAATGCAGAGGTACGGCGCAGCGGAAACCCGGCTATGATCAAAGTTGAATGTCCATCCTCCCGGTCATACTCCAGGTGATCTTGGATCCCTTTGGGTATGAAGTGAGTTGCAGGCATGCCCCCTTGGCAGCCGAGGAGGGTGAGGAGCCTAGAGGTAGGACGGAGTCGGTCAATGGAAGACAAGAAGAATGGCATGGGCATAGGCATGGGCTATGGCCGGTTCGTGGCGATGATTGCGACGTCTACGGTCGTGATGTTCGGGCTGATGTATCTCAACACCTATGCGCTGAGCCATGTCCAGTTCAGCCAGACGCGCACCTGGATGGCGCTCGTCATGGGCGCGGTCATGGCGGTGATCATGCTCAGTTTCATGTGGGGCATGTACAAGAACACCCGCCTCAATATCGGCATCCTGCTCGGTAGCGCTGCCATTTTTGGTTTAGCGCTTTGGCTGGTGCGGAGCCAGGAAACGGTCGACGACGTCTCCTACATGAAGGCGATGATCCCGCACCACTCGATTGCGATCATGACCAGCGAGCGCGCGCACATCAAGGACCCCGAGGTTCGAAAGCTGGCCGATGGCATCATCGACGCGCAGGTACGCGAGATCGCCCAAATGAAACAGATGATCGCGCGCCTGCAAGCTAACCCGGCGCCGGATGGCGCTCCGGACCTGCCCTCCTATCGCGATCGCGGTGCGTCGCCCCCGCCACCGCAAACCGACGAAAGCACCGGAATAGATACACGAAAGCCGATTTCCTGAGGTGTGTTCTTCGAAGTAAACAGGATGGGCACATGATCGGGTACTGTCGGAAAGGCTTCGTCATGCGCATCTTGCTCAAATATCCAGCGATCGACGCTCTTCGCGAAAGAAGCAGGATGGTGGAAGTATGACCGACATCGAGCGCAGCGGTCCGAGTGGCGCCAAAGGCGCTTCTGAGATCGTCCTCGTCACCGGAGCGAGCGGTTTTATCGCCGCGGCCCTGATCGCCCGGCTCGGCGAGCGCTACACGGTCGTCGGTCTCGATCGCGCCGGTCCGCCCGAGCCACCACCGCCCGCCGCCGCTATCGACATTGATGTCGGCTCGGATGAAGCGGTTCACGCTGCGCTCGAGGAGGTTCGCGCGCGATACGGCAACCGCATTGCTTCCGTCATTCATCTCGCCGCGTATTATGACATTTCTGGCGATCCCAATCCGCTCTACGACAAGGTAACCGTCCAAGGGACACGGCGGCTGATCGACGGACTCCAGTCGTTCGATGTCGAGCAATTCGTCTTCGCCAGCACGATGCTGGTCCATAAACCGACCGCCACTCCGCAGGAGCGCATCAACGAGGAATCGCCGATCGGTGCCTCCTGGGCGTACCCGCAGTCCAAAGTCGACACAGAGGCGCTGCTGCACGAGCGTCACGGACGGATACCCGTCGTCTACCTGCGACCCGCAGGAGTCTATGCCGACGAGGGACGCTCAGCGTTCCTCGCACAGCAGATATCGCAGATCTACGAGCACCGCCTGATCTCGCATTTCTATCCTGGCATGCTGTGCGCGGCGCAATCATCGGTGCACCGCGATGACCTGGCGGAAGCCGTGGTGCGCCTGGTCGATCGGCGGCACGATCTTCCGTCTGAACTGCCCCTGCTCATCGGCGAACCCGATGCCCCCGGCTACGCCGAAATCCAGGACATCGTCGGCGAGGCGCTCCACGGCGAGGGCTGGAAGACGATCCGCATCCCGCAGCCGCTCGCGAAGGCTGGTATCGTTCTTCAGAACGAGGCACTCGGCGACGACGATTTCATCCAGCCCTGGATGATCGACAGCAGCAACGACCACTACATTCTCGATATCTCGCGCGCACGGTCGCTACTTGGATGGGAGCCGAAGCACAGTCTTCGCGAAACGCTTCCGACGATCGTTGCGGCGTTGAAGCGCCACCCGCGCGCCTGGTACCGGAACAACAAGCTCAACGAAAACCTCGTCGCCTGGAACGACAAGTCCGATCCGAAGCCGGCCGAGCTGGACCATAACCCGCCTGAAGCGGCAGCCGGCGCGATGCCCGGCATGGAGCACGGAGCTAAGGACCATGGCAACATGGATCATGCCGCTGTGGGGCACGGGGCTGGGGACATGGCGATGTCCAGCCACGGTGCACATGGCGATCACATGGCCATGATGGACCGCGACGAGCGCCGTGCGCGCTGGGCGCTCTACGCCAACATCGGCCTCGGTCTGTGGCTCGCCTCGAGCCCGCTCATCTACGACTCCATGACCGCGCAGCGCGTCGGTGAGGCGGCGCGGTTCGTAACGGTCGATCGCGGTCTGCCGTCGATCGAGTGGCGTGCAAGCGCGCTGGCCGTAAGCGATCTTGTCAGCGGGCTTGCCATCGCGCTGTTCGGTGCGCTGTCGCTTGTACCACGCACCAAGACGTGGGCTCAGTGGGCGGTCGCATTCGTTGGGATCTGGCTGCTGTTCGCGCCGTTGATCTTTTGGAGCCCGAGCGCGGCGCAGTACAACAACGATTTGCTCATCGGCTCGGCTGTGATCGCGCTGTCGGTGCTCGTGCCGATGATGCCGGGTATGAGCATGGCAGGGATGATGGACCCCAAGAACATCCCACCCGGCTGGACCTATTCCCCGTCTACCGATGCCCAGCGGCTGCCGATCGTCGTGATGGGTCTGATAGGTCTTCTTACCTCGCGCATCCTGACGGCATACCAACTGGGCCACATCGATAGCGTCTGGGAACCCTTCTTTGTCGGCTCGTTGAGCGATCCGCGCAATGGTACCGAGGAGATCATCACGTCTAACATGTCAAAGGCGTGGCCGATTCCCGACGGCGGTCTCGGCACCATCAGCTACGTGCTCGAGATCCTGATGGCGGTGATGGGCACCCGCGACCGCTGGCGCACGATGCCGTGGATGGTGACCTTCTTCGGCATCCTGGTCATTCCACTCGGCGTGGTCAGCATCTATTTCATCATCAGCCAGCCCATCGTCATTGGCACCTGGAGCACGCTGGCGCTGATCGCCGCCCTCGCCATGCTGATCATGATCCCTTTCGCGCTCGACGAGGTCATCGCCATGGGTCAGTTCCTTGTGTGGGCGAAATGCCGCGGCAAGCCGCTGATTCGCACCTTCTTCCAGGGCGACGCGAGCGAGGCCGGCAGTGAGGACGCCTCCGACCTGATGTCGTCGCCTGCCGCATTTTGGGCCGATGCAAAGCGGGGGCTGACCCTGCCGTGGACGCTGGCGGTCAGTATCGCGCTCGGCGCATTCCTCATGCTCACGCGGGTGACACTGGGCAATGAGGGCGCCATGGCGAACAGCGACCATGTCATTGGTGCCCTGGTCATCACCGTCGCGATCATCGCCACCGCCGAAGTTGCCCGCGCCGTGCGCTTCATCAATGGCGCGCTCGGCGCCTGGCTGGTTGCTGCCCCTTTCCTGCTGACGGGGGCCGGCCACCTGGGAACGATCGTTTCGGTGATCATAGGGCTCGCCCTCGTCGGTCTCAGCCTTCCGCGCGGCAAGCGCAGCGCTGAACATTATGCGAGCTGGGACAAATATGTGATCTGAGGGTCGCTCTGCTCGACGTGGAATTGAACAGGAAAAGATACGTCACGTCTGTTGGGAATGCGGGACTCCGAACGGTCAACTTACGGCCGTGCGACCGGGTCGCTGAGATGTGAAATGCGGCCTGCTCGGGTGCAATAATGCTTTTCGACTGCATAAATCGACGCGAGTGCGAGAGGTCTGCAACGACCCTGGATTGCCCATCGACGAATGTCGGTTCGTGATCGCTACGGTAATCTTGCGACCGTCTGCCACTTTTTGAGGGGTAGGCGGCGGTCGCGCGTATTATGAAGAGTGGTAGCCTTGATGAATGGGTGCGGTGAAGGACGATATGAAACTCAAAGTCGCATTGTCGTTGGTCCTTGCGTCGGTTTCGGTCGCCAGCGCGGCGGCGACGCCTATCGTGGTTCACCGCGATCCGGGCTGTGGCTGCTGCGCGCAGTGGGCGGCGCAGGTGCGTAAGCAGTTCGGGCGCCAAGTAACCATCATCGACGATCGCCAGCGCTCCAGCTTCCAGCGGACCCAAGGCGTTCCTTCGGGCCTGTCATCCTGCCATACAGCGATTGTAGACGGCATGGCATTCGAGGGTCATGTCCCGATTACCGACATGAAGCGCGTCCTTGCCCAGAAGCCGCGCGGCGTGCGTGGACTTGCGGTTGCCGGGATGCCGATGGGCTCGCCGGGGATGGAAGTCCCGGGGCAACACGTGGACCCCTATAATGTCGTCGCCTTCGGTCCAGGTGGACAGCATGTCTTTGCGCGTCATGGCGGACGATGATGTCGTTGTTCTACGATAAGGACGGGTGTAAGAAGTAACGGCTGTGAAACGGGTACTGCATCTCTTCCTCCTGCTGGGAGCCTTGGTTGGCCTCATGGGCCAAGCGGCGGCCTATGCCTCTAACCCGGCCCCGGTTTCCGCGCCGATGGCGATTTCGGGAATGAGCGCAGATTGCATGAATGCGATGGCTCAGAAACAACAGCCCTCGGGCAAGCCCTGCAAGGGGCTGACGCTCGACTGCGTCGGATCAATGGGCTGTGTCGTTCCGATGGTTCTGCGCGACGCGCCGCGCGTCCCGGCATCGCCGGTGGCTCACGGAGCTATGGCATTCTGGACCACGACGTCGACCCTGCATGGCAGTGATCTGACCCCCGAGCCTGAACCACCGACTATCCTTGGCTGATCGACCACAGCCGTCAGGCTGACAGGATCGGTGCGCCTATCGCGCACTCAAACATCCTGTCCGATCTGCGGCTACCACGATGATTTGCCAAAGGATTACAGTCATGAAAAACCGTGTTTTCTACGCCCTGCTGGGCGTAGCCCTTGCCGCGCCTGCCGCCGCATTCGCCGGCCAGCCCGACCACAGCCAACAATCCGGTCATTATGAGTGGAAGTCGGTTCCCCAATATGGCCCGCGCGCCACGGGACCGGCTCAGCGGCGCGTCTGGGTGCCTGATACCGCGAAGATGGCCAACTGCGACTGCGACATGATGAAGATGAGCTCCGCGGATTGTATGAAGGAGATGCATGGCATGATGTCTCCGTCCGGCGCCTCGGCTGGCTAGCAGCAGGTTCTGGCCGCTTCAGGTCGCATAGACGGCTAGGCCAGCAGTGGCGGCGGGATACCCCTTCCTGCCGCCACTGACATGCCTGGTGTGCCACGCTTGCCTGAACCTCCGATCAGGAGATCTCCATGCGATTATTTTTGTGTATGCCGCTGTTAGCGGCAATCCCCGGCATTGCCTTCGCCGAGCCGCTCACCTTCGACGCGGCCCTCCAGCGCGCCCGGCAGGAAGCGCCGTCGCTCAAGGCGAAGGCGCTCGGTGCCAACGCCGCCCGTTCCGTGCGCGGCGCGGCCGGCGCCCTGCCTGATCCGACGCTTGCAGTTGGGATCGACAGTTTCCCGGTATCGGGACCGCTCGCGTTCGAGCCGCAGCGCGACAATTTCAGCATGGCGCGGGTCGGCGTGTCCCAGGACATTCCCAATCTCGCCAAGCGCCATGCGCAACAGGCGCGCGCCGACAGCGACATAAAGGCGGCCGAGGCTGATACCGCAGTCCAGGCGCGCACGGTCGAGGTTGGCACCGCGCTAGCCTGGATCAACTTGGCCTATGCCGAGCGCAGGCTCGCCGTGCTCGACGATATTCTGTCCGGTCTCGAGCGTGTGGTGGGAACGACGCCAGGTGCGGTCGCATCGGGAGGCGCGCGCCCGGCGCAGACCCTTGCAGGGCGCCAAGCCGTCGCCGCGATGCAGGATCGCCGCAGTGAACTGGTCTCGAACGTGGCGCGGGCACGCGCGACGCTAACCCGGTGGACCGGAGACCCCGCGCCGGAGATCGCCGGACCGATCCCCGATTTTGCGGTCGACGCAGCGGGTCTGCGCGCAGGACTCGACCGCCACCCCACCATCCAGATGATCGATGCCCAGGCCGGGCAGGCGGATGCCGATGTGCGCGTAGCCGATGCCGGCCGGCGTTCCGATTTTGGTGTCAACCTGGCCTACCAGCGCCGCGATCCCCGGTTCGGCGACTATGTCTCGGCCGGTGTGACGGTCAGCCTGCCGTTCTTCACGCGCAGTCGCCAGAATGCCGGGATCGCGGCAGCCCAGGCAAATGCCGGACGAGTGATGGCTGAACGCGAGGCCTCGCGGCGCGCGCTCGCCGCCGACCTTGATGCGGATATCGCCGACCATGTCATGCACCATGAGCAATGGATGCGTGCGCAGAGCACACTGCAACCGCTCGCTGAGCAGCGCGTGAAATTGGAAACCGCCAGTTATGCGGCTGGTCGTGCCAGTCTCGTCGATATCGCCGACGCCTATGCCGCGCTGGCCGATGCCACCATCACGACTCTTGATCGTGAAGCCCTGGTCACCGCGGACGGTGCGCGGCTGACACTCACCTACCGGAGCGCAAATCGATGAGCCAGGTTATGATAGCCCGCGGGTGGCTCTTTGGCGCAGCTGCTGCTCTTGCGCTTGCTGCCGGCGGTCTCGGGTTCGCTCTAGCGGGCTTCCAGGGCACAAAAGATGGTGGGGCCGTAAAGCCGGCAGCGCGCAAGATTCTTTATTGGTACGATCCGATGATACCGGCCGAGCACCATGAGGGTCCGGGTCTCTCATCCATGGGTATGCAGACGATCCCTCGTTATGCGGACGAGGGCGGAGCAAGCGCGCAGGTGCCGGGCATTTCGGTCGACGCTTCCGCCTCGCAGGCGCTCGGTCTGCGGATCGCCACGGTGCAACGCGGCGAGCTGGCTAGCAGCCTCACCGCGACCGGTACAATCGACTTCAACCAGCGCGATGTCGCGATCGTCCAGGCACGTGCCGGGGGCTTCGTGCAGCGAGTCTATGGTCGCGCGCCGGGTGACGTGGTCGGCGCGGGGGCGCCGCTCGCCGATATCCTGGTGCCGGAGTGGGGCGGGGCGCAGGCCGAGTTTCTCGCGGTGCGCCGCACCGGCAACGCAGCACTGACCCAGGCGGCCCGCCAGCGACTCATGCTGCTTGGCATGCCGTCTGGCACCATCGCGTCGGTCGAGCGCGGCGGCCGTCCGCACAATGTCATCACGATCTCCACGCCGATCGGCGGCGTTGTCAAAACATTGGACGTGCGAGCCGGCATGACACTGACGGCAGGACAGACGCTCGCAGAGGTGAATGGTCTCGGCACTGTCTGGCTCAATGCCGCCGTGCCCGAGGCGATCGCCGGACCGCTCAAACCCGGGCAAACCGTGCGGGCGACGCTCGCGGCATTTCCCGGCGAGATCTTGTCGGGCCGCGTTTCAGCGATCCTGCCGCAGACGCAAGCCGACAGCCGGACGCTGACCGTGCGGATCGAGTTGCCCAACCGCAGCGGACGCCTGCGTCCCGGCATGTTCGCAACCGTGTCGTTTGGCGGAGCCACGCAACCGGCGCTGCTGGTGCCCTCCGAAGCGCTGATCCGTACCGGCAAGCGGACATTGGTGATGCTCGCGCTCGACAAGGGCCGCTATCGGCCGGCCGAGGTCCAGACCGGGCGGGAATCCGGGGGCCAGACTGAGATCCTGGCGGGCCTGGGCGAGGGTGAGAAGATCGTCGCGTCGGGCCAGTTCCTGATAGACTCCGAGGCGAGCCTGTCCGGAGTCCAGGCGCGGCCGATCGGGGGTGGCGCGCCTATAGCCGCCAAACCCGCTGCTACTGGCAGACTCTACGAGACCGTTGGAAAGATCGAGCAGATCACCGCCAATTCGGTGACGCTCAGCCATGAGCCGGTGCCTGCGATCGGTTGGCCGGCGATGACGATGACCTTCCAGCTACCCGATCCTAAGATCGCGCGCGGCCTCAAGACCGGCGATCGGGTCCGTTTTGGATTCGATCAACCTTCCGCCGGAGCCACTGTGCGGCGCATGGCGAAGGTCGCGGGCCAGTGATCGCCCATCTCATCCGCTGGTCGGTCCGTAACCGGTTCTTCGTCCTGATCGGCATGCTTGCGCTGGTCGGGGCGGGGCTGTGGGCGGTGCGTTCGACCCCGATCGATGCGCTGCCCGATCTCTCCGATACCCAAGTCATCATCCGCACCAGCTATCCGGGACAGGCGCCGCAGATCGTCGAGAACCAGGTCACCTATCCGCTGACCACCACCATGCTGTCGGTTCCCGGCGCGAAGACGGTGCGCGGCTATTCCTTCTTCGGCGATAGCTTCGTCTATGTGATCTTCGAAGACGGCACCGACCTTTATTGGGCGCGCAGCCGGGTGCTCGAATATCTCAATCAGGTGCAGGGACGGCTGCCGGCAAGCGCCCGCAGCGCGCTCGGACCGGACGCCACCGGGGTTGGCTGGGTCTATGAATATGCGCTGGTCGACCGCACCGGCCGCCACGACCTGTCGCAGCTCCGTGGGATTCAGGACTGGTTCCTGCGCTACGAGCTGAAGACCGTGACCGGCGTCGCTGAGGTGGCCAGCATGGGCGGCATGGTCAAGCAGTATCAGGTGCTGCTCGATCCGGTGAAGCTGGCCGCTTATGGGATCACCCATCAGCAAGCGGTCCAGGCGATCAGCCAAGCCAATCAGGAAGCGGGCGGCTCGGTGCTGGAGATGGCCGAAGCCGAATATATGGTTCGCGCCTCGGGCTATCTGAAGACGCTCGACGATTTCCGGGCGATTCCGCTCAGGACCGGCGCCGGTGGCGTGCCCGTGCGGTTGGGCGATGTCGCCACCATCCAGATCGGCCCGGAGATGCGACGCGGCATCGCCGAGCTGAACGGCGAAGGCGAGGTCGCCGGTGGCGTGGTGATCCTGCGTTCGGGCAAGAACGCGCGCGAAACGATCGCCGGAGTCAAGGACAAGCTCACCGAACTGAAAAAGAGCCTGCCACCCGGCGTCGAGGTGGTGACGGTCTACGATCGTTCGCAGCTCATTGATCGCGCAGTCGAGAATCTCACCCACAAGCTGGTCGAAGAGTTCATCGTCGTCGCCATCGTCTGCGGCCTGTTCCTCTGGCACGTCCGTTCAGCGCTGGTCGCGATCCTCACTCTTCCGCTGGGGGTGCTGGCGGCGTTCGTCGTGATGCGCTTCCAGGGGGTGAATGCCAACATCATGTCCTTGGGCGGCATCGCCATCGCGATCGGCGCGATGGTCGATGCGGCCGTCGTCATGATCGAGAATGCCCACAAGAAGATCGAGCACTGGGAACAGGATCATCCGGGCAAGCATCTCGAGGGCGAGATGCGCTGGATTGTCATCACCGAAGCCGCCGCAGAGGTTGGCCCCGCCCTGTTCTTCAGCCTGCTGATCATCACGCTCTCCTTCATTCCCGTGTTTACACTCGAAGGACAGGAAGGGCGGCTGTTCGCGCCGCTCGCTTTCACCAAGACCTACGCGATGGCGTCGGCGGCGATCCTATCGGTGACCTTGGTGCCGATCCTGATGGGTCTGCTGATCCGCGGGAAGATCCCGCCCGAGCAATCCAACCCGGTCAACCGCTGGCTCACCAACATCTACCGGCCCGCAATCGACTGGACGATGCGGCGGCCCAAGACGGTACTGCTTATCGCGGCTCTGGTGTTCGCGACCACGGCCTGGCCGCTCACCCACCTCGGCGGTGAGTTCATGCCCAATATGGACGAAGGCGACCTGCTTTACATGCCGTCAGCACTGCCCGGGTTGTCGGCGGCGAAAGCGTCGCAACTGCTCCAGCAGACCGACCGGTTGATCAAGACCGTGCCCGAAGTCGAGAGCGTATTCGGCAAAGCCGGACGCGCCGAGACCGCCACCGATCCGGCGCCGCTGGAGATGTTCGAGACGACCATTCAGTTCAAACCCCGCGACCAATGGCGGGCGGGGATGACACCCGACAAGCTTGTTGAAGAACTGGATCGTACGGTGAAACTCCCCGGCCTCGCCAATGTCTGGGTTCCGCCAATCCGCAACCGCATCGATATGCTGGCGACCGGCATCAAGAGCCCGATCGGGGTCAAGGTGTCGGGGTCCGATCTCGTCCAGCTCGACCGGATCGCCCATGATGTCGAGACGGTGGCGAAGACCGTGCCCGGCGTCAGTTCGGCGCTGGCCGAGCGGCTGACCGGTGGGCGCTATGTCGATGTCGACATCGATCGCGCTGCCGCCGCCAGGTTCGGGCTCAACATCACCGATGTGCAGGCGATCGTTTCGGGTGCGATCGGGGGCGAGACGATTGGCGAAACGGTCGAAGGCCTAGCCCGCTACCCGATCAGCGTGCGCTACCCGCGCGAGGTGCGCGACAGCCTGGAAGGCCTCCGCACGCTCCCGGTCCTGACGCCATCGGGGCAGCAGATCACGCTCGGCACGGTCGCGAACATATCGATCGCTGAAGGGCCGCCGATGCTCAAGACCGAAAATGCGCGCCCCTCCACCTGGGTCTATGTCGATGTTCGCGGGCGCGATCTCGCCTCCGTCGTCGGCGATCTCCAGCGCGCGGTGGCGAAGCAGGTCAAGCTCTCGCCGGGCGTCAGCATCGCCTATTCCGGCCAGTTCGAATATCTCGAGCGTGCGGTCGACAAGCTGAAGCTGGTTGTGCCTGCAACGCTGCTGATCATCTTTGTGCTGCTCTACATGATCTTCGGCCGGTTCGATGAAGCCGCGCTGATCATGGGCACGCTGCCGTTCGCGCTCACAGGGGGCATCTGGATTCTCTATTTGCTAGGTTTCAACCAATCGGTCGCGACCGGCGTCGGGTTTATCGCGCTCGCCGGCGTTTCGGCCGAGTTCGGCGTGGTGATGCTGATCTACCTCAAGAACGCACTGGAAGAACGCGGCGCCGGTCCCGATGCTACTCAGGTCGAGGCTGCGGTGCGCGAAGGTGCGCTGCTCCGCGTCCGGCCTAAGGCGATGACGGTCGCGGTTATCCTCGCCGGCCTGCTGCCGATCCTATTGGGATCTGGCGCGGGCTCGGAAGTGATGAGCCGGATCGCCGCGCCGATGATCGGCGGCATGCTCACCGCGCCGCTCCTGTCCATGTTCGTACTTCCTGCGGCCTATCTTCTGCTCCGGCGGCCGAAGAGCAAGCCCACACCTCAACCTCTTATTTCATGAAGGAGAAGACCATGAAGCATGCACGACTGACTATTGCCCTCGGCCTCGCCGCCTTGACCGCTGCGTGCGGTAAGAAAGCGGAAACGCCGGTTGCGGCCGAGACCAACCAGGCGGCGCCCGCCGCCGCCATGAGCGGTGACATGGGCAATATGGCGATGGCACCAGCTGCCACTGCGCCGATCATGGCCAAGGGTCATGGCACGGTCACCGCGATCGACAAGACCGCTGGCACGATCACGCTCGACCATGGCCCGATCCCGGAAGCCAACTGGCCGGCAATGACCATGGCGTTCAAGGCCGCGCCTGCGATATCCGACGCGGCGAAGGTGGGCGACAAGGTCGATTTTGATGTCACGCTTGTGGGCAGCGCCGGTGAGGTAACAGCGATCCAAAAGAAGCCTTAAGCAGGGGATTTTATAAGGCCCATTAAAGGCTAATTAACCTCGTTCCTTCACGCTTCAGTGATGAAAAAAGAACGAGCTGGGCGCGAAACGCAGATCAAGATTGGAAGAACCGAGCGGTGGCAGTCGTGATTGCCACCGCCTTCGGTTGCGTGGCGCTTCTGTGTGTCATTATCTGGCCGTTCTTCAGCGACTACAAGACGGTCGTAAAAATTCAGAGCGCGGGCGCTGCTGCGTTTGCGACATATTTTCTAATGTTGGGATCGCCCACTGCGGCGGTGGCATGCCTCATTTCTTGCGCGCAACTCCTCGTCTCAGCGTCAGTGCGTGACCGCTATGTCGTCGTGCGACTCTATGGGGCCAGCCTCATTGTGTTGTCCTTCCTATCGGTCATAACATGGCACGGAATACCATCCGCGCTGGCGTTGACCGGCAGTTCGCTGGGTAGTCTAGCCCGCTTGCAGACATCGACGACGCGTATGAAGGGTCTGTTCCTCGTGGGGGCTCCATTTTGGCTCGCCCATAATTTGATCGTTGGAGCCCTTTTCGCCTTGGGCACCGACGTTGTTTCTTTGCTCTCGAACTTTGGGAATTTGTTGAAGTTTGCGGTGAGACGTTGGCGCGAATCAGCCTTTCATGACGCTGCCACTAGAGCGGCCATAGGCTATTAAGCGCTCGGGTCTTTTTCCTATGTGGGATCATGACCTAACCACAACCATCTGAAAGGCCCTTCAGATCTGACTGTACACGGCGGGCTTCCGAATCAAAGTGGTTGACGGTTGCGCATGGGTAACGCGCTGAAGGCGCCGAATTCGGGCAAGACTCGGCGGTGTGCGGGCGGCGTGACATCCATACCTGAACGCTGATAAGTTTGGCGGACGCAGGTCAAAGGATCGTTCGTCGGACAAGCATTTTGGTGGGGAAGTGCCGCTCTATTAGCACACGCTAGCAGACTGCGTCTGGTCGAGTAGCCGATCAACGTCAGACGTAGCCGCTCATAGATATTTCGATATTATCCTGAACTCCTCTACCGCCGAGCCAACGGCCTCCGTGCCGTCGGCATGGACGAGGCAATGATCGATATGGTCGTTAATAAGCGCTCTCTTCGCGCTGGCGACTGCCTTTTCGACTGCATGAAGTTGCTGGACGATCTCGACGCAAGGTCGACCAGCCACGATCATATCGACAGTGCTGCGCAAGTGGCCACCAGCGCGATTTAATCGCTTGACGATCGCGGGATGACTTTCGTGCCTGTGTTCCGTCATCCGCAAGACCTCCTGCAACGCGCTACATGGCTTTACATATCCTCCAGGGGAGGATAACTCAAGCGCGTCCGATATCCCCCATGGGGGATAGGGTCGCAAATCAATCGGAACAAACGCGACGTGATCTCCGTCCTGGCAAACCGCACCTATCGCCATCTTTTCATGGCTCAGGTCATCGCGCTTATCGGCACGGGGCTCGCAACGGTCGCGCTCGGTCTGCTAGCCTATGACATCGCCGGCGGCAGCGCGGGCGCGGTGCTCGGCACGGCGCTCGCGATCAAGATGGTTGCCTATATCGGTGTCGCGCCGGTCGTTGGCGCCTTCGCCGACCGCCTGCCACGTCGCGCGTTTCTTGTCAGCATGGATCTCGTGCGGATGGCCGTGGCGATCTGCCTGCCATTCGTGAGCCAGGTCTGGCAGATCTATGTCCTGATCTTCGTGCTGCAATCGGCCTCCGCGGCGTTCACGCCGACCTTCCAGGCAACCATCCCCGATATCCTGCCAGAGGAGCGCGACTATACCCGCGCGCTGTCGCTGTCGCGGCTCGCCTATGACATGGAGAGCCTGACCAGCCCGATCCTCGCTGCCGCGCTGCTGACCGTCATCAACTTCCACTGGCTATTCTCGGGAACGGCGATCGGGTTTCTGTGCTCGGCACTGCTCGTCGTGACGACGGTCCTGCCGCGCGCGGTGAAATCAGAACCGAGAAGTGGCGGGATTTACGCCAAGACCACGCGGGGTACGCGCATCTATCTGAAGACGCCGCGCCTGCGGGGGCTGCTGGCGCTGACCCTCGCTTCAGCTGCGGCCAGTTCGATGGTCATCGTCAACACGGTGGTAATCGTGCGTGGTAATCTCGGCCTCACGCAGCGCGATGTTGCCTTCACCCTTGCGGCTTTTGGCGCAGGCTCGATCCTTGCCGCGCTGACCCTGCCACGTATCCTCGATCGGGTCGCCGATCGTACGATCATGATTGGGGCTGCGGCAGCAATGACGATCGGTCTCGCCCTTCTGGCGATGCTCACGGCAAGCTTTGGGGCAGCGCCCGGTTATTGGCGCATGGTCCTGATCGGCTGGTTCATACTCGGTATCGCCTATTCGATGAGCGTGACGCCATCGGGCCGATTGCTTCGACGGTCGGCCAATGCCGACGACCGCCCGGCCTTGTTCGCCGCGCAATTCGCGCTCAGCCACTGCGCCTGGCTGATCTGCTATCCCCTGGTGGGGCTGTTGGGCGCCAGTATCGGGCAGACGGCGGCGTTTGCGGCAATGGCGGCGATTGCGGCCGCCGGAACCCTGGCCGCCTTGTGGCTCTGGCCCAGCGCAGATCCCGATACGGTGAACCATGACCATGCGGATCTCGCGCCCGATCATCCCCATCTGCGCGGTGATCACGGCAAGGCGCGGGAGCATGCGTTCGTTATCGACGATCTCCATCAGCGCTGGCCACGCCGATGACTTTCATCTCGACTGTCATGATCCCTGTCTTGCGGCGCGCTTGTGGACCGGCCGTGTTCGCGATACCCGTATCGACATGACGGCATCGTCGGTCAGATTGCGCTCTTCGGTGCGGGCCTGTGCCCGCTTGCGCCTTTTTGCGCTCTCGGCGATTCTGGCGCTGTTCGGGATGCTGGCGCTTGCCACCTGGCATGACGCTATGCCGCACGTCCATGATGCCGCGCATGGCATCAGCGTCGATCGGGATCATCATGATCACGCCCCGGCCGAGCAGCCGGACACACCCGACCTGATGCATCTGGCGGCTCATGCGGTGCTCCAGACAATCGACATGCCTGCACAGACTGTTGTTGTTGCGCTGTTGAAACCTGTCGCGGCGATCTGGGCGCGCGAACCTGCCGAAGCGGCGCGGTCTATCGCACCTTCGTCAATTCTGCGTCCCCCGCGAGGCTGAATTCACGCGCGTAGCGCGTGCCGTCATTGCAGCCTTTTTTGGGGATAAGAATATGAGAGCCTTTATAAGCCGGCTGCCGCGTCGCGTGGTGTCCGGCATGATGGGCGCGACCTGCGTCGCGGCGCTGTGCGCACCCGCACAGGCGCAAGTGGCGCCGCCGTTTGCTACACTGCTACGCCAGACCGCCGATGCGCCCCGGCGCATCGAAAGCGAAGCCGAGGTTCGCCGGTACGAGGGTCTAGCACGCCAGGCGCGCGCCCGACCCAATCCGACGATTGGCGTGCTCACCGAGAATGTTGCGGGATCGTCTCCCTATCGCGGGGTCGATCGCGCCGAGACGACGCTGCAATATAGCCAGCCGCTCGAAATCGGCGGCAAGCGTTCGGCGAGGATCGCAGCCGGAGAGGCCGGCGTCGCTGCGTCCCGCGCCCGCGATCATGATGCGAAGATCCGCTACGCTTATGATCTTGCACGCGCTTATGCAGCGGCGGACGTCGCAGACCAGCGGATAATGCTCGTCGAAGGCGAGGTCGAGCAAGCGCAGAATATCCTGCGCGCCGCTCGCGTGCTGGTCGATGCCGGCAAGGAAGCGCGGCTGCGCGCCCTGCAAGCAGAGGCCGCGCTGAACGCCGTGACCGCCGATCTTGAGGGGACGAAAGCGGATCGCATTGCGGCCTATGCCCGTCTCTCCGCACTCGCCGGCGTCGACGAGACCTTCACCGGCTTGTCGGAATCGCTCCTGACCGTGCCGGTCGCGGCACCGGCTTATGGCCCCGTCGATCCGATGACGAGTTCGTCCTTTCTTGCCGCGCAGGCAGAGCGGGAGGCTGCCGAGCGCCGCCTGACCGCCGAACAGAAGCGGGCAATCCCCGATGTGACGGCAATCGTCGGCGTGCGGCGTCTCGATTATGAGAATGCGACCGCTCTCACGGCGGGCGTCTCGATCCCGCTGAACATCTTCGATCGCAACCGCGGCAATATCGCCGCCTCGGAAGCAGAGGCACAGGCCGCCGCTGCAAGATTGGCCATGGCGCGTAACGATGCGATTGCCGAAGCCCGCGCGGCCGGGGCGCAGATTGCGGCCGCACAGTCGCGGGTTGCCGCAGCGGAGGCATCGCAACGCACCGCGGAAGAAACCTATCGTCTCGCTCGCATCGCCTATGAGGCTGGCAAATCCCCGCTCGTCGAATTGTTGAACGCCCGCCAAGGCCTTGGCGCGGCACGCGGGATCGTCCTCGACGCCAAAGTGGCCAGTTTCGAGGCGCGCGCGCAGCTCGCCCGCCTCCAGGGCCGCACCCTTTCCGGAGGTGAGATCCAATGAACCCCGAACGCAATAAGCTTTATGCCGGGGCCGCGATGGGTCTCCTCCTCGCCGCCCTTGCCGGTTTCGGTGTCGCCAGAATGACTGGCCCATCCGCACCGACAGCCGAGACGGAGGCGGCGGCCGATGCTGCTCAAACCGACACCGTCGTGATCACCCAGGACGGTATCAAGACCTCGAGGATCGGAGTCGCACCCGCAGCAGCCGGTGGCGTCGCCGGCATCATCCTCGCCAGTGCCACCGTTGAGGCAACGCCAGATGCCGAAGCGGTGCTCACTGCCCGGGCAGCGGGCACCGTTACCCGGATCTTCAAGCGGATCGGTGATCCGGTCAGCGCCGGCGAAACGATTGCCCTTGTCGAGAGCCGCGATGCGTCGGCGATCGCCGCCGATCGCAGTACGGCTGCCGCAAGGGTTACGCTTGCAAGCCGACAACTGGCGCGCGAGCGAATACTGCTCAATCAAGGGGTGTCGCCCCGGGCAGACTATGAGACCGCCGAAGCCAATCTGGCGGTCGCTCAGGCCGAAGCCCGGCAAGCCAGCGCTGCCGCCAGCGCGGCAATGGTCTCGCGCGACGGCAGGTCGGTTGCGGTGGTCAGTTCGATCTCCGGCCGTATAACATCCGCACCCGTCAATCTCGGCGCTTTCGTGCAGGCCGAGACCGAGCTGTTCCGTGTCGCCGATCCGCGCCGCCTTCAGATCGAGGCGAGCATGCCGGCAGCGGACGCATTGCGTGTGAAGGCGGGTGACAGGGTCGAGCTGACGACCAACAACGGCCAGAAAGTGGAAGGCCAGGTCCGCTCGGCGACCGGCGTGGTCGATCCGCAGACGCGGCAAGCGACGGTGGTCGTGACGCCAAGCGGAGGCGGCGGCCTGATCGCGCCCGGCCAACTCGTCCAGGCGCGTATCTTCGCCAGCGGCGGCGATGCGGCCTCCGGCGTGAATGTGCCGCAGGATGCGGTCCAGACGCTAGGGGATCGCTCGGTGGTGTTCGTGCGAACCCGCCAGGGGTTTAAGGCGCAGACCGTGCGGGTTGGAACGCGCAGCGGCGGCATGGTCGAGATTGCCTCGGGCCTCCCTGCAAACACGGTGATCGCCACCACCAATGCCTTCCTGCTCAAGGCCGAGCTTGGCAAGGAGTCGGCGGAATGATCGCGCGGATTTTAGGGCTCTCGGTCAGAGCGCGATGGGCCGTTGTGTTCATCACCTTCCTCGTCGTCCTGTTC
Source organism: Sphingobium sp. (assembly GCF_033795625.1). Lineage (GTDB taxonomy): Bacteria > Pseudomonadota > Alphaproteobacteria > Sphingomonadales > Sphingomonadaceae > Sphingobium. The sequence continues at coordinate 24,761 of NZ_JARYGI010000009.1, read as the reverse complement.
GGTGCCTGGCAGATCACCCTGCTGCCGATCGACGCGGTCCCGGACGTCACCAACCGCCAGGTCCAGATCAACAGCTTCGTGCCGACCCTCGGACCGGTCGACATGGAGAAGCAGGTCACCTTTCCCGTCGAGACAGCGCTTGCCGGTATTCCCGGTCTGCAGACGACCCGCTCACTCACGCGTAACGGGTTCAGCCAGGTCACCGCGGTCTTCAGGGACAGCACCGACATCTATTTTGCTCGGCAGCAGGTTACCGAACGGGTCGCTCAGGCCAAGGACAGTCTGCCTGCCGGCGTTCAACCCCAACTCGCGCCGCTCACGACGGGTCTGGGCGAGATTTTCATGTTCAGCGTCGCGTTCGACCATCCCGACGGCAAGGGCGTTAAGGTGGTCGACGGTCAGCCCGGCTGGCAGTCCGATGGTTCCTATCTGACGCCCGAAGGCGAGAAACTGACCACGGTGGTTGCCAAGGCCGCTTATCTGCGAACGGTCCAGGATTGGATCATCAGGCCGCAGATGCGCACCGTGCAGGGTGTTGCCGGTGTCGATTCCAACGGCGGCTATGTGAAGCAATATGTCGTCGAGCCCAATCTGACCGCGCTTGCATCCTATGGCGTCTCGGTCACTGACCTCGCCGACGCGCTCGAACGATCGAACCTGTCGGCGGGCTCCAACTATGTCCGCCGTGCCGGCGAATCCTTTCTCGTTCGCGCCGACGCGCGGCTGCGCTCGGTCGCCGACATAGAAGAGGCGGTGATCGCCACGCGTGCCGGCGTCCCGGTGCGCGTGAAGGACGTCGGCCAGGTCGTCATCGGGGGCGCGGTGCGGACCGGATCTGGCAGCGTCGGCGGGTCAGAAGCAGTCATCTCGACTATCCTGATGCTCACTGGCGAGAACAGCCGCATCGTTGCCAATCGCGTCGCCGACAAGCTGGTCGAAATCAACAAGACGTTGCCGCCGGACGTTGTTGCAAGCCAAGCCTATAACCGCTCCAAGCTGGTCAATGCGACCATCGCCACGGTCGAGAAGAATCTGGTCGAAGGCGCACTGCTGGTCATCGTCGTGCTGTTCCTGCTGCTCGGCAACATCCGCGCCGCGCTCATCACGGCGGCGGTGATTCCGATCACCATGTTGATGACTGCGGCGGGCATGAATGAGCTCGGTGTCTCGGGCAATCTGATGAGTCTCGGCGCACTCGATTTCGGCCTGATTGTCGATGGCGCAGTCATCATCGTCGAAAACGCGCTCCGGCGCCTCGCCGAGCGGCAGCACAAGGAAGGAAGACTCCTAACCCGACTCGAACGCCTCACCGAAACCACTCACGCCGCGCAGGAGATGGTCCGGCCAACCGTCTATGGCCAGGCCATCATCTTCCTCGTGTTCATACCTTTGCTCACCTTCCAGGGCGTGGAGGGCAAGACGTTCGCACCGATGGCGATCACGCTGATGCTGGCTCTGGCCAGCGCGTTCATCCTGTCGATCACGTTCGTGCCGGCGATGGTCGCGTTGCTGGTGACCGACAAGGTCAGCGAGACCGAGGTCAGATCGATCCGCTGGTTCAAGGAGAAATATCAACCGGCGCTCACCCGCGCCGTGGCGCGGCCAATGCCGTTCATTCTCGGCGGCGCAGGCGTGTTTGCGGCAGCGGTGCTGCTGTTCGGTACGCTTGGACAGGAGTTCATGCCGCAGCTCGACGAGAAGGACATCACGGTCACCAACTTTCGTATTCCATCCGCCTCGATCGACCAGTCGACCGCGATGCAGCTCGACATCGAAAATGCACTCAAGACATTGCCCGAGGTGGCATTGGTCTTTTCCAAGAACGGCAATGCCGATCTGGGTACCGATCCGATGCCGCCTAATGCGTCCGATACCTATGTCATCCCAAAGCCTGAAAAGGAGTGGCCAGCCGAGGTCAAATCCAAGGAGGATATCCTTCGGCGGATCGAGGAACGGATGAAGCCGCTGATCGGCAACCGTACCGAGATCCAGCAGCCGATCCAGATGCGGTTCAACGAGCTGATCGCGGGCGTTCGCTCTGATGTGGCGGTCAAGCTCTATGGCGACGACCTGGACGCGATGAGCGAGGCGGGAGGCCGAATCGCGACCGCGCTGCGGACCATTCCCGGCGCGGCGGACGTGCAGGCGGAGCAGACATCCGGCGCGCCGACCTTCGACATCAAGGTCGACCGCCAGGCGGCGGGCCGTTACGGCCTGTCGGTCGAGGAGGTCGCCAGTACGGTCGCGGCCGCCCTGGGTGGACGCGAAGCGGGCTTGTTGTTCGAAGGCGATCGACGCTTCGCTGTGGTGGTGCGACTGCCCGACGCACAGCGCGACGATATCGACACCTTGGGATCGATCCCGGTCATGCTACCATCCAACGGTGCCGGGAACGCGCGTTCCATCCCGCTCAGCGAAGTGGCGCGCTTCACTTACACCGAGGGGCTCAACCAGATCAGCCGCGAGAACGGTAAGCGGATGGTCGTCATCCAGGCCAATGTGCGCGGCCGCGATCTTGGCGGATTCGTCGCGGAAGCCCAGACGAAGATCGCCGATGTGAAGCTGCCCGCCGGAACCTTCACCGAATGGGGCGGCCAGTTTGAGAGCCTTCAGTCCGCTTCCGAGCGGTTGGCGATCGTCGTGCCGCTTTGCTTCGTCCTGATCTTCGCGCTGCTCTACATGGCACTGGGCGGCGCTTGGCCGGCGCTGGTCGTGTTTACGGCCGTTCCCATGGCGCTGGCCGGAGGTGTGTTCGCTCTGGCCCTGCGCGGGATACCTTTCTCCATTACGGCGTCGGTCGGGTTTATCGCGCTTTCCGGCGTGGCGGTTCTCAACGGCCTTGTCATGATGAGCGCGATCCGCAAGCGGCTTGACGATGGCGAGGGGATCGACGGGGCGATCATTGGTGGCGCGATGGAACGAGTACGGCCTGTGTTGATGACCGCGCTCGTTGCGAGCCTGGGCTTCATCCCAATGGCGCTTGCCACCGGAACCGGAGCGGAGGTGCAACGACCGCTTGCGACTGTAGTGATCGGGGGGCTCATCACGTCGACGGCGCTGACGTTGCTCGTCCTACCGGCGATCTCGGCGCTAATGTTCCGGTTATTGGCGAAAAGGAAAGGTATCCAGGAGCCACCGATAAAGGTTGTGGCGGCGTGAGGGGGCGTCTCCAATAAATTTGGTGGATAGCTAGGCTGAAAGGCAGACTAACCGGCGACACTCTAATCGTGCCGGCCACGGTGTCCGGCCGAGCAATCGATGCGGTGCTCGACATCGGTTCGTCTGGTCCGCGATGTCGCGGTGACGCAGGGCGGTTATGCGCGCGTCCTGCCTTCGCGATAATCGCAGACTTGGGGGCGGCCTCGGCCGCCTTTGGCTGTCCGATATTATGCTCGGAGCAGATGTGCTGGCCGGGGCTGCGGCGTTCGCGTTTTCGACGCGACGGTTCGCATTGAGAAGCCACCCAGCTTTGTAGCGGGGTCGGAATGGACTGAATTTGCGCACGACAGGGTGCCAGACAGGAACTGTTTCCCCTCGCTTTCCGGCACCTCGGCACGCAGGGTCGGAAGCCGTGTCTCCCATCATCGCCGGCACGCTCAGCGCGCCCATTATGCCGACTTCACCACCGGCATGGGCACGCGCATTTAGCGATGGCTTCAGGCTGGAAGGCTGCGCGGCCCCAGCATGATGATGCCGGTACCTAAGAGGCAGACCGCAGCGCCGATGACATCCCAGCGATCTGGGCGGATTCCTTCGAAGGCCCAGAGCCAGAACAAGGATGTGGCGATATAAACCCCGCCATAGGCAGCATAAGCACGACCGGCCGCATTGCTATCGACCAGAGTCAGCAGCCAGGCGAACAGCGCTAGAGCGGCTATGCCCGGCACCGTCCACAGCGGCGTTTTGCCAAGCCGCAACCATGCCCAGAAGGAGAAGCATCCAGCGATCTCCGCGAAGGCAGCGGCAATATAGGCGAAAGCTGTAGGCATTAGACGTCACTCTGCTTGATTTTATGCGCCATGAGCCGGAGGGGCCGGCGCAGATCCTCATCAAACGTCCGCATGAGTGTCTCCCACGACAGGAGCCAGCGCTTCCAGAATGCGGCATTCGGCTACGGTTCCGCCTTCGCATGAAGCGATGAGCGTGCTCAATTCGCGCCGCAACGCGCTGAGATCGGCGATCTTTCGGTCAACCTCACGCAGATGCTCTGTTGCGATCCGGTCGATCGTGGCGCAATCGCGACCGCGGTCGTCCGAAAGGTCCAACAACGCGCGGACGCGCTCGATCGGAAAGCCAAGATCGCGCGCGCGGCGAATGAACGACAATCGCGCAAGATGGTTCTCGCCATAGTGGCGATAATTCGCTTTTGTTCGCGCCGGCGGGGGCAGCAGGCCAGTTTGTTCATAATAGCGGATCGTTTCAACCTTCGTGGCCGTCGCCCGCCCCAATTCCCCGATCTGCATCACACAACCCTCTAGTTACTATAGAGCGGATATAGGATGACGAAACCTCCCGGTCGAGATCGCGATTTGCGAGTTGCACTTTCCGATCCGAACGATCTGAACATCGCGCCGGAGCGAGGGGCCGGAATGAGACGCGATACCGCACAGGGCATTGTTGCAACTAAGTCGCAAAACGCTTGACCCTCTAGCTGCTAGAGGGTGTATTTGATACGGATGTCACTCCCCGATCATCCCGAATCGCGCAGCACCATTTCTGCCGCCTGCCATAGCGCGGCGCCGTTGATCCGCCGCGCTATGGCCGTCCTGGCAGTATTTCTCTGTCTGGTTGGTGTCAGCACCATCGCCCACGCCGAAACTGCTGACGTGCAGACGGCTTGGCGGCTGCTCGACTATATGGCGGTCGACTATGGCGGTGCCGTCAGCGGCGGACGGGTGAAGAGCGCCTCGGAATATGCCGAGATGACCGAATTCGCGGCTTCGGTATCCGACCGCCTTATGGCCCTGCCACCCACGCCGGCGCGCGGACAGCTGATTACGGGAGCAACCCAGCTCCGGGGTGTGATTGCCGCCAAGGGCGAACCCAAGGAGGTCGCACGCATCGCCCATGGCCTCGCCGCCGATTTGCTCAAGGCCTATCCGGTGCCTCTCGCGCCGAGCAAGGCGCCTGACCTCGCTCGCGGCGCCTCGTTGTTCGCGCAGAACTGCGCGAGCTGCCACGGCATGACCGGGAATGGACATGGCCCCGACGCTGCAAAGCTGACGACGCCGCCGATCGCCTTTAGCGAGATCGTGCGCGCGCGGCAGCGCAGCCCCTTCGCGCTCTATCAAGTCATCGATCAGGGCATCGATGGCACCGCGATGCAAAGCTTTGCGACCTTACCGAGCGACGATCGCTGGGCGCTGGCCTTCTATGCCGGTCGCTTTGCTTTTCCGGACGCTCTCGCGCACGAAGGCGAGCGGCTGTGGAAATCCGATCCCGGCCTGCGGCAGATGATCCCCGACCTGACGACACTCGCGGGGCTGACGCCCGAGGTGCTGGCAAAGTCGATCGGGACTACCAAGGCCGACGCGGTGATCGCCTATCTACGCCGCCACCCGGACGTGGTGATCCAGCAAGCGCCCGGCTCGTTGGCCATTGCGCGCGATAAACTGGCGCAGAGCCTTGCCGCCTATCGCGGTGGCGACCGTCACGCCGCCCAGGAACTTGCGCTTTCGGCCTATCTCGATGGCTTCGAGCCCCTCGAACCGATGCTGACCGCGCGCGATGCTACGCTCATGGGGCACATTGAAAGCGCCATGGGCGAGTTCCGGGCATCGCTCCAGCAAGGTCGCCCCGCCGACGAGATCGCCACGCGCATCCAGGTGCTCGACGGTCTGTTCGACGACGCCGAGGCGGCCTTGTCCCCGGACGCGGCGAGCACTGCATCGACCTTCCTGGGCGCCTTCACCATCCTGCTGCGCGAGGGACTCGAAGCCCTGCTGATCGTCGTCGCGATGATCGCCTTCCTGCGCAAGGCCGAGCGGCCCGAGGTGCTGCGCTACGTCCATGGCGGATGGATCGGGGCGCTGGCGGCCGGAGCCTTGACCTGGGGAATCGCGACCTATGCGATCGGGATCAGCGGCGCGAGCCGGGAGCTTACCGAAGGGTTCGGATCGCTGTTCGCAGCCGTCGTCCTACTCTCCGTGGGAATCTGGATGCACGGCAAGGCGCAGGCGGACCAATGGCAACGCTACATCAGGGAGAAGATGTCGCGCGCACTGTCGCGGCAGTCGGCCTGGTTCCTGTTCGGCCTGTCCTTCATCGTCGTGTATCGCGAGGTCTTCGAGACGATCCTCTTCTACGCAGCGCTCTGGACCCAGGGCAATGGCGGCGCGATGCTGGCTGGCGCGGGCTTGGCCGTGCTGCTGCTCGGACTTATCGCCTGGGCCGTGCTGCGCTACAGTCGCGACCTGCCGATCGCGAAATTTTTCGCCTACAGCGCCTGGCTGATGGCGATCCTTACCATCGTCCTCGCCGGTAAGGGCGTGTCGGCGCTACAGGAGGCCGGCATCATCGATATCGCGCCGCTTGGCGGCGGCATCCGCGTCTCCATGCTCGGAATCTTCCCGACCTTGCAGTCGATGGGCGCGCAGCTCCTGATGCTCATCGCGGTGCTTGGTGGCTTCCTCCTCAACCGGCGCCGTGCCGCTGTGGCGGTCGGCTGATGCAGCCTGCGACACCGACGACGATTTGCCTTGACCCTCTAGTTGCTAGAGGGTGCATAGAGATTCCATGATGCTTGTTCGAGTAGATGATGATGGTCTGTAACAACTGCCAGTCCGACGCACCGCCGACGCCGGATCCGCGCTGGCGCCGCATGCTCTGGATGGCGCTCGCGATTAATCTGGCGATGTTTCTGGGCGAGATCGTCGCGGGTATCGCTTCGGGATCGCGATCGCTGCAGGCGGACGCACTCGATTTCCTGGGCGATTCCGCCAATTACGCGATCAGTCTCGGGGTCGCCGGCATGGCGCTGGGCTGGCGGTCCCGTGCCGCGCTGCTCAAGGGCGGCACGATCCTCGCCTTCGGCCTTTATGTCCTCGTCACGACGGTGCTTGCGGCGCTGGGCCGCGGGGTGCCGCACGCCGAGACGATGGGAATCGTCGGGGTGATCGCGCTGGTCGCGAACGGCAGCGTTGCCCTCATGCTCTATCGCTACCGCAGTGGCGACGCCAACATGCGCTCGGTCTGGATATGCTCGCGCAACGACGCAATCGGCAATCTTGCGGTCCTTCTGGCTGCCGCCGGTGTCGTCGGCACGGGCACCGCCTGGCCCGATCTCGCTGTCGCCTTGATCATGGCGGCCTTGGGCATCTGGGGCGGCCTGCAGATCATCAATCAGGCCCGTGCAGAGCTACGCCCGAAAAAACCGGCAAGTCTAGTCGAGGCACAACAGACGTTGGCCTCCACGAGCTTGTAGTTGCCAAAAGGAGCATAGATGTCCGCCCGCAGTCACGGCGACGCCGGTAAACTGAGCCGATATCGTTTGCGGTGTCATCGCGATCATCTCGCTGCGCCCGGGGAGTGGGCGCTGGCCGAGGCGATCTCGGCATGGCACGACGCGCGTCCTGTTTTATTGCAGACTCTCCGATGACGGCTTTATTTCTTCATGCGACGAGCGGGACTAGCCCGTTACCTGCGTTCCTGTTAGGGCGTGATCTGTGCGACGCCTGCTGAACATCCTTGCGTATTTGACGATCGCCCTCTCCTTGGGAACGACGGCGACTGCACATGTGCTGGAGCGACCGGATGTTAGCGCTTCATCCCATGAGGCGCGCGTGGACGAAGTTGCGTTAGGCCACGTGCCTGGCGACGCCGACCAAGTGCCCTCTGATAGCGATAAGGGCTATCCTCATCATCACGGTGGTTGCCATGGCGATCACGTCGCAGCGCCGGTCAAGGCTATCAACACAGCACTGACGCACGATCTTCGGCTCGCCCCCATCTTCGCGAGTCATTCCATGCGGCCGCTATCTACCGCCGATCCGGCGCTGAGGCCTCCCCAAGCCTGACAATCCGCTGACCTCGCTGGGCATTGCCGCGCGGGGCGAATCCGGTTCGTCAGGAGTTATCATCCATGTATCGTACAATCGCGGCCGTCATGGTCGCGGCGTCCATTGCCAGTGCGGCCGGGGCGCAAACAACAACGCCACCCGGCATTCCGGCGGCGACCACTTCGTCACAATCGACCGATGCGTTCTCGCTCGAGAACGCTCTCGCTGCGGGCGGCATGCCATCCATCCCATCGGCCGTCCTAGACAACGGCGCGGCCTCAGGGGGGGGCGGATCGGCTCAACTTCCGTCGGTCGCGGCGGCCACGGCCGGCGTCGATGCCGCGACCGCGGCGCGGCGTGTTGCAGGCTTGCGCCCCAACCCCGAAGTGCAGGCGCAGGTTGAGAATCTTGCGGGGACCGGTGTCTACAAGGGTTTGCGAAGCTCCGAGACGACGGTTGGCGTAGCGCTGCCGCTGGAGTTGGGCGGCAAGCGGCCGGCGCGTGTCGCGCTGGCGACCGCCCGCCTCACTCGGGCGCAGGTCCAGTCGGAAATTGCGCGAGCGGATCTCCGCTTGCGGATTACGCAGCTCTACATCGAAGCCGCAGCCGCCGAGCGCCGTGCCGAGGTGCTGAGCGAGCAGGCCGGGATCGCCAACAATGCGTTTCGGGTCTCAAGTGAGCGCGTCAAAGCCGGCGATGTCAGTCCGATCGAGCAACAGCGCGCCGATGTGCTGCGCATCAATGCGCAGGTCGCGGCCGATAGCGCGGCCCGGCAGGCACAGGCGGCGCGCGCGAACCTTGAGACGCTACTTGGGGCGCCAGTGACCGGGCCGCTCGATCGCGCATGGTTCGAGCGGATCGATGGCTACGGACCGCCCCGGCCCGTCGATGTTGATGGGACACTCGCCTTGGTTGCTGCGGAAGCGGACGTTCGCACCGCGGATGCGCAGGTTCGCGTGGCCCGGTCGTTGCGGGTTCCTGACCTAACGGTAAGCGCCTCCGCACGGCGACTGGCGGCGACCAACGACACCGCCGCGGTCGTCGGCATTTCGATCCCGATCCCGTTCTTTAACAACGGCAGCGCGTTCGTAGCGCAGTCACGCTCTGAACAGACGCAGGCGATCGCGCTGCGCAACCTGGCCGTGATCGATACCCGGCAACAGATCGCCAGCGCACAAACCGAAGTGGCGAACGCCGCTGCGACCGCGCGAGCGGCCGGCGGACCCGGACTGGCGGCGGCACAGGAGGCTGCCCGCATAGCGCGGATCGGTTGGACGCAGGGCAAGTTCGACCAGATCGCTCTCCTCGATGCCGAGCGCACGCTGTCACAGACGCGCCAGACCTACGTCGATGCGCTCGCCGCCTATCACGACGCACAGGCCCGGCTCGACCGGCTCACGACGCCGGCCCCCATGATTTCCGGAGATGATCGATGATGAACGATAAGCGCCTTCTTGGCGGTGCGGCAGCTGTCGCGATCGTCGCCGCACTTGGCGGCTTCGGGATCGCCCGCTGGACCGCGAGCGAACCTGCCGCGACCGAAGCGGCAAGCGGCAACGCCGCGGCCCCTGCAGAAGAGGAAAAGACGCCCGACACGGTGACGATGACCGCGCAGGCCATCCAGCAGGCCGGCATTTCCACCGAGACGATCAATCCCGGCGGGCTAGGCGCAGAAATCGTCGCGCAGGCGACGGTGAGCGCATCGCCACAAGGCGAAGCGATCGTGACCGCCCGCGCAGCCGGCGCAGTCACGCGGCTAATGAAGCGGCTTGGAGATCCAGTGCGCGCCGGTGAGACGCTGGCGATAGTCGAAAGCCGGGACGCGGCGCAATTTGCCGCCGATCGCACCGCTGCGGCGGCCAAGTCGACGCTGGCGCAAAAGGCGCTCGCCCGCGAGCAATATCTGTTCCGCCAAAAGGTTTCGGCGCGGGTCGAGCTGGAACAGGCGGAGGCGGAAGCCGCGTCTGCCGCGGCCGAAGCGCGCCGCGCCAGCGTGGCGGCAGGCGCCGCGCGCGTGACATCGGATGGCCGCGGCGTGGCAGTGTCGAGCCCGATTTCGGGTCGCGTCACTTCGGAGAATGTCAGTCTGGGCGCGTTCGTCCAGCCCGAGACCGAGCTGATGCGCGTCGCCGATGCCTCAAAGATTCAAATAGAGGCGGCGGTCGGCCCGACTGACGCACAGCGGCTAGCTCCCGGCGATCGGGCAATCATCGAGCTGCCCGACGGGCGGACGGTGGAGGGGCGCGTGCGCGCCGTCACACCCGGGCTCGCCAACGATACGCGTTCGGCGACAGCGGTCCTCGACGTTTCGGGTAGCCTTCAGCCGGGACTCGCAGTGCGGGTGCGGCTCCTACCGAGCGGGGGTGGCACGACCAGCAATGCGATCGTGGTGCCTGAGGACGCGGTGCAGACACTCGAAGGGCGTGACATCGTGTTCGTGCGGACCGCGCAGGGCTTCAAGGCTCAGAGCATCACGATCGGACAACGCAGCAACGGGAGGGTCGAGATCCTGAAGGGTCTCGCGGCAGGCAGCCAAGTCGCAACCAAAAACGCATTTCTGCTCAAGGCCGAACTCGGCAAGGGCGCGGGCGAGGAAGAATAGACCATGATCGCAAATCTCATGGCGCTCTCCGTCCGCATGCGTTGGACGGTACTCGCCCTTTTCTTGGTCATCGGCGGCCTCGGCCTCTGGCAGCTTACGAAGCTGCCAATCGACGCAGTGCCAGATATCACCACTAATCAGGTTCAGATCAACACGATCGACCCGCGTTTGTCGCCAGTCGAAATCGAGAAACTCGTCACCTATCCCGTCGAAATCGCCCTAGCCGGCATTCCAGGCCTTGAAACCACACGTTCGATCTCGCGCAATGGTTTCAGCCAGGTCAGTGCGATCTTTACCGACAGCACCGACCTCTACTTCGCGCGCCAGCAGGTTGGGGAGCGCCTGCGACAGGCAACCGAAAATTTGCCTGACGGTGTACAGCCGCAGGTCGGACCAGTCTCGACCGGTCTCGGTGAGATCGTCATGTACACAGTGGGCTATGCCAATCCAGACGGAAAGGGCGCCAAAAAAATCGCAGGCCAACCAGGGTGGCAGCCTGACGGTAGCTATCTGACGCCCGAAGGCGAACGACTAACGGATGCGGTTGCCAAGGCGAGCTATCTGCGAACTGTCCAAGACTGGATTATCGGCCCGCAGCTTCGCTCGGTGAAAGGCGTTGCCGGCGTCGATTCCATTGGTGGCTATGCGAAGACGTTTGTGGTCGAACCAGACCCGACGAAACTCGCCAGTTTCGGCATCTCGTACAGCGAACTCGGCGAGGCTCTCGAAAACGCAAATCTCGCGGTGGGCGCCAATTACTACAACCGTGGTGGCGAAGCGTACCTTGTGCGCGTCGATTCCCGCGTGCGCACGGTCGATGAGATCAGCAATGCTGTCGCGGCGACGCGCGGGGGAACCCCAATCACGGTCGGCCAGATCGCCAACGTTCGCGTTGGTGGCGATCTGCGAACGGGTGCGGGTAGTATGAACGGCGAGGAAGCGGTCATCGGCACGGTGCTGATGTTGATCGGCCAGAACAGCCGGGTTGTCGCCACGGAGGCCTCGTCCAAGCTCGATCAGGTTGCGAAAACACTGCCGCCGGGCATCCAGGTCAACGTGGTGTTGAACCGCGCTGAATTGGTTGGCGCGACGGTGGCGACGGTCCAGCGCAATCTGACCGAAGGCGCGATTCTTGTTGCCGTGGCGCTGTTCCTGCTGCTTGGCAACTGGCGCGCCGCAGTGATCGCGGTGCTGGTCATCCCGTTTTCGTTCCTGATGATGGCCATGGGAATGAACGCGTTCAAAGTCCCCGGCAATCTAATGAGCCTGGGGGCGCTCGACTTCGGCCTAATCGTTGATGGCGCCGTTATCATCATCGAAAACTGCCTCGCCAGACTGGCGCACCGGCAGGAACATGAAGGCCGACTGCTCTCGCTCCGCGAACGACTGGAGGAGACGATGCGGGCGTCGCAGGAAATGATCAAGCCGACCGTCTTCGGCCAAGCGATCATCCTGCTCGCGTTCGCACCGCTGCTCACATTTACGGGCACCGAGGGCAAAACGTTCTCGCCGATGGCGATAACGATTATGCTCGCGCTGGTGGCCGCGTTCGCGCTCGCAATCACGCTGGTGCCAGCGCTGGTTGCAATCCTGATCCGCGGCAAGGTTGCGGAGAAGGACGTATGGCTGATCCGCAAGTCCAAAGAGCGCTATCTGCCGTTGCTGGATCAGGCGATTGCGCGTCCGTGGCCATTCATCCTCGGCGGATTGGCTTTCTTCGTGGCGGCCATACCAGCGTTTGGGCTGCTAGGCTCGGAATTCATTCCCCAGTTGGACGAGAAGAACCTCGCCTTTGCATCGACACGAGTGCCCTCGGTCAGCCTTGATCAGTCGCTGGCGATGGAACGCAAGGTCGAGGAGGCGGTAATCAAAATTCCGGAAGTCGCCTTAATGTTCTCGAAGACGGGCACTGCGGAAGTTGCAAGCGATCCGATGCCGCCGAACGTCTCGGATGGCTTCGTTATCTTGAAAGAGAAGGACCAGTGGGCGGAAGGTACAACCAAGGCCGATGTGGTCGCCAAGATTGAGAAGGCGACCGGCGGTCTTCTTGGCAATCTTTACGAGGTCAGTCAGCCGATCCAGCTACGATTTAACGAGCTGATCGCGGGTGTCCGTGGCGATGTTGCGATCAAGCTCTACGGCGACGATCTCGACAAGATGGCGCTGACGGCAAATGAGATGGTGCGAGTACTCCAGACCATACCCGGTGCGGCCAGCGTCAAGGCCGAACAGGTCGGTGGCGCGCCAGCGCTCGATGTGAAACTCGACCGCGCCGCGATCGCGCGCCTCGGTCTCACCGTCCGCGACGTTGCGGATACGGTTGCGGCAGGGCTCGGCGGGCGTGAATCGGGGCTTGTGTACGAGGGCGACCGGCGTTTTGACGTCACCGTGCGCGTCCCTGAGGCTACCCGCGCCAATCTCGACGACATCCGCTCGATGCCGGTGCTGCTCCCGGAGGTGGAAGGGAGGCCGCGCGCCCAGGTGCCGCTGGCACAGGTCGCGCAGATCCGGCTTACCGAAGGGCTAAATCAGATCAGTCGTGAGAACGGCAAGCGTCGCGTGGTCGTCCAGGTCAATCTCGGCGGACGCGATGCCGGTTCGTTCGTTCAGGAAGCGCAGGCGAAGATCGCACAGGTTAAGCTGCCGGCGGGCTATTACCTCGAATGGGGCGGTCAGTTCGAGAACCTTGCCGCGGCATCGAAACGGCTGTCGATCGTGGTGCCGTTGTGCTTTCTGGTCATCTTCGGGCTGCTTTACATGGCACTGGGTGGATTCGGCCGTGCGGCGGCGGTGTTCCTGGCGGTTCCCCTAGGGCTCGCGGGCGGCGTCTTCACGCTCGTCCTCACCGGCATCAACTTCTCGGTGTCGGCGGCGGTGGGGTTCATCTGCCTCGCCGGCGTGGCAGTACTAAACGGGCTTGTCGTCATGACGGCGATCCGGGACCGGAGTGAAGCTGGACTGCCCATCGCGCAGGCCATTCGTGAAGGCATGGCCGAGAAGATGCGGGCGGTCATCATGACGGGTTTCGTGCCGGCGATCGGCTTCGTGCCGATGGCGCTCGCGCACGGCACCGGCGCTGAGGTCCAGAAGCCGCTTGCGACGGTCGTGATCGGCGGCCTGATTGCGGCAACTATCCTTACCTTGCTCGTGCTGCCGGCGCTCGCGAAAGTGATCCTTGGGCGTACCGAGGACCAAAAAGATCAAGAAGGTAGCACGCCGCACGGCGAGGATACTGCCCCTTTGAGAGGAGAAGCGTAATGGGACAACCCGCTCGAAAATTGCTGCGGATCTACACAGACGAAGCGGCCTATATCGGCGATCGCAAGGTTTTCGAATATGTCGCCTCGCTGGCGCGCGATCGGAAGATGGCGGGTCTCACGGTGCTTGAGGCGCTGATCGGGTTTGGGGCGTCGTCGCACATCCACCGCCGCCATGTGCTCGAAAGTGATCGAGCCGTGGTGATCGAGATCGTCGATTTTGAGGATGCGTTGCGCGCGTTCGTTGCCAGTCTGGAAGATGTACCTGACATCGGCCTCATCACTCTCGAAGCCGTAGAGGTCATCGGGGGCAAGGCCAGTAAAACGCTGGAGAGCTCTAGCCAATGAGGATCGGCCCCGCACGCGCCGAGGCTTGGTCGGTACCAGCCCCTGGCGTCCACGCAGCTCCCATAAATTTCCCGCTTAATCGGGGAGGCCGCTTTTGCGCGGAATCCGGTTCGGCTGTGTCGGGGCCCGGCAGGACAGGCAGTCATGAAGGAAGAGACGATTTTCGATTTCAATATGTCAGCACTGCGAGTGTGGTCGCTGATCTCCGATCTGAGGGGCTTTGCACGATGGCACCCGATCTATCGCATCGCGGGCGAGGCCGAACGTGGTGCCGAAATCGATGTGACGTGGCTCCTGTTCGGCGGCGATCGGAAAATGACGACGCAAATGATCATCACTCGGCTGACGAAACCCCAGCTCATCGGATGGCAGATGGGTGTGCGAGGTTTTCTCACCTTGGACGAACGCTACGAGATCGAGCCTATCGCGAACGGCGTCTCAATTCACCATTCGGTGGAATGCCGGGGCATCTTTGGCGGCCTGGTCGGCCGCATGATGCGCAAGGGTCTGCGGCGGACAATGCGGCTGCAGGATGCGGCGTTTCTCGCTCTCCTGCGGCGGCAATCGCGACTGCCGGGGCAGTCCACGCGGCATCATCGGCGCCCCATCAAACCACCGCCTCCTCCTCGCGGCGCCGCCAACGACTGACGGGGCGATATTCGGAAGAAGAAACCCATCATGGTAGATAGCCGTGCGCCCCAAGGGCTGCTGTGCCCGACATGCCGCGTCGATCTCGTCATGAGCGAGCGGCAGGGCATCGAGATCGACTATTGCCCGCAATGTCGTGGGGTCTGGCTCGATCGCGGCGAACTCGACAAGATCATCGAGCGCAGCGTCGGAGACGACAGCGCGCGGCCGTTGAGCGGCGTTCGTCTTGGAATATCCGAAGATCGCGGTCATGGCAGGAAGCACGGCTACGAGCGGGAACATAAGGGCCGCCGCAAGGGCTTTCTGAGCGAATTGTTCGACTGACTGCGATGGATCGGCCGCCACACAACGAGTCCTTCGGGTGTCCGTGTGAGAACGGCCCGCGCCATGGGCGTGCCCCCTGTAGCGCCCATGGCGATAGATCGTGGAATGACGGGGAAATAGCGGCTCGGCGCCTCCGGAGCGGCCCGGTTCGGGGGATCATCCTCGCGACCGGGCTTGCTCTGGCGCCGGGCCTGCTCGGCTGCTCGCCAGTCACCAACAAGAGCGAGGCCGAAGCATCTCGTGATCGCGAGATGCCCGACTTCATCGGTGAGCATTTCTACGCCCGCCCTGATGGTTCACGCCTCGATGTGGATTTCCTCGGCGATGGCCTGACCCTCGACATAAAGACCCGCCCCAACGCCGCTCCGGAACGGGTAATATCGCCGGCAAACGGGCGGGCCTATGTCGGCCGCAACCTCAACGTGTCGATCTCAGGCGGCGACCGGATCACGCTCAAGCGCCCCGGCGCGCGCGCTTTGGCCTGCAACAGGGTGCTGGCCTATCGGGATTCAGCGGACGAGATCGCGAGCGGCCAGGCCGGAGGATCGGCCGCATGATGACGATCTCGTCCTGGGAGGAGTCGTTTTCCCATATCGTCAGCCTCGCCCTGGCCTATGCGCTGGCGCTTCCGGTTGGCTGGAACCGGGAAAAGGACGAACGCAGCGCCGGCATCCGGACCTTTCCGCTGGTCGCCATCGCCAGTTGCGGTTTCGTGCTCGTCGGTATCGCCATTCTCGGACGCACATCGCCTGCCCAAGCGCGCCTGCTCGAAGGATTGATTACCGGCGTCGGCTTCATCGGCGGCGGCGCCATATTGAAGCACGCTGGCAAAGCATCCGGGACCGCGACCGCTGCGAGCCTTTGGGCGACCGGAGCGCTGGGCGCTGCGGTCGGCTATGGTCTTTACGACATCGCGGTGACCCTCAGCCTGACCACCTTTCTGACGTTGCACCTCTCTCATCCGCTGAAGCGCGCCTCCCAGGATCGCACCGAGCCGGCTGATCGACAATGAGGCACAATCGTCCCTCCGAAACTCGCACGACGCGGCGAGTGCCCAAGACTGGCGGGCAATGCGGGCCGGTGTCGTCGCCTCCAAGCGACGACCGTCGTTCGCGCTTGGAGCGGTGGGCGTCTCTGCTCGAACGCGATCCGCACCGGCTTGTCGCGCTGCTGCGTCCGTCATGGGCAGCGGGCGACGACATCGCCCCGATGACGGCGAGCCCAAGTGCCATCGATCTGGCCTGGGCCGATCCGGTGTTTCGCGTGACGGGTCTCGCGGGACGCTCTCGGGGCGACGTGAGAGCGTTTTTCCAGCTTTCGGATGCCGAGCTGGACCGGATCGCAGCGGGGTCCTGGCGCGTCCCGCTGCGGCCTGCCTGGCAGGTCGCGGCGCGCATACGCAACGTGGCAGATCCGCGCCCTGAAAAACTGATCCTGGTCGGCGTCATGGTCATGATCGCCAGTGTCGTGGGAGCTGCCCAATGGCTTGGATGAACAGGCTCTTCCCGGGAGGTAATATGACGCCGGTTCGGTTTGGGTTCGCCGGCATAGCCCTTGTGCTGGCGTCGGGCTGTTCGGAACAGCCTCGCAAGGCGAAACCCACGGAACAGGAAATCCACGCTGGCGACAGCGGCGATGCCAGCGGCATCCCCGGTCGCCACCCCTATCGTTGCGACGACGATCGCCCGCTCCTGGTCGACTTCAAAAATGAGGGCCTGACGCTTGAACTGCGCCGCGACGGGAACGTTGCACCGGTTGTGCTGACCGCGCCCGCGGCCGGGCTTCAATATGTCGGCGACACGATGAGCGCGATGTTCTCGGGCAACGAACTCAAGATCGAGGAAGGGGACAAGCCCCCTGTCTTGTGCAGGAAGGATACGAGCTTGTGACCAACCCACCTGGCACAGAGGGGCGCTGACGATGGCGGCGCTCAAATTCTCCCTGATCCCCATGATCGCGATCGTGATCGGCGCGCTGATCGCCGGATGGCGCACCCCCGGCGAGAAGCTGGTAGCGGCCATGCAGCATCTAGCGGCCGGCGTGGTATTCGCCGCTGCTGCGACGGAGATTCTGCCGCTGGTGATGCATGCCGGTTCCCCGACCGCGACGCTGATCGGCGGGGCGCTAGGCGTCGCGGTGATGCTCGGCCTCAAGGCGGCGGAAAGCCGTTTTGAAGGGCCGGTGGCGCTGCTTGCCGCGATCGGGCTCGATCTGGCGATAGACGGCTTGGTCCTCGGCCTCGCCTTCATCGCCGGCGAGAAAGCGGGCACGCTGCTGGCCGTCGCACTGACCCTCGAAGTGCTGTTCCTGGCCCTGACCCTCACCAACGATCTGGCGGGGCGGTATCGCAAGGCGAAGGCGATCGGCCTGACCTGCGCGCTGGGGGTGCTGGTGCCGATCGGCGCGCTGGTCGCGCAGCCGGTGGCGTTGCTGTCGCCGATATGGATCACCGGATTCCTGAGCTTCGGCTTGATGGCGCTGCTTTATCTCGTCACCGAAGAGCTGCTGGTCGAGGCCCACGAGAAACCGGATTCGCCGCTGATCAGCGCGATGTTCTTCGTCGGCTTCCTCATCCTCCTGCTGATCGAGGAAATCATGGCATGACGGCTTCACCCGACGCAAAGGTCGCGGCCGAGCGCCGCACGCTCTGGATCGTGCTGCTGCTCAACGCGGCGATCGCCGTTGGTTTCTTCGTGACGGGCCTGATCGGCGATTCCAGCGCGCTCATCGCCAACGGCGTCGACAACCTGTCGGACACCGCGGTCTATGCGCTGAGCCTTATTGCGCTCAGCCACGGGCGGATGTGGAAGACGCGGGCGGCAACCGCGTCGGGCGTCATGCTGCTGATCTTCGCGGTTGGCATCCTGATCGACGTCGGCCGCCGCTATGTCCAAGGCAGCGATCCGATCGGCCCGACGATGATGGTGATGTCAGCCATCGCAGGCGTCGTGAACTATGTCTGCCTGCGCCTGCTCCAGAAGCTCAAGCAGCCCGATGTGAACCTGCGTGCCGCGACCACGTTCAGTTTTAACGATTTCATCTCCAATGGCGGCATCCTGATCGCGGGCGCCCTGGTGCTTTGGCTGGGGACGAATTGGCCCGATCTGCTGGTGGGCCTGGCTACCGCTCTTATTGCGATCAAGGGCGGCATCGAAATCCTGCGCGACGCGCGGGCAGAAACCAAGACCAACGCGGAGACGGCGTGATGACCGAAAAGCTCGAACTCGATATTCCCGTCCTGCTGCCGGAGGTTCCCGACGCGGCCGATGCCTGTGTCGGGCGTCTCGTCTCCACACTGAGCGCCAAGCCCGGCGTCGAGCGCGCGCACGTCCTGCCTGCCGATGGCGATACGCCGGCGAAGCTCTGCATCCATTTCGACGGGGCGGCGCTGCCGCTGCCGCGTGTGCGCGAGATGGTGCGGGCGGCGGGCGCCGATATCAGCGGGCGATACGGCCATGCGACATGGCAGGTCGAAGGAATCGGGCACGAGCGCCGCGCCCGCACTGTGGGCGAGACCCTGTGCCAGATGCCCGGCGTGCTGCAGGCCGACGCCAGCGCCTCGGGCAGCGTCCGCGTCGAATATGACAAGGAGCGCGTCGACGAGGCGGCGATCGTCGCGGCGCTCGGCAAGCTGAAGGTCAAGCCGGGCAAGCGCACGGGCTCCGATCATGCCGGCTCTCATGCGGGACACGATCACGGCGCCGGCGACCATGCCGGGCACGATCACGGGCCTGGCGGCCATGCCGAAGGCGCAGAAAAGCACGGACCGGGCGATGGCCACGATCACGCCCATGCCAATTTTCTCGGCCCCAATACCGAGCTGATCTTCGCGCTCGCCTGCGGCGCGCTGCTGGCGATCGGCTTCGCGATCGAAAAGCTGGTGGCGGGCGCCCCCGACTGGCTGCCGACCGCCTTCTATGTCGGCGCCTATGTGTTCGGCGGCTTCTTCACGCTGCGCGAGGCAATCGACAATCTAAAGCTCAAGAAATTCGAGATCGATACGCTGATGCTCGTCGCGGCCGCCGGCGCCGCGGCGCTCGGCGCCTGGGCGGAAGGCGCGCTGCTGCTGTTCCTGTTCAGCCTCGGCCATGCGCTCGAGCATTATGCGATGGGTCGCGCCAAGCGCGCGATCGAGGCGCTGGCGGAACTCGCGCCTGAAAAGGCGACGGTTCGCCGTGACGGACAGACGACGGAGCTTCCGGTCGAGGAACTCGTGGTCGGCGACGTCGTGGTCGTGCGCCCGAACGAGCGCCTGCCCGCCGACGGCTTCGTCATCAAGGGGTCGAGCGCGATCAACCAGGCCCCTGTTACCGGCGAGAGCATCCCGGTGGACAAGGAACCCGTCGCCGATGTTGAGGCAGCGCGCGCGAAGCCCGACGCGGTCGAGGCGACGTCGCGGGTGTTCGCCGGCACGATCAACGGCGGCGCCGCGATTGAGATCGAGGTGACGCGGCGTTCCAACGAAAGCGCGCTTGCCAAGGTCGTGAAGATGGTGAGCGAAGCGGAAACGCAGAAATCGCCGACGCAGCGGTTCACCGATCGGTTCGAGCGCGTCTTCGTGCCGGCCGTCTTGGCCCTTTCGTTCATCCTGCTGTTCGCGTGGGTCGTGGTCGACGAGCCGTTCCGAGACAGCTTCTATCGCGCTATGGCGGTGCTGGTTGCCGCCAGCCCCTGCGCGCTAGCGATCGCTACCCCGAGCGCGGTGCTGTCCGGCGTCGCGCGCGCCGCGCGCGGCGGCGTGCTGGTGAAGGGCGGTGCGCCGCTCGAAAACCTCGGCTCGCTGAAAGCGATCGCGTTCGACAAGACGGGGACGCTGACGGAAGGCCGTCCTCGCATCACCGATGTCGTCCCCGTCGACGGCGCGAGCGAAGAGGATCTGTTGGCGCTCGCCATCGCGGTCGAAGGGTTGAGCGATCACCCGCTGGCACAGGCGATCGTGAAGGATGGACGCGAGCGCTTGGGCGGGCGCGAGCTGCCGACCGCGACCGATCTCAAGAGCCTGACCGGACGCGGCGTCACCGCGATCGTCGACGGCGAAACGGTATGGATCGGCAAGGCCGAGATGTTCGGCGTGGAGGGTATCCCCACGCTGAATGCCGCTGCGACCGACGCCATCGCCATCCTGCGCGAGGGCGGGCGCACGACGATGGTGGTGCGCAAGGGCGATAAGGACATCGGCGCGATCGGGCTGATGGATACGCCGCGTGAAGCAGCCAAGGTTGCGCTCAAGCGGCTGCGCGAGATGGGCATCACCCGAATGATCATGATCTCGGGCGACCATCAGAAGGTCGCCGACGCCATCGCCAAGGATGTTGGGCTCGACGAGGCATGGGGCGACCTTATGCCGGAGGACAAGGTTGCCTCGATCAAGAAGCTCGCCGGCGAGGATAAGGTCGCGATGGTCGGCGATGGCGTCAACGACGCCCCGGCAATGGCGTCGGCGACGGTCGGCATCGCGATGGGCGCAGCCGGCTCTGACGTGGCCCTGGAGACGGCCGACGTTGCGCTCATGGCTGACGATCTAGCGCATCTGCCATTCGCGGTGGGCCTGAGCCGCCACACCCGCGGCATTATTCGGCAGAATGTGTTCGTCAGCCTCGGAGTGGTCGCGTTTCTCGTGCCCGCGACGATCCTCGGCCTTGGCATCGGCCCAGCAGTGGCGATGCACGAAGGCTCGACGTTGCTGGTTGTATTTAATGCGCTGCGGTTGCTCGCCTACCGCGATCCGGCAAAGCAAGTAGCGTGACGGCAGATCGCTATGACGCCTTGATCGTCGGCGGCGGACCGGGGGGCCTAACTGCAGCGATCTATCTTGCGCGTTATCACCGCCGTGTCGTCGTAGTCGATGAAGGGCATAGCCGAGCGAAATGGATACCGCTCTCCCACAACCACGCCGGCTTTCCAGACGGAATTGCTGGCGAGGAGCTGCTACGGCGGATGCGCGAACAGGCGGAACGCTACGGCGCCACGATACTGGCGGACCGCATTGAGACGATCGACGGCAAGGCCGATGCCTTTGAAGCGCAAGGGTCCACAGTGACGATCGCCGCGCGCGCCGTCCTGATCGCAACCGGGGTCGAGAATCGCCGCCCTGCGCTCGATGCCGATACGCACCGCGACGCGTTGCAGCGGGGGATGCTGCGCTACTGTCCGGTCTGCGACGGCTACGAGGCGAGCGGGCAGGCGATTGGGGTGATCGGCGCGAACACGCACGGCGTTGCCGAAGCGCTGTTCCTGCGCACCTTCTCGGAACGGATCACGCTTGTTGCGCAGGAGACGATCGACCTTGGTCCCGACGATCGCGCGGCGCTCGCGGCGGCCGGGATCGCAATTGCACCGAAGCCGCTGGCCCGGATGGACTTTTCGGACGACCGTGTTGCGCTCCACTTGACCAACGGCACCGAGCTGCACTTCGATACCGTTTATCCGGCACTCGGGTCGGACAGCAACAATGCGCTCGCGCGCCAGCTCGGCATCGATCTGAGCGACGATCGTTGCATCGTCGTCGATACCAAGCAGCGCGCGAGCGTCGCCGGCGTCTATGCGGCGGGCGATATCGTTATGTCGCTCGATCAGATCAGCGTCGCGATGGGCCACGCGGCGATCGCCGCGACCGCCCTCCACAATGATCTGCGCAACCGGGAAGGGGGGGGCACCGAGTCATGAAATGGCTGATCGTGTTCGACCTCGACGGGACGCTTGCGGAGAGCAAGCGCCCCTTGTCAGCCGAGATGGCGATGACGCTTGCGCGCTTGCTGGCGGTCGTCGACGTCGCGGTAATTTCGGGCGGCGACTGGCCGCAGTTCGACCGGCAAGTCGCCTCGCGCTTGCCGGTCGAGGCCGAGCGCGAGCGGCTGTGGTTGATGCCGACCACTGGCACGAAGCTTTACCGCTTTGTCGATGGTGCGTGGCGCGCGATCTATGCCGAGCTATTCGATGACGCGGAGAAGGCGAGCATCCGTGCAGCGTTCGACCGTGCGCTGTCGGAAGCGGGGCTTGCCGACGAACGCATTTGGGGAGAACGGATTGAGGATCGGGGAAGCCAGATTACCTTTTCCGGACTCGGCCAGGACGCGCCGCTGGAAGCGAAGGAGGGCTGGGACCCCGATCGTGCCAAGCGGACTGCGCTCCAGAAGACGCTACAAGCAGCGCTGCCCGGCCTTTCGATCAACCTGGGCGGCACTACCTCGATCGACGTCACCCGCGCAGGCGTCGACAAGGGCTATGGGCTGAAGCGGTTGAGCAAGGAAAGCGGCGTGCCGCTGGCCGGGATGCTTTTTGTCGGTGACGCGATTTATCCCGGTGGTAATGACTATCCCGCCGCCGAACTCGGGATCGACACGATAAGGGTCCGCGATGTTGCCGAAACTGCGGCTGTCGTGTCAGCGATCATCGCCTGTTTGAAGCATTGAAAGGCCAGTTGCTCAGCTGATCTTTGAACGCGACGAGGATTGAGCACGAAACGCATCATAATCAAGCACGTACCCCTACAAAATTCTGTTCCTGCTAATTAGAGAAGTCACTATCTCAGCCATATAGAAATGTCACACAGTCGTGGGTAGCAGGGGCTGCGTGGAGCCTTCCTCCTTGCGCAGCGCAGACCCTGCTGATGCGCTGACGTAAAAGGTAGGGCGCGCATGGACCCGCTGCGCCAGCAGTGGGCCGGGTCAGCTTTCCAAGCCCAACACCTTCTCGACAAACTCCAGCGTGCCTCGTTCCTGCAACTCCGCCATGGTGAGCCGCTTACCCCGCCTCGTGCCGCCGATCCGGCGCCGGTCAATCTTCACCGCTGCATCGGGCTCGGGGAAAAGATGCGATGCCTGGGATTGGCGGGCAGGGGCGTCGTTGTTGCGCTTCTGGTGATGCGGCATGATGGCCTGCATCTGCTTCGCCAGCATCAGCGCTGCGTCGAGATGCTTGTTCTCAACGATGGCGGGCTGGTTGACCTGCCGCATCTTGTCGAACTGGCGATAGGGCAGGACATGGCCCTCATGCTGAATCTCCAGCCGACCATCGGGATATTCGCAGATCGTCACCCGCTTGCGCGCCAGCGCTTTGCTGATCGCGGTCGGCTCCAGGATGAACATCGCCTTGTTGTAGTGGAGCGTCAGCGCCGCTGTCACTGTCCGCTGCTCGCGCCAGACCATGATCGAGCGCAGATCGTCATGCGGGGCGAGGGGCCGGTGCAGATCCCGGGCATCGAAGGCAGGGCGGGCGAACTGCACATTGTGCCTGGCCATGTAGCTGGCGAGAAAGGTGTTGGCCTCTGCGATGGACGAGATGCTCTCCAGCCGCATTGCCTTGACGAGCCGGTCCTGCAAGGTGCCATTGGCGCGCTCGACCCGGCCCTTGGCCTGCGGCGAGTTGGCGCAGATGATCTCGATGTTCAGCGCATCCAGCGCTCGCCCGAAATGCGTCATGCCATCGCCGCGCGCCGCGCTGGCGCGAGAGTTGCGGAAGACGCTGTGCTGATCGGAATAGAAGGCCACCGGCTTGCCGTGCTGCTCGATATACTCGCGTGTCGCCTCCATATAGGCGAAGGTGCTCTCGCTTTCGACCATCTTGAGGTGCATCAGCTCGCTGGTCGCATCGTCGATATAGACGAGCAGGGTGCATTGCGGCCCGCGATCCTCGAACCACCAGTGCTTGGACCCATCGATCTGGATCAGCTCGCCCCGGCAATCCCGCCGATAACGCGGCTGATACGGGCGAGGGCGGCGGGCTTCCCGATCCTTCCACAAACCGGCCTCCATCATCAGCTTGCGCAGCGTCTCGCAGCCGATCCTGATGCCATGGCGCTCGGCCAGATACTCACGCGCCAGCGTCGGACCGAAGTCCGCATAATGTGCGCGGACTAGCGACACGACCTGATCGCGAAAGGCATCGCTGTGCCGCCGGTTGCTCGGTCGACCGCGCTTGCGGGACATGAGGCCAGCGGCGCCATCTTCGCGAAGCCGACCCAGCAACCGGAATATCTGCCGGCGCTTCAAGCCCAGCAGCGTCGCCGCATCCTCAACCCGAAGTTCGCCGCGCTCCACGCGCATCAACGTATCAAATCTCGAAAGCTCGCCTTGGCTCATCGCCAGCACCGTCATAGTCTGGTCCTCCCGTGGGAAGACCATGAACACCGCGATCGCCGCCAAAGCGCGAGAGTGTCATCTCTATCTAGCGGAGGGGTGTCATTTCTATCCGGGCTCTACAAAATTCTGTTCTCGCTAAATAGAGAAGTCACTATCTGTGCCATATAGAAATGTCCCACCTGTGAGTACAGCAGGGGCTGCGTGGAGCCATCGACACAGCGCAGCGCAGCCCCTGCTGATGCGCTGACCTGGGGGTAGTAGACCCATGGACCCACTGCGTTAGCAGTGGGCACGGTCATGTCCTCTGTACGAAGGCGAGCGTGCCGCGTTCGCGCAACGCCTCATCACTGAGCCGGGGACCACGCTTGAGCTTCGAGCCACCCAGTGTGCGCCGATCGATCTTTGGTGGCGGGTCTGGTTCGGGGAAAATATGCATAGGCTGGTCACGGCGGGCAGGGGCGTCGTTGTTGCGCTTGCGGTGATGCGGCATCATCGCCTGCATTTG
>NZ_JARYGI010000099.1:0-881 GCF_033795625.1 Sphingobium sp. | reverse complement strand
GCTTGATCATCTCGTCGGTCTCCTGTTGCGAGCTCTAATCGCTCAGGTGACCGGCGCAAAACCGTTACAAGTCCAATATGCACACCGTCGAACGCGTCCGCGATCGCATGTTCATCGGCTTGATCATCTTCGCCCCGCTCCTCCAGCTCCTTTCCGTAGTAGGGACACTCGTTCAGATCGTCATAGCCCTCGAGGCACTTTCCGTCCTGGGCTATTCGGCATTCGCGGTTCGCGCAGCTTACCTCAGTGTCGGCCATAATGTTTCAACGAAGCCAGAGGATTTCACGGTAGAAGAGCTCGGCAAGCGCGATCGGCGACATCGCGGCTGCTATGTCGAGGCCAGTGATTGCAGCCCACCCAGCGTGCCAGCCGTCGCCTGCGCCGGTCTCCTGTCGCTTGAGCAGCGCGAAGTGGACCGGCGAGGTTGCCGGCGACGGCTTGCGGTCCTTCAGAGCCTCGGCCGTCCATTCGTCCGAAACAGCGTTCACCGCGTCAGCGACTTTGATCTTGCCCGTGGACTTGATGCCTGCACGCGTCATCAGCGCGAGCACCGAGTTGGGGCCCGGAAAGATCGTGGTGAGCGAGGCCAGGTCACGAGCGAACACAAGCGGTTTCTGGTCGGCCGGGACGTCGGCGAAGGCCTGGTCCGGCACCAGAGCGCGCTGTCCGAACACCCACGAGAGCATGTCGAGCTCCTCGTCGGCCTTCTTGCCCGCATCGACGAGGAGCTTGGAGGACTCGTTGAACTTGCCGACGACGTCGGCAAGCGCCTCGTCCACAGCTGCGCTGAATTGGTCGAATACACCTTTAACAGGGTGCGGAAATAGGGTCGTTCGGGGATCGATCTGAGGACTTCGACAGTTTGACGTCGGTCATTTGAA
>NZ_JARYGI010000098.1:0-888 GCF_033795625.1 Sphingobium sp. | reverse complement strand
AGCGCAACCAGCCCCGGCGAACCGCATCTTCGCCGTCCCTCTCTTCCATTCGCTTGGCTAACCCCGGCTTCCACATGCGTCCGCAGACCGTAACGCATAAACAACGTCTAATCGCCCTTAAATATCCTTGCCGCCCGAATCCGCAACGCTTAGCCTTGCCGTGCAATCGGTTATCGGCCGAAAAGGGGACTAGGCGAAGGCATGGCGGATGACGACGACAAGGGCGCCCACGACGGGGCCGGCCACCGCGCCCGGCTGCGTCAGCGCCTTTGCGACGGCGGTTCCGACGCGCTGCTCGACCATGAACTGATCGAATATCTGCTCGCCCTCGCCATCCCGCGCCGCGACACCAAGCCGCTGGCCAAGGCGTTGCTAAAGGAATTTGGTGGGATCGGCGGGCTGATGTCCGCCGACTGGAAGGCGATCGCCCGGATTCCCGGCATGGGCGACACCAGCGTCGCGGCGATCAAGATCGTCCAGGCGACTGCGCTACGCCTGCTTCGCAACGAGGTCGCCGAACGGCCGATGCTCGGCAGCTGGCAGGCGCTGCTCGACTATCTGCGCGCCGACATGGCCCATCTGTCGGTGGAACGAGTCCGCGTCCTGCACCTCAATGCGCGCAACATGCTGATCCGCGACGAACTGATGAGCGAAGGTTCGGTCGATCAGGCCGCGATCTACACGCGCGAGGTCATTCGCCGGGCCATCGACCTGGGATCGAGCAGCCTGATCCTGGTCCACAATCACCCTACTAGGGCATTTTCACCCCCGAGAATTCACGCATAATCCCTATAACTCCTTGAGTTTTTCCGAATCTTGACTGGGGACGGTTTAGGCCTAGACTGGGGGCTTCGGACGGTCAACCGACCCCAGTTTGCGTCCCCAATT
>NZ_JARYGI010000097.1:0-900 GCF_033795625.1 Sphingobium sp. | reverse complement strand
GTCAGGGCGGCGTCGGTCGCGCCCTTCGGCGCTCCGCCCGCACTGGCGCCCTCGTCCTTGCTGGGCGGCGGCGAATGAACGATCGCCGCCGCCTGCTGCTGATCGCACTGATCGCCTTTGCCGCGGCGATCGCTGGGGTTCTCATCGGACGCGCTTATGTCGCGCGGCAGACGCCGGTCGAAACCGAGCTTCATACGCTTCTCCACCGGCAGCTCGAACTTAACGACACCCAGCATGCGAAGATCGAGGCCATCGAGCGCCGCTTCGCGGTCCGCAAGCAGGCGCTGGAACTCGAGCTGCGCGCCGACAATGCGCGGCTGGCGGAGCGATCGAGGCGGAGCATGGCTACGGGCCGCAGGTCAGCGCGGCGGTCGATCGGTCGCACCAGGCGATGGGGCAGCTCCAGAAGGAGACGCTGGAGCATATCTTCGCGATGCGCGGCGTGCTGCGTCCCGATCAGGCCGCCCGGTTCGATCAGGCGGTGGTCAAGGCACTGACGGCCCAGGAGCGGTGACGCTCGATCTCGCCGGCTGCTCGGACGGCGAACTGGCCGCACTGGCGCTTGCCGGCAGGCAGAGCGCCTATGGCGAACTCATGCTGCGTCACCGCGAGTCCGTGTACCGTCTCGTCCGCGGCCATATCGGGGATGCCGAAGCCGCGCTCGACGTCACCCAGCAGAGTTTCATCGCGGCCTTCGCGGCGCTGGGGCGCTATGACGGAACACGTCCGTTCCGGGTCTGGATGTCGCGGATCGTCATCAACAAATGCCATGACTGGCGCCGCCGCCGCGCGGTCCGCAACTTCTTCTCCCACGCGCTGGCGCTGGGGGAAGCCGAACATGTCGTCGACGAGGCGCCACTACCCGACCAGGCGATCGGCGCCGAGCAGCAGCTGGCAGAG
>NZ_JARYGI010000096.1:0-915 GCF_033795625.1 Sphingobium sp. | reverse complement strand
CACCGGCTGATCCACGCGATGCTGCCAGAGCAACGGCACGCTGCGCCCGACCAGCGCGCCGAAGGCCCCCCCCCGCACCACGTCGCCGCCGCGATCCACCGCATCGAACACCGCCGCATAGCCCGCGAACCGCACGCCCCGCGCGCCACTCACGCCGCCACCAGAGCCAGCAGCCCCAGCTTCACCGCCACCCCGACCAGCACCAGCGCCAGGCACCCGCGCACCGTCCACCCGATCGCCGCCGACCACGCGGTCTTCTTCGCGTTGCGCCAGCTTTTCAGCAATTCGCGCAGTTCCTCGATATCCTTCTCCGCCCCGCGATCGCCCAGCCCCACGCGCTCCAGCGCCCGCCATGCGCCGACTTCGCTCGCTTCCTCGACCAGCGCCCGGATCATCACCAGATCGCGCCCGTCCCCATCCGCCTGCGCGACCAGCCGCGCCAGCATTTCCGTGTTTTCCATGTGTTTCTCTCCTGATGCTCCCGCATGTCCACCCCACATCCGTTCGTCCTGAGTAGCCATTGAGCTTGTCGAAATGGCGTATCGAAGGATCATGCGCAGAGCAGATGCTTCGATATGAGCCTTCGACAAGCTCAGTCTCTACTCAGCACGAACGGGGAGGGGGGTTGCGCCCTCACATTCCCTCAGCGGGAGCCCCGCCCCCAATCCCCAACATCCCCCGCTTCTCCTCCGCGCTCAGGAAATCCGCCCCGGCGACCCGCTCCCACAAGGCCGCCCGCTCATCCGCCAGCGCCACCACCCGATCCAGATCCACCCCCAGCGACACGCCCGGCCACCAGCCGCTCAGACCCTGCGACACCGCCCCCAAAATCGCCTCCGCCAAGGGCAGCACCGATTGCCGCCACAGCGCCTTGTTCGCCTCCCGATAATTGGCATAGGCATTGTCGCCCGGCAG
>NZ_JARYGI010000095.1:0-935 GCF_033795625.1 Sphingobium sp. | reverse complement strand
ATCGCCATGGATTTCATGCTGCCGGAGCAGCTGCGCATAGACGCCGAGCTTGGCGGCCAGGCCGGGTGGCTCGGTCCCGTGCAGCAGCGTCGCATAGCGCGACAATCGCTCCTCATAGTTCGCCTGGATCAGGGCCTTCACGCGCACTCCGCAGGTTCGTCAAAGACGCTGCTTGCCAGATTTGCCCGCCGCCTGCGACCTGCCGTCGTCGCGCTGTCATCAACCGCCAATGGTTCGACGCATCCCACCCTGCGGGCGGGACCGGCGCTCTACTCGCTGTCGCTCCCGGAGCCCCGTCTCCGCCGGGTCTCCGCCCTTACGGGTGACGATCACCCTGCGGGGAGCGTGAGGAGAGGTGGTGACCAAAAAATCTCTCTCTCTGAATTCCTAGTTGTGACGTGCGGGGATCCGAGCCCGTCAAGGATGAGCGGTTCCCCCAATTTTCACGCACCCTGCGCTGCGCTCCGGGCCCGAGAAAATCGGCTCCCCCGCTCCCCGCTTCGCGGCGTTAACCGGGATCCGACTGGCGCCGGCTTCCCGGTTAACGTCCCTGACCGGCACGACCGCCGCACGTCGAATGAGAAGCCTCATCGAATGGATGAGATTCCAAGGAGGCTATCATGCAGACCAGTTTCACCAACTTCGCCGACCTCGCCAGCCACATTGCCGCCGCGCGCGAAAACGAGGACCTGACCCAGACCTACGAAGGCGCTTTCATCGAGCATAGCGAGATGGCCAAGCTCAGCATCGTCGAGGCGCCGGAAGCGCTGGACATGCCCGACCCCGAGCAAGTCCGGGCCGCCGTCGAGATGATGATGCAGACGATGTTCGATGTGCTGCGCGACACGCGCATGGAGGCCTTCGCGACCGATCTCGCCTGGGGTTTCGCGAACAGCTTCCACGTCGTGGCGAAGCGGATCGAGGGCCGGGAGGAC
>NZ_JARYGI010000094.1:0-936 GCF_033795625.1 Sphingobium sp. | reverse complement strand
CGAGCAGACCGCCCTGCTCGAAGGCGGCACTGGCAGCGCCGCCCGCCAAAAGCTGATCGAGAAGCTCATTCGGTATGGCAGGTTCTTTGCGTCGTGACATAGTGGGACTCCTTGTTGCCCATTATGCCCGGCCACACACGGAAATCCTGACAGTCCCACCAGGGTCACGCCTTCGAGCGAACGCGCCCCACGCGCATCGATACCCACTGCGCCAGTATTTTCCTTGTCAGCGACCGCGCCTGGAAGCTCAAGCGCGCGGTCCGGTTCGGCTATCTTGATTTCTCGACCTCCGACAAACGCCATGCCGCGCTCGAGGCGGAGCTTCGCCTCAACCGCCGAACCGCGCCCGATCTATATCGTGCTCTTCATCCGATCACGCGGGAAGCCGGCGGTCGGCTGGCGATCGATGGCGCCGGTGACGTGGTCGACTGGCTGCTCGAGATGCGACGCTTTCCCGACGATGCGCTGCTCACCCATAAGGCCGACCGCGGCGAGCTCGATGAGCGCCTGCTGATGCGGCTGGCGGACCGCATAAGCGCCTTCCATTCGACGGCGGAAGCTGATCCGACGCAAGCGGGTGCGGCATCGTTCCGCCGCGTCGTCGAAGGCAATATCGCCAGCATGGCGGCCTATCCCAGCATCCTCGACCCGGACCAGGCGAAGCATCTCGGCGATAGCCTGCTCCAGATCGCCGACGGCATGGCGCCGCTGCTCGATGCCCGAGCGCGGGAAGGCCGGGTCAGACATGGTCATGGCGATCTCCATCTCGCCAACATCGCCCTGATCGACGGCGAGCCGACCTTGTTCGACTGCCTCGAGTTCAGCGTCGAGCTGGCCACAATCGATGTGCTCTACGATCTCGCCTTCCTCCTGATGGATCTGTGGCATCGTGATCTCCGCACGGAGGCAAACATCGTCTTCAACCGCTATCTCGAC
>NZ_JARYGI010000093.1:0-949 GCF_033795625.1 Sphingobium sp. | reverse complement strand
AGAAACGGGTCGTGCTATGGTGCGGTCTGGAGGGTCGCGGCCGATGGCTTATTGGAGGCATGATACCCCGTTAAAAAACGTGGCCCGTGGGTGTTTGCGTACTTGAGAGTGGTGACGCCGTTCTGCGGTGATCCCGGTTAGGAAGATGACGTTTAGCATCGCCCATACCCTCCTGTTTTAAAGGAGGACTTGGAATGGAACGATCAAAATCTGGCGCGTTGTCCATGGTCAATCCACGCGCTGCTGCCATCGACATTGGATCGACCATGCATATGGCGGCCATAAATCCGCACGCCGATGATAATCCGGTACGAGCGTTTGGCACATTCACCGGCGATCTTCATGATATGGCCCGATGGTTCAAGACACATGGCGTCACGACTGTCGCGATGGAATCGACCGGTGTTTACTGGATTCCGGCCTATGAAGTGCTTGAAGGACACGGCTTTGAGGTGATCCTGGTCAATGCGCGATATGCTAAGAATGTACCGGGTCGCAAAACCGACGTCAGCGACGCTGCATGGTTGCAACGCCTGCACAGCTACGGGCTGCTGCGGGGGAGTTTCCGTCCAGAGGCGGGCGTGGCGACCATGCGTGCCTATCTGCGGCAGCGCGAGCGACTGATCGAATATGCCGCCTCACATATTCAGCACATGCAGAAGGCGCTGATGGAGATGAATGTGCAACTCCATCACGTCGTCTCCGACATCACCGGCGTGACGGGCATGCGGATCATCAGGGCCATTGTGAGCGGGGAACGTACACCCAACACGCTGGCGCAAATGCGCGACGTCCGCTGTCATGCGACTATTGAGACTATTCGTGCAGCATTATCGGGGAACTGGCGGGACGAGCATATCTTCGCGCTTGGCCAGTCCCTGGCCTGTTCGACTTCTACCAAACCAAAGTTCTCGAATGTGATCGAAAGCTTGAGGTCGCACTCAAGGCG
>NZ_JARYGI010000092.1:0-964 GCF_033795625.1 Sphingobium sp. | reverse complement strand
CTGGCAAAGGCAGCGCTTCATCAGCCCTCCGCTGCCAAACAGGCGTCAGAACGCGAGGTTGATAGAGGTGCCCAACTAAGTGGTTTTTGCCATTTATGCCCATCAGAACCGCAGCATTGCTGGCTTTTTTCCGTGGGGGAGGGAATTGGAACCCAAAGACGAAAAAAATTTAACTTGAATTTAGATTTGGCTGTGTTTTTATGAGGATAGAAAGCGTGTCATGTTCTCTGAAGTTGATTTTGAGGCATGAGCAAGATCAGCTCATTTAGATGAGGTGATCGACGATGAGAAATTACCTGAGTTAATAAGAGTTCGTGTTCATGTGATTAAGATAGAGTAGCAGGAGTGCCACCGGATTTCAGTTGTCTGTGAATCTGTTCGAGATGATTGAGGAGAGATGGCTGTGAGGTTGAAATAAATGTGCAAGGATCACGATCCTCAGGCGCAAAGTCTTCTTTCAAACAATATAGTTCTGAGACCCACGTGTGCTTGAAGCATACTGAAGGTTTGATAGCGTGCATGTTCACATATTGAGTAATGGCTAGCGGGACGTTTACCTGCTCGATAGCATTCGTTCAGAATGATCATGCCCGGATATTTAGTCCAGTTCAGCCGCGGCCAGACCAAAATCTAACGTAACATTGTAATCGGAAACAATTTCTCTCGACGTTTCGAAAGGAAACAGGATGTCTGTGCAAGCAAAAGTAGCACCCGCAGGTGACGCGGTATCTTCGGGCGTCGAGAAGGTCATCATCGACGGCATCACTCTTGCACCCGGCGACAATATAGCGCTTGCGCTGTCGCCCGACATGATCGGCGGCTATTCCCACCAAGGCGCGGATCTCCTGATCCAATTGAAAACCGGCGAAACGATCCGCATCGGCAACTTGGGCACCTCTATCAACCTCGCGTTCTGACGCCTGT
This sequence comes from Sphingobium sp., assembly GCF_033795625.1. Taxonomy (GTDB): domain Bacteria; phylum Pseudomonadota; class Alphaproteobacteria; order Sphingomonadales; family Sphingomonadaceae; genus Sphingobium. The sequence continues at coordinate 40 of NZ_JARYGI010000092.1, read as the reverse complement.
TTGGCAGCGGAGGGCTGATGAAGCGCTGCCTTTGCCAGTT
>NZ_JARYGI010000091.1:0-967 GCF_033795625.1 Sphingobium sp. | reverse complement strand
TGCGCGGCCTTGAAGCCGAACCATTTCATGTAAATGCTCCCCTTTTCCTCTCCAGTGGGAGAGGACACGCGGTCGGTGAGGCGCTAAGTCAGCCCCTCACCCCAAATCACCGATTGCGCGCCAGCACCCGGTCGCACCGCGAGTTCGTCCCCTCGCTTTTGCCGATCACCCGGCCCGCAACGGCGCCCGCGGCGCCCGCCAGCAGGCTCTCGCCCAGATTGCCACCGGCCAGCGCACCCACGCCCGCGCCACCGGCAGCGCCGATCACCGTGCCCTTGTCGCGGCCCTTCTTCGCCTGGAGCAGGCAGTAGCGCACCTCGTCCCGGTCACGCGCGGACGCCCGCGCAACTCGCGCGCGCTCCTTGCTGTTGAGCGACGCCGCCAGCACCGGCGACGCGATCACCGACAGGCCCACGGCAGCGGCAATATATTTCGCGGTCTTCATGACACCAACTCCGTAGTAATACTTCACGCAACAGAAACGACCGGCTCCCAAGGGGGTTCCGCTTCGGGGCAACCACTCTCGCCCCACGTCCTTCAAGAGCGTCCGCCTCCAAATAACCATTCGTCCTGAGTAGCCATTGAGCGAAGTCGAAATGGCGTATCGAAGGACTGCCTGGACGCATGCTTCGATACGAGACTTCGACAAGCTCAGCCTCTACTCAGCACGAACGGAGGGGGAGCGCCTAAGTCACAGCCCCTCACATCCCCCGCACTCGCGCCGCACCCGCCCGCGCCTTCCCCAGCATCAGCTCCGTCAGCGCCCAGACGCAGGCATCCGCCCGATCCGGAGAACGCCCCGGCCCCGCATAGCCGCCCCCCAGCAACATCCCGCACAACTGATCCTCCAGCGCCGGAAAAGCCCCGCGATGCGCCACGCGCCCCGCTTCGTACAAGGCCGCAACCGGCTCCGCCCGCGCAGATTTGCCCCGCGAGGCATGCACCAGCCGCACCGGCAGCCCCGCGT
>NZ_JARYGI010000090.1:0-1022 GCF_033795625.1 Sphingobium sp. | reverse complement strand
CCGGCCAGCCCGTCATCACCGGCCGCCCGGTCCAGTTGGGGATCGCCGCGCTCAGGAAGCCGGCGATGACCTTCCAACAAGGCGCCGAGCTGGGCTGCCGTCACGCGCATTACACCGTCCTGTATGCCGGGCCACTTGAAACCGCCGGACTCCAGTCTCTTGGCCATCAGGCACAGGCCTGTCCCATCCCACCAGACCAGCTTGACCCGGTCCGCGCGCTTCGCCCGGAAGACATAGATCACCCCGGAATACGGATCGCCGCCATACTCAGCGCTGACCAACGCGGCCAGGGCATCAGGACCTTTGCGAAAATCCACCGGCCGCGTTGCCACCATCACTCGCGCGCCTGGACCAGGACCGATCAACGCCGCACCTGAAGAGCCTCAATCACCGCAGTCGCCAACCCGGAGCTCGCCGTTCGACCGATCCGAACCACCGCGCCGCCAAGCTCAACCTCGATCACTACATCGTGCGACTTCGGCTTGGGACTATCGGCCACGACCGGCACGAACATCGGCGCATGATCACTATCAGGGTCTGCCACCTGCTGGGCTGCAAGGGCATAGCGGAACTCCCGCCGCCAGGTGTAAAGCAATGACGTCGGAATATCGTACTGGCGCGAATAGGCGGCTATGTTGTCGCAGCGCTCCATCTCAGCCACTATCGCCAGCTTCTGCTCTAGCGTCCAAATCCTCCGTCGGCCGGCCATACTGCGCAGAACCTCAGGGCGGCTAACAGGCTCCCGAGCCACTCCAGTGCGAGTGTCCAGTGCGCTCGTAGGGTTGTCGTCTTCCATCCAACCTAACGTCTGCCTGAATCATCCAAACACACAAGGTGGCAGCGGAACAGCGCTTACGAACGACCCGCGGCGCGAGTTAGAAACTGCGACATGGCACGCGTGTCGGGTCCTGCAGTCGTACGATTTCTGCAACGAGCTCGCCTCCGCGCGCTTTAACAGGTCGCGGAAAAAGGCTCTTCACCTGACCGTGTTGGCATGATTCAATGCCCTAAGCGAGATTTGA
>NZ_JARYGI010000008.1:0-137109 GCF_033795625.1 Sphingobium sp. | reverse complement strand
CCACCTCCAGGCGGCAATGGCAACGGAGGCGATAATGCACTAACAATCAGCACGGACCACTCAGTGGGGGCCGGTCAGGCTGCCGAGTGACTTCTCTCGAAAATGCGGCCACGTACCAATGATTGCGGGCTGCAAAAACATCAGACGTAAATGGGTACAAGTGCCTCTCCCTCACTGTGGTCGCAATAGCCCGCGTTAAGACCGCCGGCGGTCTATTGCGCACTCCACGTCGATTATCCTACCTGATTGCCAACTATCGGCCATTTAGCCGAGCGAAGATAACTCGCAATTTCATGATAATTTTTCATGAAATCCGCTGATAGGCTGCCGGTGGCACCGCCCGCCTGGCATGGGCGAGTTGCGGTAGACGCCGAAAATAAGGAGCGATTCACGGCTTCCTTTTGAAGGCAGGCTTAAGCCACACTGACCTATCCGAAGAAAAATGGCGTACTTTGAAGGACGTGTAGCCGATCGAGCCCGAGCACCGAGGCAAAGGCAGGCGGCCTGAACAGAATCGCTCGATTATCAACTGCGAACTCTGGCAACTTTCGCAACGAAGCGTCGCCGGCACTGGCGAGAGCCAAGGCGCTAATGCTAGTAAACAGAACTATCTATACGGCCTCACGCCTTCGCTCTGGTCTCCTATTGCTACGTTGCGTTCCAAGCGGACACCAACTGAGCCCCTTTTGCGCCGACAGACTCGGCGGTGTCGCCCGCTTTGTAAAGCGCACCTCCGACGCCGATGCCGTCAACCTGTCGGCCTCGCCATTCGGAAAGGTTCTCGGCGCCCACACCACCGACTGCCCAAAGTCCTATCCCATGTGGCAGCACGTCGCGCAGTGTTGAAAGATAGGCTGGCCCAAAGGCAGAGCCGGGAAATATCTTGAGCCGCCGCGCGCCCGCCTCCACAGCCGCAAATGCTTCGGTGGGAGTCAGGAAGCCGGGAACAGGCTCCAGCCCGGATGCCACTGCATATCCAATCACATCGGGATTTGTGTTCGGGGACACCATGAATTCCCCACCTGCATTGGCAAGCTGATCCACCATATTGCGCGTCAGGACGGTGCCTCCGCCGATCACAGCGTCGCCCGCAAACTCACGCGTCACTTTTGCAATGCTTTGCGCCGGCTTCGGCGAGTTGAACGGCACCTCGATCAAACGGATCCCCGAGTCTATCAGAGCTCTGCAGATCCTGGAAACCTCGTCGGGACGTACTCCGCGCAAGATGGCCATGATGGGCGGTGCGCCCAGCGCCAGTATATCGTCGATCATCATGCTGCCTGTCCTTCCGCTTTTGCAGCCCCGCCAAAACCGGAGCACCGTCCTCAACGCTCCGATCTTCGCAGCGGATCTGTGCTGTGTACCATCCAGGGCATTGGTTCTGATTGCTGCAGGTCAAGCACCAGGACGGACTAGAGCCGCTTGTACACTCCAAAACCCATGGGGTAGCAGTAATTTCTTGCCTTCAGTCAGAAACATGGCCCGCAAAACGTTCACCATCCGAGCCAGTGCCAACATCTTTGCGCGATTGGGGCGCATGGTAACGCTGGCACCTTCACCCCTAGTTGTCTGAGCTTTGGAGGGCGCCGCTCTGGCCGCAGCGAAATGCAATGATGTAACAGCGGCTTTGCGCAGGGAAGCAAGCATCTTCGCTCCACTTTCAATCGTGAAACGCGTCGGTCGTTTCGCGACGGCCGCGCAGGAAGGCGTCTGCGACCAGACGTAGCGGACTGATATCCACATCGCTTCGTCGGCCACGGATCAGGGTTGCAAACCGGTCGTAAAGGCCCGGATATTCACGATCTTCGTTATGTTCGGTTCCGGTCGGAAGGGAGAGCACTGCCCCGCCTTTCGACAATTTGACTTGCCCCGCGTCTGTTTCGACTAGAATGTCCCAGCTTTGCGGGCCAGTCTGCCGCCAGTCCAGGTCCATGCTGATCGAAACCCCTGCCGTATCGCGAAACTCCATGTCGGCTGCAATTGGCGCAGCGCGATTGGCCGGTATCGACAGCGTCGCAGCCTTGAGGAAGAACGGACGCGGCAGGATGTACGTCGCGATGGAAAGAGCATTGATGCCGGGATCGAAGACTCCAAGACCGCCCGGTTCCCATATCCATGCCTGCCCCGGATGCCATACGCGGACATCCTCGCGCCATACGATCTTGACTGTGTCGATCCGCCGTTCCGCTAGCCAGGCACGCGCCGGTGCGACACCCGCCGCAAATCTGGAATGCCATGCAGCAAACAAGGTCGCATTGGTCTTCTGTGCCTGTGCCTCGAGGGCCGCGACCTCCGAAAGAGAAGCACCCGGCGGTTTTTCAAGGAGAACGTGGATGCCGCGGGCGAGCGCCTGCGCGGCAAGATCGTACCGAACCTGGGGCGGCGTACATAGGGCGACCGCGTCGACCGCAGGCCCTTCTGCCAGCAAAGAATCCAGGCTGGCGTGATGGGGAATGCCTGCCTCGCCCGGATCGTGCGGGCTGACGGTAGCGGCCAGGACGAAGGCTCTGTTGCCGTGGATCGCGGGCAGATGCTGGGCGCGTGCTATCTTGCCCATGCCCACCACGGCTATGCGGATCGGGTCCATGTCCTAGAGCGCCTTAACGGCAACCAGCGTTTCAGAGGCACGCGCCAGAGGGTTGCGCAAGGACAAGGTGGATGGTGGGGCTTCGCTCTCGAACATGTCACAGATCTTCCTCTGGAATGGTATCGGAGAAGGACGATGTCACCCTGGCGACGAGGTGAATATGGATGTCCCCCGCCGGATGGAAAATATCATACTTGAAGTGGCGTGCGTCGAGGTTTGCAATGCTTGAACGCCGGGATCAGGTTCAGCCCTGATGACACGGTCTCCAAATTTCTCCCAACAGCGACAACGAGATTTGCAGCAACCTGGAGCAGCGTAATGCCGCTGGTGATCCCGAGTGAGCGCCGATAACCTATGCGTTAGCCAGTTAGGCGGCGGAAATCGAGGCTACGGAGTAAGCGATGTCAGAGCCGGACCATAAGGCGCGCCCTCCCGTCGAAGACTTTGACGGATGAGGAGGGATGAAGAGAGGGAGTGACACGATCTATGTCGCAACAAGTTTGGCAGCAGCACCGATGACGTCGACGACAGCAGGAGCGTCTGAGACGCAGCGAGCGACCGCCGGAGCGCTGGCTGATGGCACGATTGTCGAGACTATCACTTTATCCAACAGCTATGGCATCTCCGCAACGATACTGACGTATGGGGCAACATTGCAGTCTCTGATCGGTCCCGACAAGGCGGGCGAACCCGCTGATGTCCTCTTGGGCTATGACGATCTTGCTTCCTACGTCGATTATCCAAACTACTTTGGCGTCACCGTAGGTCGCTATGCCAATCGCATTGCCGGGGGGCGTTTCCTCCTTGACGGCAAGTCTTATCAGTTGCCACTAAATGACCAGACAAACTCCCTCCACGGCGGCGGCAAGGGTTTCGACAAGGTCGTGTGGAAGGTCGTTTCAACAAAGTCGGGTCCAACTGCCAGCGTCGTGTTAAGCTACGCCAGCCCGGATGGCGACGCAGGATATCCGGGGCGCCTGGATACAACCGTGACCTATTCGCTCGACGAGACGGGCGCGTTGACCATCGCCTTCGACGCCAAGACGACCAAGCCAACCATCGTCAACATGACCAATCACGCCATCTTCAATCTCGCTGGAGAGGGATCGCCCGAGGGCGCGACCGGTCATCTGCTCACGATCCCCGCCGAGGCTTATACGCCTGTCGGCCCAAGCCTAATTCCGACCGGCGAACTTCGCCCCGTGGAAGGCACCCCCTTCGACTTCCGGCAGCCCCGCCGCTTAGCCGACGGTATCCGTGAAGGACGTGACGAGCAGATCCGCTTCGGCCAAGGCTATGATCATAATTTTGCGCTCGACAAGGGACTTACCCAGACACCGGAATTGGTGGCGAAGCTGGAGGACCCACAATCGGGCCGCGTACTAGAGGTGCTTAGCACCGAACCGGGCGTGCAATTCTACACCGGCAATTTCCTGGATGGCACTTATGTCGGAAAGAAGGGCCATCTCTATCGGATGGGCGATGGTATCGCGCTGGAGCCGCAGAAATTTCCGGACTCCCCGAACCAGCCTGCCTTCCCATCCGCTCGGGTCGATCCCGGCAAGCCTTACCGCCACGTGATGATCTACCGCCTCTCAACTCGCCCCTGATGGATCTCCCATGAAAGACACTCCTCCCCCTAAGCTGCGTTCGCGCGCGTGGTTCGATAATCCTGACAATATCGACATGACGGCCCTCTATCTGGAGCGTTACCTGAACTTCGGCCTGAGCCTTGATGAGCTGCGTTCGGGTAAACCGATCATTGGCATCGCGCAGACCGGCAGTGACTTGTCGCCCTGCAACCGCCACCATCTCGTCCTTGCAGAGCGTATCCGCGAAGGCATCAGGGAAATGGGTGGCATCGCTCTGGAGTTTCCGGTGCATCCTATTCAGGAGACGGGCAAACGCCCGACAGCAGGACTGGACCGCAATCTGGCGTACCTTGGCCTGGTCGAGGCTCTCTATGGCTATCCGCTGGACGGCGTTGTCCTGACCACGGGGTGCGACAAGACGACGCCGGCGTGCCTGATGGCCGCAGCGACCGTGAACATTCCCGCCATCGCGCTGTCCGTAGGCCCTATGCTGAACGGCTGGCACAAGGGCGAGCGCACAGGCTCCGGCACCATCGTCTGGAAGGCGCGGCAGATGCTGGCCACTGGCGAGATCGATGACGAAGGATTCATAAAGCTGGTCGCCTCCTCTGCGCCCTCCACCGGCTTCTGCAATACAATGGGCACGGCAAGCACCATGAACAGCTTGGCCGAAGCGCTGGGCATGATGTTGCCGGGCACAGCTGCGATTCCGGCGCCTTACCGAGACCGTCAGGAAGCGGCCTATCATACCGGCAAGCGCATCGTGGAGATGGTGGCGGAGGACCTGAAGCCCTCCGACATCCTGACGCTCGATGCGTTCCACAATGCGATCGTCGTGAACTCGGCAATCGGTGGTTCGACCAATGCGCCGATTCATCTCGCCGCGCTCGCCCGCCACATCGGAGTCGATCTGCCGCTCAAGGATTGGGAAACGCAGGGGCATAAAGTGCCGTTGCTCGTCAACCTGCAGCCCGCCGGAGAGTATCTCGGCGAGGATTACTACCGCGCGGGCAGCGTTCCCGCCGTGGTTGCGCAGTTGATGGGCCAGGGCCTGATCCGCGAAGATACCCTTACGGTCAACGGCAAGACCATTGGCGACAACTGCCGCAATGCGACAATCGAGGACGAGAAGGTCATCCGTCCCTTCGACCAGCCTTTGAAGAAAGATGCGGGTTTTCTCGTGCTGTCGGGCAATCTGTTCAATGCCGCGATCATGAAGACCAGCGTGATCGACGAGGCATTTCGCGAACGCTACCTTTCCAATCCCGATGATCCAAACGCGTTCGAAGGCCCCGCCGTGGTGTTCGACGGGCCGGAGGATTATCATCACCGCATCGACGATCCCACGCTACGCATCACACCCGAGACGCTGATGTTCATGCGCGGCGCGGGGCCCATTGGCTATCCGGGTGCTGCCGAAGTCGTGAACATGCGCCCGCCATCCTATCTGATCACTGAAGGCATCCACGCCCTGCCCTGCATTGGCGATGGCCGTCAGTCCGGCACCAGCGGCAGTCCCTCGATCCTGAACGCAAGTCCCGAAGCTGCAGCGATGGGCGGTCTTGCGCTCCTGAAGACTGGCGACCGGGTTCGCATCGATCTGAATAAAGGTACGGCAGACGTGCTGATTCCGGACGATGAACTGGAGGATCGAAAGCGTGTTTTGGAGGCGCGGGGAGGCTATGCCTATCCTGCTTCGCAAACGCCCTGGCAGGAGATCCAGCGGGCGCTCGTCGGCCAGATGGACAGCGGCGCGATCCTGGAAGGCGCCGAGAAATATCAAAGGGTTGCGCAAACCATGGGGCTACCCCGCGACAATCACTAACGCCTCAGTCTCGATCAGGCCCAGGCGCGGGCCAGCTTGGGAGACGCGAGAAAGCTGGAGGGTTGAGCCGACGCAGGCGGCGGATCGCAGATTCCGTCTTCGATATAGCGCATGGCCGACATCAGGCCCGCCCGGCTGAATGGCTTTGGAATCACGCCATGCGCGCCACAGAAGTCATCGGGAATCTTCTTTGGATTGGCAGTAACGAACACCACCGCGGTGGCTGACCACCGTTCCTGTATGAGCGTGCAGACATCCAGCCCGCTCGATCCATCGAGCTGAATATCGACGAACGCCACGTCAGGCGAAGCGGGAAGGTCCAAGGCAAGGACATCTCGCAATGACGCCGCCTCCCCAATCACGCAGTGGCCGCTATCGAGGATCATGGCTTCTATATCCATGGCCAGCAGGGCTTCGTCCTCCACGATGAGAATGTTTAACGGGGGAACATGGTAAGCCATCTGGATACTATCCTAACCTGCCGCTGCAGGGAACGTGACCGACACACGGGTGCCATCTGAATCGCTATGCCACTCGGTCGTTGCCTTGATCTGGCGAGACAAACGCGTGACGAGCGACTGGCCGATCGAGGAAGCATGCGTTTCGGACGGATCGAAGCCCGCGCCATCGTCCTGCAGTTCAATGAACACCGCCCCGTCACGCTGCTTCACCGACAATCCCAAAGTGCCTGAGCGTCCATCGACAAAGGCATGTTTGACGGCGTTGGTAATAATCTCATTCAGGATGAGGCCGGTCGCGGACGCCTTGCTCGCAGGTATGAATGCAGGATCGACATCCTGAACCAGTGCGATATCCTTGCGCCCCATCGACGCCAGCACATCGCTGGCGAGGTTTGCCGCAAACGCGCCGATGTCGAACTGCGTAATGTCATCGGACTGATATAGGCGACGATGAACTACCGCGAGTGCGTCTATCCGCTCCAGCATGTTCTCAAGCGCCTGCTGCAACTTTGGATCGCCGAGCGTGCGCGACTGGAGGCGAAGCAGCGCGCCTATCATCGTCAGGTTGTTCTTAACCCGATGATCGACTTCGTGGAGGAGCAGCGTTTTCTCCTCCAGCGCCTCCTGAAGATCCAGAGTACGGGCGCGGACTTGCTTTTCCACCTCAATTTTCTGGTCGGCTATTTGCCGTTGCGCCTCGATTCGGTCGGTGACGTCAAGCTGCGAGGCAAAGAAGAACTGGACGATTCCGTCGTCACCACGAACCGGGCTGATATACAGGGCGTTCCAGAAGGCCGATCCGTCTTTCCGGTAATTCAGGATATCGATGCTTACGGCTTCTTCAGCCGCCAAGGCGTTTCGGATGATGGCTACGGTTTCGCTGCTGGTGTCCGGCCCCTGAAGAAAACGGCAGTTCCTCCCAAGGATTTCATCGACGCCATAGCCCGACAGCTTCTGAAACGCCTCATTCACGAATACGATCGGATTATCGTCCTTTCGCGGGTCCGTGATGACCATGGGCATCCGCGTGCCGCGAATAGCGGCGGCAAAAGGGTCGCCGCGGCCATTTTCATGCATGACGCGTTCGGTAAGATGCCAGTCGTCACGCTGCTTCATCACTGCTCCGTTGCCTTGGGAGCGTGAGTGCTCCGGCTCTACCTAACACAGGTTATAGCGCGCAGAAGGTCTGTCCGGTTCCCTGGAATCGGACAGACCCTCTATCAGAGCAGCAAGTACATTCCATCAGGCAGCGACCGCTTCTGCCGGAGCCGCCTCCACATGTTCAGGCGCAAGACGGATCAGATAGTCGAAGGCCGAGAGTGCAGCCTTGGACCCTTCGCCCATTGCGATGACGATCTGCTTGAACGGCGTGGTCGTCGCGTCGCCCGCAGCGAAGATGCCGGGGATCGACGTACCGCCACGATGATCGACTTCGATCTCACCCCGCGGCGAGAGTGCCACTGCGTCCACCAGGAACTCGGTGTTGGGGACGAGGCCGATCTGAACGAAGATGCCCTGCAAATCGATGACGTGCGACGTATCGTGGTTGCGATCCTTATACGTCAGGCCGATCACCTTGCTGCCATCGCCCAGCACTTCGGTCGTCAGGGCCGAGGTGATCACCTTCACGTTGGGCAGGCTGAACAGCTTGCGCTGGAGCACGGCGTCGGCGCGAAGCTGGCTATCATATTCGATCAGCGTGACATGCTTCACGATCCCGGCCAAGTCGATGGCCGCTTCGACGCCGCTGTTGCCGCCGCCGATCACCGCCACGTCCTTGCCCTTGAAGAGCGGGCCGTCGCAGTGCGGGCAATAGGCTACGCCCGCGTTCCGGTACTCTTCTTCGCCAGGGACATTCATGTGCCTCCAGCGCGCGCCGGTCGACAGGATGACCGAGCGCGCCTTGAGCGTGGCGCCGCTTTCCAGACGCACTTCATGCAGGCCACCATCGGTCGCAGCGGGAATCAGCTTCTCGACTTTCTGGAGGTTCATGATGTCGACGTCGTAGTCCTTCACATGCTGTTCAAGCTGGGCGACAAGCTTCGGGCCTTCGGTATGCGGCACCGAGATGAAGTTCTCGATCCCCATGGTGTCGAGCACCTGACCGCCGAAGCGTTCCGTGACGACACCGGTGCGGATACCCTTGCGCGCGGTGTAGATCGCCGCCGCAGCGCCCGCAGGCCCGCCGCCGATGACCAGAACCTCGAACGGCTCCTTGCCCTTCAGCTTTTCGGCGGCGCGTGCGACTGCGCCGCTGTCCAGCTTGGCAACGATCTGCTCCAGCTCCATGCGGCCTTGTCCGAAGGGTTCGCCGTTCAGGAAGATCGTCGGCACCGCCATCACCTTGCGGGCGTCCACTTCATCCTGGAAAAGCGCTCCGTCGATGGCGACATGGCTGATCCGGCGGTTGAGCACCGCCATCAGGTTCAGCGCCTGCACAACGTCGGGGCAGTTCTGGCACGACAATGAGAAATAGGTTTCGAAAGCATAGTCGCCTTCGAGATTCTTGACCTGCTCTATCAGGTCCTGCGTGGCTTTCGATGGATGGCCGCCAACCTGCAAGAGGGCGAGGACCAGCGAAGTGAATTCATGGCCCATCGGCAGGCCCGCAAAGCGTACGCCGATATCGGTGCCGGCGCGGCGGATCATGAAGCTGGGCGTGCGCTTGTCGTTGCTGTCACGGATCAGCGTAGCCTTATCGGTCAGGCTCACGATATCTTCCAGCAGCCCGAGCATTTCGCGCGATTTGGCGCCGTCGTCCAGCGACGCCACCAGCTCGATCGGCTGCGTGATGTTCACAAGATAGCCCTTCAACTGGGCTTTTACGTTGGCGTCCAACATCGTTCAAACTCCGATAGCATGAGGGCGCGGGGCAACACTCCGGAGAAGAGAGTATCTCTCCTCCGGAATGCCTGCGACCCTCGGGGGGTTCCGTTAAGTCTTAGATCTTGCCCACGAGATCGAAGGAAGGAGCAAGCGTCGTTTCGCCTTCTTCCCACTTCGCGGGGCAGACTTCGCCGGGGTGAGCCGCGACATATTGTGCGGCCTTGGTCTTGCGCAGCAGTTCCGCTGCATTGCGGCCAACGCCTTCCGACGTGATTTCCATGAACTGGACGATGCCTTCGGGATCGACCAGGAAAGTGGCGCGGTCGGCAAGGCCGGCACCTTCGCGCATCACGCCGAAGTTATTGGTGATCGTGCCGCTCGCGTCGCCAAGCATGGTATATTCAATCTTGCCTATCGCGGGCGAAGTCTCATGCCATGCCTTGTGGCTGAAGTGCGTGTCGGTCGATACGCTGTAGATTTCGACGCCCAGCTTCTGGAATTCGGCGTAATGATCGGCCAGGTCTTCCAGTTCGGTAGGGCAGACGAACGTAAAGTCAGCGGGGTAGAAGAAGAACACTGCCCAGTTGCCCCGCACGTCGGCATCCGACACCGTTACGAACTTTCCGTTCTTGTAGGCTTCGGTCTTGAAGGGCTTCAGTTCTGCACCGATACGGGACATATTATCTCCATTCCTGATTGTGGGTTCGAAGTACAATGTCGATATAGGACAGCGAGGAAGATTGTAGAAATTGCTTTTTCCGCCACAACTGATCGACTTTGCCGATCAATGACGGTCCACCCAAACTGAAATCCCATCACGCGCAAGTTGCTGGGCCTCTGCGATCGTGAAAGTACGAGAGTCCAGGCACAGTTCAAGCCATAGCCCGTCCACCAGTGCAGCTATTCCGATGGTTGCCAGCCTGACGGTGTTTTCGTCCATGGAAGGCGACAGCGCCGCGATATGCGTACCGATTCCTCTACGATATTCTGCGTAGGTTTCCTCATGCGCCTTCGCCATGGCGGGACTGCTTTTGACCAGGCTCCAGAAGGCCGACCAGGCGGCCAGCATGTCAGGGTCCAGGACAGGCGGCACGAAACTCGCCAGGACATAGCTTTCGAGGCGGTCTCGCGGATCGGGGCCTGCGGCCAGGACGGCACTATCGATCGCTTCCCCTACCCTGCGGCCAAAATCACGATAGGTCGCCACGATCAACGCGTCGATCCCATCGAAATAATGTGTGAGCAGCCCGGATGACACGCCTGCCGTGGCGCATATCGCACGGACGGACGTCCCCGCTATGCCCCGTTCGGCAAGACAGCGTGCCGTGGCGTCGATCAGCGCCTGGCGACGTACATCGGGGGCTTCGCGGACAAAACTGGCCCTGCTCAAATCCATTTCATCCTGTGCTGCTCACCGTCCTGCTCGGCGGCGAACTTTACCCGAAGAGCGCCGCCAGACAATAGGAGTCTAGGAACAAGGGGGCTCAAGCTTGCAAAGATCGCCCAAAAAGGATTTTATATGTTTTATAACAAAGCTTTAGCTCGTTGTATGACGTTCATGCAACCTTGCGCATAAGGTGCTGGTTCATTGCCCGAAGTTAAGAACAGGAAGGAGCACTTCACATGCGTAAGTTGATGCTATCGCTCGTTGCGGCCTCAGTTGCGATTCCCGCGACCATGGCTTTCCCGACCGATCAGGCGGAGGCCCGGCGTGATTACCGATACAAGGAGTGGCGTGGCCGTGATGGCCGGACATATTGCCGTAAGAGCAATGGGACCACGGGGCTGATCGTCGGCGGCGTAGGTGGCGCTTTGGCGGGTCGCGCAATCGATACGAGAGGCGATCGCGCGACGGGCACTATTCTTGGTGCCGCTGCGGGCGCGCTGATTGGCAAGGAAGTCGATAGCAAGCGCCGCTGTCGCTGATGGATACGGAGGACATGGTTCTCCGTATAACCTGAAATAAGAAGCCGCCGGACCCTGCTGGATCCGGCGGCTTTTTAGTGTTCATGCCGGTTGGGCCGAAGTTCCATCTACTTCTGCGTAGATGCCATTGCTCCGCGCGCATCAGCCACATTGAACGCCACTCGCGTATCGCCAGATACGCCGCTGACCTTGTCGCCCGCGACCTTCAGTTGGAACGCAGTTGCGCCCGGGTAACGCGTTCCGGAAATCAGGGTGCCGGCCTTGGTGGGCTTCACCTGGTAAACATAGGTATAGCCTTCATGAACGAAGCGCTCCTTGGTCGCGCTTTCGGCCAGGGCAGGAGCAGCAGCGGTCAGCACAGCTGCGGTGAGAACGATTTTGGACAGCATTCGCATAGAATTTCTCCTTTGGAATGCCCGACAAACACCTCTGAACTCTATTCTGTTTTGTTACATTCATGCCTATGCTGCAGTGCAAAAGGCCACAAACGCAAATCGCGATCGGCCAGTTGCACGTTACGCAATCGCGAGTGATGCAAAGCTACTCCCCAGCGAGCTTCAGAATGTGTCGAAACTCCTCCGGAGAAACAGGTGATACCGAAAGGCGCGACTGGCGGATCACGGCCATGCCCGACAAAGCCGGGTCCGCCTTTATCATTTTGAGCGTCACCGGACGCGGCAACTTGCGGACAGGCGAGACACGCACGGCCACCCATTTTCCCGTGTCGTCGGTGCTGTCGGGCGCCGCCTCTTCCACGATCTGCATGATGCCCACCGCCTCAAGACCGATATTGCTATGGTAGAAGAGAGCCTGGTCGCCCTTTCGCATGGCCTTCATATGTGCCTGCGCCTGATGATTCCTGACGCCGTCCCACTCTGCCGTCTTCCTGGCGACCAGATCGTCCCATGAGAATACGTCCGGCTCCGACTTCATCAGCCAATATTGCATGCTTGGGGTTTCCGTCTGAAAAGAACCAGCGCTTCTTGCGCTGTCATCCCAACCGGAATCAAGGGCGATCGAGTGACATGGCTCGCGGCATTGGCTAAGCCCCGAGGAAAGCAAGGAGTCTTTACGTGTCGCATACGCTTTCGGATGACGTGCCTGTCCTATCGCTGGAAAAGATGCAGCTTTCGGACTTCGCGCAGGACTTCGGACGATCCTTTCAGCGGTTCGGATTTGCGATGGTCCGCGATCATGGGATGGACGCGTCGCTGGTCGCCGACGCATGGGCGAAGGCCAAAGCGTTCTTCGCTATGCCCGAGGCCGCCAAGCAGGCTTACATCGTGCAGGGCGGCGGCGGTCAGCGCGGATATACGGCCTACGGTACCGAGATCGCCAAGGGCGCAACCGAAAACGACCTCAAGGAATTCTGGCATGTCGGTCGCGACTTGCCACCCGGGAGTCCGCTCGCGAACACCATGCCTCCCAACGTCTGGCCAGCCGAGATCGACGGCTTCCGCGATACATATACACGCCTCTACGCTGAGTTCGATCGCGTCGGGGCAAAGCTGCTGTCGGCGATCGCGCTGTATCTGGGGCTCGAAGAGGACTGGTTCGTCGACCCGGTGCGCGACGGCAACTCCATCATCCGGCTGCTGCATTATCCGCCCGTATCTTCCGAAGCGCCGGGCGTGCGGGCTGGCGCGCATGAGGATATCAACCTGATCACGATGTTGCTGGGTGCGGAGGAAGGCGGCCTGCAACTGCTCGACCGTGATGGGCGCTGGCTACCCGTGACGCCGCCGGATGGAGCGATGGTCATCAATGTGGGAGATATGCTGCAGCGGCTGACCAACCATGCGCTGCCATCGACGAGCCATCGCGTCGTCAATCCGCCACCGGAAAGGCGCGGCGTTTCACGCTATTCGATGCCCTTCTTCCTGCACTTGCGTCCGGACTTCGTGATCGATGCGCTGCCGCAATGCGTGTCCGTAGACAATCCACTTCGGGACCCGCCCATTACGGCGCACGATTACCTACGCGAGCGGCTGGTGGAGATCGGGCTGATCAAGGGGTGAGACTGCGGCGTTACTTCCGCCAGCGTCCCATGGTTATGCCGATCGACTCACCCCGTTCGCTCAGCGCCAGTTTTACGATTTTCACCTGTACATGGGCAACTTTGTCGTCCTGCAGCAGCACGGTTTCGATGATGTGCTCGGCAACGGCTTCGATCAGCGTGAAATGCTGACCCTGCGGCAGGGCAGTCGTCGCCGCATGTTTCAGGTCCATGTAATTCTTCGATGCCGTCAGCGGCGTGTCCGGCGCATACCGATCCGCCATTTTCAGCAACGCCCGCACGGAAATGCGCAGCGGCTGCGGAAGATGCGTCTCTTCGGAATAGATGCCAGTCAGGACATCATAGTCCAGATCGTCCACCTCCAGTGTCAAATAATCGTCTTGAGGAAATTCCATGTCTATGCGTGCCGAATTTTGCTTTTCATTTAGCGGCCAGCCAGTAAGACGCCCGCGCTCGTGGGCGCTCATGCCCCTTTGCGGAACGAACGGCAAGACGTGACCCGAATTCTCCCTCTCACCACCCAAAGCGGGTCAGACATAGATGCTTTGCTGGACGCGGCTTTCGGTACGGATCGCAGGAGCCGCACAGCGTATCTTATTCGGGAGCCGATGCACTGGCTCCCCGAACTGAGCTATGCAGTGGTCGACCATAGGGGCGCCTTGGCGGGCACCCTGCAGAGCTGGCCTGTCGCCCTGCGGACAGGGGATGGAGCATCCGCACCTTTGGTCATGGTCGGCCCAGTTGCCGTGCGGCCGGACGATCAGAAGAACGGCATGGGACGGCTGATGATGGATGCGCTGGTGCGCGACGCCCGCAAGCTCGCTTGCCCGCCTTTGATGATGATCGGCGATCCGGAATATTACGGCCGCTTCTGGGGATTTTCTGCGCAAGGCACTCGAGAATGGCGGGCCCCTGGCCCCGTCGAGGCCCGCCGCCTGCTGGCGCTGGTAGTCGACGGAAGCACGTTGCCGCGCGAAGGTATGCTGGGTCCGCGCGTCTTGAGCAAAGCATAGGTCTGGACTTACCCTTTGCCTTAGGCGACGGGCGGCCTTATCTTCGCCCCATGCCCATGCCGCCCCTCCCCGACCTCGCCACGCTGTCGCTTTCCGAGATAGCCCAACTGATGGCCGAGAAGCGGCTTCCGCCGGTCGCGCAGTGGAACCCGGAGCATTGCGGCGACAGCGAGATGCGCATCGCACGCGATGGAACGTGGTTCCATCAAGGCTCCCCCATCGGCAGGGAGGCGATGGTCAGATTGTTCTCGACGATCCTGCGGCGCGAGGCCGATGGCTCCTACCTCCTGGTCACTCCTGTCGAAAAACTGTCCATAGAAGTCGAGGACGCTCCCTTCACAGCGGTTGAAGTGAAGGCGGAAGGGTCGGGCGATACGCGCTCCCTCGCCTTTCGCCTCAATACGGGAGAGATTGTAGTTGCCGACGCCGAGCACCCGATCGAGATCAGGCAGACCGATGAAGGTCCGCGTCCCTATCTGGGCGTTCGCGGTGGCATGGATGCGCTGATCGTTCGCGCCGTATATTACGAACTCGTGAGCCTCGCGCTGGAAGAGAATGCGCGGGAAGGCGCGGTCGGCCTGTGGAGTAACGGGAGCTATTTCTCATTGGGAACTCCTGAATGACGCTGGCCGATCGGCTGAAGGCGGCACTGAGGGAAGGACACAGCCGAACCGACCCCGACGCCCGGATCGCCACCCGTGATCCCAGAGCGGTTCGCGATCTCGTGCTCGCTCCAGCCGCCGTCCTGGTCGCTATCACGGACCGGCCCGAACCGGGCCTCATCCTTACCCAGCGATCGGCACATCTACGCAAACATGCAGGGCAAGTCGCTTTTCCTGGCGGCAAGGTGGACGAAGGCGATGCCGATGAAGTTGCCGCGGCGCTCCGTGAAGCCGAGGAGGAGATCGGGCTTCCTCCCCACCGCGTCCAGGTGATCGGCACGAGCGACCGATACAGCACCTTCACTGGCTTCAACATCATTCCGGTACTCGGCGTAATCCCACCTGATCTTCCGCTTCAGGCGCAGGTGGATGAAGTGGAGGACTGGTTCGAGGTTCCGCTCGCATTCGTGCTCGATCCTGCCAATAGAATCCGCAAGGAAGTGGAGTGGGAGGGACACCTCCGCCATTATTACGAAATTGCATGGAACGGGCGGAATATCTGGGGCATTACGGCTGCGATCTTGGCCAATCTTTCGTGGAGGCTTGGCTATGACCGGGAGTCTGCCTGACGCGGAATGGCGGCATCGGCCGCGCCTCCCCGACCTGTTGGAAGCCCTGGGCGAAGGCAATGCGCGGTTCGTCGGCGGTGCTGTTCGCGACACCTTGCTCGGACATCCCGTTGCCGATGTCGATATTGCGACGGTGCATCAACCGAACGAAGTTCTGCGCCGATTGCAAGCGACGAGCATCAAGGCGGTACCGACCGGGATCGATCACGGCACCGTGACGGCGATACTGGAAGGCTGGCCAGTCGAGATCACGACATTGCGGCAGGACGTCAGCACGGATGGCCGCCATGCGACTGTCGCCTATACCAGCGACTGGCAAAAGGACGCGGCGCGGCGCGATTTTACGATCAATGCCCTGTTTGCAGACCCCGCCTCAGGAGAGATCACCGATTATTTCGGGGGACTGGAAGATCTTCGTGCTGGCGTAGTCCGCTTCATCGGTGACGCGCGCGCCAGGATCGCGGAAGACCATTTGAGAATCCTGCGCTACTTCCGTTTTTTTGCGCGCTTCGGAAAAGGCGAACCGGATAGCGAAGCCTATGAGGCATGCGTCGCCAACGCAAACAGCCTGATGGCGTTGTCCCGCGAACGCATCGCGGACGAATTGCTGAAGCTCCTCGCGCTGGACGATCCGACCACCACCATCCGTTTGATGGTAGAAGGCGGTATCTTGCTGCCGGTTCTGCCGGAGATCGATGGTAACGGCGTCAGTCGATTGGCCAGCCTCATTGCGCGTGAGAAGCAAGCGCATTTCGCGCCCGCCGCGCTGCGACGGCTGTGCGCGTTATTGCCGCCAGATCCAACGGTGGGCGACGACGTGGCGGCCCGGCTGAAATTGTCCAACAAGGCACGGAAACGTATTGCTGCGACACTTTCCCTCCCGCCTCCTTACGAACGGCCGGAACAATTGGCCTATTGGATAGGGATGGACAGTGCGATCGACATCTTGCTGCTTGATGAGCGGATGTCTTCTGCCGCGCTGGTCGAGCTGAAGCATTCTTCCGTTCCGCCCTTTCCTTTGACGGGTGGCGCGCTCATCGCGCAGGGCTTGCCGCCAGGTCCGGACGTGTCACGCGCCTTGAAAAACGTTGAAGCCGCCTGGGTAGCCGCGGGCTTTCCGGAAGGTGAAGAGCTGGAAGCCCTGACCAGTCAGATCGTCTGGAAGTTCCAGCGTCTCCGCCAATAAGCGAACGCTTCTGCTTCGGGCAGCGCCCGGGCGAAATGATAGCCCTGCCCCTGCCAGCAGCCCAGCTTCTGCAGCAATCCCGCCAGCTCCGGCGTTTCGATCCCCTCGGCGGTCACGCGCAAGTTCAACGATTCGGCTAGCGACAGGATGGTGCGGACAATGGCGTTGTTGTCCCGATCCGATATCATTCCGGCCACGAAGGAGCGGTCGATCTTCAGGAGGTCGATTGGCAAACTCTGAAGACTCGCAAGGTTGGAATAGCCGGTCCCGAAGTCGTCCATGGCTATCGCCGCGTCCAGACTTTTCAGGGCAGCAAGGACCTGTCGCGCCTTGTCGGGATCTGCGATGATGGCGCTTTCCGTCAGTTCGATGGTCAGTCTGCTCCCGGCCACCCCGGAGTAGCGCAAGGCTTCCTCAACGATGGTCGGCACGTCATCGCGACTCATCTGGGTAGGAGAGAGATTGACGTTCACGCCAATCGGAAGCACTTCGCCCTGCAGACGGTCCCATTTTGCCAGCGTCTGGGTGGCTTCATACATGGCCCAGCGGCCCAACGGCACGATGAGACCCGATTCCTCAGCAACTGGAATGAATTCCGTCGGCGAGACTTCGCCCAGTTCGGGATCGTTCCACCGT
The DNA here is from genome assembly GCF_033795625.1 of Sphingobium sp. Taxonomy (GTDB): domain Bacteria; phylum Pseudomonadota; class Alphaproteobacteria; order Sphingomonadales; family Sphingomonadaceae; genus Sphingobium. The sequence goes on along the minus strand of NZ_JARYGI010000008.1, from coordinate 119,809 downwards.
GCGAGAGCCTCGAAGCCCGTGACTTCGCCGGTCTGAAGGTGGATCAGCGGCTGAAAGGCAAGATCGAGAGCCCCATTCGCCAGCGCCTCACGCAGCCGGCTTTCCAAAGTGAAGCGGCGGTGGGCTTCCTTCAGAACGCCTGCCCGATAGATTTCGAGCTTGCCGCTGCGCTTGGCGATCTTCACGGCTGCTTGCGCCTGCCGTACGATATCCTCGGCATCGTCGCTCAAATTTTGCGAGAGTGCGCATCCTATCGCACAATCGACGCTGATCTGCAGGTTGGTGAGCCGCACTGGAGATGCCAGCGCGTCGTTCACTCGATGGACAATATGAAGGGCATCTGACAGACCATTGTTCAGTCGGGCGAATACGGCAAACTCGTTGCCGCCGATTCTTGCCAGAACGTCGCCCTGGCGCAGGCCCGACTTCAGGCGTTTTGCCACTGTGATGATCAATTCGTCACCGGCCAAGGAGCCCAGCGATTCATTGACACGACTGAATCGGGTAAGGTCGATGGCAATCACCGCGTAACTGCCCGTATCGGTTTTCGCGGTGTTGGCGAGACGGTGGTCAATCTCCTCGCCAAAGCCAGTTCGATTAGGCAGCGCGGTCAGGCTATCGGACAAGAGTTCACGGCGCAGGTTCTTTTCCATCGCGCGTTCGCTGGTGCGGTCGATGGCGGTGAACAACAGCGGAGTAGTTTTCTGCCCTTGATTCGCCAGGCAGCCGATGGTGCAGGCCAGGAATTCCGGTCCTAAAGGCCCCTCCCGCCGTATCTCGAAGCTGTCCGAGGTACGGTTTGTCTTACAGAAAGCAACGATGCGGGAAGCCCATTCGGTCTCTCCGGCGCTTGCACATCCAAAGCTTCGCACACCATGTGGGAAGCTGTGATTGAAGGCCGTATTTGCCTGCTTTATGACGATCTCGCCTTCGCTGACATCGAGGATCGCAGCGGCTTGCGGCAAGGCATGAACCCAGCCGGCACCGGGGCTGATGGAAGATACAGCTCCCCTGTCAATCGAAGACAGGGCAAAGCTGTCCAGATCGCCGGCAACCAAAAAGTGCGCGGGTAATGCATCCATGCAGCTAAGATACGGACGCAAGGTAAATAATTTAAATACATGCGCCCGTGTGTTGATCGAGATCAGCCGAAACGGTTGTCCCGCGGGAAGCCAGTGGGGGGCATACGCCCGGCCGCGCCACGAGTGACACGCCATGGGGTCATGTCGCCTTCGGTGCGAACGCGTCCGGTTTCGCCACCCATCGTCCAGCTGAGGCCCTCGCTCAGCACGAAGCTTATGACATCGGATAGTCCGCCGTCACGATAGCGTTGCATCTGCACGCCCTGCCCGCGCGCCATCTCGGGCAATTCGGATAGCGGGAACACCAGCAATTTGCGATTATCGCCGATTACCGCCACGCTGTCTGCTCCCGCCGCTATCGGGCGGACGATAGCGAGGCGCGCGCCGGTACGGACATTCACCACCTGCTTCCCCTTTCGGGTTTCGGCAATGATTTCTCCCGTCGGGACAATGAAGCCTCGCCCATCGGATGCGGCGACGAGCAGACGCGCCTCTCGCTTCGCCGCCATCATCACGATAATCTCAGTCGCGTTGTCGAGGTCTATCATCGAGCGGATCGGCTCACCAAAACCGCGCCCCCCCGGCAACCTGTCGGCGCCCAGCGTATAGAAACGGCCGTTTGCGCAGCCGATCAACAGCTTGTCGGTCGTCTGCATCTGGACCGGAACGCCCCAGGGACCATCGCCCTCCTTGTACTTCACGCCTGCAAGGGTTGCTTCATCGACATGGCCCTTCATCGCCCGTATCCATCCGCGCTGGGACAGGATGACGGTGATCGGCTCGCGCTCGATCATGGCCTCCAGCGGAATTTCGCGCGCTGGCCCGGCTTCCTCGATCAGGGTGCGGCGCTTGCCCAAGAGGGTGTCCGGGCCATAGCGCTTGCGGAGCGCCGTGAGGTCGCGCTTCAACTGTGTGCGTTGGCGAGCGGGGCTCTCGACAAGCTTTTCGAGCTCTTCCCGTTCCTTCACGAGTTCGGCATGTTCGCGCCGCAATTCCATCTCTTCCAGCTTGCGCAGGGAGCGAAGACGCATGTTGAGAATGGCTTCGGCCTGGCGGTCGTTCAGCGAGAACTCCGCCATCATCACGTCTTTCGGCTCATCTTCGGTGCGGATGATGGCGATCACCCGGTCGAGATTGAGATAGGCAATGATGTAGCCGTCGAGCAGTTCAAGCCGGGCCGCGATCTTCTCCAGCCTATGCTGGGCGCGACGGATCAGGACTTCTATCTGATGCTTCAGCCACTCGACCAGCACTTCGAGCAGGCCCATGACTCGCGGCGTATGGCTGGCGTCCAGCACATTGAGATTGAGGCTGAAACGGCTCTCCAGATCGGTGAGGCGGAACAGGCTGTCCATCAATATATCAGCGTCGACCGAGCGGCTCCGCGGTTCGATGACAATGCGGATTTCAGCGTCGGATTCGTCGCGAATGTCCGCCAGGATCGGAAGCTTCTTGTCGTTGATAAGCGCCGCGATCTGTTCGATCAGCTTGGACTTCTGGACCTGGAACGGGATTTCCGTGACGATCGCGACCCAGGTGCCCCGGCCGCCCTCTTCCTTGTGCCAGCGTGCGCGGACACGGAAGGAGCCGCGCCCGGAGATGTAGGATTCAGCGATGCTCCGGGCGCTGTCCACAAGCACGCCGCCCGTCGGGAAATCGGGGCCGGTGACATGCTCCATCAATGCGGAAGGTTCGGCGTCAGGCTGATCGATCAGCAGCAGCGCCGCGCCGATCAGCTCCGCGACATTGTGCGGCGGGATGCTGGTGGCCATGCCCACCGCGATGCCCGACGCGCCATTCGCCAGCAGGTTCGGGAAGAGACCGGGAAAAACCTCCGGCTCCTCATCCTCGCCATTGTAGGTCGGGCGGTAGTCGACCGTGCCTTCGTCCAGCCCCGCCATCAGATCCGAGGCCGCCTGCGTCAGCCGCGCCTCGGTATAACGCATGGCTGCGGCGTTATCCCCGTCGATATTGCCGAAATTGCCCTGCCCATCGACCAGCGGGGTGCGCAGCGAGAAGTCCTGCGCCAGACGCACCATCGCGTCGTAAACCGAGACATCGCCATGCGGGTGATATTTGCCGATGACGTCGCCGACAACGCGCGCGCATTTCTTGTAGGAGGTGGTGTTGCGCACCGGGTCCGGATTGCTCGGTTCCAGCTTCAGCAGCCGCATGGCCCAGAGGAGCCGGCGATGAACGGGCTTCAATCCGTCGCGAAGGTCCGGCAAGGAGCGCGCCGTGATCGTGGACAGGGCGTAAACAAGGTAGCGCTCCGACAGCGCGGTATCGAACGGATGATCCTTGATGCTGTCGAACGGGTCGCGGAAATCACTCATTGCGTGGGCGATAGCAGGACAAGGGGCTATGTGCGAGAGCAGGATCGCCTGAAGTGGCAATCCGATTTGGCATTATTTCAGCCGAGCCGCGTCGCCAGTATCGCCTGGACGCGTCGCGCGCACCTTTCAAGGGCAGCGAGCGTCGCGGCTCCCGTAATGGTGCGCGATCTTGGATCGATCGCGCATAGCGTGCCGAAGAAGCTTCCGTCAGGCCCGAGAATGGGAAGCGAAGCATAGCTTTTGAAACCGTAGAGCATCGGCGTGTGGTGCGTCTGCCACTCGATATCCTCGTCGACATGATCGATGACGACCCGCTGCCCCTGCTGCCTGATTTCGTTGCAGATCGTCGTCTTGATATCCAGTTCATCGCCGGGATTGAGGCCGAAGTCGATCTTGTCGACGACCTGACAGGCGATCCAGCGTTCTTCGGTTACGCGGGCGACGGCAGCGAAACCCATTTCCGTGATCTGGCACACCTCTTCGAGGATTTCCCGGATCGCCGCGTCATTGCTAAGAGAAAGCGCTTCGTCTTTGACGGTATCAGCCATGGACTCCCCCTCTTCCATCCCCAGCTATGCCGCACTTACATCGCCTCATAACATAACCCTCAAGCGTCCAATCAGCAAAAAAGCCGCCCGATCTGCACCGGGCGGCTTTTTGTACTGGGTCGAGAAAGCTCAGGCGTCCTGATCGGCGCCCTCGGCTTCGTCCGTGGGTTCCGAAGCGATTTCGCCCGGTTCCGCATTCGGATCGTAATCCTCGGTAAAGCCTGCTTCGTCCTTTTCGAACATGCTGGCCATGACGTCGACGCCTTCCTTCTGAAGCTCGGCTTCTTCGGGCGAACGTGCGACGTTCACCTGAATGTTGACCGTGACTTCGGGGTGCAGCGCAACCTTGACGTCGAACACGCCAAGCGTCTTGATCGGGCGTTCCAGCACGATCATCGACTTGGTCACGTTCGTTACGCCATCAGCCTGCAGGGCTTCGATGATGTCGCGGACCGAAACCGAACCGTACAGCGCGCCCGCGTTAGACGACTGGCGGATCAGCACGACCTGCTTGCCGTCGATGTCGCCCGAAGATGCCTTGGCTTCCTCGCGACGCGAAGCGTTTTCGGCTTCGATCTTCGCGCGGTTGGCCTCGAACACCTTCTTGTTGGCGTTGTTGGAGCGCAGCGCCTTCTTGTTCGGCAGCAGGAAGTTACGGGCATAGCCGTCCTTCACGGTGACGATGTCACCGATGGCGCCGAGCTTCTCGATCCGTTCGAGTAGAATGATTTCCATGAGATCTATTCCCTCACTTCACGATGTAGGGCAGCAGGCCCAGATGACGGGCGCGCTTGATGGCAGTCGCCAGCTCGCGCTGCTTCTTGGCCGAAACGGCCGTGATGCGGCTAGGGACGATCTTGCCACGTTCGGACACGAAGCCCTGGAGCAGACGAACGTCCTTATAATCGATCTTCGGCGCATCCTTCGCGGCGAAGGGGCAGCTCTTGCGGCGGCGGAAAAATGGGCGTGCCATGATCTAGTGTCTCCTTATTCGCCAGCTTCGTCGCGGTCGCGACGGGGACGATCTTCACGATCGCCACGGGGAGCGCCGCGATCGCGGTCGCCACGTTCACCACGGCCACCGCCGCGTGCGTCGCGTTCCTGCTTGCGCATCATCACCGAAGGACCGGCTTCCAGCTCATCGACCTTTATGGTCATGTAGCGGATCACGTCTTCGTTGATCTGCGTCTGGCGCTCCAGCTCGGCCACGACACCGGCAGGGGCATCGATGTTGAGCATGACGTAGTGCGCCTTGCGATTCTTGGCGATCTTGTAGGCCATGCTGCGCAGGCCCCAATTTTCGGTCTTAACGACCTTGCCCTTATTGTCTTCGACAATCTTGGTGGCGATTTCCGCCAGTGCGTCTACCTGCGCCTGTGCCAGATCCTGGCGCGCAAGAAACACGTGCTCGTACAGAGCCATGGGTCTTCCTTCATATTGGCCGATCGCTGACGCCGCCCCATGCGAACGCCCCTCCGGCTGTCGTCTTCAGTATTGATCCAGTCGCAGCGGAGTCGCCCCGCCGCCTTTGGAAGCGCGCGCTATGATCGAAGCACCGCCAAAAAGCAAGCATTGATGGCGCTCAAGCGAAAAGGCGCAGCCTTGCGGTTGCGCCTCCTCTTTTATTCCGAAGTGGAAGTTCGTTAGCGGCAGCGCCGGACACGCGTCCATTCGCCACGGTAATCGTCGTAGAAGCGTTCGCTGTAGCACCGGCGATAACCGTCGTAACCGCGGCGATGCGGGCGGTAGTTGTCCCGATAATAGCCGCGGTTGTAGTAGCTATCCCGGTAGTAGTTGCCGCGATACCCGTCGTAGCCGCGATAGCCATCATAACCCCGATAGCCGCGATACCCGCGGTCATAATAGCGGTCGCGCGAACTCGACGCGATGGCCGCGCCCAATGCGAGGCCGACGACTCCACCGGCAATTACAGCGCCGGTGTTATCGTGATGCCGATAGCCGCGGTAACGTTGTGCCTGGGCGGGTGCGGCGGTGATAGCCAGCGTCGCACACGTGGCAATGGCGAGTACGCCCTTCTTCCATCTGTTCATGGTCCTGCTCCTCATTAGCTCAGCCATTGAGCGGACAGGCCGACCTCAAGGGCAATGAAGTTACTTAACCATTATGTCGTTGAACGGATGCTGAAGGGCGCTGTTAAGAAGCGTTAATCTGCCCTCTCGTCAGGGTGGAAGAGAGGGCAGAAGGTCTTAGCGGATCGCGTTGCCGATCACGGCGCCGATGATGCCGCTGGTGATGGCGATCATCACCGCATCATTGCCCGAGCGGACCCACTGATAGCCGCGCGGCGGCGTGTTCAGGCGATAGCTGCGATAGTCGCCGATCACGCGGTAGTTATTGGCCTGGCGACGATCGAAACGCTGGCCCTTCGCCCAGCGGCGGTCGTTGTAGCCCGCGTTATAGCCGTAGTTGCGGTTGTCGTTTTGGCGGATGACCTGCCTCTGCCTGATAACCGTGCGACCATTGGCCTTGTGCTTGACCGTGGTCTGCTCGAAGCGGTCGCGATGCGGCGCGGCCTGTGCCTGAGCGGTGACGAGCGGGCTGGCGATCATCGTAGTTGCGGCCAGTGCCATCAGAAACTTCTTCATTGTCCGGTTCCTTTTCGTGTCCGGCGCCAATCGCGGCGTCTGACTATGAAATAGGAACCGGCTGTATCGGAGATGTGTCAGACGGGCGGGATAAGTGTCTGAAAATGTATCAGCCGCTATTCGTGCCGCAGCGCATCTATCGGGTTCAGGGATGCGGCACGCCTCGCCGGGAAGTAGCCGAACACGACTCCGATCGCCGCCGAGAACAGGAAAGCGAGCAGGTTGATCTTCACGTCGAAGATGAAGGGCACCTGCATCAGCGGCGCTATGGCGATCGACGCTACCAGCGCGAGGCCAAGGCCGATCAACCCGCCAAGGCAGGACAGCACGATGGCTTCCACCAGGAATTGCAGCAGCACCTCGCGCGCGACGGCCCCGATGGCAAGGCGGATGCCGATTTCCCGCGTGCGCTCCGTCACGGAGACCAGCATGATGTTCATGATGCCGATGCCGCCCACCAGCAGCGAGATCGCGGCGACCGCAGCAACGATCTGCGTCAGGATGGTGGTGGTGCCCGTCAGCGTGTCGGATATCTGCTTGGTGTCGAAGACGTTGAAATTGTCCGCTGCGCCCGGCTTGACCTTGCGCCGCTCGCGCATGAGCTGTTCCAGGCTGTCCTGCACGGTGGCGCTGTCATAGGCGTCGTCCACCGCAACCATTATGAGGCTAACTTCCCTGTTGCCGGTGAAGCGGCGCTGCACGAACTTGATTGGCATGACGACGACATCGTCCTGATCGTTGCCGAAGCCACCCTGCCCGCGTGTCGAAAGCAGGCCGATTATCTGGCAACTCACGCCCTTGATGCGGAAGCGCTTGCCGATCGGGTCTGCCTGCCGGAACAGGTTGGTGCGCAAGGTCGAGCCGATGATGCAGACGGGCTTTCCGGCCTCCTCCTCCTCCGGCATGAACAACCGGCCGCTCTCCAGCTTCCACTGCTGCGCCTCGAAATAGGCGGCGGTGGTGCCATTGACCGTGGTGTTCCAGTTCGACCCTTCGTAGATGGCGATGCCGCTGGTCGATGCCTGCGGAGCGACGGCGCGAACGCCGGTAAGCTGGTTGGCGATGGCGGTCACATCGTCCGGGTCGAAGTCGGGCGGACGGGGACCGCCGCCGCCGCGCCCGAACCCCTGTCCGGGACGTAGCTGGAGGATGTTCGCGCCAAGACTGCTGATCTGTTGCCGTACCGCCGCGGTCGCGCCATTGCCGAGCGTCGTCATCGTCACGACCGCTCCGACGCCGATGATGATGCCGAGCGTCGTCAGGAAGGAGCGCAGCTTGTGCCGCATGATTGCCCGGAAAGCGAGCGTGACTGTGGTGCCGACGATCATGCCGCCTTCCCCTTCTCGACGCGCTCCACCAATCCATCCTTGAAATGGACGATGGTGCGGGCGAATGCGGCCATGTCCGGCTCGTGCGTGACCATCAGGACGGTGATCCCGCTGTTGCGGTTGAGGTCCGTCAGCAGTTCCATGATTTCCACCGAGCGTTCCGAATCGAGGTTGCCCGTTGGCTCGTCCGCCAGCAGCACGTCCGGCGACGTGACGATGGCGCGGGCGATGGCGACGCGCTGCTGCTGGCCGCCGGACAATTCGGCGGGCGTGTGATCCCACCAGGGCTTGAGGCCCACCTTGTCTAGTGCGGCCATGCCGAGGTCGTAGCGCGTCTTCTTGTCCTCACCGCGGTAGAGCAGCGGCAGTTCGACATTTTCCAATGCCGTGGTGCGTGACAGCAGGTTGAACCCCTGAAACACGAAGCCGAGATAGCGGCGGCGCAACAGTGCGCGCTGGTCGCGGTCGAGTTGCTCAACATGATGGTTATGGAACAGAAATGTCCCCGCACTGGGCACATCCAGACATCCCAGAATGTTCATCGTCGTGGACTTGCCCGAACCCGATGGCCCCATCACCGCGACGAAATCGCCGCGCTCGATGTCGAGATCTATGCCCTTGAGCGCCTGGAACATGGTCGCGCCGCTGCCATAGGTCTTGGTGACGCCGAGCAGGCGGATGATTGGGTCACTCGCCATCGCTCTGTCCGGCTTCGCGCGCGGCGCGGCGCGCTTCGCGTCGGGCACGCATTTCCTCGCGCTGCTCGGGCGTCAGGCTTTCCATGAAGGCGCGGCGTTGTTCCGGCCTCATGTCCCGCATCCGCTGTCCTTCGGGACGCAAGCCAGGGGCAGCTGGCGCATCGCCCTCCGTGCGACGCTGAGGCGCAACCGGAGCCGCTGCGGCAGGCGCACTGCTGTTACCGGACGGCGAAGTGGATGCTGCCGGCGGTACGGCAGGCTGGCCGCCTTCGCGCTTGCGGCGCTGTCCGCTGCCATCGGCCATGTCGCGTTCGGGCGGCTGTTCCTGGCCGGCGGCGAGCTGGCCGGTGATGACGCGTGCGCCTTCCTTCAGGTCGCCGCTGCGGATGACGGTGCGCGTCCCGTCGCTTTCGCCGATCACCACGTTTATCGCCTGCGGCTTGCCGTCTTCGCCGACGACATAGGCGGTCTGGCTGCTCCCGACACCGAAGTTCACCTGCTGCGTCGCGCGATTGCCGCGACGGGGCCGGGCGACCAGCTGGCTGGTGATGCCGCCGCCGCTCTTGCCGCCCTGATCGGGCTTGAAGCGGAGCGCGGCGTTAGGGACAAGCAAGGCGTCCTGAAGCTGCTTGGTCACGATGTCGGCCGTGGCCGTCATGCCGGGGCGCAATGTCTCGTCATCGTTGTTGACGGACAGCACCGCAGTGTAGGCCACTACCGTGTTCGTGGCGGTCGTCGTCGTGGATGACGAGGACGACGTGCTGCTGGCATTGGAGCCGACATTCACGCGATTGACGCGGGCGGGGAAGCTGCGTCCAGGAAAAGCGTCGACGTTGAACGTGGCGGCCTGACCGTTGGCCACCTGCCCCACATCGGCTTCATCGACGGCAACTTCGACTTCCATTTGTTTGAGGTCTTCGGCGATCGTGAACAGGACGGGCGCGTTCAGCGATGCGGCGACAGTCTGTCCCGGCTCGATCGAGCGGGAGAGCACGACGCCGGTGACGGGCGAGACGATCTGCGCGATGTCGAGGTTCGTCTGGGCGCTGGACAATTGCGCGCGCGCTACCGACACTTGCGCCTGTGCCGAGCGGACCTGCGCCAATGCCTGCGAATAGTTGGCCCGGGCCGTGTCGAGTTCCGTCTTCGCGGGCACGCGGCCGCCTGAAAGCTGGAACACGTTCAACTGCCGGTCGAGCGTCGCCTTGGCCAGCGCAGCGGCGGCATTAGCCTGCGCCACGCCTGCGTCGGCGGCGGCGACCTGAGAGCGGTTCTGCGTCACGGCATCGTTCAGGCGGCGCGTATCGAGTTCTGCGAGACGCTGGCCCTTCGTCACGCGGTCGTTCACGTCCACGAAGACCTGCGTGATCTTGCCCGACTGTTCGGACCCGACATCGACCTGATTTATAGGCTTCAGGTTTCCCGTGGCGGAGACAGTGACGGTCAAGTCGCCTTTGCGCACCGCGCGCGTCGAGTAATTGGGCTGATCGGCATTCCCGTAGCAACGCGACAGCAGCAGGAGCAGCAGCAACAGCGCGGCGCCCAGGACACCCCACTTGATCCACTTCCGCCACGGCTTCTCCGGCTGAACGCCAAGGAAGTCGTCCAGATCGTCCGGCTTGGCTGTGGAGGGAGGAGTCACGTCTTGGGTCATTCGGGTCGTCCGTTCATGGTTTGCCATCCGCCGCCAAGGGCGCTGTAAAGCTGGGCCACGGCCTGCACCTGATCCGCGCGGGCGCTCGCCAGACCGTCGCGCGCGGAGAGCAGCGACTGTTCGGAGTTGAGCAGCGTCTGGAAATCGGTGAGGCCAGCCTGATACTGGCTGCGCGCGAGGATCGCGCTGTTGCTCGCGGCGTCGACGGCGATGGCAAGTTGCGTCACGCGCAGCCGGGCATTGCCATCGGCGACCAATGCGTTCTCCACATCTTCCAGCGCGATCAGCACCGTGGATTTGTAGGCGGAAAATGCACCCCGCGCGGCGGCTTCCTGTGCGCGGACGCGTGACGCCGTTGCGCCGCCGTCGAAGATCAATTGCGCGAGGCTGCCGAACAGGCTGCCGGTGATTACGTCGCCGAGGCGGCCCAGCGACAGCGCCGTCGTGCCCACATTGCCGGAGATGCTGAGTTGGGGATACAGCGCGGACTCTGCGACCCCGATCCGCGCGGTTGCGGCGGCAAGTGCCCGCTCTGCCTGCCGCACATCGGGCCGCTGGCGCAGCGTATCGGCGGGAATGCCCGTCGCTATGTCCGTAGGCGCAGTGGGTAGCGGTGCGACGGCCTCCAGCGCGCGTGTCGCCTCGCCCGGCGCCTGCCCCGTCAACACGGCAATGCGATTGAAGGCGTTAGCGAGGCTCGTCTCGATCTGCGGGATCGCGGCAGTCTGTTGCGCGAGTTGCGCACGCGCCTGTTCCTGGTCGAGGGAGGAGACAAGACCCGCTTCCACGCGCCAGCGGGCAATGTCGAAATTGTCCTGCGCAGTCGCGAGTTGCTCGCGGGCGATGCGCAACCGCTCCTGCGCCAGCCTGGCGGTGATGTAGTTGCTGACCGTCTCCGCGATGATCGCCGTGCGCACGTTGGCTAGGCTGTAGCCCGAAGCTTGCAAGTCCGCGCGGGTCGCCTCCACCGTGCGGCCGATGCGTCCGAACAGGTCGATCTCCCAGCTCGCGCGAAGGCTGCCGGAGAATTGATTGGAACTGCCCCCGCCCGACGATCCGCCGATGATGTTGCCATTGGCATCGACGATGGAGCCTGTCGTGCCCTCCCGGAAATTGCGTCCGCCGCTCCCCGATGCACTGACGGAAGGGAGGTAGCTTGCCCCGGCCTGGCGAAGCGCCTCGCGCGCCTGATCCAGCCGGGCGACGCCCTGCGCGATGTCGAGATTATTGGCCACCGCCTGCTCGATCAGGCCATCGAGCACCGGATCGTTGAAGCTGCGCCACCAGTCCGCCAGCGCCTCGTCGCTGAGCGGCGCACCCTGAGCCGCCGTATAGGCGGCAGGCACCCCCAGCGATGCCGATGCAGGCGCTTTATAATCGGGACCGGCGGCGCAGGCCGAAAGCGACAGCGCCGTGCCAGTCAGGATAACCAAAGTATAACGCACGGGTTTCCTTCGTGAAGGCCGGGAAAATGGCAACGCCGCCAGCCAATGCTTGCGCCGGGATGATTGCGTATCTAGTTCCTGCCGAATTCGGCACGGAGCCTCAATGGCTTTTGTGTCACAAAGTGTATCATGCGCGAAATGGCTCCGAGCAGCCGGGCGCAGTGTGTGGAGGATCGGGTGCGGGCATTTATCTTTCCGGGACAGGGCAGCCAGTCGGTCGGCATGGGCAAGGCTCTGTCCGACGCCAGCCCTGCGGCGCGCGAGTTGTTTCAGGAAGTGGACGATGCGCTGTCGCAGCGCCTGTTCCGCATCATGTGCGAGGGGCCGGAGAGCGACCTCACCCTGACCGAGAATGCACAACCCGCGATCATGGCGAATGCGCTCGCGACCCTTCGGGTGATGGAGAAGGAAGGCGGGCTGCGGCTGGCGGAGAAGGCAGATTTCGTCGCGGGCCACAGCCTTGGCGAATATACGGCCCTGTGTGCGGCGGGCGCGTTCGACGTGGCGACGACGGCGCGGCTGCTGAAGCTGCGCGGACAGGCGATGCAGGCGGCGGTGCCGGTGGGCGAAGGCGCTATGGCGGCTCTGCTGGGCGCGGATATCGAGAAGGCGCAGGCGCTGGCGGACGCCGCCGCGGAGGGTGAAGTCTGCACCGTCGCCAATGACAATGATCCTTCGCAGGTCGTGATCTCCGGCCATCGCGGCGCGATCGAGCGGGCGATAGCGCTGGTGAAGGAGCATGGCATCAAGCGCGGCGTGCTTCTGCCGGTGTCCGCGCCATTCCATTGCCCGCTGATGCAGCCCGCCGCAGATGCGATGGAAGCCGCGCTTGCGGACGCGGCGCTGCGGGCGCCGGTCGTGCCGGTATATGCCAATGTGCTGGCCGCGCCGATCGCAGCGCCCGACGACATTCGTGCGCGGTTGGTCGAACAGGTGACGGGCCGCGTTCGCTGGCGCGAATCCGTCAGCGCGATGTGGGACGCGGGCGTTACCGACTTCGTGGAATTGGGCGGCAAGGTGCTCGGGCCGATGGTCAAGCGCATAGCGCCCGACGCCACCGTCACCAGCATCGTGACTATGGACGACATCGAGAAGGCGCTGACGGCGCTCTGAAGTTCAAGGGAGTTTAGACTATGTTCGACCTCAGAGGCATGACGGCGCTCGTTACCGGCGCATCGGGTGGCATCGGCTCGGCTATCGCGAAGGCGCTGGTGGCTCAGGGTGCGCGCGTAGCATTCTCGGGCTCCAACGCGGCAAAGCTGACCGACTTTGCAGGACAGTTTGCGGGCGATCACGTCGCCCTGCCCTGCAACCTGTCGGATAGCGCCGCCGTCGATGCGCTGGTGCCGCAAGCCGTGGAAGCGTTGGGCGGAAAACTCGACATATTGGTGAACAATGCAGGCGTAACGCGCGACAACCTCGCCATGCGGATGAAGGATGAGGAGTGGGATCAGGTGATCCGCGTCAATCTGGAAGCGGCATTCCGACTCTGCCGCGCCGCTGCGAAGCCGATGATGAAGGCGCGTTTCGGCCGGATCGTCTCCATCACCTCGGTCGTAGGCGTGACGGGCAACCCGGGACAAGCGAACTATGCCGCGTCCAAGGCGGGCCTGATCGGCATGTCCAAGGCCTTGGGGCAGGAACTGGCAACGCGCGGCATCACCGTGAACTGCGTCGCGCCGGGCTTCATTCGCTCGGCCATGACGGATGCGCTGAATGACACGCAGAAGGATGCCATCACCGGCAAGATCCCGGCGGGGAAGCTGGGCGAAGGCGAGGACATCGGTGCGGCGGTCGTCTATCTCGCCAGCCGCGAAGCCGGTTATGTCACGGGGCAGACGCTGCATGTGAATGGCGGGATGGCTATGATCTGAAACCCCGAACGGATAATCCGGCCTTACGCAAAGCACGCGTGGCGGCGCATTCGTTGCCTCTTGCCTAGCGCTTCCCTTGCCACTAGGGCGGGCTGAACAGATATTCATGTCCCACGCACTACCCAGAAAGAAGGACCACTCATGAGTGAGACCGCGGATCGCGTTAAGAAAATCGTCGTCGAGCATCTGGGCGTCGAAGCCGAGAAGGTGACCGAAGACGCAAGCTTCATCGACGATCTTGGCGCAGACAGCCTCGACATCGTTGAGCTGGTCATGGCATTCGAAGAAGAATTCGGCGTCGAAATCCCTGATGATGCCGCCGAAAAGATCGGCACCGTCAAGGATGCCATCGATTATATCGACAGCAAGCAGTAAGGACGGAAGTCGGTCGCAGCGGCGCGGAAACGCCTCGCTGCGGCACGAGCCGACCCAAGGTTGAGCGGCTCTCCGTCCCGGGTATCCCGTGGAAGGAGGGCCGTTTCCTTTTACTTTCCTATTTACGCCGGCCGGTATTTGCCAGACTGGCGACAAGAGTGAATTTGACGGAGCGGATGGTATGCGTCGTGTTGTCGTAACGGGTCTGGGCATGGTCACGCCGCTGGGCGCTGAGGTCGAGAAGGTCTGGAAGAACATTCTCGCGTCCAAGTCCGGCGCAGCGCGGATCGAGCGTTTCGATCCCACCGACTATGCGTGCCGTATCGCCTGCGAAGTAAAGCCGGCCGACCATGAGTTCGGCTTCGATCCCGGCCTTCGCGTCGACCACAAGGTTCAGCGGCAGGTCGATCCGTTCATCGTCTATGGCATCGATGCCGCCGGGCAGGCGCTGGAAGACGCCGGCCTGACCGATGCGTCCGAGGAAGAGCGCTATCGCATGGGCGTCTCCATCGGGTCGGGCATTGGCGGATTGCCCGGCATCGAGAGCGAATCGCTGGTGCTGCACGAGAAAGGCCCGCGCCGCGTGTCGCCGCATTTCGTGCATGGGCGGTTGATCAACCTGATTTCCGGGCAGGTGTCGATCAAGTACGGGCTGATGGGTCCGAATCACGCCGTCGTCACGGCCTGCTCGACGGGCGCGCATTCTATCGGCGACGCAGCGCGGATGATCGCGATGGACGATGCCGACGTGATGCTGGCGGGCGGCGCGGAGAGCGCGATCTGCCCGATCGGCATCGCCGGTTTCGCGCAGGCGCGCGCGCTGTCGACCAACTTCAACGACACGCCGGAAAAGGCGTCGCGGCCCTATGACAAGGACCGGGACGGCTTCGTCATGGGCGAAGGCGCGGGCGTCGTGTGCCTCGAAGAATATGAACATGCTAAGGCGCGCGGCGCGAAGATCTATGCCGAGGTGATCGGCTATGGCCTGTCGGGCGACGCCTATCATGTGACCGCGCCGCATCCCGAAGGGTCGGGCGCGTTCCGGTCGATGGAGATGGCGCTGCGCAAGTCGGGACTCGCGCTGTCGGACATCGACTATATCAACGCGCATGGCACCTCGACGCCCATGGGTGACGAGCTGGAGCTGGGCGCGGTGCGGCGGTTGTTCGGCGATGACATGGCCACGCTGTCGATGTCGTCCACCAAGTCCGCCATCGGCCATCTGCTGGGCGGCGCGGGCGCGGTGGAGAGCATCTTCTGCATCCTGGCGATGCGCGACCAGATCGTGCCGCCGACGCTGAACCTCGACAATCCCTCGGACAGCTGCATGGGCGTGGACCTGGTGCCGCATGTCGCCAAGGAGCGGAAGGTGAAGGCCGTGCTGAACAACAGCTTCGGCTTTGGCGGCACCAATGCCAGCCTCATCATGAAAGCGATCTAGGCTTTCCGCATGCGCCGCATCGGTTATGTGATCCTTGCGGTCTGCATTGCGGCGCTGGTGTTCGTGGCGTTCCAGTTCGTGCACGGCTGGAAGGCGGAGGGGCCATCGAAGGCCGATCGCACTATCGTCATTGCCGAGGGCGCGACGCTGACCAGCGCGGCGGTTCAGCTGAAGCGCGAGGGGCTGATCCGCTCCGCCGACGCTTTCCTGACGCGGGCGAAGGTGTTCGGCGCGGGCAAGCCGATCAAGGCGGGCGAATATGAGATCTCCAAGGGCGCCAGCAACCGGGAGATCCTGCGCATCCTTCAAGGCGGCATCGCGGTAGCGCGGCTGGTGACGATCCCCGAAGGCATGCCCTCGATCCTGGTCCATGAGCGGCTGATGGCGCAGGAGGAACTGACCGGCGACATCCCCGTGCCGCCGGAGGGCAGCGTCCTGCCCGACACTTATGCCTTCGAGAAGGGCGAGCCACGCCGGGCGGTGCTGACGCGCATGCAGGCCGCGATGACCAAGGCGCTCGCCGAGCTGTGGGCGGACCGCAGCAAGGACACGGTGGTCAAGTCGCCCCGCGAAGCCATCATCCTCGCCAGCATCGTCGAGAAGGAGACGGCGGTGGCGGCGGAGCGGCCGATGGTCGCGGGCGTCTACGGCAACCGCCTGCGCACCGGCATGATGCTGCAGGCGGACCCGACGATCATCTACCCGATCACCAAGGGAAAGCCGCTGGGCCGCCGCATCCGCAAGTCGGAAATCGCGGCGGTGAACGACTACAACACCTATGCGATGACGGGAATGCCCAAGGGTCCGATCGCCAATCCGGGGCGGCTGTCGATCGTCGCGGTGCTGAACCCCGCCCCGACCAAGGCGCTGTATTTCGTCGCCGATGGCAAGGGCGGGCACATCTTCGCCGACACCCTGCAGCAGCATAACGAGAATGTGCGGCGCTGGTTCGAGATACGGCGGGCACGCGGCGAGCTATAGCGTCTTTGGGGCTGGCTAGGCGCGGGATTTGAGCGCCGTGTTGGGCCGGAAGGTGACAAAGGTGACACTACGTCACCCCCCACTTGGCCCCCTCTCCGCTGTTTGGGCGAGCTTGGCCGAGGGGCTGAAGGTCGCCCGTCGCAGCGGATGAAGTGCGCTTTTCGTTGCGTCCGGCATTGTTCGCTTACCTTTCTTCCGTTCGATCCGTGACAGCCGCGTGATCTCGGCAGCTGAAGGCTCCCCGCCCGAACTGTTGCGCGCAGCAACCCGGCGCGGCGAACCGCCAGGCCCACGGCGCGTTCGCCCGGACACAGGCGCAAGGCGATCTACCCTCCGGCTGTCCCACCCCGCTGCCTTTAGGGGCGCGGCGGAGTGGATGCGGCATGGTCTTGCATGCAGGGCGGTCAGCTTGAGGCACGCGGTCGGCGTAGCGTGGATGGGGGCGTGTAGGACAGGGAATTTGGGGGGCTTACGGTCGTGGGAGACGAGGCCAGAGTAAGTGAACAGCAAGCAAAGTCACTGCCAGCCAAATCATCGCAACGATAATAACCCCCGCCTTGGAAGTAGGCTTGCGTTGTGCGACTGCCTTTATGCGAAGGTCAGCCATGATATTCCCAGGAATAAGCTTGACCGCAGCCATGATCCCCAGCGGCACAATCAGCACGTCATCCAGATAGCCGAGGATCGGGATAAAGTCGGGTATCAGGTCGATCGGGGACAGCGCGTAGGCAGCTACGACCGCCGCAAGGACCTTGGCATACCACGGCACTCGCTGATCTTGCGCAGCCAGCCAGAGGGCGATCACATCGCGTTTGATGCCCAGTGCCCATTCCTTGAGCCGTTCTGTCCATGTCTTATCCATCGGCGCAACATGGGCGGATGCGGCGATCTCCGCTAGTGGTCGCTTCCCGTCATTCCTCAGCAGGCAGGGACAGCGGGAGGGGTGACGCTGTCATGGGATTGCTTCGTTGGTGGGTAGCCAAGGTCCGCACCGAAAGTGCGGTCTCCCCGCTTGCGCCCCTGCTCTCGCCTCTCTAGCGTCCGGGCGAAACAACAGGAGTCTCCCCATGGCCACCGCAATTCAGGAAATCCCGCTCAAGACCATCCGCAATGACGATGCCAGCCTTGCCGATTATGCGGGGAACGTCGTGCTGGTGGTCAATGTCGCGTCGAAATGCGGGCTGACGCCGCAATATGAGGGGCTGGAAAAGCTCTATGCGACCTACAAGGACAGGGGACTGGTCGTCACCGGCTTCCCGGCCAACGATTTCGGCGCGCAGGAGCCGGGCACGAACGAGGAAATCGCGACTTTCTGCACCACCAACTTCGCCGTCGATTTCCCGATGTTCGCGAAGCTTTCGACCGTT
Source organism: Sphingobium sp. (assembly GCF_033795625.1). GTDB lineage: Bacteria > Pseudomonadota > Alphaproteobacteria > Sphingomonadales > Sphingomonadaceae > Sphingobium. The sequence goes on along the minus strand of NZ_JARYGI010000008.1, from coordinate 102,074 downwards.
GGCCCTGACAAGCATCCGCTCTATGCCGCTCTGACTTCGGCAGCGCCCACGGCGCAGGGCGATGCGGAAGCTTTTCGCGAGAAGCTGCGCGGTTATGGCATGACGCCCAATCCGGAACCGGAAGTGCTGTGGAATTTCGAGAAGTTCCTGATCGGCCGCGACGGCAATGTGGTGGCGCGCTTTGCGCCGACGACTGCGCCGGACGATCCGGCCCTGATCGCCGCGATCGAAGCGGAACTCGCCAAGTAGCGATACAGCAATCGCGCTTGCATTTGTTGCAGGCGTGGAACGCCCTGCACTGTGAGCCGTTACGCGGCGCATGGCAAATCCCAGACTATACCCGCTGCTGGCGAGCCCGAATATCGGACTCGCCGGCCCCGTCGATTACAACATGTATGGCTTCTTCCGACAGGCGCTGATCAACGCGCCCAAGGAAGGGCCGATCGTGATCTCGCTCACCACCATGGGGGGCGATCCGGAAGTGGCGCGCGCGATGGGCGACGATGTGCGCATCCTGCAGGAGCTTGAGGGGCGCGAATTGCTGTTCCTGGGACAGGCCGCAGTCTATTCGGCGGGCGCGACGTTCATGAGCTATTTCGCGCGGGACAAGCGGTTCCTCACGCGTGGCACCCGCCTCATGATCCACGAGCGGCAGATCACCAAGACGATCAACCTGTCAGGCCCGCTGCGGATGTGCGTAGCGACTCTGAAAGCGACGCTCAACGAGATCGAGCACAGCATCAATATCGAGGAGGAAGGCTTTCGCGCACTGATCGAGGGAAGCAGCATCAGCTTCGATGAAGTGCATCACAAGGCGCCGGAGAACTGGTATATCGACGCCGAGGATGCCCGCGACATGGGGCTGGTGCTGGACGTGATCTGAGAAGGCGCGCGCCCTCACACGCCCTTGAACGTATCGCATTGCGCCGGATCGCCGGTGCTGAGGCCCTTGCGCAGCCATTCCATCCGTTGCGCCGCGGTGCCGTGCGTGAAGCTCTCCGGCACCGGGCGGCGGCCTGCGGCTTTCTGCAGCGTGTCGTCGCCGATGGCCTGAGCGGCGCGGAGGCCCTCTTCCATGTCGCCCGCTTCCATCAGGTTCTTGTCGCGGTTGGCCCATACGCCCGCATAGCAGTCCGCCTGCAGCTCCATCGCGACTTGAAGGGCATTGCCCTGTGCTTCGGATGCGGACTTCTGGCCGGCGCGGACCTTGTCGGAAATGCCGGTGACGGTCTGGATGTGATGGCCGACTTCATGGGCGATGATGTAGCCGATCGGGAAATCGCCCGGCGCATTGAAGCGCGTTTCCATTTCGTTGAAGAAATCGGTGTCGAGGTAGATCTTCCGGTCGCTCGGGCAATAGAAGGGCCCCATCGCCGATTGCGCCGCGCCGCAGCCGGACATGCCGTTCTGGCTGTAGAAGACGAGCGTGGGGGGCGCATATTGCTGACCATTGGCGGCGAAGATCTCGCTCCAGCGGCGCTCGGTCGAGCCAAGCACCTGCAGCGAGGTACGTTGCACCGGGGTCAATTCCTGGACGTTGGGCTGTTCGGTCTGCACCTGTCCGCCGCCACCCCCGCCGCCCAGCAGGCTCAGCGGATTGACGCCCATGATCAGCGCGCCGACGACGAGGATCGCGATACCGAAGATGCCGAAGCGGCTGCCCAGCAACATGCCGATTAGCCCCAAGCCACCGCCGCCAAAGCCGCCGCCCCCGCCGCCCCGTTGGACTTCGAAGTTGCTGCTTTCTCTCTCGTCGTCCAGCCGCATGGCCTACCCCTTTGATGTGGTGCACGCCTTGCTACGGCAAAACGGTCTTGAGCGAAACGACCTAGTGACCGCAGGGGTCCATCGTGACGAAATCTTTGTCGTGATCGACCGATGTAATTTACGACGAACTTCATATATTGCGTTGCAACATGAAACAGATTCCCTCGACTCACGCCCGCCGGTCGGCTCCGCCGCTGCCGCTCCCCGATCATGTGGCGCTGCTGCTGCAAGGCGGCGGAGCGCTTGGATCATTCCAGGCAGGCGTGTACGAAAAGCTGGATGACCTGGCGATCGAAGTGGACTGGGTCGCGGGCATTTCCATCGGTGCAGTCAATGCCGCCATCATCGCGGGCAATCCGCCGGCGCGCCGGATGGAAAGGCTGCGCGCTTTCTGGTATCAGGTAAGTGGCGGCATGCCCAATTTCTGGCTCCCGGAAAACGACCATATCCGTGAGGCGGCGCATCTGGCGGCGGCGGGAGCCGTGGCCATGTTCGGCGTGCCGGGCTTCTTCCGGCCGCACCTGATCCCCTCCGCCTTCCTGCCCAAGGGCACGGCCGGGGCGATCAGCTATTATGATACCACGCCGCTGGTGGCGACCCTGGACGGCCTGATCGACTGGGATCTGCTGAACGATGGGCCGGTTCGCATCTCAGTGGGTGCGGTGGATGTCGAGAGCGGGAACTTCGCCTATTGGGACAATCGCGGGTCGGACGGCTTGAGCCGGTCCAATACGCGGATAGATGCGCGGCATGTGATGGCGTCGGGCGCGCTGCCGCCGGGGCTTCCCCCCGTCGAGATCGACGGGCGATTCTACTGGGACGGCGGTCTGGTTTCAAATACGCCCCTCAGCCATGTTCTGGATCAGCAATGTGGCAATATGCTGGTGTTTCAGGTCGACTTGTTCCCCGCCGAGGGACCCATGCCGCAGCAAATGACCGACGTCTGGTCGCGGCAGAAAGACATTCAGTATTCCAGCCGCACCCGGCAGGTGACGGACCAGTATCTGCGCCTGCGCCGTGAGCACAAGGCGATCCGCGCCGTGCTCAATCACCTGCCCGCGGACATGTGCGGCGATCCCGAAGTGCAGCGCGTCCGCGCCTTGCTGGATGACGGGTCGGTCAACATCGTCCACCTGATCTATCGAAGCCGCGCCTGGGAAAGCGGCGCGCGCGATTTCGAGTTCTCACGCGCCACCATGGTCGATCACTGGCAGCAGGGCCGCGAGGCCGTGGAAAGCGCGATGCACCAGGGCGACCTCATCGCCCGCAACATCCTCGACGGCTCCAGCGCCGCTTTCGATCTCGATAAACCGGATCATCTCAAGGAGAAATCGGCATGACTCTCAAAGGCAAGACAGCGCTCATCACTGGCTCCACGTCCGGCATCGGCCTTGCCTATGCCAAGGTGCTGGCGGCCGAGGGGGCGAACGTCGTCATCAACGGTTTCGGTGACAAGGACGCCATCGAGAAGGAACGCCTCGCCCTCGAGGCGGCAAGCGGAGCCAAGGCGCTCTACAGCAGTCACGACCTCACGAAAGTCGATCAGATCGAGGCGATGATGGCGGAGGCCGCGCAGGCTTTCGGCGGCGTCGACATATTGATCAACAATGCAGGCGTGCAGCATGTCGCGCCGGTGGAGGAATTCCCGCTGGACAAGTGGGACCTGATCATCGCGCTGAACCTGAATGCGGCGTTCCACACCACACGCCTCGCCCTTCCCTATATGAAGGGCAAGAAGTGGGGGCGCATCATCCAGACCGCATCGGCGCATTCGCTGACTGCCTCTCCGTTCAAATCCGCCTATGTGACGGCAAAGCATGGACTGGCGGGCTTTACCAAGACGGTGGCGCTCGAAGTCGCGACCCTTGGCGTGACGGCGAATTGCATCAGTCCGGGCTATGTCTGGACGCCCTTGGCCGAGAACCAGATCCCGGACACGATGAAGGCGCGGAACCTGACGCGCGAGCAGGTCATCAACGACGTGCTGCTGGCGGGTCAGCCCACCAAGCAATTCGTGACTGCCGAGCAGGTCGCGGCGATGGCGCTGTTCCTGTGCAGCGATGCTGCGAGCCAGATCACTGGCGCGAACCTTTCCGTGGATGGCGGCTGGACGGCGCAATAGAGCCTAGTGCGGACCCCCGCTACAGGTGCATGAAGTCCCGGCGGTAGCCCTGCATATGGGCGCCCGCATCGACATACAGCACCTGTCCGGTGGTGGCCGTGGCGCCCGCCAGATACATGACGGCTTCGGCGATCTGGCTGGGCTGTGAAAGCCGCTCCAGAGGCATGACGCCGCTCAACTTGTCCATCTGATCGTCGCTGTAGTCCGCGGTCGCTATCGTCAGGCCCGGCGCTACGGCATTCACGCGCACGCGGGGCGCGAGTTCGCGCGCGGTCAGTTGCGTGAAGCCCGCCAGCGCCATCTTCGAAAGCGTGTAGGCAAGCTGATCGCCATGCGGATGGTCGATCCGCTGATCCAGAATGTTGACGATGCAGCGGTCGGTGACGCCCGCCGGAACCATCGCGAACGCCTTGCTGAGTAGGACCGGCGCAGCGCAATTGACGGCATAGTGGCGCATCAGGTCGCTGGAGGTGACGTTGTCCAGCCGGTCCTGTCCGAAGATGGCGGCGCTGTTCACCAGCAGATCGGGCGGACGACCGAACTTGACTGCCACGTCGGCAACCAGTTCCTCTGCCGCCTCCGGGTCCGTGAAGTCGGCGACGAAGCCTTCCCATTCGGTGCCGCTCGATTCGAGAGTCAGGGCCAGTGCGGAGTCGAGCCGCACGTCATGGCTGCCGTGGATGGCGAGCGCGTAGCCCGCCCGCGCCAACGCTCCGCTGATTTCTGCGCCCAGCCTGCGATGCCCGCCCGTCACCAGCGCGAGGCGCTTGGCCGAGAGCGGCAACGGGCCGCTCGCATCGCGAACTGTGGCATCGTCGGCAGGGCGGGACAGCGTGCGAAAGCCGACAGCTTCCGGGCCGTTGGCATCCTCGGTCGTTTCGCTCATACGCCCATCAGGTTGAGAACTTCCTTGCGGCTTTTCTCGTCGTCGCGGAACACACCCATCATGCGGCTGGTCGTCATCGAGACGCCGTGCGTGCGAACGCCGCGACCGGACATGCACCCATGCGTACCCTCGATCACCACGGCGACGCCAAGCGGCTTCAGATTTTCCCAGATGCAGTCGGCGATCTCCGCAGTCATTCGCTCCTGAACCTGCAAGCGGCGTGAGAACGCATTGAGAACGCGGGCAAGTTTGGAGATGCCGACCACCCATTGATCCGGGAGATACGCGATATGCGCCTTGCCGACGATGGGAGCCATATGGTGTTCGCAGTGCGACTGGAACGGGATATCCTTCAACAACACGATCTCGTCATAGCCGCCGACTTCGTGGAAGATGCGGCTCAGATGATAGGCGGGATCGTCGTGATAGCCTTCGCAATATTCGCGCCAGGCGCGCGCAACGCGCTGCGGCGTCTCGATAAGTCCTTCCCGCTCCGGATCGTCGCCGGACCAGCGGATCAGCGTGCGGATGGCATCCTGAACGTCCTGGGGCACGTCCATCTTCTTCGGACGCACCCGTTCCATGCCCGTGTCGTCATGATCCGTACTCACGCAAGTCCCCCTTGATTCACTATGATGGTGAATATGGCTATCGCGACGAAAATTGCCAGTGCCTGCGCAGAGCGCGGGTGGGCGGGTAGACAGTCCTGCCCGGCAGTGGCAGTGGGGATTGCGTGGACGATATTAGCAACCTGATAACCAAGGCGCAGAGCTGGGCGCCCGCGCGCATGGCGATCGCGACAGTCGTGCAGACGTGGGGATCGGCGCCGCGACCGCGCGGATCGCACATGCTGGTGAACGAGGACGGCCGGTTCGAGGGATCGGTCTCCGGCGGCTGCGTGGAAAACGCCATATTGGCAAGCGCGGAGAGCGTGATTGCCTCGGGCGAGTCCGTGCTGCATCGCTTTGGCGTCAGCGACGGCGATGCCTGGGAAGCGGGGCTTCCCTGCGGCGGCGAAATCGCGGTGCTGGTGCAGCCGGTGACCGACGCAGGCTTCGCGCCCGCCCTGCTGGATCAGGTGCGCGAAGCGCGGGCGCGTGGCGAGACGCTGGCGGTCTCCACCGACGTCGAGAGCGGGCTGAGCGTTGCCGGCGAGCGGCCCGGCCAGTTCGTCAATCGCTATCGCCCGCCTCGTCGACTGATCATCACCGGCGCGGTGCAGATCGCGCAGGGCCTTGCCGGGCTGGCGCGGGAACTGGGGATCGCAACGACCATCGTCGATCCGCGCGGGCGGTTCCTGACGCGCGAACGCTTTCCGGACGCGATGCTGGACGACCGCTGGCCCGACGAAGCCGTGGTTGCGCTCCGCCCGAATCTTGCGACGGCCGTGGTCACGCTGAGCCATGATCCCAAGATCGACGATCCCGCGCTGATCGAGGCGCTGCGCGCGCCAACCGGCTATGTCGCGGCGCTAGGATCGCGCAAGAGCCACGCGGCGCGGCGCGAGCGGCTGGCGGCTGCCGGGATTTCGCCTGCCGATCTGGACCGCATCGACGGGCCTGCGGGAATCGACATCGGTGCCCTCGGTCCCGGCGAGATCGCGCTGTCGATCGCCGCGGGGATGATCCAGGCGTTCAACCGAGTGGACGCGCGCATGACGGAAGCTGCCTGACCCTATGCGTCCAGAACAGGTTGCCGCCGTATTGCTCGCCGCCGGAAATTCCACGCGCTTTGGCGAAGAAGACAAGCTGATGGCCGATCATGGGGGCAAGCCGCTGATCGTCCATGCGCTGGAGGCGATCGCGTCGCTGCCGTTCAAATATCTGATCGCGGTGGTGCGGCCGCACGATCTGGCGCCGATCATCCATCGCAAGCTGGACCGGCGCGGCTATACGCTGATCGTCAACGACAATCCCGAAGGCGGCCTGTCGAGCAGCATCGTGATGGCGGCGCAGCATGTGTCGGAACTTCGCTGCAACGGGCTGCTGATGTGCCTGGCCGACATGCCCAACGTGCCGCAGAGCCATTATATGCGCCTGTGCCTGGCGGCGGAGGATATCCGGTCCGTGGTGGCGAGCACCGATGGCTTCACCCCCTGCCCGCCTGCCTTCTTCGGACGGCGACATTTCGATGAGCTGCAGGCGCTGAAGGGCGATCAGGGCGCGCGGGCGCTGATCAGCCAGGGCTTGTTGCTGGAAACCAGCGGCGCTGTGCTGCACGACATCGATACGCCGGACGACTTGCGCCGTTAGGGCTGCTTGCCGACTGCATCGAAGGTGAACGTTACCGCGACACTGGAATCAATGCCGGTGCTGCTCTCGCCATTGCCGACACCGAAGGTCTTCCGGGCAATGGCGGCGGTGCCGGTGACGTTGCGCTTCAGCCCCGAGCCTTTCAGCGTGAAGCGGATGCTCTGCGGGGCGGTGACGCCCTTGAGCGTCAGCCTGCCGCGCGCGGTGTAGCTGTTCGGCCCGGTCGCTTTCGGGCTTTTTGCCGTAAAGATCGCGCGGGGGTGCGCGGCGACGCCGAAGAACTCGTCGCCCGGCAGCATCTCGTTCTGCGTCGGATCGCTGACGCTGGCGCTGGAAACGTCGATTTCCACGCGAATGTCGGCAGTTTCGGGATGATCGGGGTCCATGACGATGTTTGCCGTCCAGCGCGAAAAGCCGCCTGTGACCGCATAGCCGCCGTTATCCACGGAGAAGCCGATCCTGCCGCCCGGCTGCACCGTCCAGACGGGGGGCGGGCCGACCGGTTCCACGACTTCGACGACATTTTCGACAGCCGTGGCGTTCTCGGCTGCCGGGACCACTGCATTGGCGACCGCGACATTCTCGGGCGGAGCCGGTTCGGCAGCCTCGGGAGTCTTGGCAGGCGCGGCGGAGCTCATTGCCTGCCGCGCGAGCAGGCCGCCCGCCACGAACCCGGTCGGCACCAGCACGATCAGCGCGATCATCACCGCCCTGGAGCGACCGGGGACCATGCGCCACACGAGGCCGTCCCGCAGCAGCAGATGATGCCTCACCGCGCCCGCCACGTGCAGCACGAACAGAGCTAGGCCGATCCAGGCGAGCAGCCCGTGGCTGCCATCGAAGAACGCGTTGGCCCCCTGCGGCAGCGGCAGATGCGGCAGCGGTATGGCCCCGAACAGCAACGTCGGGATCTTGATCTTGTCGGTCGACACCATGGCCCAGCCGGTCAGCGGCGCGAGCAGCATGAAGCCGTAGAGCCCGGCATGCACAGCCTTGGCCAGAGCCCCTTCCCAACCGCCCTCCGACGCCAGCGGGCGCGGCTTGTAGATCCGCGTGAGGACCCGAAGCAACGTCAGGGTCAGGATCAGGATGCCGACCGATTTATGCAACTGGTAAAGCGCGAAGCCTTTCGCGCCCAGGCTTTCGAGCGACCAGCCGACCGCAAGCTGAAAAGCCAGTGCAATCGCAATCGTCCAATGCAGGAACATGGCGGTACGGCTGTAGGTCTGCATGGGCGGCTCCGGCTGTGCATCTGTCTAGGCGGCAAAGGATATCTGCACCATTTCCAAGAGTGAAACGATCCGTTGCGCAAATGACATAGAAAATTTTCCAGAGGCCCGGTCGGTCCTTGACCCTACGGCACGCGGTTCCCGTGACAAGGTAGCGGCCGTACCTGCTTTACGCGAACGTAAACTTCTCTTGCACTTATCCGCGGCATCGTCACATTAAATGGCAAGTCGCCTGTGCCAAGGGCGAGTCCATGAGAGAGGACCTATTATGGAAGCCTATATTTACGACGCCGTTCGCACCCCGCGCGGGCGCGGCAAGGCGGACGGATCGCTGCACGAGATCACGCCGATCCAGCTTGCCACGCAGACGCTGCAGGCGGTGCGCGACCGTACGGGGATCGACACGCGGGATGTCGATGACGTCATCCTCGGCTGCGTCACGCCCGTCGGGGAGCAAGGTGCGGACATTGCGCGCGTCGCGGTCCTGAACGCCGACTATGCGCAGACGACGGCCGGGGTCCAGATCAACCGCTTCTGCGCGTCCGGCCTGGAAGCCGTGAACATGGCCGCTGCCAAGGTCGCGACCGGCGAAGCCGACTTCGCCATCGGTGGTGGCGTCGAGCATATGAGCCGCGTGCCGATGAGTTCAGATGGCGGCGCATGGGCCTTCGACCCGGCGGTCGCCTGGCACACCTATTTCGCGCCGCAGGGCATCGGGGCGGACCTCATCGCGACGAAGTTCGGGTTCTCGCGCACGGACGTCGATGCCTATGCAGTGGAGAGCCAGAAGCGCGCCGCCAACGCTTGGGCAGAGGGCCGCTTCGCGAGGAGCATCGTGCCGGTTCGCGACGTGATCGGGGAAGTCGTTCTCGACCATGACGAGCATATGCGGCCGCAGGCTGACATGCAGTCGCTGGGATCGCTCAAACCCAGTTTTCAGGGTCTGGGCGAGGAAATGCCGGGGTTCGATGCCGTGGCCCTGCTCAAATATCCGGAACTGGAGAAGATCGACCATGTCCACCATGCCGGCAACAGCTCCGGCATTTGCGACGGCGCGGCGGCGGTGCTGATCGGCAGCAAGGCGATAGGCGAGAAATACGGCCTGAAGCCGCGAGCGCGGATCAGGACGGCTGCCTCCATTGGCTCCGAGCCTACGATCATGCTCACAGGCCCGGAATATATCGCGGACAAGCTGCTGAAAAAAGCGGGAATGTCCAAGGACGACATTGACCTGTGGGAACTGAATGAGGCCTTCGCCAGCGTCGTGCTGCGATACATGCAGGCACTCGATCTCGACCATGCCAAGGTGAACCCGAATGGGGGCGCGATCGCCTTCGGGCACCCGCTCGGCGCGACTGGTGCGATGGTGCTGGGGATCGCCCTCGACGAGCTGGAACGCACCGGCAAGGGCACTGCGCTCGTCAACCTGTGCATCGGCGCAGGCATGGGCACCGGCACGATCATCGAGCGCCTGTAAGAGCGCGGGAGGACATCGACATGACGACAATCACATTCGACATCGACGCCGACGGCATCGCGACTCTCACCATCGACGTTCCGGGACAGTCGATGAACGTCATCGGCCCTGACTTCATCACCGACCTTTCCGCCGCCATCGACCGCATCAGGGATGAGGAGGCCGTGAAGGGCGCAGTTATCTGTTCCGGCAAGGCCAGCGGCTTCATGGGCGGCATGGACCTCAAAAACATGGAGTCGATGCTGGCTGCTGCGGACGGCGATTCACAGAACATGGCAGAGTTGTTCGACAAGGTATTCGTGCTGAACGCTTTGTTCCGCCGGCTGGAGACCTGTGGAAAGCCAGTCGTCTGCGCCATCGAGGGGACCTGCGTCGGCGGCGGCTTCGAACTGGCGCTAGCCTGCCATCGCCGGATCGTGGCGGACGATCCCAAGGTGCAGCTCGGCCTGCCCGAGATCCTCGTCGGCCTGTTCCCCGGTGGCGGCGGCAGCCAACGCCTGCCCCGCATCACGGGTGTGCAGACTGCGCTGATGTACATGCTCCAGGGCAAATTATTCCGCCCGCAGGAGGCGCTTGGTCTCAAGGTAGTGGACGAACTCGTTCCCTCTGGTAATACGGTTGCGGCCGCCAGAAACTGGTTGAAGGCCAATCCCGCCGCCAGCGTTCAGCCATGGGATCAGAAAGGTTACCGTTTTCCCGGGGGCGCTGGCGGCTTCAATCCCAATTTCGTGCAGACCTTCATCGGCGCTACGGCGATGACGATGAAGCAGACGCAGCGCAATCTGAACGGGCCGATCGCCTTGCTGTCGGCGGTGTATGAGGGCTCCACGCTGCCGATGGATCGCGCGATCCGCATCGAGAGCAAATATTTCGCCAAGGTGATCGCCTACCCGCAGGCGCGCAACATGGTTCGTACCCTGTTCGTGAACAAGCAGGCGGCGGAGCGCGGTGCGCGGCGGCCCAAGGATGTTGCCAAAGCGCCGACCAGGAAGCTGGCGATGCTGGGTGCGGGGATGATGGGCGCGGGCGTGGCCACGGTTTCCGCTCAGGCGGGCATCGACGTGGTGCTGCTGGATCGCGATCAGGCCTATGCGGAGAAGGGCAAGGAGCATGCCCGCGCGGTGCTGACCAAGCGGCTGGGCAAGGGCATGACGCCTGAGAAGCTGGAAGCGACTCTCGCCCGCATCACGCCGACGACGGACTTCGCGCAACTGGAAGGCTGCGATTTCGTGATCGAGGCGGTGTTCGAGGATACCGCGATCAAGGCGGAGGTGACGAAGAAGGTGGAGGCGGTGCTGGGCGCGGACACGATCTTCGGGTCGAACACGTCGACATTGCCGATCACCGGGCTGGCGAAAGCGTGGAGCAAGCCGGAGAACTTCATCGGCGTCCATTTCTTCTCGCCTGTCGAGAAGATGCCGCTGGTGGAGATCATCGTCGGTGAGAAGACTGGCCCTGAAGCCATTGCAAAGGCGCTGGATTATGTCGCGCAGATCAAGAAGACGCCGATCGTCGTCAATGATTCGCGCGGCTTCTATACGTCGCGCTGCTTTGGCACCTATGTACAGGAAGGCGCGGAGTTGCTTGCCGAGGGCGTCGGCGCGCCGCTGATCGAGAATGTCGGCAAGCAATTGGGCATGCCGGTAGGACCGCTGGCAGTATCGGACGAAGTGTCCATCGAACTGGGTTACAAGGTGCTGTCGGTCGCGAAGAAGGAACTGGGCGACGCCTATGTCCATAATGCGGCGGACGACGTCATGACGAAGATGGTCGAGATGGACCGGCTGGGCCGGAAGAACGGCAAGGGCTATTATGACTATCCCGAAGGCGGCAAGAAGGCGTTGTGGCCGGGCCTGGCGGAGACTTTCCCGCTTGCCGCCGTGCAGCCTGCACCCGAGGATGTGCGTACGCGATTGCTGTATCGGCAACTGATCGAATGCGCGCGCTGTTTCGAGGAAGGCGTGCTGGAAACGCCCGAGGATGGCGATATCGGCGCGATCTTCGGCTGGGGCTTTGCGCCGTATACCGGCGGGCCGTTCAGTCATATGGACACGGTCGGCATCGCCCGGATCGTCGAGACGCTGGACGCGCTGACGGCGGCGCACGGGCCCCGCTTTGCGCCCACTGCGCAGTTGCGCGAAATGGCGGCGAGCGGCGCGACCTTCTACGGCAAGGCCGCTCAAAAAGCCGCGTAACTAACTTGCGTAACTAAAGCATGAGACTTGCCATGCCATGTCCTGCTGCCATAGGCGACGGACATGGCATGGAGAGTGTGAATGACGGATAGACCCACGGTTCTGGTTACTGGCGGCGCGGGATATATCGGCAGTCATGCGGTGCTGGCGCTGCGCGATGCGGGTTGGCCGGTCGCGGTCATCGACAATCTCGTGACCGGGTTCCGCTGGGCCGTGCCCGAGGACGTGCATTTCACGCAGGGCGATATAGAGGATCAGCCGCTGGTCGAGGCGCTGCTCCGAGAGCAGAATATCGGGGCGATCATGCATTTTGCCGGTTCGGTGGTGGTGCCGGAATCCGTCTCCAACCCTCTGAAATACTATCACAACAACACGGTGAAAAGCCGCGCCCTGATCGAAAGCGCCGTACGCGCGGGCGTGCCGCACTTCATCTTCTCCTCCACTGCGGCGACCTATGGCACGCCGGAGGAGAGCCCGGTGCGAGAAGATGCGCCGCAGCGGCCGATCAATCCCTATGGCATGTCGAAGCTGATGACCGAAGCGATGCTGGCGGACGTGGCTGCCGCGCATCCGATGAATTATTGCGCGCTACGCTACTTCAACGTCGCAGGAGCCGATCCACGTGCGCGGACGGGCCAATCGACCGAAGGCGCGACCCATCTGATCAAGGTTGCGGTCGAGGCAGCACTCGGCAAGCGCGCCCATGTCGGCGTGTTCGGCACGGACTTCGATACCCCGGACGGAACCGGCGTGCGCGACTATATCCATGTGTCGGACCTTGCCGCGGCCCATGTGCTGGCGCTGGAGGCGTTGCTTGCCGACCCCCAGACCAGCCACCGCCTCAATTGCGGCTATGGTCGCGGCTTCTCCGTTCTGGAGGTGCTCGACGCCGTCGATCGCGTGACGAACCTGAAGATCGATCGCAAGCTGGAAGGCCGCCGTCCAGGCGATCCGGCGGCGCTGATCTCCGACAATCGTGCGATCATGAGCCGCTTTCCGTGGACGCCGCAATATGCCGATCTCGACCAGATCGTCACGCACGCACTCGCCTGGGAACGCAAGCTGACCGAGAGGCAGGGCAGCTAAACGCCGCCCTGCTCCGTTACTGCGTCGGTTCCGCTAAGCGCACTGGCTCTGGAGCCCCTTCCCAGCCGCCACCCAGCGCCTTGAACAAGGCGACTTGCGCACTTGCCCGGTCGCTCTGCGCCGAAGCCAGAGCAGCCCGCGTCGCTGCGCGATCACGTTGCGCGTCGAGCAACTGGAGGAAGCTGTCCGCCCCTGCGGCGAAGCGCCTTTCGGCAATGGAGGCGGCGCTGTTGCTTGCGGCAAGGCCCCGCGTGAGCGCAGCCTCCCGATCCAGCGCGCCTTTCAGCCGGGCAAGCGCCTGCTCGGTCTCTTGCAACGCGGTTAGCACAGCCTGATCGAAGCGCGCGAGCGATCCTTCGGCGATGGCCCTGTTCTCCCGCACCCGAGCGCGCGCGGCGCCCAGGAACGGGAAGTTCCAGCTAATCAACGGGCCCACGGAGAAGCCGAAGGAGCGGCTGGTGCCCAGGTCTCCCGGCCGGATGGCGCTGGATGTCGCGCTGCCCAGCAGGCTGATGGAGGGATAGAGCGCCGCCGTGGCCACCCCGATGCGCGCCGTATCCGCCGCCAGCTGGCGCTCGGCCTGGCGGACGTCGGGACGGCGGGCCAGCAGAGTCTGCCCATCGCCGACAGGAATCGACTGAGCCACAGTAGGCAGCGTCGTGCAGGCGAACAGCGACTGGTCGGCATTGGCGGGCGGCTGCCCGGTCAGCACGGCCAGAGCGTAGACCGCCGCCCGCTGTTCGGCCTCTGCCGTCGCGAGCTGCGCCCGTGCCTGCTCGACCAGCAGGATAGCCTGATCGACGTCCCGCTGCGTATTGCCTCCGCCCGAGAGCAGGCGCTGCGTGAGGTCGAGCGTGCGGCTTTGCAGCGTAACGGTCTCCCGCGCCGCCGCCGCCTGCGCACCGAAGCCGCAGACATCGGCATAAGTGCGCGCCGTTTCCGCCGCGATCGACACGCGGGCTACATCCAGCCCCGCCTGTGCGGCCGCCGCGTCGGCATTGCCCGCTTCTATCGAACGCGACACGCGCCCGAACAGGTCGATCTCGTAAGACGCATCATATCCCAGGCGATAGAATTCCCCCTCGAAAGCCTGGGGCACGGCGCCGACGGGAGCGGTTCGCTGTTTGACGGCCTGTGCGCTCGCTGTGCCGGTCGGCAGGCGATCGGCACGCGCCTGGCTCAGCAGCGCCCGCGCCCGACGCAGGTTGGAGGAAGCGACGCGCACGTCGGTATTGTGCGCCAGCGCCTGCTCGACGAGTCCGTCGAGACGAGGATCGTTGAACAGCCTCCACCACTTTTCCGGCAAGGCTTCAGCAGGCAGAACGGCGCTGCCGCTTGCCTCCCGCAGCGCAGTTTGGGCCGGCGGCAGCGGTGCCGGCGTACGATAGTTGGGCCCTACCGCACAGGCCGTGAGCGCCATCAGGCTCACAAGGGAGAGCGCGCGCTTCATGCCGGTGTCTCCCCAGTCTGCGCCTGTCTCAAATGCGATCTCTGACGCCGCTGGGCTGTCCAGCTAGACACCTTGTCACCAAGCATGCGGCTGATCACGTAGAAGGCCGGCGTGAAGATCAGGCCGAAGATCGTTACGCCGATCATTCCGAAGAACACCGCGATGCCCAGTGCCTGACGCATTTCGAACCCAGGGCCAGTGGAGATGACGAGCGGCAGAACGCCCAGGATGAACGCAATCGAGGTCATCAGAATGGGACGCAGGCGCTGATGCCCTGCCCGCTCAGCCGCAGCCCGCGGGTCCAGCCCTTCATCTTCCCCCTGCCGTGCGAATTCCACGATCAGGATGGCGTTCTTCGCTGCAAGGCCGATCAGCACGACCAATCCGATCTGAGTGAGGATATTATTGTCCCCGCCCATGAGGTTGACGCCAAGGATCGCGGCAAGCAGGCACAGCGGCACGATCAGAATAACGGCGAGCGGAAGCACGACGCTTTCATATTGGGCGGCCAGCAACAGGAAGACGAATACAACCGCCAGGCCGAAGATCAGGATGCCAGTATTCCCTGCCTGCTTCTGCTCGAAGGCTATTTCGGTCCATTCGAACGCAAATCCGGCAGGCAGTACCTTCGCGGCCAGTTCCTCCATGCTGGCCAGTGACTGACCGGAGGAAAAGCCGCGGACGGTGGCGCCCTGCAATTCGGCTGCGGGATAGAGGTTGTACCGGACCACCCGATAAGGGCCGCTGTCGTTCTGAAGCGTCATCACCGCCGCAAGCGGCACCATTGCACCATTGGCCGAACGGGTTTTCAGCCGTCCTACGTCCTCCGCATCATCGCGATAGGGTGCATCGGCCTGCGCGGTCACGCGGAACGTGCGCCCCAGATAGTTGAAGTCGTTGATATAGGACGAACCGAGATAGGTGCCGAGCGTGGCAAAGATATTCTCCACGGGGACGCCCATCTGCTCGGCCCTCGGGCGATCGATGTCTGCATAGAGGCGCGGCGTTCGGGTATTGAACGTCGTGAACACCGACGTGAGGCCCTCGGTCTGGTTTGCGCCGCCCATCATCGCGAACGCCGCACCCTCCAGAGCCTTGTAACCGGCGCCTAAGCGGTCCTCGATCATCATCTTGAAGCCGCCGCCGGTGCCAAGTCCGCGGATGGGCGGTGGCGCGATGAAGAACACGCTGCCTGCGGTGATGCTGGACGACGACGCCATCAACTCCTTCGTGATTTCATCTGCCGTCTTGCGCTCACTCTGCGGTTTCAAGCGTACGAACATGGTGCCCGCGCTGGGTGAAACTGTGAAAGTCGCGCCGTCGAAGCCCGACAAGGAGACAGTCCCCGATACCGCGGGATTTTTCGATGCGATCTTGATGAGTTCTCGCGTCGTTTCATCGGTGCGTTGCAGCGCCGTGCCAGGAGGCATCTGCACCACGCCAATGAGCACGCCTTGATCTTGCGAAGGAATGAAGCCGGCAGGTGTATCTGCAAAGCGCCAGGCGGCCAGCGCCAGCAACAAGGCATAGGCTATGCCGACGATCGCCAGCATCCGCAGCAGCCTGGCGGTGATGCGGCCATATCCGTGACTCAACCGGTCGAACCCGTGATTGAATTTCTCTGCAAAACGGCCGGGCAATCCCCGCCAACCGGCCGCGGCTGCATGATCGCGCTTCGGCTTCAGGATCAACGCGCCAAGGGCTGGCGAAAGCGTCAGCGAGACAATCGCCGAAATCATTGTTGCACCGACGATGGTCAGGGCGAACTGTTTGTAGAAGACCCCGGAGATGCCGGGAATGAACGCGGTCGGGATGAAGACGCCCGACAGCACAAGCGCAATCGCGATCAAGGCGCCGGACACTTCGTCCATCGTCTTGTGCGCTGCGTCCAGAGGCGAAATCCCCTCCTCGTGCATCAATCGCTCGATGTTCTCGACCACTACGATGGCGTCGTCGACGACGATGCCGATGGCAAGCACCAGGCCGAACAACGACAGGTTGTTGAGGGAAAATCCGAAGGCCGCCATTACCGCAAAACTGCCGATGAGCGAAACCGGGATGGCGAGGATCGGGATGATCGCCGCGCGCCAGCTCTGCAGGAACAGGAGGACGACGAGGCTCACCAGAACAAGCGCCTCGATCAGCGTATGCTCAACCGCTTCGATGGATGCAGTGATATACTCCGTCGGATTATAGGGAATCGAATAGACAAGTCCTGGCGGAAAGCTTTTCGCCAGCGAGTTCATTTCGGCACGTATGGCATCTGCCGTTTCAAGGGCGTTCGAGCCGGGCAGCTGCGTTATGCCCATCGCGACTGACGACTTGCCGTCGATGTAACCCTCCGTGCCATAGTCGAGCGCGCCCAGTTCGACGCGCGCGACGTCAGCCAGGCGCGTCAGCCGCCCCTGCTCGTCCCGCTTGATGATGATCTGGCCGAACTGCTCAGGCGAAGAGAGGCGGCCCTGCGTCTGGATATTGAGCTGAAAGGCCGTTCCACCCTGATTGAAGGGCGGCTCGCCGACTGACCCGGCGGCGACTTGCGCATTCTGACCGCGAATAGCGGCAGTGATCTCATCCACGGTGAGGTTTCGAACCGAAGCGCGTTCCGGATCGATCCAGATCCGCATATTGTAATCACGCGAGCCGAAAGCCTGAATACCGCCAACGCCGGGAATACGGGCGAGCCTATCCTTGATCTGCAACGTGGCATAATTCGACATATACTGACTGGACAGCGATCCGTCAGGCGACGTGAGCGCCAGCACCAGCAAGAGGTCCGGAGAGTTCTTGCGGACAGTCACGCCGATCTGGCGCACCTGTTCGGGCAGTCGCGGTTCAGCGGACGAAACCCGGTTTTGCACCAGAACCTGGGCCTGATCGACGTTCGTACCTTGTTTGAAGGTAACTGTCACAGCGACCTGCCCGGAAGCCGTGGAGGAGGAGGACATGTAGATCATGTCTTCCACGCCGTTGATCGACTCCTCCAATGGCGCAGCCACGGTCTCAGCGAGCGTCTCGGCGGAAGCGCCGGGATAGCTCGCATTCACGACGACCGTGGGCGGGGCGATCTCCGGGTACTGACCAACGGGCAGAGCCGGATACGCCACAAGCCCCATGATGATGATGAGGATCGAGACGACCGCCGCGAAGATCGGGCGATCGATGAAGAAGTGGGGAAGACGCATCAGTTTGACGTCCCGGCTGCGGGAGCCTTTCTCGATGCCCCGGAAGGCTGGGCGACGCTTACCTCGGGGGGCGTCGCAGGCCGCGATTGCTGCGCTGCCGAACGCGGGGAGATCTTGCCCGGCCGCGTCTTTACCGCAGTGCCCGGCTGCAGACGCGCCAGCCCGTCGATCACGATTTTCTCGCCGCCCTTAAGGCCCGCGCGGACGACGCGAAGCCCTTCCACGAGCGGCCCCGTCTCCACGGGACGGGGGACTGTCTTGCCGTCCCGCCCCACCAGATATACGAGCTTGCGGGTCTGGTCGGTCTGGATGGCTTCGTCGGGCACAAGGAGGGCGCGATAGGTGCCCGAGCCAAGCAGGCGCGCGCGTCCAAACATGCCAGGCACCAGAAAACCATCCGGATTGGCGATCTCAGCATGCGCACGGATCGTGCCGGAGTTGGTGTCGATCGCATTGTCAACGAAGGTCATTCGTCCGCGCCAGCGATAGCCGCTCTCATCGGCAAGCTGCACTTCCACCGGATTTGCCGCATAGCGCGAGGAGGCCCGCTCACCCTTCTCCGCCTGCCGGATGTATTTGAGATACAGGCTTTCCGCGCCTTCGAAGCTGAACCATATCGGGTTGGTGGTCACGACGGTCGTCAGCAGCGTCTGGTTCGCCGAGACGTTATCGCCCATCGACACGCGCTTGTCCGACACCCGGCCGGAAATCGGCGAGCGAACGGAGGTGAATTCCACGTCAAGCGCCCTTGCCCGCACCGCAGCCTGCGCAGCGGCCAGGTCTGCGTCGGCCGCACGCAGGGTCGCCACTCGCGTTTCGAGCTCCTGCTGGCTCACGGCCTGATATTTGCGCAGCTCCTCCGCCCGTCGCAGTTCCGTGCGGGCGTTGGTCACCGCTGCCTGCGCACGGGCCACTTGCGCCCGCGCCTGCTCCAGCTGTGCACGATAAGGGCGTGGGTCGATCTGGAACAGCAATTGCCCCTTGCCTACTTCCACACCGGGGCGGAAGCCGACCTGCGTGATCTGGCCGGAAACGCGAGGAAGCACCTGCACGTCCTGAATGGCTTCGAATCGACCGACATATTCGTCCCAGTCCATCACGTCGCGCGCCAGCGGCTCGGCGATCGTGACCGTCGGCAAAGGCGGTGCAGGTGGAGGCGGTGTTCCACACGCTGCAAGCAAAGCGGCCAGGGGAACCAGGGGCGAATTAAGGAGGATGAAACGCATCGCCGCTATTTGCTGCAGTGCAAGATTGATTTCAAGTCGCAACTCAA
Organism: Sphingobium sp.; assembly: GCF_033795625.1. GTDB lineage: Bacteria > Pseudomonadota > Alphaproteobacteria > Sphingomonadales > Sphingomonadaceae > Sphingobium. The sequence goes on along the minus strand of NZ_JARYGI010000008.1, from coordinate 83,152 downwards.
TGAGCGGCGCAAATTTAATTTCGATCAAGCCTCTTGAATTTCAAGAAAAGCTCTAGGTCAGTGGCCATCGAACTGCATCAAAGCTCTTGCCGTTATCCCGCGTTGTGCGAGTGCGCGCATACCACCCAGATCGGGAAGGTCGATGGCGAAAAGCGCGAGGGCCACGTGGGCGCCTTGCTGTTGTAGAAGTTGTGCTGCAGCCAGAACTGTGCCGCCCGTCGCGATCAGATCGTCGATCAACAGGACGTGTGCCCCGTAAGGCAACTGCCCTTCATGCAGTTCCAGACGATCGGATCCATATTCCAGCGCATAATCGATCCCGACAGTGCGGCCGGGCAGTTTGCCGGGCTTGCGCGCCATGATGAAGCCCTTGCCCAGCGCCGCAGCCAAGGCCGCGCCGAGGATAAACCCCCGCGCCTCGATTCCCACTACGCAGTCGATGTGAAGCGGGCGCGCTTCTTCGAGCATGGCGTCGATCAGGCAGCGGAAGCCTTCCGCATCGGCCAGCAAGCTACTGATATCGCGAAACGCGATCCCGGCCTTCGGGAAGTCGGGGATCGTCCGCACCAGATCGCGCAGGTCCTCTTTGTTCACGCGGCGGCTCCCCTACGCAAAACAGGACGGCACGACTCGCTGGGAGCCGTGCCGTTCGGTAGTGCGGATGATCCGCCGACATCGCTGCCGGCGATCACGATCAATGCTTCTTGTCGGCCCAGATATTCTGATAGGCCATGTAGGCAAGACCCGTCGCGATCAGCAGGAAGAACACCACGGCGAGACCCGCGCTCCGGCGATTTTCCAGCTTGGGCTCTGCCGTCCAGGTCAGGAACGCAGCCACGTCCTTGGCCATCTGGTCGACGGTCGGCTTGGTGCCATCGGCGTAGCTGACCTGACCTTCGGTGGTCAGCGGCGGCGCCATGGCAAGGTTGAGGTTCGCGAAATAGGGATTGTAGTGCAGCCCCTGCGGCGTCCTGGCGTCCGGGAACGCCTTGAGAAGTTCGGCGGGCTGAGCCTGATAACCCGTGAGCAGCGAGTAAACATAGGTGCTGCCTTCATGGCGAGCCTTCGTCATCAGAGACAAGTCCGGCGGGATCGCATTGTTGTTGGCGGCAGCGGCCGCGACATTGTTGGCGAAGGGCTTCGGGAACCGGTCGGCGGGTACCGGGTCGCGAGTCGCGGCTTCACCTGTGGCGGGATCCACGTCGGGAGTCTTGATCGCCCACTGCTTGGCAATGGCCTTCACTTCGGCTTCGCTGTAGCCAATCTGCTGCAGGTCGCGGAAAGCCACGAACTTCAGGCTGTGACAGGCCGAACAGACTTCCTTGAACACCTGAAAGCCGCGCTGGAGCTGCTGGCGGTCATAATGGCCAAGCGGTCCGTTAAAGGAGAAATCCACTTCCTTGGGGTGCTTGTGGAATTCATGCTCGGCCGTCGCGGCAGGCGGATCGCCGATATAAGCGACCGCGCCCGAAGCGAAGGAATAGAGCAGCATCAGCGTGAAGAACGCACCGATGGCAATGAGGGCTGGGCGAAGCATGGTCTGATATTCCCCTTATTCAGCCGGCTGCGGATCTGCGCCCATGCCGGGCACCGCGCGCTGTTCGCCTTCGATGGCGTGACGGTTGAGCACCGATTCCGTAATCGAATTCGGCAGCGGCAACGGCTTTTCGAAATAAGCCACCGCAGGCAGAATGATGAGGAAGTGGGCGAAGTAATAGGCGGCGGCCAACTGGCTGATCATCACATAAGGCTCTTCCGCCGGAGCACCGCCGCAATAGCCAAGGATGAGAACGCAGGGAAGCAGGCCGAAGAAGAAGAACTTCTTGAAGACCGGGCGGTAATTACCCGAACGAACGGGCGACGTGTCCAGCCAGGGCAGGAAGAATAGGATCAGGATCGACGCGAACATCGCGATCACGCCGAGCAGCTTGGCAGGCACGAAGAAGAAGTCGAAAGTGAAGGCGCGCAGGATCGCGTAGAACGGCCAGAAATACCATTCCGGAACGATGTGCGCAGGCGTCGAGAGCGGGTTCGCTTCGATATAGTTGTCAGGATGGCCCAGGTAATTCGGCGCAAAGAACATCAGCGCAGCGAACAGGACCATGAACACGCCAAGTCCGAACCCGTCCTTGGCCGTGTAATAGGGATGGAAAGGCACGGTGTCCTGCGGGCCCTTCACTTCGACGCCGGTGGGATTGCTGGAACCTGGAATATGTAGCGCCCAGATGTGCAGGATGATGACGCCCGCAATGACGAACGGCAGCAGATAGTGCAGCGAGAAGAAGCGGTTCAGCGACGCATTGCCCGGAGCAAAACCACCCAGCAGCCAGGTCTGGATCGGCTCGCCGACGACGGGAATGGCGCCGAACAGGCCGGTGATGACCTTCGCGCCCCAATAGCTCATCTGGCCCCAGGGCAGAACGTATCCCATGAACGCGGTGGCCATCATCAGCAGGAAGATGACGAGACCGAGCAGCCACACCATTTCGCGCGGAGCCTTGTACGATCCGTAAAAGAGCCCGCGGAAGATGTGGAGATAGACGACGATGAAGAAGAAACTCGCGCCGTTTGCATGCGCATAGCGGATCATCCAGCCGGCATTCACGTCGCGCATGATGTGCTCGACCGACCCGAACGCCACCAGCTCATTGGCCGCAAAGTGCATGCCAAGAATGATGCCCGAAACGATCTGGATCACGAGCGCGACGCCCGCCAGAACACCGAAGTTCCAGAAGTAGTTGAGGTTGCGCGGTACAGGATAGCCCGCACCGATCGCACCGTGGACGAGGCGCGGGAGCGGCAGGCGCTCGTCGATCCACTTCATCAGCGGCGCCTTGGGGGTGTAATGTTCTGCCCAGGGGAAACTCATGGATCTTTACCTCAGCCTACGAGAATGGCGGTGTCGGACGTATAGCTATACTCCGGGACCTGAAGATTGAGCGGGGCGGGGCCTTTGCGGATGCGGCCGGCCGTGTCGTAGCTGGAGCCGTGACAGGGGCAGAAGTAGCCGCCGAACTCACCCTTGTTCTCGCCCTCGCCCGCGCCGAGCGGAACGCAACCCAGATGGGTACACACGCCCATGGTCACGAGCCATTGCTTCTTGCCGTCCACAACGCGGTCTTCCAGCGTCTGGGGATCGCGCAGGCTCCCCGCATCGACCGCATCGGCCTTCGCGATTTCCGCAGGTGTCAGGTGGCGCACGAACAGCGGCTGCGCACGGAACGTCGTCTTGATCGCCTGCCCCGGTTGAATGCCCGAAAGGTCTACCTCAGTAGATGCCAGCGCCAGCACGTCCGCGCTTGGGTTCATCTGGTTGATGAGCGGCAGCACCACGGCGACGGCGCCTACGCCCGCAAAGCTGACAGCGGCGATATTGATGAAGTCGCGGCGACGCACACCCTCACCCGCCTGCGGCGTCTCTGTTTCAATGTGCTCAACCGTTGCCATGCACCATACCCTTGCAAATGTGGCCCCTTGTCCACGCTCTGCTCCGGATCACTTTGGGCAATCAAGATAAACGGGGGGCGCACAAGCGCCGGCCCGCATTCCGGCGTGGTTCGCGGGCCTGATAGCGTCGAACCATCGCATTTGCCAACAGCAATTTGATTGCGGTTGTCACATTGTTCCGCACTGCAGTATCGGGCGCTCATGCGTGTAGCTCTTTACCAACCCGAGATCGCCGGAAACGTCGGCGCAATCCTTCGCCTGTCGGCCTGCTTTGCCGTTCCCGTCGACATCATCATGCCGTGCGGCTTTGCCTTTTCCGACGCCAGGCTGAAACGTGCGGCAATGGATTACGGGCAGGCCGCAGACGTCACGCGGCATGCCAGCTTCGCTGATTTTGCAGGCGTTTGCAGGCAAGCAGGCCGCCGCATCATGCTGATGTCCAGCCATGCCGCAACGCGTCTGCCGCAGGTCAGGTTCGAGGCCAGCGACGTGCTGCTGATGGGATCGGAGAGCGCCGGCGTGCCTGACGAGGTCCGCGACAGCGTGGACGCGCGAATCCGGATTCCGATGGCGCCGGGATTTCGATCCTTGAATATTGCCGTCTCGACGGGCATCGCGCTCAGCGAAGCATTGCGGCAGACGGGGCAATATCCGGAATGATCGATACGAACGCGTTGATGCTGGACGCCGAGCAACGGCAGGCCCGCGACTGGTTCGAGTCCCTGCGAGACCGGATCTGCGCGGAATTCGAGGCCATCGAGAGGGAAGCCGGCAGCGACGCCGCTTTCGAATACACGCCCTGGCAGCGCGAAGCAGAGGGACTTGCGCCGGGCGAAGGCGGCGGCGGCGTGCGCGGCGTGATGAAGGGCAAGGTGTTCGAGAAAGTCGGCGTCAATGTCTCGACCGTGGGCGGGGCGTTCTCGCCCGAGTTCGCCAAGTCGATCCTCGGCGCGGCCGAGGACCCGACATTCTTTGCGACCGGGATCAGCCTGGTCGCCCATATGGCCAATCCGCATGTGCCAGCGGTTCACATGAATACGCGATTCCTGGCAACCACGAAACGCTGGTTCGGCGGTGGCGCGGACCTCAATCCTCCGATTCCCTATGCCGAGGATACGGCGGACTTCCACGCGGCTTTCAAGGCCGCCTGCGACACGCACGATCCGGCGCTCTATCCTGCGCTCAAGACGTGGGCGGACGACTATTTCTATATCCCCCATCGCGGCGTGCATCGGGGCGTCGGGGGCATCTTCTACGATCATCGCGACGGCGATTTCGATCTGAACTTCGCGCTCACGCGGTCGGTCGGCGAGGCGTTTCTGGCAGCCTACCCGCCCATCGTGCGCAGGCGTATGGACACGCCATTCACGCAAGCCGAGGAGACGCAGATGCTGGAATGGCGCGGGCGCTATGCCGAGTTCAACCTCGTGCACGACCGGGGCACATTGTTCGGGTTGAAGACGGGCGGCAACATCGATGCGATCCTGATGAGCCTGCCCCCGCGCGCCAACTGGAGCTGACATGGCGCTGGTTGACGTAGATCCGAGGCAGGTGGCGACGATCGTCACGCATCTGGAGATGCGGACGAAACCGAAGCCCGCGCCCTTGCCTCCGTCTTCCCTGCGGCTGGTGCGGTGGAAGACGCCGACGCTGGAGAAGTACCGCATCCTGTTCCGCCGCGTGGGGGAGCCGTGGCTGTGGTTCTCCCGGCTGGTGCAACCGGATGCGCATGTCAAAGCGGTCATTCACGACCCGGCCGTCGAGATCTACGCCATATGCAATCCGCAGGGCATCGAGATCGGGCTGCTGGAACTGGATTTCCGGTCGCTGCCGGACTGCGAACTCGCGTTTCTCGGGCTGGTGCCGCAATTAACCGGACAAGGAAATGGACGCTGGCTGATGGCGCAGGCCAAAATGCTGGCGTGGCGCAAGGGCGTGGAGCGCTTCTGGGTCCATACCTGCACGCTGGACCACCCTTCGGCACTCGATTTCTATGTCAAGTCGGGGTTCGTGCCGTTCGGGCGGGCAATCGAAACGTTCGATGATCCCCGCGCGTTCGGAATTTTGTCGCGCGAGGCGGCGCCGCACGTGCCGATGCTGGCTTAGCCCGCGCCTTCAAGTTGGCGGTAGATGCGCGCCGTCATCACCATGAAGTACACCTGCACGACAGCGGAGATCGCCGCAGTCGCAAGGCCGCCCGCCAGCAACGCCAGCTCCGCGCCGCCGACCAGCCCGCCGATCACGCCAAATACCGACTGCACCGCCGTCTGAACGATAAGCGTCAGGAAGATCACTACGGCGAGGAAGGCGAGCAACCGCCAGAACTGCCCCCGCGTCAGCGCCCAGCTCTGGCGGATGGCGTCCACAGGACCCACCGGGCGATCGATGGCAAGCGCGTTCATCAACAGCAACCGCACCGCAGCGAACAGCATCGCGATTACGACGCTCATGGTCACGAGGGCGGTGACGGCCGCGGCCCCGCCTACAAGGCTGAACACCGCAGCGAGCACCGCCAACGCCAGCACGGCAAGCCCGCCAGCGGCCGCCACCAGCAAGCCCGCGCCGAGGAGCACGGGAAGACGCTGCAAGCCGAGCTTCATTGCTTCCCCCACGCTGATCCCCGGCCTCAGCGCGAGGGCGTAGACGGTAAGCGCGCCTACGAGGCCGACGATCATCATCAGCGCGAAACCCAGCCAGAAGCCTGCGGGTACGGCAGGCAGCGCCGCCTGCCCCCTGCCCGCTTCCGCCTTCATGATGTTGGCCATCAACTCGGGCGGAACCATCTGCTGAAACAGCACGATCGGCAGCGCCAGGAACAGGAGAGCGACCGGGAACAGCAAGGACCCTTCGCGCTTGACGAACGCAACGGTTTCTTCCCACGCCCTGCTGATAGAAAGTGGCTTCATGATCCTGTTGTATCCCCGCAATGTCGCCGCAACCCTTGATCCGGCAGCGATGGCAAGTCAAGGAAGCGGGATGGCTCCTGATTCAACTCCAATGCAAGCGATCGAATGGCGGCGTAGCGATGCTCCAGTGCCGTATCCCGAAGCGCTGGCCGACATGGAGGCACGCGCCGCCGCCGTTTCGGCAGGTAACGCGGCCGAGCGCGTCTGGTTGCTGGAGCATCCGCCGCTCTACACCGCAGGGACCAGCGCGGACGCGGCGGAACTGCTGGACGACCGCTTTCCCGTCTACGACGCCGGGCGCGGCGGGCGGTATACATATCATGGGCCGGGCCAGCGTGTCGGCTATCTGACGCTGGATCTCGGCAAGCGCGGCAGGGACATCCGCAACTTCGTCCACAATCTGGAAGGCTGGGTGATCGACACGCTGAGCGACTTCGGCGTGGCGGCACGGCGGGCGGAGGGACGCATCGGCATCTGGACGGACGACCTTAATGGCCATGAAGCGAAGATCGGCGCGATCGGCGTGCGCGTGCGGCGGTGGGTGACGCTGCATGGCTTCTCGGTCAATGTCTCCCCCGACCTGTCGCACTTTGGCGGTATCGTGCCGTGCGGCATCGCCGAGTTTCCCGTGACCAGCCTGGCCGCCCTGAACCGGGACGTGACGCTGGAGGCGTTCGACGCGGCGTTGCAGGCACGGTCCGACGCGTTCCTGGCGCGGCTCGGGCGATGCGCGCGGTCAAGCTAAGCTGTCCGTAAAGCCGCAAACTTGACGAAGCTTACCGGCCCGTTAAGGTCGCGCGCTACTGTTGCTTCCGGGAGCCAAGGATGCCGTCATTGCCGTTTGCCTATCGCGTCATCTTGTTTGCCGCCCTTGCCCTGCCGCTCGCATCCTGCGGAAAGGGCGACAGCCAGAACAGCAGCGCCGTCGCCATGAACAATCTGGAAGTCGTCGATGGCACCGCGAGCGATGCGATGACTGACCTCGATGGCGTCAAGTCGGAAGGCACACCACTCGCCGCGAACGCGACGGACGCGCCCGGCAATAACGCGTCGCGGGCCTCGGCCAAGAACGCGGACCCGGCCGAAAATGCCGCCGATACCGAAGTCATTGCGGACCAATAAGGCTATTTCGCTTAATTTATCACTTTCACGCAAATGGGACTGACACGCCCCGAGCGTTGGGTTAGTGAGCAGTATAAGTTGCCTGGATTCAAGGATTAGTGAGAGTGATGCGTCAGCCCGTCCGCCCTGCCCTGCTGGCCGCAGCCCTGTGCGCGGCGTTCGCCGCACAGCCTGCTCCGGCACAGTTTTTCTGGTCGCCGCCCGATCTTTCGACGCCGCCGGTGACAGGCGCGGAACCCAGCCTGGGCCTGAACCTGCCGGGCGCGACACCCGAAGAGTTGAACGCCGGTCTGGTGTGGAACCTGCGTGCCGCGCTGAACGTGGCGGCGCTGCAATGCGATTTCGAGCCGACGCTTTTGACGGTCTCCAACTACAACGCCACGATCGCGCATCATAGCAAGGAACTGCAGCAGTCGTTCGACACGCTGGGCAAATATTTCCAGCGCACCGTCGGGAAAGGCAAGCCGGGGCAGCAGGCGCTCGATCAATATGGCACGCGGATCTATTCGGGCTATTCGACCGTGCAGGCGCAGCGGAATTTCTGCCAGACGGCAGGCTCGATTGGTCGCGATGCGATCTTCACCGAACGCGGCAAGCTTTTCGAAGTCGCGCGCAAGCGGATGGGCGAACTCAAGAAGTCGCTCGTGCTGACGGGCGAGCGCTATTTCGGATCGCCGGGATATGACTACACGGCCGCCATCCCGCCGCTGAACGCCGAATGCTGGAAGAAGGGCAAGCTGCTCACAAGCTGCAAGGCGCAGTGGGATGCGCAGGCGGCGAAGAAACCGGCGGGCGGCTAGAGCGTCTTTCGGTTTCCGCTACCGCAGGCCGAGCGCCTTGTGCGTCTGAAGCGATAGCCGCCATTTCGGGCGCTCCATGACGAAGGCGATTGCGGCCTCTATGTTTTGCGCCGCCTGCGGGTCGTCCAAGGGCTGGATCAGCCAATGGTCGAAGCGCCAGCTTTCCATCGCCTGATAATCGCTGCCTGCCTGTGGCCACACCAGCTTCAGTTCATTGCCGCAGGTCTGTACGACTTCGCTACCGGCCTTGGGACTGATGCACACCCAATCGATGCCGGGGTGAACCGGCAAGGTGCCGTTGCTCTCGATCGCAATTTCGAACCCTGCATCGTGCAGCCCATCGACCAAGGCATCATCCACCTGAAGCATCGGTTCTCCGCCCGTCAGCACGATATAGCGCCCCGCCGCGCCCGCGGCCCAAAAGTTGACGGCCGCCTGCACCAAATCGTCGGCGTCCGCGAATTTGCCACCGCCCGCACCGTCCGTGCCGACGAAATCGGTGTCGCAAAAGCGGCAGACGGCGGTCGCCCGATCGACTTCGCGCCCGGACCAGAGATTGCATCCGGCAAAACGCAGGAACACCGCACGGCGGCCCGCCTGCATCCCTTCGCCCTGCAGCGTCAGGAACATCTCCTTGACGGCGTAGCTCATCGGTTCAGGGCTTTACCGCGTAGCGCGTGGGATCGGGCAACCCGGCTTCCTCGAAGCCCTTGGACCGCAACCGGCAGCTATCGCACATCCCGCAGTGCAGGCCATCGGGCGTCGGATCGTAGCAGGACCAGCTCATGCCCGCATCCAGCCCCAGCCGGTCCGCCTCCCGCACGATGTCGGCCTTGCTCATATGCTGAAGCGGCGCGTTGATCCGCAATGGCCTGCCTTCGACGCCCGCCTTGGTCGCGAGCGCGGCCATTTTCTGGAACGCGTCGATGAATTCAGGGCGGCAGTCGGGATAGCCGGAATAATCGAGTGCGTTCACCCCGATATAGATGTCGGTGGCCCCCGTAACCTCGGCAAAGCCCAGGGTCAGCGACAGGAAGATCGTGTTCCGCGCAGGCACATAGGTAACGGGTATCTCGCTGCCAACACCATGCTTTGGCACGGCAATATCGGCAGTGAGCGCCGAGCCGCCGAAAGCCGTGAGGTCCAGCGGCAAGGTGATATGCGACATCACGTTCAGCGCCTTTGCGACGCGCGCGGCAGCCTGGAGTTCGACGCGATGCCGCTGATTATAGTCGATCGTCAGCGCAAACAGGCGATGGCCAGCCTCGCGCGCGAGGCCACCTGCGACCATCGAATCGAGACCGCCAGACAGCAATATGACGGCGAAACTGTTGGAAGGACTTGCCATTGCGGTGCGCTACTCTCGCGCGGCACTGCGCGCAAGGCCATGAATTATGCGCCTTCCCTACTGGCAGGCGCGGACCCGCCGCCCCTCGATCGCCATGGAGAAGGGCGCGCCACGTTCGATCCCCTGGGACTGGAGCTGAATGAGCCGGGGCGTTTCTATGCGGATATCGGTGCGTTCGTTACCCGCCGCTGCACAGTCGTTGGTGACAGAGACCTGACGCTCGGCATCCGTGACCACGAAGCGGGAGCATTGGATATGATGATGCCTCAGTTGCAGGAGCTGGCGTTTGTCGCCCAGGCAGATTTTCCGGACGACGCCGCCGGTATCACGATCCGTCAGCGACCATTCGCCGGGCTCCAGAGCAGCGAGTTCCCTTGGCACCTGCGATGATACCGGACCACGCGCGCCGCCCAAAGCGACGAAAAGGCACACGCCCGCGATTCCAACGCGCAATACCGACCGAACCATCACCGTCTGTTCCCCATGCGCGCCGATCAGGATAGCCTCGGCGCGTTCCGCAACCCCTTGCGGTTTTTCCCTTGGCATAGAATTGCGGCGACAAAATAACCGCGGCTTCACGATCCTGCCGCAATCGTAACGTTTCTAGTTGTCGAAGCTCACCAGCGCGATCGGGAAGACCCGCGAGCAGAAGGCGCAATCGACCTTGATCTGCCCCGTCTCGTCCGCCATCTGCGCGCGCTCGTCGGCAGGGAAACGAGAGATCACGTCGCGGATATGATCGAAATTGCAGCGGCATCCCTTGGCGATGCTCGCCGGATCGGTGACGCGCACTTCGTCTTCCTCATGGAACAAGCGCCAGATGATATCCGACAGCGGCAGCGTGTCGTCCGTAAGTTCTTCATCCTTCAGCGTCGCAGCCAGCGCCTGCACATGCTCCCATTCCGGATGGTCGTGGCGGACATGCAGGCGTTCGCGGCCGACTTCGCCTTCGGGCATGTGCTGCAACAGCACGCCTGCGGCCAAGCACCGGCCATCGGCATCATGACGGGTACCGATCTGCACGAAGCTCGGGATCTGCTCCGACTGCGAGAAGTAATGTTCCGCCGCCTTGCCGAGCGATTCGCCTTCCAGCGGTACGATCCCCTGATAGCGGGCCGCGCCGCCGTCGTCGGCAGGCGCCGCTTGATCGAAGGTGATGGCGAGATAGCCCTTGCCGAAGAGACCGAACAACGTGGGGTCAGTACCAAGTTCAACCAGCCGTTCGGCATCGAACTGCACATAACCGCGCACTGCGCCGCCCTTGTAGTCGGCGACCAGCAGGTCGACGACGCCATTCTCCGTCTGAGCCTGCAACGTCAATTGCCCGTCCACATGCTTGAGGGTCGATCCGAGCAGCGCCGCCATCACCAGCGCCTGCGCCAGCAGCCGCTCGATCGGCGGCGGATAGGCGTGGGCGGCCAGCACTTCGTTCAGCACAGGCCCCAGCCGCACCAGCCGGCCGCGGACGTGGCGCGAGGGGATGTTGAAGCCGATGGCCTGATCGAGGTCGATGGAGACGGGAGAGGTCAAGACGCGATTCCTTCATCCCCTCGCCGCAACAAGACCGGCGGCAAGGGGAAGCGAGGATATAGGAACGCCCTACAGCTTTCCAAGCGCCCAGAGCAGGACCGACTTCTGCGCGTGCAGCCGGTTCTCCGCCTCGTCCCAGATCAGCGACTGCGGTCCGTCGATCACGTCCTCGGTCACTTCCTCGCCGCGATGAGCGGGCAGGCAATGCAGGAACTTCGCACCCGGCTTGGCCTGCGCCATCAGCGCGGCATCGACCTGATAGGGCATCATCGCGGCCAGCTTCTCCTGCGCATGCTCCTGCCCCATCGAGATCCAGGTGTCGGTGACGATCACGTCCGCCCCCTGCGCGACTTGCGCGGCATCGCGGGACAAGGTGATCTTCGCGCCCCGCGCTGTCGCTTCCTCGGCGAAGCGCGGATCGGGTTCATAGCCCTGCGGCACGCCGATGCGGACGTTGAACTTCATCAGCCCTGCCGCCTCGATGATCGAGTGCAGGACGTTGTTGCCATCGCCCAGCCACGCCCATTCGCTGCCCGGCAGCGCGAGGCCGTGCTCGATCACCGTCAGCAGGTCCGCCATGATCTGGCAGGGATGCGACAGATCCGTGAGGCCGTTGATGACGGGCACGGTGGCATGCCGGGCCATTTCCTCGATCTTGGCATGATCGTCGGTGCGGATCATGATGGCGTCGCACATGCGGGAGAGGACGCGTGCGGTATCCGCAACATTCTCGCCGCGCCCCAACTGCATCGAGCCGCCGTCCATGACGATGCTGGTGCCGCCAAGCTGGCGGATCGCCATGTCGAAGGAGACGCGTGTGCGAGTCGAGTTCTTCTCGAAGATCATCGCCAGCGTGTGGCCTGCGAGCGGCGCATCCGCATCCACCTTGCCCTTGGGCCAGCCGACGCGCGCGGCCTTGCGGTCGATGGCGTCGTTGATCATCGCGGCAACGGCATCGCCGCCTGCATCGGACAGGTTCAGGAAGTGTCTGGTCATCGGAAGTAGTCCTCCTCATCACCGTTCGTCCTGAATAGCCACTGAGCAAAGCCGAAATGGCGTATCGAAGGATCTTGCACGGATACTTCGATACGGTCTTCGACTGCGCGCAGCCTTTACTCAGCACGAACGGTGGCTAGATATTTCAAGCCGCTACCGGCACCTCGAAGCTCCGTGCGCCTGCGGACAGGCGCTCGACGCATTCGCTGATGTGGCTTTCGTCGATCACCAGCGGCGGCAGGATGCGGACCACGTTCTGTCCCGCAGAGACCGTCAGCAGCCCATGATTGTCGCGCAGATGGGCGACGAAGCTGCGGGCTTCGGCCGTGTCTTTCAGCTTCAGGCCGAGCATCAGCCCCACCCCGCGCACGCTGTCGAACAGCGCGTCGTGATTGGGGATCATCTGCTCCAGAGCCGAGCGCAGGCGATTGCCCATCGTCTGGACATGCTCCAGGAAACCGGGTTCCAGCACCACGTCCATCACCGCGCTGCCCGCCGCCATGGCGAGTGGATTGCCGCCATAGGTGGAGCCATGTGTGCCGGGCACCATACCCTTCGCCGCTTCCTCGGTCGCAAGGCATGCGCCCAGCGGGAAGCCGCCGCCAATACCCTTCGCCACCGCCATGATGTCCGGCGTCAGACCATATTGCTCATGCGCGAAGAAGGTGCCGGTACGGCCATAGCCGCATTGCACTTCATCGAGGATCAGCAATAGGCCATGCTCGTCGCACAACGCACGCAGGCCGGAGAGGAACTCCGGCGTAGCCGCAGTAACGCCGCCCTCGCCCTGGATCGGCTCCAGCAGGAAACCGGCGGTGTTATCATCGATCTGCGCCTTTGCGGCTTCCAGATCGTTGAACGGCACCACGGTAAAGCCGGGCAACAAAGGCTCGAACCCGTCACGCATCTTGGGCTGGCTGGTGGCGCTGATCGTGCCCAAAGTCCGCCCGTGAAACGCATTGTCGAAGCTGATGATCTTGTGCCGGTGCGCATTGCCATTGGCATAATGATAGCGGCGCGCGGTCTTGATCGCGCACTCCACCGCTTCCGCACCCGAGTTGGTGAAGAACACCGTGTCGGCGAAGGTCGTGTCCACCAGCCGGTGCGCGAATGCTTCACCCTGCGGGCTGCCATAAAGGTTCGACACATGCATCAGCGTCGCGGCCTGATCGGCGATCGCCTTGGTCAGCACCGGATGCGCATGGCCCAGCAGGTTCACCGCGATACCGCTTGCAAAGTCCAGATACCGCTCACCGCGCTCGCCAATCAGATAGCAGCCTTCCCCTCGGACCGGCCGTACATCGCACCGGGGGTATACGGGCATGAGCGGCGTAATCGACATGAGCGTCCCTTTCAGTCTACGATGCGGGGGAGTGGAAGATCGGCAGAAGCGCCTGAAAGCAAAAAGGCGGCCCCCGCCGGGCCGCCCTGTTGCGAAAACAGCCTATACAGTTACCCAAAGCAGAGCGTCAACACCGGGCGCATATATCTGAAAGACGGCAAGCCACAGCCCGTGAGCAAATCCGCGTCTCGGAGTACGCCTGACTTAGCCGATCTGTTCCCATGCGCCCGCGATCTCCGCGATGATGGCGCGTGCCTGCTCGACGGGTTCGACCTTATGCTCGCGGACGCCTTCGATCATTAGACGGCGCGACGCGCGATACACCTGTGCCAGCGACACCGCGACATCCCCGCCGCGCTCAAAATCCAGGCTCGATTCCAGCGCATGCAGGATCGACACGGCGCGGGCCTGCTTGTCGGCCGCCTTGACGCTGTCCTCCTGCTTTTCCGCGACGATCGCCGCGTCCATTGCATAGAGCAGTTCGTCGAACAGGATCTTCACCAGGCTGTGCGGCGTAGCGCCTTCGATGCGGCTGCCTGCGTGAACGGCGGCATAGGCCCGGCTGGCGCTGTTCGCCCGCGCCGTTGCGCCGATGCCTGCATATCCCTGGCTGTAGAACATGATCTTGGTCCTTTTGTCTTGATAGTGTCGGAGGGCAGTCGAACTTAGCTGTTGCTGTTCGTCCAGACCTTCACCTGCTGTTCGATGTAGCTTTGCGTGGCCTTCAGTGCGGCCAGCCTGTTATCCATGGCGGAGAAGACGGCGGCAGTCCGCGCCTCATAATTTTCCATGTCCTTGTTCAGCTTATCCAGTTGCTCCGTATAAGCCTTCTTCAGCGCGTCATATTTCGCGGTGGAGCTTTTGAGGGCGCCGGTGTCGCCGAGAAGATCGTCGCTGACTTTCTTCACCGCACCGGCAAGGCCGGGATTGGCGGCGCTGGCAACAGTCGGGTTCAGCATCTGCGTCACGGCCTGCGGGTCGGCGGCGATGGCGGCGTCGAGCTGCGCGGTGTCGAGCTTGAGCGTACCGTCGCGGTTGGTGCCTACGCCAAGGTCGCTGAGCGTGCGATAGGGGCCAGAGGACGCGAGCGGCGTCGATGTCAGCCGCGAAAGCTGCTTCACCATCTCCCGCACGCCCGAATCGCCGATCAGCGCGCCGGAGTTGGCCGGATCGGTCGCCGCTGCGGTGGCGCTGTTGAGGGCCGTGCGCAGCGTGTTGTAAGCGGAGACAAACTCCTTCACCAGATCGCGCATCGTGGTCGTCGGCTCGGTGCTGGCGAGCGTCACCTTGGTGCCTGGCGCCGCCTTGTTGAGGTCGATGCGGACATAGGGAATGGCGGTGTCGACGGTGTTCGTCTTGTTCCGCATTTCGATGCCATCGATCAGGATGACGCTGTCGGCAGCGGCAGTCTTCTGGACGAGGGCGCCCACTGCGCCGCTGGTGGCGAAGCGCTGCAGATCGGCGTCGGCGGTGTCCGACGTGATCGTAAAGCCGCTCGCCTCACCCGTCGCACCCTTGAGCACGAGGCGCGCGCCGCGATTGTCGGTGACGACCGAAGCAGTGACGCCCGAGGCCTGCGCATCGAACGCCGCGGCGAGCCCTTCCAGCGTGTTGTTCGCGGACGTCACTTCGATGGTGTAATCCTGGCCACCCGTGGTGAGCTTGAGCTTGCCGAGGCCGACGGTCGAGGTCTTGTCAGTCAGCATCGCCGATTCCATCGTCTGGCCCGATGCAAGCTGCTGCACTTCAATCTGTGCGGGCAGGCCGGTCGGAACGCCGCCCTGAAGCAGGCTGACATTGACTATCGTCGGATCGTTGGAGGCAGGCTGCCCCGAAAAGCCGGTGCCGGCGAGCAGGTCGGTCAGCCCCTTGGAAAAGCTGGTCAGCGAACTTGTGGCCGAAGCGAGGCCGGAAATGCGGGCATTGTTGAGATTGATCTTGCTGCTGAGCGCCTTTTCCTTGGGCTCACGCACTGCCGCCGTCAGGTCGGCCACGATCTGGGAGGAATTGACTCCCGATCCGACCCCTAGGGAATTGGCGATGCTGTTGCTGATCGAACTCATGGACATGCGATCCTTTCATGGAGAAAGAACGGCGAACGGCGCGCGATGTTTAGTAGATTTTTGGTAGGCCCCACGCGGGCGGAGATCAGGCGACTTGCGACAGGATCTGGTCCACGGTGCCGGGCTTCACATGCGCTTGCGCGGCATGGGCGAGTGCCGCATCCGCCATCAGCCGTTGCGCGACGCGGGCAGCCTGCTCGACCATAGCCTTACTGGCTGGCGGCATGGGCACGATGACGAATGGCATCGGCGTCATGGCGGTGATGGCGCCGTCGATGTCGACGATCGTCTGCGATCCACTGCCGGAAGCGCGGATCGAGGACAATATGCTGGCGACTTCGGCATGGATGCGCGCATATTCGGCTGCGCTGGCGAGTTGCCCTTCGCTTTCGGCGGCGATGTTCGCGCCGTCTTCGATGTTTTCTATTCGGATGGGCTGCCTGTCCGCTTCCGCCCCGGCGTTATCGGCGGCGCGCACGGACGTGACCGGCAAGATCGGGCGCGGTGCGACCCGGTCGACTGGCGATATCTCGTTGCGCGGCAGATAGTCGTTCATAACGCATCATCCTAATGCGTCCCCATGAAGATAGTACGGATGAACGAGGCTAAGCTTTAATTTACCCTGCGGCGCCGCCGGAAAGCTTGCCCTCGGCATCGAAGCGCAGGGCATCGGGCACGTTGATGAATGGCCGGTCCATCTCACTCGCCATGCGGTTCTCCACCCGGAAGACGAAGGCGAGGACGGTCGCCACCGCCATGTACAGCGCCTCGTCCACCACCTGCCCGGCCCGCGAGGTGAAGTAGATCGCGCGGGCCAGTTCGGGATATTGCAGCACCGGCACCTTGTTCGCGTCAGCCAGTTCGCGGATCGAGGCCGCGATAGCGTCGCGGCCACGCGCAACCACCACCGGCGCGGCATCCTTGCCCGGATGATAACGCAGCGCCACGGCAAAGTGCGTCGGGTTGGTGATGATCACATTGGCTTCGGCCACGGCCTTGCGCGCCGATCCGCTCATCATCTCGAACTGCTTCTGGCGGATGTGGCCCTTCAGTTCGGGCGAGCCTTCGCTTTCCTTATGCTCGTCCTTCACTTCCTGCTTGGTCATGGCGAGCCGCTTGCCGCGCTGGAATATCTGCGCGGGCACGTCGATCCCGGCGACCACGAACAGCGCGCCCGCCATCGCAATGCAGGCGAAGATGAAAATGCGGCCGAGTTCCATCAGCGCTGGCTCCAGCCCCGCCGTGCCCATGCCGACAATGGCCTCCATCCGGTCCCAGATCAGCCAGAAGCCGACCGCGCCCATGAGCGCCACCTTGGCGATGGATTTCAGCAGTTCCGTCAAACCCTGCGGCCCGAAGATGCGCTTGAGGCCGCTCATCGGATTGAGCTTGGATGCCTTGGGCGCGAAGGCTTCCGCCCGGAAGCCCAGAGACCCGAGGATGGCAGGCGCGGCGATGGCCGCTACGACCGTCGCCAGCAGGATCGCGGCCACGGGGAAGGCAATACTCTGCAACAGGGCATAGCCGCGCTCGGCGGGCGAAAAATCCATGACATCGGCCCGGTCGAAGCGCAGGCCCCGGCGCAGCATGTCGCCCATGGCCGCAAACAGCATCGGACCAGTGACCGCCATGCAGCCGACACCCGCCATCACCACCATCGCCGTGCCAAGTTCGCGCGACTGGAGGATGTCGCCCTTCTTGACCGCGTCGGCGAGTTTCTTCGGGGTTGGTTTCTCGGTCTTTTCGCCGCCGCCGGTGGGGTTCTGCGACATGGCCCTAGCGTCTCGTCGCTATGGCTTCGGCCTGTTCAAGGCCTGCGCGCAGGGATGCCGAAATCCCCTGCCCCATGATCGGCGCGGCCATCGCCATCAAGATGAGGCCGAACAGCAATGTGACGGGCAGGCCGACCGAGAACAGGTTCAGCGAAGGCGCGGACCGCGCCAACATTCCCATCACCAACTGCACCAGTACCAGCGCGAAGCCCACTGGCAGCGCGACGGTCAGCCCCGCCCCCAGCAATGTGCCGCCGAACATGACGAGGTTATACGCCGCATCCCCCGACAGCATCGGACCACCCGGAGGCAGCGCCTGATAGCTTTGCACGACGTAGCTGATGAGCATCAGATGCCCGTCCATCGACAGCAGGATGAAGGTAGCGAGGATGGAGAGATATTGCCCGATCGCCTGCGTCGACTGCCCCGACTGCGGATCGACCATCGCGGCGAAGCCTAGCCCCATGGTGTTGCCGATCGTCTCGCCCGCGACGAACGCCGCCGCATAGCCGATCTGCAGAGCGAACCCCATGGCGAGGCCAGCCAGCACTTCACCGACGACCATCGACATTCCGCCGAAACTCGCAATGCCGCCCGGAGGCAGCGTGATCGTCACCGTATTAAGCGCGGCGATGCCGAGCGCGAGGCTCAGGATCAGGCGCAATTGAACCGGCACCGAATTGGCGCCGAAGATGGGCGCGGCCAGAAACGCCGCACCGGGCCGGATCATCGCGATCAGCCACAGCCATAGCTGCGCCTCGACGCCGACGAAGCCCGGCGCAATCACCGCAGCACGTCCGGGATGCGCTCGAAAATCTCGCGCGTGAAGTCCGCGATCAGCAGCAGGATCGAACCGCCGAACAGCGCCAGCGTCGCCATGACGATGATGAGCTTGGGCACGAAGCTGACCGTCTGCTCGTTGATCGAGGTCGCCGCCTGGATCATGCCGATGATGACGCCGCCGATCAGCGCAGGCAGCAAAATGGGACCAGCGGCCAAAGCCGTGATCCAGAGCGCCTGCTGCGCCAGCCCCATGAAGAAATCCGCGTTATCCATGGCACGTCACGTCGCGAAGGACCCCGCCAGCGACCCCATCGTCAGCGCCCAGCCGTCCACCAGCACGAACAGCAGCAGCTTGAAGGGCATGGAGATGATTGTCGGCGACAGCATCATCATGCCGAGCGCCATCAATGTCGAGGCGACCACGAGGTCGATGATGAGGAACGGCAGGAAGATCATGAAGCCGATCTGGAACGCCGTCTTCAACTCGCTGGTGACGAAGGCCGGGAGCAGGATCGTGAACGGCACATCCGCCACCGTGCGATACTGCGGCGCTTCGGCGAGGCCGGAGAAGAGCTTCAGGTCGCTCTCGCGCGTCTGCTTAGCCATGAAATTGTGCAGCACCTTGCCGCCGCGGCCCACCGCCTCCTCGATGGAAATCTGGCCGCTGCCATAGGGGCTGTAGGCCTGCGCGTTGATCTGGTCGATGGCGGGGCGCATCACGAACAGCGAGAGGAAGAGCGCGAGGCCGACCAGCACCTGGTTGGGCGGCGTCTGCTGCAGGCCCAGAGCCTGCCGCAGCAGCGACAGCACGATGATGATGCGCGTGAAGCTGGTCATCATCAGCACCAGCGACGGCAGCACCGTCAGCAGGCTCATGAGGATCAGGATTTGCAGCGACAGCGAGAGAGGGCGGCCATCGCCCGACACTTGGCTCATCGCGCGGGAGAGAGCGCCGGATGCGGCGGCAGGGCCTGCGGGTGCGGCTGGGGCGCTTTGAGCGAAAGCAGGGTCGATGAGGAGGAAGGTTAAAAGTAGCGACAGCAGGAGAAGCACCACCCCTCGCGACAGGGCTCCCGTTCCAGTTCCGTTCGGGCTGAGCCTGTCGAAGCCATCCACTGAACGAAGTGAAGTGTGCTTCGCCTGCGGCTCAGCTTGCCCCCCTTCGACTGCCCGCCTGCGGCAGGCGCTCAGGACAGGCTTCGACAAGCTCAGGGCGAATGGGTAGAGGTTCTTAACGAACACGCCCAACACTCCCGGCCGCGCCCGCACCCGATAGACTCGCAGGCACGGCCTTGCCCTCAGCCAGCTTCTCGATCCGCCCGCGCGTGATTGCGATCAGCAACCGCTGTCCGTCGAACTCGACAATGGCGAGCTTGCCGAAGGTGCCCATCGGCAAGGCTTCCACGATCTTCAAGGCGCGTTCGCCCGATCCGCCGATCATGCCCGGCTGATATTTCTTCCAGAGCCACAATGCGCCGAACGCCATGCCGCCGACGAGCGGCACCATGATCAGCAGCCTGACGATATAATCAAACATCTATTCCCGCGCCCCCGATCAACCGACCGATCAGCGGTCAGCCGCGTCGTTCGACGCCGGCCATCCGCGTTTCGGTGTTGGCGACTTCGACGATCCGGATGCCATAACGCCCATTGACCGTCACCACTTCGCCCTTGGCGATCAGCGCACCATTAACCATAATGTCAAGCAATTCATCGGCCTGACGGTCCAGTTCGACGATGCTGCCTTCGGCAAGGTCCATGACTTCGGCCAGTTTCAGTGAAGTGGAGCCCACCTCCACCGACAGGCGCACGGGAATGTCGGCCAGCAGCCGGAACTGACGGTTATCGGCATAGCGCGCGCCAAAGGCCGCGACGGCGTTATCGATCCGGGGGGCTTCGCTCATGTCACTCATCTGTTGGTCCTCAATTCATCTTTTCGATCATGAACGCCGCACGCCCGTCCTGCTCGCCTATGGAGCCCTGGGCAATGATGCGGTCGCCCACGATCAAGGGCAGGTTGCGGTTGATATGCACGGGAATGACGTCGCCGGGCTGAAGCTGCACCAGCTCCGTCAGCGACAGGCTCGGGCGCGCCAGCACGGTGCGGGCGGGCAAGCGGATGTTCGCCATCTGGCGCTCCATGCGGGACTGCCATATGGCGTCGGTGACGACATGATCGTCATGCACCTTCGATCCCGTGAGCGCGTCCACGGCGCGCAGGGCGGCCAGCGGAAACACGATGTCGATCGGCCATTCCTCGTTGCGGATCAGGCAGATGGTGAAGCGCTGCACGACCATCTGCTCCGTCGCGGGAAAGGCGCAAGCGAAACCCACGCCGACTTCGCGCGTGGCAAGAGCGATATCGAGCGGCAGCACATCCTGCCAGCATGCCGCCAGTTGTTCGGTGATCGCCTGAGAGAGGCGCGCGATCAGGCGATCTTCGGTGGGGGTGAACTCCGCGCGGGCAGGCATCGTGCGATTGCTGACGCCGCCATAAAAGCAGTCCACTAGCGTCGATATCATGCCGGCGTCCAGGCGCATCAGCATGTTGCCCTTCAACGGCAGCGCGCGGTAGATGCTCATGCTGGAGGAGCGGGGCACGTCCTGCGCCCAGTTGCTGAAGTCCGTGACCGCGACCGGCTGCACCTCGACGTCAGGGCGTGATCCGACAAGGGGCTCCAGCACGCCGCGCAATCGCCGACCGAGCTTTTCGCCCAGCCGGTCGAGGCCCGACAGCATCACGGGCGCCTGGGCATCGCCCTTGCCGAATGCGAAAGATTGAACGTCGTCCATTATGCGTCAGTCCCCTGGCCGACACCAAGGGAACTGACCCGGTATCGACAGCCCTATTGAATAACGAAATTGGT
Organism: Sphingobium sp.; assembly: GCF_033795625.1. GTDB lineage: Bacteria > Pseudomonadota > Alphaproteobacteria > Sphingomonadales > Sphingomonadaceae > Sphingobium. The sequence goes on along the minus strand of NZ_JARYGI010000008.1, from coordinate 62,176 downwards.
AAAATAAACGTTATCAATGCCGCCATAGCCGGTTTTCTGTTTCAGCACATCGTTGATAATGCTCTTTAATTTCTTCTGAAGCATTTCCTTACCCTGCGGCGTTTCCAGCGCCATCTGGTCCTGCTGCGCCAGCATGAGGAGCACTGCCGAACGGATCGCCATCTCATGAGTCGTCATCGCCTGGATGACCCGCGCATCGTAATAGGTACTGACTGCAAGGCCGATCTGGGCGAAGCTGTCGCTGTCCGCCATGTTGGACGTGAAGGGTGCCTGTACCTGGAAATAGGTCGCCTGATATTTCGAAGGATCGGCAGGCGTCGGCAAGTCTATGCCCTTGTCCGCCACTGACCCATGGCCCTTGCCGGGCGCCGAATGTCCTGCCGAAGCGGCGACGCTGTCCTCGCCGCCATGCTCGCCCTCAGGCGCGGCATGAGCTGCGGCGATGTCTTCGGGGTTTTCGCCCTTCAGCACCAGCACCGGCTTGTTGGGATCGATCTTGGGGCCAGTTTCCTCATGCGAGAAGAAACCCGCGGCGTAGAGCCCTCCGGCCGTGCCGCCAGCGCCCAGCAACGCGACCACGCCGAGCAGGATGAACAACTTTCCCTTGCCCTTCGCCTTTTTCGGCTTGGCGTCGTCACTCATTGGTCAGTCCCCTTGTTCGTCGCAATCATGTGCATTTCTGGTCCCTGTCCGCCTGCGCGTGGGCGATCAGGCGTAGCGCGCGCGGCGGCTGGAGTCGGGCATATCGCCGCTCCCCGCATCGCGTGGCTCCGCCTGACTAGATACGGCGGGGTCGGCAGAAACTTTACGGTTACCGCCGTGATTGCCATTTTGCTGTGACTGCCCCTGCGAAAGAGCGGCATTGCCGGGATTCTGCCCGGATTGGCCTTGCGAAGAGGTCTGCGTCTGAGACTGTGGCTGCCCTCCGGTGCCCTGGCCTGTGGCGGTGTCGGACGGGGAAGGCTCATGCACGTGCGGGACCCGTTCCACGGTCACGTCGCCGATCTTCACCGCGGCAAGCTGCGCATCGGCCTTCAGGATGTTGCGGTCCTGCATCAGCATCGTTTCGGCTGCTTTCGTTTCGACCGTCAGCGTGACGTTGGAGCCTTGCTCTCCGGGCCGGATATCGACGCGCATGGGGCCAAGATGCTCGGGCGACAGGCGGAAGCTGCCATGCCCCTCACCCTTGCTGAGCGCCGCGATCTCGCGGGCGAGCCCGTCGATCCATTGCCCGCCAGAGCCCATGTCGATGACCTGCTGGCCGAGCGAGGCGGAGAGATCGGCGGCGGGCGTGCCGAGCAAAACGTGAGTTTGCGTAGCAGTCGCTGCAGGTTGCACCTGTGGCGCGGCGGCGGACAGATTGTCAGGCGCAACATCCGCAGCCTTCGCCCTTTCGGGCAGAGGCGCTGCCATGGATATCTGCGCGCGAGTATCCGGCACCTTCGCGTCGGGGATGACTGCCGAAGCCGATTGCTTCAGTCGAGACATGGCGTCGGAGAGTGCCATGCTCTCCTGCTTCTGGCGGCGAACTGCCCCGATGTGGAAAGCCTCTACTTCCGGCGAAGGGCTAGCGGCTGTATCGCCCGTCATGTTCGGCTGGCGTGGGCGCTCGGTTACGAAGGCAATTGCCGCTTCGATCTGACGGGCCATGGGCGGCGTTTCACCGGGACCCGTAGCCGCCATGTTGGACACTGAATTTGCGGATGGGCGTGGCACCATGACTGGACGGGATGCGGAGATTGGGGGCGCGCCCTTCATCTCACGGGTCGCGCTTTGCCCGATAGCGTCAGCTTTCGCCGGCATCACATCCGCAATGCCCTGTGTCGCGAGAATAGGCGCGCTTTCCATAGGTTGAGGGGCTGGTGAAGAGGCAACTTCACTCTCCACATCATCCAACGCTTTTCGCTTGGGGGGCGAGGCCGCGGCCACACTATCTTCCTCCGGTGCAGCGTCAGGCTTGGCTGCGACACTTGCCGCCTCTGCTATTTTTGCCGGCTTAACGGCCACGATACGCGGCACAACCTTCACGGGTGACGCGGCAGCAGGCACTTGCGGCGAAGGCATTTCGGCGGATGCCTCAGCTTCGGGCACATTTTCGGCTTTCGGAACCGTCTTTTCCAGCAGTTCGGCCAGCGTCACACCGTCTGCCGGGCTCGGGTTGCGCGTCGTGTCGGCGCGCGACACCGCTACGGATTTACCCTCAACTTCGCCCGCCATTTGCGATAGCAAAGCAGCGAACGGAAGCACCGCGTCACCCGCTATCGCCGCAGTTTCCCCCGGCTTCGCGATAGCGGCGGACGAGGCCAGCAATTGCATCACGCCGCTGTTGAGCTTCCCCATGATCGGGTTCATCCTTCCGCCCTCTGAACCTTGCGATAGCGGGGCAGCGCGGCGAGGCGCGCCTCCAGCCGTTCCGCCATCAATGCGCGGGCCTGATCCTTCAGGCGCACGGCAATTTCCTTCTCACGCGTCGCTTCAACGCGCTTGCCTTGCTTTTCCTCGACCTTGCGATTGGCGTCGTAGAGCGCGCCATCCAGTTGCCGCCCTGCCCGCTCCAGCCGCTCCGCAAGTTCGCGATAGGCGGCGAAGGACGCACCGCTGGATTGCGGATCAGCCTCGAACAATTGCTCGCGTACACGCGTGACGCGTTCGGCATTGCGGGCGATGCTGTTGGCTTCGTCCTGCGCGCGAACGGTCTCCGCCACGGCCAGCGCGTGTTGGACATGGCGGGCGCGCAATACGCGATGGCGGCGGGCAAGCAGGCCCTTCATGCGCCGAACTCTGCGACCAGCGCGGCGGCGCTGCTATCCAGGTCGATGCGGCTCTTCACGTCCTGCCGCAGGAAATCGAGCACTTCCTGCCGCCGGGCGACGGCCTCGTCGATGATCGGATCGTTGCCGGGGCGATAGGCACCCATGAGGATAAGGTCGCGATTTTCCTCATAAGCCGCCCACAACCTCCGATAGGCAGCCGCCGCCGCCAGATGTTCGTCATCCACCACATCGGCCATGACGCGCGAGAGCGACTTGCCGATGTCGATGGCCGGGAAGATCGCCTGTTCGGAGAGGTGCCGCGACAGCACGAAATGTCCGTCCACGATGGCGCGCGCGGCGTCCACGATGGGATCGTCGGTGTCGTCGCCATCGGCCAGCACGGTATAGAGTGCCGTGATCGAGCCGCCCGTGCGAACGTCCACCCCGGCCCGCTCGACCAGCTTCGGGATCAGCGCGAGGGCCGAAGGCGGATAGCCCTTCATCGCGGGCGGTTCGCCCAGCGCCAGCCCGATCTCGCGCTGCGCATGGGCACAGCGCGTCAGGCTGTCGATCAGGAGCAGCACTTTCTTGCCGCGCGCCCGGAAATATTCGGCGATCGCCGTCGCCCGCGCCGCCGCTCGCAGGCGCAGCACCGGAGGATGATCGGCGGGAACGGCGACGACGACGCTTTTGCGCATCATGCCGCCGGAGAGTTTGGTTTCTAGGAAGTCGGCGACTTCGCGGCCACGCTCGCCGATCAGGCCTGCGACAACGATGTCGGCTTCCGCGCCTGCGATCATCTGCCCCATCAGCACGGATTTACCGACGCCGGAGCCTGCGATGATGGCGATCCGCTGCCCGCGCCCGGCCGTCAGCAGCGCGTTGACGGCACGCACGCCCAGGTCGAATGGCTCGGTGACGCGGCCACGGTCCAGCACGTTGCCGCGCACGCCGTTCAGCGGCCAGATGCCGCCTGCGATGATCGGCCCCTTGCGGTCGAGCGGCTGACCCATCGCGTCGATCACGCGCCCGATCAGCCCTTCGCCGACCTGAACCATGTTCGCCGCGCTGTCAGGTTCCACCCGTGCGCCGTTTTCCAGCGGCGCATCGCTTTCCAGCGGCACCAGCAATGTCTTGTTCCCGCGAAACCCCACCACTTCGGCCCGCGCCGTGGTGCCATCACTCGCCGTCAGCCGCGCGCCTGCGCCAATGGGGCGGCGGAAGCCTGTGACTTCCAGCATGCCCGCATCATGGCTCACCAGCCGCCCCACATGGCGCGGCGCCTTGTTCTGCACCTGCAGATGTTCGAACAGCGTTTCCGCCTGACGCAATGCAGCCTGAATCACAATTTGCCTTCCATATCGTCCAGCATGGCTTTCAGCCGCGAGAGGCGCACGTCCGGGCCATCCTCGATCCAGCCATCCGCCGTATCCAGCCGCACCGATCCGCGCCGCAATCCTGTGTCGGCCACCAGCGGCACACCGATGTCGGAGCCTTCGATCAGCGCGAGGTCTTCGGGATGCACATGCAACGCCTGCCGCGTGTCGCTCTCCTCGATGAAGCCCGCGACTGTCTGACACCGCTCTAGCAACAGTGCCGTATCGACCTCCACTTCACCGACAATCTGCCCTACCAGCCGGATCACGGCGGCGGAGAGGATGGTCGAAAGCGTCCCGCTCGATGCAGGAGCAAGCTGCTCCAGTGCATCGGCAAGGCGCTGGCAGGCGTCCTGATCGATGGTAATGGCTTCCTGCGTGACGCGGCAGCCTTCCTCATAGCCCATTGTGAAGGCTTCGATGCGGGCCTGCTCCAGCGGGTCTTCCTGCGGCTCGCGATCCGATGCCCGGCGTGCGGGGTGAATGCCACGAGGCTGGGCGTCCTGCCGGTCGCTGTAGTAGGCGCGAAAGCCTCCGCGGGGTTGCGCAATGACGCCGCCAATGTCGCCGATCCCCACTGAAACCGCGTCGGAGCCGATTTCGCCTCGCCAGAAACTAGACAAAATCGTTCCCCTTGCCGGTCAGCATGATGGTGCCCGCGTCCGCCATCCGGCGCGCCGTGGCGATGATCAGCTTCTGCGCCTCGATCACATCGGCCAGGCGCATCGGGCCGCGTTCCGCCAGTTCGTCCGCGATGGACGAGGCCGCGCGTGCCGACATGCAGCCGAAGATACGGCCGCGCAGCATGTCGTTCGCGCCCTTCAGCGCCACGACCAGCACGTCGTTGTCGATGGTCCGCATCAGCGCGCCCAGGTTCTTGTCGTCCATGTCGATCAGGTTGTCGAAGACGAACATCTCCTCCTCGATCGACTGCGCGACCATCTTGTCGCGCTTGGCGAGCGCCTTGATGATGCGTACTTCGTTGTCCTTGCGGACGTTGTTCATGATCGCCGCCGCTTCGAGCGTGCCGCCACGCTGCGAGCTGTTGCCCGGCTTGTTCGAAGGCGATCCGCGCATCAGCAACTGCTCCAGATCGTCCAGCGCTTCGATGCTGACGGGGCCGAGAGTCGCCACGCGATAAATGACTTCCTCCTGGAATTCGGCGGGCAGCAACTGAAGGACGTCTGCGGCGACGCTGTGCTCCAGATGGGCGAGCACGATGGCCATGATCTGCGGATGCTCCGCTTCGATCAATGCGGCGATTTCCTTCGCCTCCAGCCATTTCAGCATGGCAAGCTTGGTCGAGCGCGTCGGCGGGGTGATCCGCGCAAGCATGTTGTCGGCACGCTCCGGCCCCAGAGCCTTGGTCATTGCGCCGCGGATATGCTGGCTCGCACCATAGCCGACGGTGGTGCGCTTCTTCGCCTTGTTGACGAAATGGTCGAGTGCCTCGTTCACTTCGTCGATCTCGACATCCGCGACGTCATACATGGCGTAGCCAAGCTGGCGCACTTCTTCGGGTTCGAGGCGCGAGAGGATCTGCGCGGCTTCGTCTTCGTCGAACAGCATCAGCAATACGGCTGCCGCTGCGCTCCCTTTCAGGCGCGTTTCAGTGAGGGCGTCAGGCATTTTCCTTCTTCCCTTCCTTCAGCAGGTCACGGACGACCAGCGCGGCGCGATCCGGGTCCTGCTTGACGAAATTCTTGATGAGGCTGGCGCGCTGGGCGTAGTCCGGCGTGGATGAGATCATGTCGAGCGTGATCGGACGGGCCGGATCGACTTGTGCGGTGCGCGTCAGTTCGCTGGCGATTTCCTTGCCGAGCTTCTGGCCAGCCACGGCGTTCTGGGCGACGGCCTCTTCCTTCGCAGCGGCGCGGCGCTTCATCAGCGGACGGCCGATGCCCAGGATCAGGACCAGCACCACGGCCAGCGCGGAAAGATTGCGCGTGAGCATCGAGACCCAGCTTGCGTCGTACCAGGGCGCTTCCTCGACGGTTTCCTTGACGAAGCCGCGTGAGGACAGTGCCACGGTGTCGCCGCGTGTCTGATCGAAGCCGACTGCGCCCTTCACCAGTGCTTCAAGGGCGGCGATTTCTTCCTTGGAACGCGGCTTGCCCTTGGCGTCGGTGTCCAGCGCAACGGCGACGGAGACGCGCTTCACGGTGCCTACAGCGTCGCGGGTCACGGAGACTTCGCGGCCAAGCTCAAAGCTGCGGTTGAAGGTCTCGGCGGTCTTCATGGCCGGATCGGCTGGCGTTCCGGGCGTTGTGGCCGCAGTGCCAGCCGCAGCCGGGCCGACAGTCGGCGTCGGCGTCGCGGTGGCAGGCGGCAGCGCCTGATCGGACAGGGCGCCGGGGATACCGGTCGCTTCGCCGGTCTTGCCATCCTTGTCTGCCTGCCAGCTTCCCTGTTCGGTGCGGAGGCGTGCTTCATCCTGCGGATAGGTTTCGCGGGTCGCCTGACGCTCTGAGAAATTGACGTCGGCATGGACTTCGGCGGAGAATTTGTCCGCTCCGAGGATCGGCGTCAGCAGGGCGACGACTGCCTGGCGATAGCGTTCCTCGATCTTCGTCTGGACTTCGATCTGCTTGTCGGAGGAACCGTCGCCGCCATTGTCGGACATCAGGCGGCCATTCTGGTCCACGACGGAAATGTCGTCGGGTGAAAGCTGCGGCACGGACGAGGCGACCAGATGCACGATGGCCTGCACCTGCCCGTCACTCAGGCGACGACCATTGGCGAGGCGCAGCATCACCGATGCAGCGGGTTTCACGCGGTCACGCAGGAAGATGCTGGGCGGTTCGACCGCGAGATGCACGCGCGCGCTCTGCACGGAGTCAATCGCTTCGATCGTGCGCGCCAGATCCATTTCGCGGGCAGAGCGTAACTTCTCGCCTTCGACAGCGCGGCTTGCGCCCATGGGCAGGCCGTCGATCATGCTGTTGCCATCGGGCGCGCTCTTCGGCAACCCTTCGGACGCAAGCATCATCTTCGCCTTGAAGTAGTCGTCTTCGCCGACTGTCAGCGCGCCGCTGCTGTCGAAGTCATAGGAGATGGCGTTCTTGTCGAGCACTTCGCTGATCGCCGCCTTGTCGCTGTCGGGGAGGCCCCGGAACAGGTCGCGCTGCGGCGGCTCGCGCAATGCAAGCCATGCGGCCCCTGCGATCGCCATCACCAGCAACAGCCCGAGCATCGGCAGACTGCGTTGTATCGCCGCCTGTCCCATGAAGCCGGAGAAGCGGGCACGGACTGCGTCCAGCCCGCCACCTGCAATACCCCCGCCGGACAAAGCCGGGAGGCCGGAAGACGCGCCTGATGCGCGTTCGAGTGTGAGGTTTGCGTCGCTCATGGTTTATACCGGCATGCTCATGATGTCCTTATAGGCGGACAGGAGTTTGTTGCGGACCTGAAGCGTCGCTTCAAAGCCAATGGAGGCCTGCTGCTTGGCCAGCATGACCGCAGCGATATCGGTGGTCTGGCCGCTTTCGAACGCAGAGGCGGCCTCGCCAGCTTTGTTCTGGAGCCCGTCGACCTGTTGCAGCGCGGATTTCAGCGCATCGGTAAAGTCGCCGGGCTTCGTGCCACCCGCGCCACCAATGCCACCTGCACCGCCGGTCTGCGGAGCCGTGACATCGCGCAGTGCCGTGTTCTTCTGGAGGATGGCGTTGCGTATCGCCATCACGCCGTCAGTGGATATGCCGCTCATCGCTCAGCCTCCCCTTATGCCGCGGCCAGCTCGCGCATCTCGGCGAGCCGATAGCGCAGCGTGCGTTCGGAGATGCCGAGCTTGCGCGCGGCCATTGCGCGATGCCCGTCAGTTTCGCGCAGGGCTACCCGGATCGCGTCGATCTTCGACATGCGCGCGACTTCCTGAAGGCGGACCGGCGAAGTGGTTTCGGCGCGGGCCTTCAGCGTTTCCTGCGAGACTGCGCCAGTGATGTGGAGGTCATCGGCTTCGATCCGCTCACCTTCGCGCAGCACCATGGCGCGCTGGAGTACATTGCCGAGTTCGCGAGCATTGCCCGGCCAGCTATGCGCCTTCAGCTTGTCGACTGCCTGCGGCGTGGGCCAGGGGAAAGCATCGGTCGCGCCAAGCTGCGCCATCTGCTTGTGCTGGCGCAGCAACAGAGCGGCAGCGATGGCGGTGATGTCGTTGCGGCGGACCGACAGCGGCTGCAATTCCAGCGGCATGACGTTCAAGCGCCAGTAGAGATCGTTCCGGAAGCGGCCCATCTCGCACTCGGCGGCAAGGTCGCGGTTGCAGGCGGCAATCACGCGGACGTTGACGGGCACCGGATGCGTCGCGCCGACCGGGAGTATCTCGCCTTCCTGCAATGCCCGAAGCAGCTTTGCCTGCAACGCCAACGGCAGTTCGGCGATCTCGTCGAGGAAGAGCGTGCCGCCATCGGCCGCGAGGAACAGACCGTCCGAAGCGGCGGCGGCGCCGGTGAAGCTGCCCTTGCGGTGCCCGAACAGCATCGCTTCCATCATGGTTTCGGGAAGCGCGGCGCAATTGACGGCAATGAAGTCCTTGTCGGCGCGGGCGCTGTGTGCGTGGAGGAAGCGCGCCATGCCTTCCTTGCCGGTTCCGGTGTCGCCCTGCACCAAGACGGTCGCGTCGCTGCGGGCCATGCGGGTGGCGAGGCGCATCAGCTTGGCGCTGCCGACATCGCCGACGGCAGGCATCCCGGTGGGGCGGGCCAGTTCGGCGATCAGCGCCATGGCAAGGCCCATGTCTTCAAGAGCAAAGCCGATGCGAGCAGGCATGCCGGAAGCGGCAGGCTGATATAGCGGCGCGCCGTCACGTACATCGATCAATATGTCGCGGTGCGTGGCATGGGCGATTTCGCTCGACAGCAGTATGCGGCCTGCACCCTTTTCGCGGGGAGATGCGGCGTCCACCTGCGTGACGGTATAAAAGGCGTTGTCGAGCCAGACCGGTAATCCCGGAAGAAGCGTGCAAACGCCAAGGCTCATGTCCAGTGCCGACATGCAATAAGGTCCCCATGTGCGATGGCTTGGCACCCCCGTGCCGCACCATCTCTTTCGATGAGCCCAATTTGCCTTCCAGACCTTATGATATGGTTAACAAGCGGAAAGGTTTGCCGGAAAGCGGCAAGAATCTTCCGGGTTGCGGCAAAGAGGCGCCTCTCAAGCAACTCCTAAGCGGTCAGATAACGGAAGACCGGCAATAAACTGCCGGGAAAACGGCCAGACTTCCCACTATTTACAGCACTTTATAGAGAAGCGGAATTTTATTGCCGCCATTCCTAAAGGCCGTTTGCCGCCTGCCGTTATACCATTTCGAGGCCGCAACCGACATTGGGCAGGCGACCTGAGTAATTCGGGAAAAGGGAAGTTATCATGACCGTTATCGGAACCAACGTATCGGCACTGCGCGCTGCAAATGCAGCTTCGAAGGCTGATGCCGGCCTGCAGCAGGCTCTGGAGCGCCTGTCGACCGGCAAGCGCATCAACAGCGCCAAGGACGACGCAGCTGGCCTTGCCATCTCGTCCAAAATGACCGCAGACATTCGCGGCTTGGCTCAAGCTTCGCGCAATGCTCAGGACGGCATTTCGCTGACGCAGACGGCTGAAGGCGCCCTCGGCGAAATCGCCAACATCGTTCAGCGTATCCGCGAACTGGCCGTGCAGAGCGCCAACGGCACCATCAGCAACGCCAACCGCACCGGCATCAAAGCTGAATCCGACGCGCTGACCGCACAGATCACCAACATCGCCACCACCACCAAATTCAACGGCAACACGCTGAGCGGCGGCAGCTTCCAGCTGCAGACCGGCACCGGCGCTACGGATACCGTATCCTTTACGGTCGGCGACATGAGCCTTGCTGGCCTGAACCTTGGCGCACTCGACCTTTCGACGGCCGCTGGTGCAACCGCAGCGCTTACGCTGATCGACGGCACGGACCCGACGGGCGCCACCAACACGCCTGCCGGCCTTGGTTCGCTGGCAGTGGTTTCCAAGGCACGTGCCAACCTTGGTGGTGTGCAGAACCGTCTGGAAGCGACGATCTCCAACCTGGACTCGACGGTCACCAACCTGACCGAAGCTCGCTCGCGGATCGAAGACGCCGACTTCTCGGCCGAAACCACCGCCCTCGCAAAGCAGCAGATCCTGTCGCAGGCATCGACTGCAATGCTCGCCCAGGCCAACCAGGCACAGCAGAACGTCCTCAGCCTGATCCGTTAATCGGACCAAGCACTCTGAATTGAGCGACGCGGTCTTGGTCCACCGCGTCGGTCGATAGGCCCCCGGCATTTAACGGTCCCCACCAAGCCGGGGGTCCAACTTTCGATCAAGGATCATCCGAAACCCTCGTCCCCCCGGACGAGGGTTTCCTCGTTCCAGCAGGGCCTGGAGCGATCTATCTGTTTAATTTCCTGCGTGATCAGAGGATTAACCAGAAAGTCGAAAAAAACGACATGTCCGCATAAAGGTCCAGACAACCCCGCCGTTATAGCTTTCGAGGCCGCGACCGTCATCGGCAGGCGACCTGATTGAAAGGGAACTTATCATGACCGTTATCGGAACCAACGTCGCAGCGCTTCGCGCCGCCAATGCTTCTTCTAAGGCTGATGCCGGCCTGCAGCAGGCCCTGGAGCGCCTCTCCACCGGCAAGCGCATCAACAGCGCCAAGGACGACGCAGCCGGCCTCGCAATCTCCTCCAAGATGACCGCCGACATTCGCGGTCTGGCTCAGGCTTCTCGCAATGCCCAGGACGGCATTTCGCTGACGCAGACCGCAGAAGGCGCCCTCGGCGAAATCGCCAACATCGTTCAGCGTATCCGTGAACTGGCCGTGCAGAGCGCCAACGGCACCATCAGCAACGCCAACCGCACCGGCATCAAGGCTGAAACCGACGCCCTGACCGCGCAGATCACCAACATCGGCGCCACCACCAAGTTCAACGGCAACACGCTGAGCAGCGGCAGCTTCCAGCTGCAGACCGGCACTGGCGCAACCGACACGGTTTCGTTCAAGGTCGCTGACATGAGCCTGGTTGGCCTCAACCTTTCGACGCTTGACCTCTCGACTGCGGCCAATGCGACACTCGCACTGGGCCTGATCGATGGAACGGGCGCAGCGGTCGCGGCTTATGCCAACCCTCTCGCTCCGACGGCACCGGAACTTGCCGCTACCGCCGCGTCCAAGGGCGCGCTGGCCATGATCTCCGAAGGTCGTGCCAACCTTGGTGGTGTTCAGAACCGTCTGGAAGCGACGATTTCCAACCTGGACTCGACGGTCGCCAACCTGACCGAAGCGCGTTCGCGGATCGAAGACGCCGACTTCTCGGCCGAAACCACCGCGCTTGCCAAGCAGCAGATCCTCTCGCAGGCATCGACTGCTATGCTCGCCCAGGCGAACCAGGCACAGCAGAACGTCCTCAGCCTGATCCGCTGATTGGACCAAGCACCCTGAATTGAGCGGCGCGGTCCTGGTCCATCGCGCCGGTCAATAGGCCCCCGGCGTCTAACGGTCCCCACCAGGCCGGGGGTCCAACTTTCGATCAAGGATCACCCGAAACCCTCGTCCCCCCGGGCGAGGGTTTCCTCGTTATTGCGGCGCTTCATCTTGTCGGCCGGTTGTTTCGCTTGATAATCGAGCATCGTCGCCCATGTAGCGTAGGATGACACATTGGAACCGACGTGAAGTAGTGGCGGCCTCCGGCGCGGCACTGTTGATGGCAGGCAGCGCGAAAGGCCAGCACCCCGCGAACATTTCGGAGCGCTTCGACTGGCAGACACTCGTCACTCGCGCCAAGGCTCTGGCCCGCACGCCCTACAGGGAAGTCTCGCCGCATCCCGGCGCGAAAGCCGTCAACTATGACGCTTTGCACAAGGTCCAGTTTCGCGACGAGCGCACGATCTGGAACGACAGGAATGACTCGACGGGCGTGCGTCTCTTTCCTCTCAGCCAATTCTCCAACCAGCCGGTGTTCCTCCATCTCGTGGAAAATGGTCGAGCATCGCCACTCGCCTACGACACCGCTTTCTTCGACATGCCCGCCGACAGCCCGGTAAGGGCGCTCGGCCCGGACGCAGGATTTGCCGGGTTCCGTGTGATGACGAAAGCCCGCGATGCCGACTGGCTCGTGTTCATGGGCGCGAGCTACTTTCGCGCCTCGGGAGCGCGCAAGCAATATGGCCTGTCCGCGCGCGCGATCACGATCGACACCAGTTCGGGCAAGGAGGAATTCCCCCGCTTCACGCATTTCTGGCTGCAGCATGACGGGCCGGATGCGCTGACCGTATACGCACTGCTCGATGGGCCGGGCATCACCGGAGCCTATCGGCTGCGCAACAGCATCGACGCGAAAGGCGTGCATCAGGACATCGACGCGGCGCTCTTTCCCCGTCGTGCCATTGCAGAACTCGGGACGATGCCGATGACCAGCATGTTCTGGTACGATCAGGCGCACCGCAAATTGGCGACCGACTGGCGTCCTGAGATCCACGACTCCGATACGCTGCTCGTGCGTTCCGCCAATGGTGAAGGGCAGGCGCGGCCGCTCATCAACCCGGAGGCACCGCACATAAGCAGTTTCACGGAGCCGAATGCCCGTGGCTTCGGCCTGCTCCAGCGCGACCGGGATTTCGATCACTATCAGGACGACGGCGTGTTCTATGAGCGACGCCCTACCCTCTTCGCCACCCCACGCCAGCCATTGGGCAAAGGCGTCGTACGACTTTACGAGTTCCCGACCGACAGCGAATATACCGACAATGTCGCGGCTTATTGGGTCCCCGCCACATCCGTAACGCCGGGCAAGCGAATGGATTTGTCCTATCGACTTGACTGGCAGGATGACGCACCCCCCAGCGCCTCGACTTTATCGACGCTGACCAACGTCTTTCGCGGCGCCCTTGAAGGAGGAGGCATCCGCCTGGTCCTCGATTTTTCCGGCGGCCCGGCAGACAAGGCCGGAGTCGAGATCCAAGCCGAACCAACACGCGCGCGCATCATCAAAACCGCGGCTTACCCGATTCTGGGCCAGCCCGGACGCTGGCGAGCAGTGCTGGACCTTGTTCCTGAAGCTGGCCTCGGCGCAGAAATCCGCGCGCAATTACGGCGTGGCGACACGCCCCTCTCCGAAATGGTGCATTATCCATTGAATGCGTAACGGAACTTCCCTGTACATCCCTCATTTATGTTGAAGATGGTAAACATAAGGCATGGACGGGGAGAGCGACCGGCACGTCAGGAACGGCAAAAGGGATTGATCGCACGATGGACAATGTCATGGACGGCGCAAGCCGCGCGTTCGACAAGCGCCTGCGCGCCTCTGCCGCGGTTGCGCGCGCCGCTGATTTGTCTGTAGCCAGTCTGCCTCCGGAAAGTCCGCTCGCCATGCCCGAGCAGAACTTCTCGGTAGCCCCGCCCCACTCCCAACCTGCACCGCCGATCGCGCCGGGTATCTCCCGCGTGCTCGTGCTTCTGGTGCTCTCCATTGCGACGTCGCTGCTCGGTGTGGGCATGATGACCGACGCCCTGCAGCCGCGCGGATTTTCGGCTTGGGAAGTTGCCTATCTCGCGCTCGCCATTCCCCTGTTCGCCTGGATCGCTTTCGGTTTCGCCAACAGCGCCATTGGTTTTGCCCTGATCTGGTGGCGTGACGTGCATAACAGCCGCGGCTACCAGCGATCGACGACTCGCGTGCCGGAAGGCCGCGCCGCTATCCTGCTGCCCGTATGCAATGAGGATTTCCTCACGATCATCGGCCGCCTGTCGATCATGGAGCGGTCGCTCGAAACGCTGCCCGGCTGCAACCAGTTCGATTTCTTCATCCTCTCCGATTCCAACGCCGAGAATGGCAAGGCGGAGGAAGATGCCTATTCCGCTGTGCGGGACGCTTTCGTGCGTCCTGTCTACTATCGGCGCCGTACGCAGAATATCGGCCGCAAGCCAGGTAATGTCGCGGAATGGGTGCGGCGCTTCGGCGGCGCCTATGAATATATGATCGTCCTCGACGCGGACAGCGTGATGAGCGGCAAGACGATGAGCCAGCTTGCCGCACAGATGGACCGCGAACCCAATGTCGCGCTCGTCCAGACGATTCCCGCCGTGGTCGGTGCGCAGACTCTGTTCGCCAGGTGGCAGCAGTTCGCGAGCCGCCTCTATGGTCCGATGTCCGCGATCGGCGCGATCTGGTGGTCGGACCGGCAGGCGACGTTCTGGGGCCATAACGCGATCATTCGCGTCAAGGCATTCGCCGAGAGCTGCGGTCTGCCGGAGCTTAAGGGCCCCGCCCCCTTTGGCGGTCACATCATGAGCCATGACATGGTCGAGGCCGCACTACTGCGCCGCCGCGGCTGGGCTGTGCGGATGGTGATGGCGGATGACAGTTTCGAGGAATTCCCGCCGTCGCTGCCCGATCTTGCGATCCGCGACCGGCGCTGGTGCCAGGGTAATATTCAGCATATCCCGCTGATCCCGAAGATCGCGGGCCTCCACATTGTCAGCCGCTTCCAGTTGCTTGTCGGGGCTTCGGCCTATGTCACATCGCCGATGTGGCTGGCGCTGATACTGACAGTGATCGGCGGAGAGTTCGCCGGTGCATGGCGCGCGAACATGGTGCTGCCGTCGGGGGGGCTACTCGCCCTCACCCTTGTCCTGCTGTTCGGGCCGAAGCTCATGGCGATTGCGCTCACTCTGCGGGACGAGGAGCGCCGCTTGGCATTTGGCGGGTCCCTGCGCCTATGGATCGGAGCTATCATCGAGACGGCGTTGTCGATCCTTGCCGCGCCCATTCAGATGCTGACGCACAGCATCAACCTCATCAGCATCCTGTCCGGCCGCAAGAGCGCCTGGAACGGCCAGACGCGGGATTGCGACGGCATTCCGATGGCCGATGCGTTCCGCACCTTCCGCTATCATGTGGCGCTCGGTGTGATCATCCTGATCGGCGGGCTGTTCTCCGGAATCACGATGATGTGGCTGATGCCGATCGTTCTCGGCCTGTTGCTCGCGCCCGTGCTTGCTGCTCTGACGGCGCGCAAGGATCTCGGACGCATGCTGGAGGATCGCGGCTTGCTCGCCGTGCCCAAGGCGTGGTGGCAGCTCAGCAGCTATCGTCCGCTGCGTACCCGTCTGTCGGTGGGCCGTTCCACATCGGTCTGGACCACGCCGCTCAGCGTGGCGAACGACGCTTAACGGGCGTGCTCAGTCCCAGTCGCTGAGCATGTCCCGCAGCTTGTCGAGCGCGGCCTTCTTGATCTGGCATACGCGCGCCGCGCCGATGTCCAGCGTCAGCCCGATTTCCTCAAGGTTCATCTCCTCGACGAAATAGAGCTGGAGCACCATTGCCTCGCGCTGCGGCAGCTTGCCGATGCCCGCCGCGATGGCTCTCTTCAGGCTCTCGCGTTCCAGTACCTCGTCAGCGCGATCCTCGACATCCGCGAACCACATCGACTGATCCGAATAAGCCTCGTCCATGCTGGTATGCTGCACCATCTCGGCGCTGTCGGCGGCGACGCGGTAGTCGGCGGGCGCCATCTCCAGATGCACGGACATTTCCGCCTCGGTAGGCACACGGCCCAGCTTCTGCTCCAGCTCGCCGCGCGCCTTGCCCAGCTTCTTGCGCGTCGCCATGGCGGAGCGGCACAAGGTCGCATGCCGCCGCAGATGGTCGATCATCGCCCCACGCACCCGCATCTGCGCATAGGTCGCAAAGCCGTGGCCGCGATCCTCGAAACCGTTCGCCGCCTCGACCAGCGCCAGCATGCCGATCTGCAACAGGTCCTCGATCTCGATGGCGCTCGATACCCGGCCATGTACGTGCCAGGCGATCTTGCGCACCAGCGGCATATACTGCCTGGAAAGCTGCGCCGCGCCCATGGGTCCCGCATTGCGGCCGTAGGTATTGGCATCGGCCGCCGTAATCTTCTTCATATACATCGACGCGCCGCTCCTTAGGCGATTCGTTCGCGGGTCGGCGTCGTTCCCGACACCGGATCATGACGCGGAATGGCCCGCTGCTGCTCACCGCCCACCACGGCCACCACTTCCACAGGCTTCCCGTCGGGAATCTCGAGGAAGGACAGCACCGGCGTTTCTGGCAGATGAGGCTTAAAAAGTCGTGCAAGCGCCCGGCGCGCCGTTGGCGATGTGACGATCGCGAAGTTCCGCGCCTGCCCCATGATCGGCCGGGCAGCGGACGTCACCGCTTCGATGATGCGGTTGGCGAGCGCGGGTTCGATTGGATGCCTGGCGTCGCCCGCAAGGCGCACCGCCTGCGCCAGCAGCGCTTCCAGATCGCCGTCCAGCGTAATCACCGGCAGCGGCATCTTCACCGGAACCAGCCCCTGAATGATCAGCGACCCGATCCGCTGGCGCACCGCCTCCACCAGTTGTTCATGGCTATAATCGGGCCTTGCAGCGTCGATCATCGCTTCGCAGATCCGGCGGAAGTCCTTCAGCGCAATCCCTTCGATCAGCAGCGAACGGCACACGGCGGAGATTTGCGCGAGGCTCATCAGCGCGGGCGTCAGGCCGTCGACGAGTTGCGGCGCATTTTCCTTCAGCGCGTCAAGCAGCTTGCGGGCTTCATCGAGGCCGAACATTTCCGCAGCGTTCATCGCGATCAGCTGATTGAGATGTGTCGCGACCACAGTCGCCGGATCGACCACCGTATAGCCACACACAACCGCTTCGCTGCGCTTGTCCTGAGCGATCCATACTGCGTCGAGGCCGAAAGTCGGGTCTTTGCA
This sequence comes from Sphingobium sp., assembly GCF_033795625.1. Taxonomy (GTDB): domain Bacteria; phylum Pseudomonadota; class Alphaproteobacteria; order Sphingomonadales; family Sphingomonadaceae; genus Sphingobium. The sequence goes on along the minus strand of NZ_JARYGI010000008.1, from coordinate 45,315 downwards.
CGCACGGCCGGCGACTTCGCCTTCCAGCGCACCGCTGTCGAGCGCCAGCAGATCGTCCGGCCAGATTTCGTCCTCGCCCACCACGACACCGGCAATGGTGATGCGATAGGCATTGGGTTCCAGCGCAAGGTTGTCCTTCACGCGCACCATCGGCACGACGAAGCCCAATTCGCGCGAAAGCTGGCGGCGGATGCCGGTGATGCGCGCCATCAACGGCGCGCCCTTGCGTTCATCGACCATGCCGATCAGGCCATAGCCGATCTCCAGGCCCAGCACCGCACCGTCGGAAACGTCGTCCCACTCGATGTTGGCGGGGTTGGGCGCTTCCTCGACGGGCGCGGGTGCGTTCGCCTTGGTCTTCGCGGCCTTGTTGAGCTTCCATGCCAGAAACCCGCACAACGCAGCGGCAGGCAGGATGATCATGTGCGGCATTCCGGGCAATATGCCGAGGAAGGCGAGGATGGCCGCGACCGGCACCCATGCCTTGCCCGCGCCGAACTGGCTGGCGATCTGGCCCGACAGGTCCATTTCCGACTTGACGCGCGTCACGATGGACGCGGCCGCGATGGAGAGCAGCAGCGCGGGAACCTGCGCCACCAGAGCGTCGCCGATGGCGAGGATGATGTAGGTCGAAGCCGCCTCGCTCAGCGACAATCCGTGACTGACCGTGCCCAGCACGATGCCGCCGATAATGTTGATGACGAGGATCAGGATGCCCGCGACCGCGTCCCCCTTCACAAACTTGGACGCACCGTCCATCGATCCGTAGAAGTCTGCCTCGGTGGCGATTTCGGCGCGGCGCAGCTTCGCTTCTTCCGGCGTCATCAGACCGGCGTTGAGATCGGCGTCGATCGCCATCTGCTTGCCCGGCATGGCGTCAAGCGTGAAGCGAGCGGACACTTCCGACACGCGACCCGCGCCCTTGGTGATGACGACGAGGTTGATGATCATCAGGATCGCGAAGACGAAGATGCCGACGACATAATCGCCGCCGATCAGCAGGTGCCCAAACGCCTCGATCACATGACCCGCCGCATCCGATCCGGTATGCCCCGATACCAGCACCACGCGCGTTGACGCCACGTTCAGCGCCAGACGCAGCAATGTCGCGAACAGGAGCACCGTCGGAAAGCTGGAGAAGTCGAGCGGCTTGGCGGCGTTCAGCGCGACCATCAGCACCGCAAGGCTGATCATGATGTTGGTGATGAAACCGATGTCCAGCATCAGCGCCGGCACCGGCACCATCATGAAAAGGACCACCATCAATGTCGCCAGCGGAAGCAAGGCTCCCTTGGCGGCGCTCATCCACACTTTTCCGTTGGCCTGACTGCGTGTCATAATGCGGACTTACCTTCCGAACGTCGCAAGCATGAGATAGGCGAGCCGCGCCGTTTCAGGCTGCGGCTTATGGGTATCGGCGGCGCTGACCTGAGTGGCGAGGCGCTGCGTTTCGATGCGGACATAGTCGGCGGGCTGCACCGCCCTGGAACCTGCAGGCAGCGACCAGCCGGATGGAATAGGAACATCGGCATACTGAACGCTCGCACCTTGCGCGCTCTTGTCGAGCTTGGCGGCGAAATTCGCGCGGATGTCGGCAAAGCTGCGAGCATTCCCCTGGCGGTCGAAGAAGATCGAGCGATTGGCGCGCGCGGCTGCGGGAAACAGCGATGCCGCGGAAGCGTTCGGCGCGCTGTCATGCGCGGCGAGGAATTTCGCGGCCCCACCTACGCCAAGGAAGTGCGCCATATAAAGGTCGGCAGGTTGCGCTTCGCGGCCCAAGCGCTTTTCGAGATAGGCTTTGTTGTCGGAGGCATGTTCCGCCGCCATCACCGACGCGGTTTCGGGATGATTGCGCAGGTCCATGATCTGCTTGCGCAGTGCCGGGTCCGCCACAAAATAGCGGCCATTGCTGCCCTTGCCGATCGCGTCGGCGGCCCAGTCGAGCCCATATTCCGCGCCATGGTCGTTAACCACCGCAAGCCAGCTCTGATCGACGAACTGATAGAGCCCGGTTGCCGATGAAGTGGAGGCGCGCGCGGTCGGGTTGAGGCCGCTTTCGATCTTCGCCTGGCCCAGAAGATAGCCGAAGTCTACGCCCGTGCGACGGCTGGCCATGGCGATCGCGTTGGTCACGCGCCCGCTGCGGCTGGAGCCGTTCGTAGCTGCAATGTTCATGTCGGCAAAGGCTGACACTTGATAACCCCCATATGATGCAGGGCTATTTAAGCAAATGTCGTGCCAGTTTCCGGTGGGTCGTTAATGCGCAAAGTATCGCGCGATTAAAGGGCCTTTAGCGACCGTATGTCAGCGGCACTTGCGTGGTGCCGTGACTGGCCAGCAGGTTCATGCGCTGGCGGGCATTGTCGTTCAGGACATTGGTGCGAATACGCGCCGCCTCGATCAGCGGCATCAGGCCATTCAGCCGATCGCGCACCGCCGGTTCGTCGCGCCATGCGCCCGCTTCACGAACGCGCGTCGTGGCATCGCGGACGCGCGCTGTCGCAGCGTCCACCAAAGCGATATCTTCGCCATCCAGCGCGTCGCGCAGGTCAGCGAAAGCGCTGCGCAAGTCATCAAGAGCGGAAATCGGCACTGTCTGATCAGCCCCGTGGCAAATCGAGGTCGAGCATCTTCTGCGCGATGGCTTCGGCATCCACCGGATAATTGCCCGATGCGATGGCGGCCTTGATCGCGCCGATCTTGTCCATGTCGATGGGCGCACCCTGCGCCGCCATGCGGGCTGCAGGGCTGGCGGAAACATCCGCCTTCTGCGCCACGAAGCCCTCGACGCTGCTCACGCCCTTGCCCTTGCCGGTTTCCCGCAGCTTGGAACTCTCGATGGCGGCGGTGAGGCCCGATCCAACGGAATTAATCATGGGTCACGTCCTTCTCGTGTGCGGCCCGCCAAGGGCCGAAAATTGATGCTCAACACCTATATACGGCAGCAATCAATTTTCCTTAAATCCAGGAATTTGCACCATGCCCATTTCTACCACCTGAGCCAGTACCGGCGAGGCTTTTTTGTCTTCGCCCCGCACGCGGATCATCGTGCCGATCGCGCCATCTTCGTCCGCAACCATCAGGCGCGAGACACTGAACGCCGCGCCCCCAGCGACCAATTGCACCGGATCGCCTTTCTTCACGACCATTTCACGCGACGGTACGGGCCGGGCAGCCGCAGCGCGTTGCGTCGGCATCGTCACGTTCGCCTGAACGCCGCCCGCCACCAAGGGAACACGAATGCGCCAGCCAATGGCATCGCATTTCACGATCGCCGCGCCGAAAGTCGGCCCGGTGACGTTGGGCGTGGACGGACAAGCCGCCAGTTTCAGCCGCCGGTCGATGGGCGTGACCGGACCGCCGGGTTCGCCAAGATTGGCGCCAACGGTCATCGCGACCAAGCCGTCCAGCCGGTCGAGATTCTCGAATTTCTGCTGTGCCGCAGCTGGACTCGCCACTGCCAAAGCCACCATCAAAACCGAAAAAACGCGCAAAGCCTGTCTCCTGACATTCATTGCGCAAATATAAGCAAAGGTCATGCCAGTCCGTATTCAGCCCGATTTTGCTGGGCCGGGCGCGAGGCGAATCACCTGCCCGCCACTGGATCCCGCCCGTTGATCCAGCCCACGAATTATCAGCCGGTCCTCGCCAATTCCTGCCGCCTTCAGTGCCCGCGCCACTGCGCCCAGGCGCGCCGCTGCGAGATCCCAGCTATCGAAGCGTTCCGTTCCCCGGTCCTGCCCCGCCGAAGCCAGCTCCACGGTGCCGCCACGCGTCAGTGCCCGCCCCGCCGAGGCCCGGATTTCCGCCATTCCCGCTTCGGTCAGCATGGCTTCGCCCGGCACGAACAGGACGTCGGCGCGCCACTCATCCACCTTCGCCATGGCCTTTGCGCCGAATTGCGCGCCGACGCCCGACAGCACCTGCGCGCTGCGATTGCCGCTGGCCTGCAAAAGCACGAAAAATCCCAGCAACAGCAGCGCCAGATCGGCAAAGCTGATTCCCCAGCGCGCGTTCCTTGCGCGCATCATGCGACTTCCCGGATCGCGGCGCGGCGCACCGGCGCATTTTCCCGCCGCGCTACTGCCAGCATCCGGTCGCACAGCGCCTTCTGCCACGCCAGTTCCCGCGTTGACAGATCGACAAGCCGCCCTGCAACCGGCGCGGCGATCAGGTTGGCGATGACTACGCCGTACAGCGTCGTCAGCAGCGCCAGCGCCATGGAAGGACCGATCGCCGCCGGATCGTCCATCGCCCCGAACATGCCGATCAGGCCGATGATCGTGCCCGCCATACCCAGAGCGGGCGCGGCATCCGCCATCGCATACCACAGGCCATGCACGGCCCGGTGCCGCTCTGCGCGGTCGGCAAGCTGTTGCTCCACCCAGATTTCGAACTGATCCATCCGATCGCAATGCGACAGTTTGCGCACCGCCTCACCCAGAAACGGATGCGCCGTCAGCACTTTGCCGGTGCATACGCGATCGGTGCAGGCAAGGCCGCGCAGTTGCGCAAGATGATCGACCTGCATCATCGCCGCTCGCGCCGCGTCGCGATCCTGATCCGGTTTTGCCGTGAACAGCGGCCCCAGCGCCCGCATTCCACTCGCAAACGCGCTCGGTCCGTTCTGCAACAGCGCAAGCCCCAGCACACCAGCAATCATCAGCGCCAGCGTCAGCGGATCGAGAATATGCGCGAGAAATTCCATCGTTGCCGTCCCCCTCGTCCAGCCGCGCCAGACGCACGGCTGCACAGCGGCAAAAGCCTGCCTCCGACCGGCAAGAAATTGCCGCCCTTGCCGCCCTGCCCTGCAAAACCCGCAGAAATGCTGGACTTTGCCTCAACAGACGGTGCCGGCCAGTAAATTGGCACGGCCTTTGCAGATATGGGACGGGATAGGCCCGCACTCATGGTCCACAGGGACAAGAACGGCAGCCTGCCCACGAACTTTAGTAAGGACGAACGGAAAAGATGAGCCTGGAAGACAGCCTGTTTGGAGTGCACGGAAAAGCGCTCGCGCTGCGCTCGCAGCGTTTGTCCCTGCTCGCCTCCAACATCGCCAACGCATCGACGCCCAATTACAAGGCGCGCGACATCGACTTCGAAGCGGCTCTGAAGACCGCCACAGAATCCAGTGCCAGCACGTCCAGCGCCGCACAGGGCGCGATGGGATATCGCGTGCCGCTTCAGCCCAGCATGGACGGCAACACCGTCGAACTGTCCACCGAACAGACGCTCTTCGCGGAAAATGCCGTGAAGTACCGCACGACGCTCTCCTTCCTCGAAGGACGCATCAACACCATCAACCGCGCGCTTCGGGGAGAATGACGATGGCGGGTGAACCCATGAACGTCTTCGACATCGCCGGTCGCGCCATGTCGGCCCAGCTCGTCCGGCTGAACGCCACTGCGTCCAACATGGCGAATGCGGGCAATGTAACCGGCAGCGAGAAGACTGCCTATCGCGCGATCCGCCCTGTGTTCCAGTCCGTGACCGAAAAGCCCGGCATCTCCACGGTGAAAGTCGATCAGGTCGTCACCACCGACGCCAAGCCTGTGAAACGCCACGACCCCAACCATCCGCTGGCCGACGCCAATGGCGACGTGTTCGAAGCTGCCGTCGATAGCAGCGCGGAGCTGGTGGACATGCTCGAGTCCGCCCGGATGTACCAGAACAACGTGCAGGTCCTCCAGACCGCCAAATCCCTGATGCTCGAAACCATAAGGATCGGCAAATGACGACAGCCGTAGTTGATAAAGCCGGCATTACGCTCCAGCAGCCCGCCACGCCGAAGGAGACCGGCAAGCAGGCCATGGGCCAGGCCGACTTCCTCCGCCTGCTGACGACGCAGATGCAGACGCAGGACCCCTTCGAACCAATGGATAACAGCCAGATGGTCGCGCAGATGGCGACGATCACAAATTCCAGCGGCATCGCGGAAATGAACGTCACGCTGAGCGACATCAAGAACCAGCTCGCCGGAACGCGCCTAGGCGACGCGGCCAGCTGGATCGGCCGCTCGATGCTAGTCAAGAGCAACATCGCGGCGCCCGACATCGCAGGGCAATATGCCGGACAGGTCACGATCCCTGCCGCCAGCGAAGGCCTTAGCGTCGACTTGGTCGATGGCAGCGGCGCCGTGGTGAAAACCATCGACCTTGGCGCACAGCAGGCCGGCGACGTGTCCTTCTATTGGGATGGCAAGGATGCGGACGGCAAGAATGTCGGCACGCAGGCCCTGCAGGTGAAGGTCCGCGGCGCAACGACACCAGTGGTCGCCACCTGGGCCAGCATCGCCGCTGTCCAGTCGCCCGCCGATGGCACCGCATCGAAACTCATAACCCCCCTCGGCACCTACAATCCTTCCGACGCCATCCGGCTCAGCTGAACTATTGCACTAAGGAGTACCGCACATGTCCTTCTACACTTCGCTTTCGGGCCTCAAGGCCGCTCAGTCCGACCTTTCGGCGATTTCCAACAACGTCGCCAACGTCAACACGACATCGTTCAAGAAGAGCAAGACCAGCTTCGGCGATATCTTCGCTTCGGCACCGACGCAGAACACGCGCCAGGTTGCGGGCCAGGGCGTCCGCGTGATCGGCATCAACCAGCAGTTCGTGCAGGGCACCATCGAAACCACCGACAAGACGCTGGACCTCGCCGTCACTGGCGAAGGTTTCTTCACCGTCAAGACGACGGGCACGAGCGGCACCACCTCCTACACGCGCAACGGCGCATTCAGCATGGACAAGAGCCGCTTCGTCGTCGACACGACGGGCGCACGCCTTCAGGTCCTGCCCGTCGACGCCACGACCGGCGCAATCACTGGCACGACGCTCAGTGATCTTCAGATTCCCGCAAACAACGGCGCGACGCCTCCGGTTGAACTCGCCAGCATCTCCGTCTCCGACAAAGGCGTCGTCGCCGCGACTTATGCTGATGGCACCACCTCGGCAATCGGCTCGGTAGCCATGGCCAACTTCGCCAGCCAGGACGGCTTGCGCCAGAAGGGCGACGCCCATTGGGAAGCCTCGATCAACAGCGGCAACGCCATTTACGGCGGCGCGGGTCAGGGCATGTTCGGCTCGGTTCGCTCGGGCGCGCTGGAACGCTCCAACGTCGACATCACCGAGGAACTGGTCGGGCTCATCTCCGCCCAGCGCAACTTCCAGGCGAACGCAAAAGCGATCGAGACCGCGACCGCGATCACGCAGACCATCGTCAACCTGCGTACCTGATACGCACCGCTAACTGAGGATCGATCATGGATCGCCTGGTTCACACTTCGCTTACGGCAATGCGCGGCGCAATGGCGCGGCAGACGGCCATCGCCAATAATCTGGCGAATGCCAACACTGTCGGCTTTCGGGCCGAGATCGCCAATGCGTCGACCCAATATATCGACGGCCAGACCTTCAAGACCCGCGCACAGCAGGCCGAGCAGGTTCTCGCCGCCGATATGGACGAGGGCGCCGTGACCGAAACGGGCAATCCGCTCGACGTCGCCCTGAACGGCGATGCCCTGCTCGCGGTACAGGCACCGGACGGCAGCGAAGCCTATACGCGCCGGGGCGACCTGAAGCTTAGCGAGAGTGGACTGCTCACGACCGGCAATGGCGATCCCGTGCTGGGCGAAGGCGGCCCGATCACGCTGCCCGCAGCCGACAGCATCTCCATCGCGAAAGACGGCAGCATCTGGATCGTGCCGCAGGGTGGCGAGGCCAGCCAGCCGCAGCGCGTCGATGCGCTGAAGCTCGCCAGCGCCAAGGGCTCCAGCATCAAGAAGGGCGTCGATGGCCTGTTTCGCGAAGTGAACGGCGGCGGCGCTCTGCCGCAGGACCCGCTCGCCAGCGTCACCGCCGGATCGGTCGAGGGATCGAACGTCAATGCGACCTCCGCTCTGGTGCAAATGATCGAGGCCAGCCGCGCCTGGGAAACCCAGATCAAGATGATCAATACCGCCAAGGACATAGATGACGGCGGCGCATCCCTGATGCGTCTCGACAGCTGATAGATCTACGAAGGACTGAACGATGAGCAACGCTGCACTCCACGTCGCCCGCACCGGGCTCGACGCACAGAACACCAAGATGCGTGTCATCGCGAACAACCTCGCGAACGTGAATACCACCGGGTTCAAGCGCGACCGCGCCGATTTCGAGACGCTTGCCTATCAGCAGATGATCGCGGCAGGCTCCGCCTCGGACAGCGAGAATAAGTACGCGACGGGCCTGTCCCTGGGATCGGGCGTGGCGCTGACCGGCACCAGCAAGATCGATACGCAGGGCACTTTGAACACGACCGGCAACGGGCTCGACGTCGCGATCGAGGGCGCTGGTTACTTCCAGCTTCAGAAGCCCGACGGCACCATCGCCTACAGCCGCGCGGGCAACTTCAGCCTGACCGCGGAAGGCACGATCGTCAGCGCGGAGGGCCTGCCCCTGATCCCGCAGATCCAGATCCCCGAAGGCGCGACTGGCGTGACCATCGGCAATGACGGGACCGTGTCGGCATCGCTCCAGGGCGAGTCCGCTGCAACGGAACTCGGCAAGATCGAGACGGCGCGCTTCGCCAATCCGGCGGGCCTGCAATCCATCGGCGCGAACCTGCTCGTTGAGACGGCCGCATCCGGCACGCCGCAGGTCGGCGTTCCCGGCCTTGAAGGACGCGGTTCGGTCCGCTCCGGCTCGCTGGAAGGGTCCAACGTCAATGTGGTGGAGGAATTGGTTGAGATGATCGAGACCCAGCGCGCCTATGAAGTCAATTCCAAGATGATCAAGGCCACGGACGAAATGCTGCAATATGTGAACCAGCAGCTGTGATAGGCTCGATGCTTCATAAAACTCCGTTCGCCCTGAGCTTGTCGAAGGGTTCCGCCGAGCGTAGTCGAGGTGCCGCCGGATTGGTCTGCGACACCGTAGTAATTTTGGCGGTTCTTGGCCTCACGACGCAGCCTGCCCTCGCCAAGCGCAAGGCGGAGAAAGTCGTCTATGCGCCAACCTATTCGGAACCCGCGCCTGTCCCGGCAGCGCCCAATGGCTCGATCTTCCAGATCGCCTCAGGCTATTCACCGCTCACCAGCGGCGCGCGTGCGGCGATGGTCGGCGACATCATCACCATCGCGCTGGTCGAACGTACGCAGGCGTCCAAGAGCACCAGCGCCAATACCGCGCGCGACGGCTCTATCGGCCTGACCCCGCCGACGACCGGCCCGTTCAACCTGTTCCAGCCGAGCGATATCGGCGCGAGCGGCACCAACAGCTTCAAGGGCACGGGCACGGCGGCGCAGTCCAACGCGCTCTCCGGCGAGATCACTGTGACCATCGCCAGGGTCTACCCGAACGGCACCATGCTGGTACGCGGCGAGAAAGCCCTGACGCTCAATCGCGGCGACGAATTCATCCAGATTTCCGGCCTCGTCCGTCAGGCCGATGTGGGGCCCGACAACCGCGTACCATCGACGCGGGTGGCCGACGCCAAGATTATCTACACCGGCAAGGGAGAAATCGCCCGCGCCAGCCGACAGGGCTGGCTGCAGAGATTCTTCACTGCAATCAGCCCCTTGTGAGCGGAATCCAACAGCCATGACCCACCGGGCCCTCCTCTCATTCGGGCGTTTGATCGTCCACTTCGCATTCTGGATCGCCGCCGCAACAGCCTTCGTGCCCGCCGCGCATGCGGAACGGATCAAGGACCTCGGCACCTTCCAGGGCGTCCGTCCCAACCAGCTGACGGGTTACGGCATCGTCGTAGGTCTGGCAGGCACCGGCGACGACAGCCTGAACTATTCGACGGAGGGCGTGAAAGGCATCGCCGCCCGCTTCGGCCTCAACCTGCCGCAGGGCGTGAACCCCGCGCTGAAGAACGCAGCTGCCGTGCTGATCACCGCCGACCTCCCGGCTTTCGCCAAGCCCGGCCAGCGCCTCGACGTCACCGTATCCGCCATGGGCAAGGCCAAGTCGCTGCGTGGCGGCACACTTATCCTCTCGCCCCTGCGCGGTGCGGATGGCCAGATCTATGCGATGGCGCAAGGCAACCTCGCGGTCGGCGGTCTAGGCGTATCCGGTGCGGATGGCAGCCAGGTCTCGGTCAACGTCCCCTCCGCCGGCCGCATTCCCGGCGGGGCGACCATCGAACAGGCGGTTGCGACTGGCTTCGACACGGCCCCAACTCTAACCTTCAATCTCGCCGAAGCCGATCTCACGACGGCCTTGCGCGTTGCGGACGGCATCAACCGCGCATTCGGCGACCGTCGCGCCCGCGCCATGGACGCCGTATCGGTGATGATCGATGCCAAGCCAGGCGCCGAAGATCGCATCCTGATGATGGGCATGATCGAGAACATCGAAGTCAAGCCCGCCGAAGCGCCTGCCAAGGTCATCGTCAACGCTCGCACCGGCACAGTCGTCATCAACGGCGCGGTACGTATCGCTCCCGCCGCCGTTGCGCATGGCAAATTGACCGTCAGCATCAAGGAATCGCCGACCGTGGTTCAGCCTGCGCCCTTCTCTCAAGGACAGACCGCGATGGAGCCTTCCAGCGCCATCACCGTCGAGGAAGAGAAGCGCCCAGTAATAGATTTTAAAGGTGGCGCGTCTTTAGCCGATATAATCAAAGCCGTGAATGCGATCGGCGCTTCTCCGTCGGACCTCGTCGAGATCCTGGAAGCGCTCAAGCAGGCCGGTGCCATGAAAGCGGAACTGGTGGTGTTGTGATGATGCAAGTTGCTACGACGACGGCCACTGCCGGGGCGGCACAGGCCAGCCCTCAATCGAAGGCGGAGCTGGAAAAGACCGCCAAGGCCTTCGAAGCGATCTTCCTGCGCCAGATGATCGCGACCATGCGATCGTCCAGCCTGGGAGACGGACTGACGGACAATGATGCCACGGGGCAGTTCCGCGATATGTCCGATGCGCGCACCGCCGACAATATGGCGGAGACGGGCCGCTTCGGCATTGCCGATCTTCTGGTGCGCCAGCTTGGCGCCAAGGTGAACATCACTCCGCCTGCGGTTAGCGATCCTGTGGCATGAGCGGCGATCTCTTCATCATCGGCGCGTCCGGCACGAAAGCATATCGCGCCGCCATGGGAGCGATTTCCGAGAACATTACCAACGCCAACACTCCAAACTTCAACCGTCGTTCGGTGAGCACCCGCGAGTCGCTCGCTTCCGCTTCGACGATGCTGCTCTACGCGCCGCAGACGAGCTTCGGGGGCGTCGACATCGCCCGCGTCAATCGCGCCAACGACCCTTATCTCGACGCAACAGCGCGCCTCACCGGCACCGCGCTCGGCAGCGTCACCTCCCGCCTGCGCTGGCAGAGCGACATCGAAACGGCTCTGGATGATTCGGACACCGGCGTTGGCCATCTTCTGTCGGACATGTTCGGGGGCGTCGAGAAGCTTGCCGCCAATCCTGCGGACCCGTCGCTGCGCACGACGCTGGTCTACAACATGCAAAGGGTCGTGGATGCCTTTCATCAGTCCGCGGACGGCATCAAGCAAAGTCAGACCGGGATCGCCACAGACGCGGGCAACGACGTTCAGACGATCAATAATGCTCTTGCGGAACTGAGCCGGATCAACACCAATCTGTTGCGGTCGCAGGACGGCTCAGCCAATCAGGCGCAACTTCTGGATAGTCGCGATGCCGCGTTGTCGCAGATCACCCAGCGCATGGACGTAACCATTGCGTTCGGCGCCAGGGGATCGGTTGAGCTTAGCTATGCGGGAACGACGATCCTGAGCGGCGGTGTACCGTCGACATTTTCGGTCAATCAGAATGCCGACAAGACCCTGTCGCTTAGCCATGAAGGAACAGCTATCGCTGCTCCAGGTACAGGATCGCTCGGTGGTTTGTTCCAGAGCGCAACGGTCGCTAGAGATCGGTTGGCATCGCTGGATTCCCTGGCGCAGAAGTTCGTCACTGACCTTAACACCTGGCACGGCCAGGGCACGATCGACGGGACTGTACCCGGCGGTGCGCTGTTCTCGGGCACGACTGCGACGAACATCGCGCTCGTAATCACCGATGGCAAGGATATCGCGACCCGCTCGTCAGACGGGCGCCTGAACGGCAATCTGCTCAACATCTCGTCAGTTCGCGGCACGGCTGGTGTGGAACAGGGATGGACCGCGATCATCGCCGCTCATGCCAATTTGCTGAACGCCACGTCATCCGAGTTCACGGCCACCCAGAAGCGGGACGAGCAGGCGCGCGGCGCACGGGAAAATGTCAGCGGCATCGATCTCGACGCGGAAGCGGCGGACTTGCTCCGCGTGCAGCAGGCTTACTCGGGCTGCGCCAAGATCATTCAGGTAGCACGGGAAACCGTCGACGCCATTCTCCAGATAATGTGACGAGGACAATCGCGCCATGGTAGCCATCACCGCTCAGACGCTGGCTGACGAAATCCGTCGGCAGAAAGCCTTGTCGCAAAGCATTGCCGCCGATCAGGCAGCGGTCTCGAGCGGAAAGCGCATAACCAAGGCTTCGCAGGATCCCCTTGCATGGGTGCAGGTCTCCGACCTTGCACGGCAGCAGGCTCAGCAAGCCGCATGGACGAGCAATGTCGGCTACGCCCAATCGCGCGCGGGCAAGGCGGAATCGAATCTTCTGGAGCTCAATAATGTTTTTGTGCGTGCGCAGGAGTTGATGGTCAAGGCCACTACGGCATCGACAAGCGCGTCCGACCTCAGCGCCATTGCCGCAGAATTGCGCAATATTCGCACGGTGGCGAACGAACTCATCAACGAAACCGATTTTCAGGGAACGCCCGTGTTCGACAATGGCACCAGCACGGCCGTTCCGGTTTCACGGGGCATAAACCTGCAGGTTGTCGGCACGATCGCCCAGGTTTCGCAAGGAATCAACGTGGGAGGCACGCCACAGTCCCTCGATAATATGCTGTCTGCGGCAATTGCTTCCGTCACGACGGGCTCCGCTACCGACCGCACCGCGGCTCTCGGCGCGATTGGCAACGGGCTGGACCACATCATCAATCAGCGGGCGGAACAAGGCATCCGGGGCGACAGACTGAAAACCGCTAAGGAGCGGCTTGTAGACGTAGATCTGACGCTGGTGGAGCGCCGATCGGATCTGGAGGGCACGAACGTCCCCGAGACTTTGGCGAACATCCAGTCGAAGCTTACCACATTGGAGGCGGCGCAAGCCGTGTTCGCGCGGATCAACCAGCAGAACCTGTTCGACTTGCTGAGGTAAGGTGCGTCCAGCGGGCAACTGCTTGGAAAAAACTTCATAAACCATGATTTCGTGCCGCTAAATTCAACATCCTAAACTCCGCGGTAACTAAACCGTCCTTACAAGGGAATGGTACCGCAGTGCGCAGCCACTGCATCAGTTTCACGCGGGGAACAGCATGTTCGCAATCATTGGCATTGTCGTCCTGATCGTCATGGTCTTCGGGGGATTCGCGTTTACCGGCGGCGACCTCGGGCCTGTCTTGCACGCCCTACCCCACGAAATGCTGATCATCGGTGGCGCGGCCGTCGGTTCGCTCATCATCGGCAACAGCGGCGCAGACCTGAAGGCGCTTGGCGGCGGCTTCGGCAAGGTTTTCAAGGGCGCAAAGTACAAGAAGCAGGATTTCCTCGACTGCATCTTCCTCGTCAGCAAGCTGATGAAGATGCTGCGCGTCGAGGGGCCGGTAGCGCTGGAACCCCATATTGAAGATCCGGCATCTTCCGCCGTCTTCAGCGAATATCCGCGACTGGTCAAAGACAAGACTCTCATCCACCTCATCAGCGACACCCTGCGGCTGGTGGTCGTGTCGTCCGGTACGCTCGATCCTCATGCGGTCGAGGAAGTGATGGATAACACGCTCAAGACGCATCATCACGAAGCGATCAAGCCTGCCGAAAACCTTCAGGGCCTGGCCGATGCGCTACCGGCGCTGGGCATCGTTGCAGCGGTTCTGGGCGTGGTGAAGACGATGGGCTCCATCGATAAACCACCGGAAATTCTGGGCGCGATGATCGGCTCGGCGCTTGTCGGCACGTTCCTCGGCATTTTGCTGGCTTATGGTCTGGTCGGCCCCTTCGCGACGCGTTGCAAATCGGTGATCGAGGCCGATGGATCGATCTATCATGTCGTCAAGCAGATCATCATTGCATCGCTGCATGGACATCCGCAGCCGCTTGTGATCGAAGCCGCGCGTTCCAGCCTTAGCCATGCCAACCAGCCCGCTTTTGCCGAAGTCTTCGACGGCATGCGGGGCAAATAAGTCATGGCGGGGGACAGCAAGAAGCGGGGCGGCAATGAGCCCGAACCGCGGCCAATCATCGTCAAGAAGATCATCGTGGAGGCCCATGCCGGCCACCATGGCGGCGCCTGGAAAGTCGCTTATGCCGACTTCGTGACGGCGATGATGGCGTTCTTCCTGTTGATGTGGCTACTTGGCGCTACGACGGAAAAGCAGCGCAAGGCGCTTGCGGACTATTTCACGCCGACGATGGTCGTGCTGAAATCGGGCAGCGCGGGAGCGACCGGCCTGCTCGGGGGCGACAGCATCACCGGCAAGGAAAACTACCCCACGACCGGCGGCCAGGGCAATATGGCCATCACCATCCCTCGCGATGCTTCGGGCACCAAGGATGAAGGCGGCCGTATGAAGAAGGCAGCCGATCGCCAGAAATTCGAGAAGATCAAGCAGCAGATCGAAGCCCGCATCGCCTCGAACAAGGCGATGACCAAGCTGAAGAAGAACATCCGGTTCACCGAAACTCGCGAGGGGCTGCGCATCGACCTGATCGACGAGGCGGACTTTGCCATGTTCGCCATGGCCACTGATCGGCTGTTGCCGCAGGCACGCGGGCTGATCGCAGAAGTCGCCAAGGTTCTGCAGGGCATGCCGAACGACGTGATCGTGCGCGGGCATACCGATGGCCTGCCCTATGCGGCGGGCCGGACGATGAACAATTGGCTGCTCTCCTCCGCCCGTGCCGAAGCGACGCGCAAGGCGCTGGCGGATACGGGACTAAGCAACAACCGCTTTGCAAAGATCGAGGGAGTCGCCGACCGGGAGCCTTATATTGCCGGTGACATCTATGATCCGCGCAATCGCCGCATGTCGATCGTGCTGGCATGGTCGCAAGAGGGCCAAGGAAGCGATAATAGCGCAAATCTCGATGCTGAGACTCAAGCTGCCATTCGCGAGCGGGACGATCCGATCCGCAAGTCCCGCGCAGAGGCCAAGGCCCTGGACATGGGTGGAACCGGCCTGCCCGCAGGCGCAGTACTCTTCAATCCGGGAGCCAAGTCCGAACCGAAGAAGCCGGGCAAGCATTGACCTGAGAGGTAAGCATTGACCTGAGAGGTCTAGCCGGGAATAACGAGGCTGGCCTCCAGACCTCCTTCCGGCCGGTTGGTCAGCCGCAACGACCCGCCATGTTCGGCTATGATAGCGCGCACAAGGGCCAGCCCAAGGCCTGCCCCGCCAGTCTCCCGATTGCGCGATCCTTCCAGGCGCGTGAAGGGCTCCATCATTTCCTCCATGCGGTCTTCTGCGATGCCCGGCCCCTCGTCGCTGACGCATATGCGGATCGAGCCGCTGTCATGGATCACCGACACCTGCGCTCGATGCCCATAAACCACGGCATTCTCGATCAGGTTGCGCAAAGCCCGGCGGATGAGCTGCGGACGTACCGGAGCAACAGCGCGGTCGCTTTCGATCATCTCGACAGGTGAACCCAGTTCGATGAAATCCTCAACCACTGCGTCAGCGAGAGCAGAGAGGTCGACCTTGACGAGCGGCTCCATGCTGCGTCCCGCGCGCGCGAGCGAGAGGATGTCGTCCAGCATCCGGCTCATTTCCTTGATCGTTTCGGACATTCGCGCCCGCTCCGCCTCGTCCTCGACGGACTCGGTGCGCACGCGCAGAGAGGCCAGCGGCGTGCGCAGATCATGACCGATAGCGCCCAGCATTCGGTCCTTCTCGTCCAGCATCGCAAGCAAGCGAGCGCGCATTGCGTTGAAGGCCATCGTCATGTCCCGGACGTCGCCGGGTCCTCGCTCCTTCACCGGATCGGAGGACCCGCTCAACGCGAACTGCCGGGCAGCGGCCGTGAGGTCCTTGAGCGGACGCGCCAACCTTCGACCGACCCAGAGTAGCGGCAGCAACACGATAACGTAGAGGATCAGGGTCTGCCCTACCAACCAGCCGTTGAGACGCGGCAGCCCGGTGCCCATACGGCTTTGGGCCGTGACCCACAGCCCCGGCGCATATTCGACCGCCAGCGTCAGGCGATGCGTCATACGCGGCCTGTGCGGGTCGAGACGATTTCTCATCCTGGAGCGGCGATCGAAACGCGGCTCCTCGATATCCTCGAAAGCCAATAGCGTTCGCGGGGATATGCCGACATCTTGCAGCATATCCGCCGCGCGCCTCTCCGCATCGCTCCGTCGCGTGCCGGATAAGCCAGGGCGGGACCGGAAGAACGCGACGCGGTTTGGCCCCTGCATACGAAAGCCGATACCTTCGCGTCTTTCCAACGCATCGACAATGCGCGCCACGGAAGGAGCTGTCGCGGTCGTCAACAACATGCGATTGCGTTCGCGTAACAGGAGGGCAAAGTTGATGACCTGAGCGACGAACAGCGCCAGCGCGACGATCAGGATGACTTGGCCGACCAAGCTCTTCGGCAGAATCCGCTGCCATAACTTCGTCACAGCTTTCGCACTTCCGCGGCAAGCGTGTAGCCGCCGCCCCACACCGTTTTGATGAGATTAGGGTTCTTCGGATCTTCCTCGATCTTCTTGCGCAACCGGCTGATCTGATTGTCGATGGCGCGATCGAAGGCATTTGCTTCCCGGCCTTGGGTGATGTCGAGCAGCTGGTCACGACTGAGGACGTGATTGGGCCGCGTGACGAAGGCGATCATCAGATTATACTCGGCCGTGGACAAGGGAAGCGACACACCTTCGCTATCCACCAGCGTCCGCTCCTGCGACTTCAGCACCCAGCCTGCAAAGGCATAGCTTGCGCCATCGGCGCCAGCGACACGCTGCCCTCCTGTAGCGACGCGCCGGAATATCACCTTGATGCGGGCCACGAGTTCGCGGGGGGAAAAGGGCTTCAGAACATAGTCGTCCGCACCCATTTCAAGGCCGACGATCCGATCCGTCTCTTCGGATTTCGCGGTGAGCAGGATGACCGGTGTGTCGCTGGTCTCGCGGATATGGCGGCATAGGCTGAGTCCGTCTTCACCTGGCATCATGATGTCCAGTATGACGAGATCTATGGCATTGGCGGCCAGCCGCAGCCGCGCCTCTGCCGCGCTGTCCACCGCCGTCACACGGAAGCCATTCCGCTGCAGATATTGCGCCAGAGGCTCCCGAATGGAGCGCTCGTCGTCGACGAGGAGAAGGTGAGGCCGGTCTGTCATGCTGACGTCTTCTCATGACGTTGCGAAATAAGGAAGGGCGAAGGACGCGCTCCGGAACGTAATTCGCCCTTCCCCGACATGGCATCTGCTCGTTATCCGAGGCAGGGGATCATTGGTTCTGCGGCTGTGGCGGCACATGCCGCCCCTTGCCGTGACCGCCACGAGCTGGATGCGCCGCTTTCAACTCCTCAGGGGTTACCGTCCCATCCTTGTTGGCATCGGCCCGGTCGAACATGGCAATGGGGCGCGCCATGAACTCTGCCCGGGTGATGGTGCCGTCCTTGTCGGCATCTACTCCCCACATACCGCCGCGCATCTGGCCGCCGCGACGGCTTGGCCCACGTCCTGCCGGACCGCTGTCGCCGCTGCGCCACTCAGCGACCTTCGCCTGACGTGCGTCTCGCCGCGCCTGAAACTCTGCCTTACTGATCTGGCCGTTGCCATCGGTGTCCATCTTGGCAAAACGTTCATCAAAGCGCTTCTGGTGGAGCGCCTCGCGCTCTTCCTTCGTGACCTTGCCGTCACCGTTCGCATCCATCTTCGCGAACATCTGCTCCGCCGCGGCAGTCGCCTCTGCCTTGGTGAGCTTCCCATCCTTGTTTACGTCGGCATGCATGGGGCCACGCACGAATTGGCCGGCCGCAGGTGCGTTGCTTTGCGCCACTGCAACGCCGCCCACTATGAGCATCGTGCCGATGGCCGTTGAAACCAGTATCTTTTTCACAGGGTTGTCCTTTGCATTCATCTGTCCTGCCATCCCTAATGAGGCTCATTTGTCCTCAGGATGTGTCACGAAGAGAATGCAATTGTCGCAATTTGTCGCACCGGCATGACGTGCAGCGACAAGCCTAACCCGCGAGCATCTAGATCTTGGTCGCGTTCCGGAACATCACGATAGCTATCACGATCAGGTAGACACCGAACACTTTCTTCAATGGAGCAGCAGGCAAGCTGTGCGCCGCTGCTACGCCCAGAGGCGCGGTCAGCACCGACATGCAAGCTACCGCAATGGTCGCAGGAATGTTCACATAGCCTAGCGACCCCCAAGGCAGATCTTTCGCGCCAAGACCTATGATCGCAAAACCGATGGCACTTGGAATGGCAATCAACGTGCCGATCCCCGATGCGGTGGCAATAGCCTTGTGGATGGAGCGCCCGCACAATGTCATCACCATGATCGCAATGGTTCCGCCGCCAATCCCCAACAAGGCGGAAAAGGTTCCCAAGCCACCGGCAATACCGACGCGCATCATTCCTGAAGGCATGTTCTGGCTGACGACCTTGTTGCCGACCTTGGGCAGCAGGAAGTTTAGCGACATGAGGAAAACGCCTATCGCGAAGATCATCGTCAGCACATGGCCATCGACACGCCCTGCCAATATGACCCCCACGCCATCTCCCAAGATGATCCAGGGCGCCCATGTACGAAGAATTTCGAACTCCACTGCGCCACGTTTCGCGTGCGCAAGCAGGGATCGTATCGACGTCACGATTATCGTGGCGGCGGACGTCCCGATGGCGACATGGGCAATCGCCTCAGGCGTACCACCCAGAAGGGGGAGCACGATGAACAATGCGGGGACGACGACGAATCCACCGCCGATGCCGAAGATGCCTGCTGCAAAGCCCGCGAACAAACCGGCTGCGAGTAACGAGAGAAGCGGGATGCCGAAGCTGGCCAAGCTGGAGAACTCCATCAGGACAATCCTGCGCAACGGGAAGCTGGAGCAGACATGGCTCTCTGGCACCTCAAAAAGTGCGCTGCCGATTTGCCTTTGGCAGGAGCAATGCCCGCGCCGCCGATATGATACATAGGATGAGCCCTGCTACTGAATATTTTTTTGCATGGTGACGAGTGGTACGCCACTATCCTGAAAACGAGCGACGTCTCGAAACCCGTAAGCACGGTAGAGAGGCTCGCCTGCCAAAGTGGAAGAAAGTTCCAGCTGCAGAAAACCCTCGTTCCGTGCCGCTGCTTCACATAAAGCCAGAATAAGCCTTCCGACACCTTTTCGAACATGATCGGGATGCGTGTACATCGCTCGTATGCGAGCAGGTTCGCTGGCCGGGTTCAGCAAACGATCGCTGCGCCCCGGAGTGCTATCGTGCCCATAGGAGGTTTCGCGACGGCTCCACCCCCCGCATCCGGCCAGAGCGCCGTTCCGCTCGATTACGAAGTAAGTTCCGTCATCGATCAGACGCGTGTCCAGCCCCATGAAGCCGTGGCTCCTGGCGATCTGTTCCGATGTGAGAAAAGGTGCCTGAAGCTGATCGATGCAGAGCGTGACCAGACGACTAAGTGCAGGCTGATCGGCAGCCATCGCAAGGCGGTGAGTCAAGGACATGATTAGCGCGCTTTAGGATTGCTATCCATCGAAGGCCGACTCTTCGTCGAAGCGGGGAGATGGCGAAAGCCCTTGCAGATCGCCATCTCTCGTGGATAGACAGGCCGACGCGGAGATCGGCCTGTCTCAGTATGTCAGAACGTGACGTTGATACGCGCGTAATAATACCCACCGTTGATACCGTAAGGCGAGAACAGAGGATATTTGCTGGTCGAATAGCCGCGCTGGCGGTTTTCCAACTCGAAGTTGCGGATGAACTCCTTCGAACGTTCCGTCGGGTACTTATTGAACAGATTATTGGCGCCGATCGATAGCTTGATCGGCCCTGCAATCTGGTATCCGGCTTCCAGATCCGTCAGGAACGAAGCTTTCACCGGCACCTTGATAAGCGTTCCGGCATTGGGACCTTCATTGGCGTTCTCGAAAGCGTAGACTTCCGAATAATAGCTTTCACGAAGGTTCAAGCTGAAATTGCCCCAGTTCCAGAATGCATTGAAGGTCCCGCGGAACCGCGGGGTGCTATGCTCCAGTTCGACCTGGGTATCCGTGCCGATCAGCGCTGTAAGCCCAGGATTGATAGTGCTGGAATAGAGCGCCGAAGGTAGCCCGTTTATGCTCAGGACCTTATTCACATTGTAATTGCCAGTTAAAGTAAGGTCCAGCCTGCCCATTTCACCCAGGTCGGTGTTGTAGTTGGCCACAACATCAACACCGCGCGTGCGCATCTTGACGCCGTTGACGAAGCTTTGCACCGAAACGCTGCCATCCACGTTCCGCGTAGTCCCGTCAGGGAGATAAAAGACATAGCTCGGTATCGCCGCGGCATCTGCCAAGGATGTCACGTTGCCGGTTCCGCCAAGCGCAGCGTTAACGGCGCCCAGGACCGCCAGCTGGTTGTTGATGGCATATCGATCAGCATCGTAAGGCAAGCATCCTGCAAGGGTAACGCCTTGCGGGCACCTTTCGCCCGTGAAGCCATTGAACGTCGACGAGGTCATGATGCGGTTGCGAATGGTGATCTGATAGGCGTCGAGCGTAACGGTAAAGTTCGGCGCGGGATTGAACACGAAGCCCGCGCTGAAGTTGGTCGATTTTTCAGGTTTGAGACCGCCGAAACCGAGTGCAGCCGCAGCCGCTGAAGCCGGTGGCAGCACACCGCCAACCGAGCTTGGCCCCACGTTGATGCCCGAATAGCCGCCTTCGGCCAGCGTCGGAGCGCGGAAACCCGTGCTGACCGTGCCGCGCAAGGCAAACGAGTCAGTGAAGTCATAGCGCGTCGTCAGCTTGAAAACCGTAGTGTCGCCAAAGTCGCTATAATGCTCATGGCGGACAGCGCCGTCGACGAGCCAGTTTTCGACGGGCTTCAAGCTAATGTCGAGATATTGCGAGAAGTTGCTGCGCTTGTACTTGCCAGCATCGTTCGGGCTGTAGCCGAAGAACGATTGCGCGCCGCCGCCGTAATAGGACGCAGGATCGCCAGCCTTGATCCCAAATGTTTCCTTGCGATATTCGAGACCCGCGGCAACGTTAACAGGTTCGCTAAGCCCCATCTCGAAAGCATGCGTAAGATCGAGCGTGTTGGTCCACTGCGTATTGAAGAAATCGCCGTTGTGGAATTCGGTCGGAGTGAAGCCGGTATCGCGGTAGAGCTGAGCGTTGCCCGACTGCAGGACGTAAACGCCGATCTCGTCCCTGCCGTAGGTTGAAGCAATATCAAAAGAGGTATCGCCGATCGTGCCTTTGAAACCGCCAGTGAACGCATAGTCGGTTTCGTTGATATGCTCCTGCGGCTGGAAACCGCCCGGATAGAAGGGCACGCCCGCGATACCACCAGCAGCGATCGTGCCCGGTCCGCTCACGATCGTCAGCGGGAAGCGCGTGTTTTCGTAAGCAGTCGCTTTCTTTTTACCATAGCTGCCGAAGCTGTAGACTTCGTAGTCGCCAAATTCATAGCCGGCATTGTACATCACGACCGTCTGCTGGATTTTCGGATCGCCGATGATGCGATTGGTATAAGGGTAGCCAGGCAGATCAGCGACTGCCGGGAAAGCGCGGGTCGCCGATCCTGTGCCGGTGGCGTAATCCTGCGACTGCGGATTGATGTCGCCGCGGAAGCTGAAGCCCTTTCGCTTTTTCTGGGCGGAAACGTTGAGGTACATGCCTTCGATCGGTGCGATGCCGATATTGCCGCCGACGGAATAGGTCTTGCCGCCCTGGTCGTAATATTCGCCTGCGGTGGCGTTGATCGATCCGCCGTGATCCGCTTTTTTCTGGATGAAGTTGATCACGCCTGCGATCGCGTCCGTGCCGTATTGCGCCGCCGCACCGTCCTGCAGCACTTCGACATGATCGATCGATTCCGGGATGATGAAGCTGATGTCCGGCGCAGCGCTGCCGCCATAGGGGCCACCCGCGACAGAGACGTTGGCAGTGCCGTGACGGCGCTTGCCGTTGACGAGGATCAGGGTGTGGTTGGGACTAAGACCGCGCAGCTTCATTTGCAGCGTGTGTGCCTGAAGATCGCTGCCGAAGCTCTGCGCCTGCACTGAGGGCAGCTGTTGCGCCAGGCTCTGGAGCAGATCCGGCGAGCCGGTACG
Source organism: Sphingobium sp. (assembly GCF_033795625.1). Classification (GTDB taxonomy): domain Bacteria; phylum Pseudomonadota; class Alphaproteobacteria; order Sphingomonadales; family Sphingomonadaceae; genus Sphingobium. The sequence continues at coordinate 22,970 of NZ_JARYGI010000008.1, read as the reverse complement.
CTGTAAGGCGTCCGAGCCAATCAGCTGGATCGGCGCCGGGCTGTCGGCTGCCTTCATGCCCGTCGTGCGGGTTCCGGTGACGATGATCGTGGAATTGTCGGCTTCTTCCGCGGCTGCCTGCGGTGCCGTATCCTGCGCCCATGCCGATGATGCGCTAATCGCCAGCGCCGCAACCAGCGCGCCTCGCGATACCAAACCCATTTTCTTCATTATCTATGGCCCCCTTGCTTCGTATTCGAATTAGTTGGCCTCTCCTTTTGGGTGTTCCTTGTCATTGCTGCGGCCGCCATTGGCTTGGCCGGTTCCTGTGTCACCACGATCATCAACGAAGCCGCGACGGCGATCCGCCATGCACAGATGCAATTCACGAGAAAATGATCGCAGAGGAGAGCAGATCGACGCGGTGAGCGCCTAATTCGGCGGCTTGCACTTGAAAAAGGCACGGCGCAGGCCCATTGCAAAAGAGCGCTTCAACTTTGATGCGTGAAAGGAGGATCGATTAAAGATCGACCTCGCCAGGAGGATGCCAATGTTCAAATTTCCCGAATTCGGGCGAGCCTTCGCTGTGATCGCTGTTCCTGCTTTGGCGATGGCCAGTCCCGCTGCCATGGCCGAGCCTGACATCAATGTCAGCTATGCGCCCAACAGCCGCGCTGTAACCCAGACGACCGCAGTAGATATATCCGACCTTCAGCTGAACAGCGCCAAAGGCCGCCATACTGCAGAGCGGCGCATCGTTTCGGCTGTGAAGACCGTATGTAGCGAGAACAGGATTTTCTCGACCGATGGCAAGCGCGACTATGCGCGTTGCTTTGCTGAATCGCGGGCGAAGGCGATGGCTGATGCGGGACTCGTGCGCACCGCATCGCGCTAACTACTCAATAAACAGGATATCACGTCAAAGGGCTGGATGCGGCTGGACCGCTCCGGCTCTTTACGTGTGTCCCCGGTCTGCGGCTATATGCCTCCCTCGATGACTGCATGCTCGTGCTTCTCAAGGGCAGCCTTCAAATCGGCGATACAGGAATCCACGGCGTCGGCATCGGTCGAGCGCACCACGAAGTTCGCGCCTACCCGACCTTCGCGGAAAAAGGGGTAGCTTCCAATCTGACAGGCATCATGCGCCTTTTCCGTGGCGCGCAGGATGTCAGCCACTTCGCTTTCCGCAACCCAGCAGCCGACCTGGCGCGACAGGAGCGGCAGGCCGCCCTCCAGCTTGCCGGTAAGGCTCTCCAGCATGCCTGCGGTGATGTGCGGAACACCCGCCATGATGAAGATGTTGCCATGCCGGATTCCCGGCGCGCCCGACATGCGGTTCTCGATAAGCTCCGACCCTTCAGGCACGCGCGCCATGCGAAGCCGTGCCTCGGTCAATCCGCCACGGCTTTCATAATAGCCCTCAAGCGCCATCTTCGCGCGAGGATGAACCACCACGTCGACGCCCAGCGCCACGGCAATGGCATCCACTGTGATGTCGTCGTGGGTCGGACCGATGCCGCCTGTGGTGAAAAGATAATCGTTGCGCGCTCGCAGCAGGTTCACGGCTTCCACGATCGCGTCCTGATCGTCCGCAACGACGCGTACTTCCTTCAGGCGGATGCCCTGCACGTTCAGCCAGCTGGCGATCTGCGCGATGTTCTTGTCCTGCGTACGCCCTGACAGAATCTCGTCACCGATTATGACAAGAGCGGCAGTCCATATGCGAGCGGGCGTGTCCATGACATCGCCATAGCGCGGTGAGGCTATCGCGCAAAGCACCCTCTCGCAAAAGCCTCCGCTTGATCCTATAACGGGCGCATGACCGAATATATGACGATGACCGCGGACGCGCCTGCCTCCCGCTCCAGTGCTATCAAGCTCCACGACGAAGCCGGGTTTGCGGGCATGCGCAAGGCGGGCCGGCTGGCCGCGGAGGTCCTGGATGCCCTGGTGCCCTATGTGGTGCCCGGCGTCACGACCGGAGAGCTGGACGACATCGTCCGGCGGATGACGATCGAGGGTGGCGGCGTACCCGCGACGCTGGGCTATCGCGGCTATACGCACAGCTGCTGCACATCGATCAACAACGTCATCTGCCACGGCATACCGGGCGAGAAAGAGTTGAAGGAAGGCGATATTGTCAACATAGACGTGACGCCGATCATTGACGGGTGGCACGGCGACAGCAGCCGCATGTATATCGCTGGTGAGGCTCCCATTAAAGCCAAGCGCCTCGTGGAAGTGACGTACGAATGCCTGATGCTGGGCATCGAGCAGGCCAGGCCCGGCAATTTCCTGGGCGACATCGGGCACGCGATCCAGCGGCACGCGGAAAAGCATCGCTATGGCATCGTCCGCGATTTCTGCGGCCATGGCGTAGGCCGGGTGTTCCACGACAGCCCCGAAGTCGTGCATCTCGGACGGCCCGGAACCGGCCCGGAGCTGAAGCCGGGGATGTTCTTCACCATCGAGCCCATGATCAACATCGGCAAGGCAGGCGTCAAGATGCTCGAAGATGGCTGGACGGCAGTAACGCGCGACAGGTCGCTGTCCGCGCAATTCGAGCATTCCATCGGGATCACGGAAACGGGCTGCGAGATCTTCACCAAGAGTCCTGCGGGACTGGACGCCCCTCCATATTTGCGCTGAGAGACGCGTTTCACCGGCCTGCCTAAAATTTAGGCGCGACATCTGATAAATGCCCGAAAACCGGGCGCGATGGACAAATTTTGCTGCATCGCCGAAGCTGTTCTGGCGATTCGCTAATTGGCACGGTAATTGTTTGTTTACGGATGCGACATGCGCGTGGGGGCGCGTCTGATTACGTTCGTAGGCAGCTTGCAAATGCGATGCTGCATAGTCTGAAGCGCCTGTCGCCGAGAGGGGTTGTAAAAAAGTCTGATGAAGAAAATCGAAGCCATCATCAAACCGTTCAAGCTGGACGAGGTGAAAGAGGCGCTGCACGAAGTCGGCGTGTCCGGCATCACCGTCACCGAAGCCAAGGGTTTCGGTCGCCAGAAGGGTCATACGGAACTGTATCGCGGCGCGGAATATGTCGTCGATTTCCTGCCGAAGGTGAAGCTGGAAGTGATCGTCGAGGACAGCCTTGCCCAGCGCGTGGTCGAGGCAATCGCGGCGGCCGCGCAGACGGGCCGCATCGGCGACGGCAAGATCTTCGTCTACGCCGTCGAATCGGCCCTGCGTATCCGCACCGGAGAACGCGACGACGACGCAATCTGACTCCTTCCCCGTTCCTGCCGGGCGATCCGGCATGGTACGGGATCCACAATTTTCCACTGCTAACGACCACTGCCCGCGGGGGCACACACAGAAGGGTAAGCTACGATGGCGAATACGCCGAAAGACATTCTGAAGATGATCGAGGAAAAGGAGATCGAGTGGGTCGATGTCCGTTTCACCGATCCCAAGGGCACCTGGCATCACCTGACCATGGTCGCTGGCGTCATCGGCGAAGATGAACTGACCGACGGCCTGATGTTCGACGGTTCGTCCATCGACGGCTGGAAGGCGATCAACGAATCCGACATGATCCTGAAGCCGGACCTGGACGCTGTGTACTTCGACCCGTTCAGCGCGACGCCGATGATGATCCTGTTCTGCAACATCGTCGAACCCAACACCGGCGAACTGTATGCCCGCGATCCGCGCTCGACCGCCGTGCGCGCCGAAGCCTATGTGAAGGCCGCCGGGTTCGGCGACACCGTCTACATCGGCCCGGAAGCCGAGTTCTTCATGTTCGACGACGTGACGTTCGGCACCGACTATGCCGGCAGCTTCTTCAAGATCGACGATACCGAACTGCCGACCAACACCGGCCGCACCTATGAAGGCGGCAACCTGGGCCATCGTCCCCGCGCCAAGGGCGGCTACTTCCCCGTCGCGCCGGTCGATCCCTGTGTCGATATCCGCGCCGAGATGGTGTCCACCATGCTCGAAATGGGCCTGCCCTGCGATAAGCATCACCATGAAGTCGCCGCGGCCCAGCATGAACTCGGCCTCACCTTCGGCACGCTGACGCAGACGGCCGACCGGATGCAGATCTACAAGTATGTCGTGAAGATGGTGGCGCAGGCCTATGGCAAGTCCGCGACCTTCATGCCCAAGCCGATCAAGGAAGATAACGGCTCGGGGATGCACACCCACATCTCCATCTGGGACAAGAGCAAGCCGCTGTTCGCGGGCGACGGCTATGCGGGCCTGTCCGACATGTGCCTGTACTTCATCGGCGGCGTCATCAAGCATGCTAAGGCGCTGAATGCCTTCACCAACCCCTCGACCAACAGCTACAAGCGCCTGGTTCCCGGCTACGAAGCGCCCGTGCTGCTCGCCTATTCGGCGCGCAACCGCTCGGCTTCCTGCCGTATTCCGTACGGCGCGGGCACCAAGGCGAAGCGCGTCGAGTTCCGCTTCCCCGATGCGCTCGCCAATCCCTATCTCTGCTATTCGGCACTGCTGATGGCGGGGCTCGACGGGATCGAGAACAAGATCCATCCGGGTGAGGCGATGGACAAGAACCTCTACGACCTGCCGCCCGAGGAACTGGCCGAAGTGCCCACCGTCTGCGCATCGCTGCGTGAGGCGCTGGACAGCCTGGAGGCCGATCACGAGTTCCTGCTGAAGGGCGACGTGTTCACCAAGGATCAGATCGACGCCTATGTCGAACTGAAGTGGCCCGAAGTCGCGCGTTGGGAAATGACGCCTTCGCCGGTCGAATACGACATGTACTATAGCGGTTAAGACTGCGGAAACCGCGATGCGGTTCGTTTAGACTACAGGGGGCTGTTTCCTTTCCGGCCTGCTGAAACGGAGACCCGGCTGTGCGAGGCAGCCGGGTCTTTCTTGTGTGCGGCGGGCGGTGTGTCGGAGCGCGGCAAGACGCCGGAAGGTGACAAAGGTGACACTACGTCACCCCCCACCCGGCCTCCTTGCGCGCGATGACCTGTTGGAGAGCGGGCGGGCTCCGTAGGCGCGGAAGGTCACGAAAGTGGTGCTACGTGGCCCCCGATGGCGCTCCGGCACGTTGGGAGACATTTCCGGCAGGAGGGATAACCGCCGAAACGCGTCCAGCATGATGGACGCGGTCGGGCACGATCCTATGCACATCATCATTCTTCCCCTTCCCACCCGTTGTCCGGGCCAGCCGAAAACTTCCTGCCCGGATTCGCGCAGTTTCCGGCGATGCGAGCCCCCACGCTCCCCCGGTCGCCAATGCGTCGATGCCGTCCGATGGGCGGTCGCCTGTCCGATCTTCCTGCGCGACTAGTGCGAGGAACATCGCAGCGAATATCCGGCCGGGACTGCCCGCACAGGGCGTCTGGTTGAGCGTGGATCGCGGTATAGTCCACGTGCAGACGTGTAGGACAGACGGAAGTACGACTTCGCCCGCCGCAGCCGGAGCGTCATATGCTCGCTATGGCGCTGCCTCGATTTTCTTTCTTCCTGAAGCTGAGCAGGCGCATTAGCTGAGCCCCCCGGCCTTTCCCCCGCCAGAGTATCATCGTCCGATGCGAAATTTGACCATAAGGCTGTTCAGGCCCCTGCTGGCGGGCGGAAACCTGCGCGACCGGATTGTCGCCTGCCTTGGCGCCTTCATCGGGATCGCATTGGCGGGTCTGACCTATGCGGAGATATCGCCCTTTCACCACCCAGCGCTGGTGGCGCCGATCGGAGCGTCCGCCGTCCTGTTGTTCGCGGTGCCATCCAGCCCCCTCGCCCAGCCCTGGTCGATCATCGGCGGCAATAGCGTCTCGATACTGGTCGGCATTGGCATCGCCCATCTTCCGATTGCGCCGCTGGCTGCGGCGGGCCTTGCCGTGGCCGCCGCGATCCTTGCCATGTCGCTGCTGCGCTGCCTGCATCCGCCAGGTGGGGCCGTCGCGCTGAGCGCCGTGCTTGCGGTCCCCGGCGCGGTCTCGTCCCATGCGCTGCTCGCCGCTCCCGTGGTTCTGGATTCCCTGATCTTGGTCGTGATCGGCTGGTTCTTCCATCGCTATTCCGGCCATTCCTATCCGCACAGGCCGGTGCCGGTGATGTGGCGCAGCGTGCCTCCGGAAGCCAAGCCGTCCGTGTCGCTGGAGGATGTGGACAAGGCGCTTGCGGACCTTGGCGAAACCTTCGACGTCAGCCGGGAGGATCTGGCGTTGTTGTTCACGTTAGCGGAAGCGCACGCCCTAGAGCGTCAAAAGGCCTGATATTGCCTAGAATGCTGATTTGCAAAAATATCAGCATATGCGAAAACGCAAACAATTCCTTTACCCTTGCCCGACATATTGGCTGCCGAGTGGGGCCGCCATTGGGTAGGAAGAACGACATGGAACGTGTGGAGGATCTTCACAGGCAAAGCCTGTATGAAGGTAATCGGACAGTGGGGGAAATCGAACACGCTGCGGTCACCGCCAAGCTGCAGGCCCGAAAGAAGAAAATCGCTGCGGCCGTTTCTGCTCCGGTCGAGGCACCTGCGCCGCCTGCATTCCATCCCGACGCGTTCAAGCCCGCGCCCAAAGCCGCAGATGCCCTGGTTCTGCGCACGGCTGCGCTTGGCATTGCCGGGGGCCTCGTCTTTGCCGCGTATAGCAGCCTCCCCCCTTCGCAAGCCGCCGCGCGGTCCGCAACGGTGGCGATGGACGGACTCACCTGCTGGACGGAGCCGGGCGTGAATGCCGGGCTGGTCGAGGAAATTCCGGAAGGCGAAGTCGTCCGGGTCGCGGAAAGCCGCAACGGCTGGACGCAGGTGCTGGACAAGGGCTGCTGGGCCAAGGAAAGCAAACTCATCTTCAGTTGAGTGTGCGTTATGGCCGAGGTGCCCTAAACAGCCCGATGACTTCACAGAACCGTTCGTCCTGAGTAGCCATTGAAGTCCTGAGCTTGTCGAAGGTCGAAATGGCGTATCGAAGGATCAGGCACCGCATGATGCTTCGATACGAGACTTCGACTTCGCTCAGTCTCTACTCAGCACGAACGGGTGTTGGGATGCCAAAGCCAGCACTCTAGACGTTCACCGCCTCCAGCGCTTCGCTGGCGGCGAGCCATTCCGCTTCGGCGGCTTCCATCTGCTTTTCGATGTCGCCGCGTCTGCGCATCAGCTCGCCCATGGTGAGCTTGGCTTCCTCCGGGCCGGCGGTGGCGGGATCGAACATCGCGCGTTCGATGCGGGCGCGGTGGGCCGTGAGCGCGGCCAGCGCCTTTTCGGCCTTAGTGACGGCTTCGCGCAGGGCCTTGCCCTGTTCGCGGGCTTGCGCCTGCTGCTGCTTCAGCGCCTTGCGGTCGCCCTTCGACATCTTCTCACCGCCGTCGGACACGCCGCCGCTCTTGCCGAGGATGAAGTCAGTATAGTCCTCCAGCGTGCCGCCATATTCCTTCGCGGTGCCGCCATCGACCAGCACGAGGCGGTCGGCGACCAGTTCGATCATGTGGCGGTCATGGCTGACGACGACGACCGCGCCCTGATATTCGTTCAGCGCCTGCACCAGCGCCTCGCGGGAATCGACGTCCAAGTGGTTCGTCGGTTCGTCGAGGATCAGCATGTTCGGGGCTTCGCGGGTGATGAGCGCGAGGGCGAGGCGGGCGCGCTCGCCACCCGAGAGGCTGCCGACCTTCTGGATGGCGCGGTCGCCGGAGAAACCGAAGCGGCCTAGTTGGGCACGGACAGCACCGGGCGTCGCTCCCTTCATCTGGCGGGCCATATGCTCCAGCGGGGTGTCGGTCGTGTCGAGTTCCTCCACCTGATATTGGGTGAAATAGCCGACCTTCATCTTGTTGGAGCTGTTCATCTCCCCTTCCATCGCGGGGAGTTGCGCGGCGATCAGGCGGGCAAGCGTGGTCTTGCCGTTGCCGTTGCGGCCGAGCAGCGCGATGCGATCGTCCGGGTCGATGCGCAGGTTCACGCGGCGTAGGATCGGCGTGCCGTCATAGCCGACCGATGCCATGTCCAGCGTGACCAGCGGCGGGCGCAGTTCGGGCGGGCTTGGGAAGGCGAAGGAGAGGCTCGGGTCCTCCAGCGCGGCGGCGATGGGCTGCATCTTCGCGAGCGCCTTTTGCCGGGACTGCGCCTGCTTGGCGGTGCTGGCGCGGGCGCTGTTGCGGGCGACGTAATCCTGAAGCTTGGCGCGCTGGGCGTCCTGCTTCTCGCGGGCGGCCTGAAGCTGGGCGAGGCGTTCGGCGCGCTGCCGCTCGAACGCGTCGTAGCCGCCGGGGTAGAGCGTGATCTTGCCGCCTTCGAGGTGCAGGATGTGGTCGACCACATTGTTCAGCAAATCGCGTTCATGGCTGATGACGATAATCGTCGCGGGATAGCTTTTGAGGAAATTCTCCAGCCAGAGCGTCGCTTCGAGATCGAGATGGTTCGAGGGCTCGTCGAGCAGCAGCAGGTCGGGTTGCGAGAAGAGCAACGCGGCGAGGGCAACGCGCATCTTCCAGCCGCCCGAGAAACTGTCGAGCGGGCGGCCCTGCATTTCCTCGTCGAAACCGAGGCCGACGAGGATGCGGGCGGCGCGGGCGGGCGCGGTGTAGGCGTCGATGGCGTTCAGCCGCTCGTAGAGTTCGCCGAGGCGGTCGGGGTCTTCGCAGGTCTCGCTTTCGGTGAGCAGCGCGTCGCGTTCCACGTCTGCGGCGAGCACGGTCTCGAACGGCGTTTCCGTGCCACTCGGCGCGTCCTGCCGAAGATAGCCGACGCGGGTGCCGCGCGGGCTGTCGATTTCGCCTTCATCGGGGTCGATCTGACCGATCATAGCCTTCATCAACGTGGACTTGCCCGCGCCGTTGCGGCCGATCAGGCCGACGCGGCTGCGCGGCGGCAACATCGCGGTCGCTCGATCAAGGATGACGCGCCCACCCAGGCGCACCGTGACGTTGTTCACATTCAGCATGGGCGGGCCCCTAGCACATATTGCGGTGCAGCGTGAGGGGGTGGCGAAATTAAGCCGCAGTACGGCTCCGGCGACGGAAGCGCATTTTCCGCACCATGTGCCAGCCGCGGAAGAGGCCGCGCTTGGCGCGACTGTCGCCAGTGAAGGATTCGAAGATCGCTTCGGGGCCCTCGGGGTCCAGCACTTCATTGTCGGCCAGCCATTTTTCGACGCCGTTGAGGTCGGGAATCTCGTAAGGAACCAGCGTGCGCCCTTCCCCGCGCAGATTCTCGATCACCGCGATCATCGATCCGGCGGCGGCATATTCATCCGTCACGATCTGCGGATCGACGCCCAGATGCTCGGCGATCAGGTTGTCGCGCAGTCCCGCTACCGTGCCCGTCTGCTCATCGCTCTCGACACGGACGGCGACATCGCACTCCGTATCCAGCCGCAGCGAGCGATTGTTGAAGTTGGAGGACCCGACGCGGAGCACATGGTCGTCGATCACCGTGACCTTGGCATGGACGTAGATCGGATTGCCGTTCGCCGTCTGCGGATGATAGATGCGCAGGCGGTCGTGGGTGTCCATTCGCTGCAACGCGGCCACCAGACGGGCACGAGCGGTGTCCATTGCGACAGGCTCAAGCCAGCCATCGGCCGTCAGCGGATTGATGATCACGATTTCGGGACCGTCCGGCTCCTGAAGCCGCTTGCCAATCGCGATGGCGATGCGGCGCGACGCGAAATACTGGCTCTCCGCATAGATCAGCGTCTTGGCGTCGGCGATCAGCGTTTCGTAAAGCCGCTCGATCTCCACGATGGCAGGGCGATGCTTCATTTCGGGATAGCTGCGCGCGATCGCGACATCCACTTCCTCCAGCATCGGGCTGAGCGAAGGCGGCCATTGCGGCGCGCTTTCATTCAGCGGTTCGAGCTTTTGGCCGACAGCCGCTTCCCAGCGGTCGCGCGTCAGTTCGCCGATGGCGGCGGCTGCCCTGCCGTCGAACAGGCTGGTCGCATCGTGCCATGGCTTATAGGGCCTGGTGGTGCCCGGAAGCACACGATCCTCGTTATCGTCGGCGTGATCGCGCGTGTCCCAGCGCTCGCTGGTCATGTCGATCCCGCCGCAAAAGGCAATGCTGTCGTCGATCGACACGATCTTCTGATGATGGGAGGCGGCGAAGGGATGGACGCTGTCCATGCGCGCCGTGATCCGCTCATGCGCTTTCCAGCGCAGCAGCGTGAACAGCGTATTACCGCGGAATATGGCCTTCACCATGCCAACGTCCCAGCGGAGAATGTAGATTTCCAGTTCGGGATTGCGCTCCACCAGCCAGATCAGAAAGTCGTCGAGCTTCTTCGGCCCCTCGTCCTTGTGTCCTGGATGGCAGAGCGAAATGCGGGCATCGAAATCCCAGCCGATCAGCATGATGCGCCGCTTGGCCGCCATCATCGCTTCACGGGCGGCGGCGAAATAGTCGTCCGCATCGACGATCAGGGAAAAGCGTTTGGCATGTTCGATGCGCCAGCAATTGTCGTTCGGGCGCAACAATGCGTCCGTGCTGCCGCTTTCCATTCCATCAAACTCCCCGCGCCCGGCGATCGGGCCCGTATGCGAACCGACGTTATCCTATGTTCCTTCCGGTGAACAGAAGCTGTCGGCAGTGTCACGCCCTCCGCCACGATGGCGGATTACGCACCGCCGCCCGTTCCTTCCAACATCTGTAGACAGGCAAGAGGTGAGACGCGATGGGCGGATTTGACGGGCTGCGAGGCGCACGATCGGCATCGCTCGCGGTCGCTTCTTCGCTGATGGCCCTGGCCTGGACTGCGGGCGGGATCGGAACCGCGACCGCCGCGCCGCCCGCTGCCGTTTCGGGCGCGGCGCGGATGGACGGGTTCATCCCGTTCACCTTCGATGCGGCGCGCGGCAAGGTGCTGATGGAGATCGGGGCTTTCGATACCGACGTGCTCTATTATGTCTCCGCGGCGAGTGGCGGCGGATCGGTGGAACTGCCGTTCGACCGGGGCATATTGCTGAGCGCCGTCGTCCATTTCCAGCGTGTCGGCGGGCGCGTTCTGGTGGTCCAGCAGAACACGGATTATCGCTCGATCAAGGGCGATGCGGCGCATGCGGGGGGCGTCGATGACTCGTTCCCGACTTCGGTGCTGGCGATATTGCCAGTCGAGTCCGAGAGCGGCGGGCGTGTCGTGGTCGACGCAACGCCGCTGTTCATGCGCGATGCGGCCAATGTCGAGGGCAGTCTGCGCCGCACCAATCAGGGCAGTTTCAAGTTCGATGCCGCGCGGAGCAGCTTCTATCCTAAGCGGATGAAGGCGTTTCCGGACAATACAGAGATCGAGACGATAGCGACCTTCACTGCGGACAATCCCGGCGCGCTCATCCGCAATGTCACGCCCGATCCGCGCGAATTAACGATGCGCATCCATCACAGCTTCCTGAAGGCGCCGACCGGCTATGTGCCGCGCGAAGGCGATCCCCGCATCGGCGTCAGCACGCTGAAGTTCCATGACTTCTCCAAGCCGCTGAACGAAGGGCCGGAGGAAGACTGGGTGACGCGCTGGCGGCTGGAAAAGAAGGACCCTTCGGCGGCGATGAGCGAGCCGGTCAAGCCCATCGTCTTCTACTTCGATCCGGCGATCCCCGAACCTGTGCGCAATGCAATGAAGGCCGGGACCTTGTGGTGGAACAAGGCCTATGAGGCGGCGGGTTTCAGGAACGCGATACAGGCGCTGGACGCGCCCGCCGACATGGACCCGATGGATATCCGCTATGCCTATGTGCTGTGGATCAACCGGGACGAGCGCGGCTTTTCGAGCGGCGGCACCTATCGCGATCCGCGCACCGGAGAGATATTGGGCTCCAAGACGCGGATGGATACGCATCGTGTCCGCAGCATCGGCAACTATTGGGATGCCTATAGCGGCGGACTGCCCGCGGACGGGTCCGGCGTGACGGTGGCCGATCCAAGCCTGCTGACGCCCGGCGCGATGGCGAACATGCCCGCGGGGCAGCGCGACATGATCCTGCTGCGGCAGGCGCTGCTGACGGCGCATGAGCTGGGGCATGCATTGGGTTTCGGGCATAATTTCGCGTCCAGCCTCAACGATCGCGCTTCGGTGATGGAATATCCGACGCCGCGCGTGAAGGTGACGAACGGCAAGCTGGACCTGTCGGAATCGTTCATGACGTCGATTGGCGCATATGACACCTTCATGGCGCGCTATGGCTCCACGGTGTTTCCGGCAGGGCAGGAGAAGGCCGGGCTGGACGCGATCATAGCCGAGATGCGGGCGCAGAACATCCTGTACGTGCCGGACACGGACCCGCGCTGGACATGGTATGACGACCGCGCGACGCCGATGGAGAACCTGCGCGAATCCTATTCAGCGCGCGAGATCATGATCGCGAACTACGGGCAAAATATGCTGGCGGCCGACGAGCCGGTGGGATCGTTGCGCAATATCCGGCTGTGGATGGCGTATCTGCACCATCGTTATGCCATCGAGTCGGGCGCGAAATATGTGGGCGGCATGTTCACCAACATCGTGGTGAGAGGCGAGACGATGCCGCCGACCGAGTTCATCCCCGGCGCTGCGCAACGCGAGGTTCTGGGGCTGTTGCTGGATGCCATCGAACCGAAGAACATGGCGCTGCCCGAAACGCTGCTGGCGCAATTGACGCCCGATCCGGGGAATAATCTGGAGGATCTGTCCACCGACGCGGTGTTCGACCAGCTGAAGGCGGCGCGGATATTGGCGTCGCTGGTGCTGGAGCCGCTGTTCGCGCCGGACAAGGCGGCGCGGATGGTGGCGCTGTCGGTGCGGCAGCCGGACGCAGTGGGGCTGCCCGAAATGGTGGATGCGGTGATGGCGCGCACCTGGGGGGCGCGCGATGGCGATGCGGGTTCGCGCGCGTTGCGGCGGGTGACGCAGCGCGGGGCGCTGGACGCGATGATGATGCTGGGCGGCAGCACGGAGACTGCGCCGGAAGCGCGCGCCTATATCCTCGACCGGCTGGCGACGCTGGCGGATTCGCTGAAGGGGCGGAAGGATGCCGATCCGCTGACGACTGCGCATTACCGGCAGTCGGCGCGGGACATCGCCCATTATCTGGAGGACCCTACTGCCAACGCGCCCAAATCCGCGTCCTCCCCGTGGGGCGGGACGCCGCGGTCGCGCTATCCGATGCCGCCGGGGCCGCCATTGGGATGAGACTCGGCGTTCCCTAAGCTGCCTGTATGATGTACCGGACGGCTGGATGATGCCGCCGTTCCCTCACGATGTCCGCTGCGCATGAAGACGGGATTTGTCGTTCCGGTGGCGGCCTCCGCACTGGCGGTGTCGTTCATGGCATTGTCGACGCTCCCGGCGCAGGGTGATGGGCAATCCGCAGCGAAGCCCGCCAATCATGCGGACGCACCTGTGGAGGGGGAGCGCTATCGCTGGCGTCCCGTGGCAGTCGGCGGCGGGGGGTTCATCACCGGGCTGTCGAGCGACGCGCGCGGCGAGATGCGCGTGATCCGCACCGATGTTTACGGGGCCTATCGCTGGGATGCAGCGGCGGACCGATGGGTGCAGCTCGTCACGGCCGATGCCATGCCGGCGATCGCGCGCGTGCAGGATGGCATGGCCGAGGGCGTGTACGAGATCGCCGTCGCACCCTCCGATTCGCAGCGGCTATATATGGCGATCAGGGGCGCGGTCTATCGCTCCGGGGACGGCGGCAGGCACTGGCAGGGGCCGGATGCAGGCGCGCCCGTCTTCCGCTTCGATCCCAATTCCGAATTCCGCTTCCATGGCCCGTTCATCAGCGTGGACCCTGCCGATCCGGACCATCTATTCTTCGGCACGCCCGAGCAAGGGCTGTGGCAGTCGCGCGACGCGGGCAGGACATGGCAGCGCGTCGCTTCGGTGCCGAACGCGAGGGACTTGCGCCCTGCCCCCAGCCAGCAGGCTCCGGGGGTGACGATCTGGTTCGAGGCGAAGACGGCGCGCATCTGGGCGGCTTCGGCGGGGCATGGCGTGTTCATGTCGGACGATGGCGGAGGCATGTTCAAGCCCCTTCCCAACCGTCAAGGCGTCGGGCCTGCAACCCTGACGCAAGGCAGTTTTGCGCAGGACGGCAGCTTCATCGGCACCGAGTATGAAGCGCAGGCAGTCTGGCGATATGCGAATGGCGGCTGGACGAACCTGAACGTCGCGGGCGCCATTGCCAAGGCTCCGTTCATCGGCGTGGCGACCAGCCCGCAGGATGGCCGCGTCGTTGTGATGAGCCAGGCGGGACAAAGCTGGTGCTCGGTCGACGAGGGCCGCCGCTGGCGCGCGATGGGGCGCAGCGTTGCCGCTGGAAAAGGCGATGTACCCTGGCTCCGCGTCGCCAATCAGAACTTCTTCGCCTCTGGGCCGATCCGCTTCGATGCGGCGAGGCCGGGGCGCTTGTGGCTGGCGCAGGGACAGGGGCCGTTCTTTGCCGATCTCGGCAAGGGGTGCGCGCAGGCCGACTGGCAATCGCAGGCGCGCGGCGTCGAGGAGATCGTCACGACCGACATCGTCCATGCCCCGGGGCAGGCTCCGCTGTTCGCGGGCTATGACTTCGGCATTCATGTAAAGCCCGACCTCGATGCGTTTTCGACGACCTATGGCCCCAAGGAGCGCGTCATCATCGCCGCGCCGCAAGTGGCGTGGACCCCTGCCCGGCCCGGCTTCTATGTCACCAACGCGTCCGACACGCGCGATTGCTGTTCCGAGGACGGCGACGCGGTGCTGGCCGGGTACAGCATGGACGGCGGCAAAAGCTGGACCAAATTCGCCAGCCTGCCGCAGCCGCCGGGCACGCGCGCCGACGATCCGTGGCGCATGTCCTTCGGCACCATTGCGGTCGCCGCGGACAGCATCGACAACATCGTCTGGGAACCCGCCTTCAATCGCGCGCCTTTCTATACGCTGGACCGGGGCAGGACGTGGCGGCGCGTTGTCCTGCCCGGCGAGACGGGGCAACTGACGGGATCGGTCGCGCAGAAATGGACGCAGCGCAAGACGCTGGCCGCGGACCGGGTGCTGCCGCGTACATTCTACCTGGTGCACAGCGGCGACGGCAGCAGCCCGGCGTCCGCTGGCTTGTGGCGGACCAGCGACGGAGGAAAGAGCTGGGTGCGCAGGTTCAGGGGAGAGATTGCGCCCGCCAGCCGCTATGCCGCGAAACTTCGGGCGGTGCCGGGGCATGCCGGGCATCTTTTCTTCACCAGCGGCGTAAATGGAGAGGGCGACACTGCCCTGCGCCGATCGACGGACGGCGGCGCAAGCTGGCAGGCGTTACGGCATATTAACAGGGTGGACGATATAGCCTTCGGGAAAGCCGCCAGCGGGTCGCGCTATCCGGCCATCTATATCTCGGGCCGTGTCGACGGCGAGTACGGGATCTGGCGGTCGGTGGACAATGCCGCGCACTGGCAGCGCCTGGTCGGCTTTCCTCTGGGGCGTCTGGACCAGGTGACGGTCGTGGAGGCAGACAAGGACGTGTTCGGGCGAGTCTATGTGGGGTACAAGGGATCAGGCTGGATTTACGGTGAGCCCGCGCGCTGCAAGGCGGGAGCGGCAGCCGTTGGCGACGACGCCTGCAATCCTGTCGGCTGACGCGTGAGACGATCCGCCGCCTGGGCGCGGCACGATCAGGCAGGCACCGGAGCCGGAAGCCGCCTTCCGGGCTACTCTGGCGCATTGCCTCCTTCTGACGGGACTGCGACCAAGCCCTTTTGGGACCAGCCTTTTCTGCGATCGTCGCTGGCGATCGTCATTCCTGTCGCCCTCACATCGGGAATGCTGTTTCGCGGTTTCGACGGGGCGCAGGGAGCCGCCGCCTGCTGCGTGATCAATGGGCTGGTGCTGATGGCGGTGCTGGTGTTGCAACCGCCTTCGCGCGCGTTCTGGTTGAGAGCGACGCCTTTGCTGATGCTGGCGGGCGTTGCTGCGCTCTGGTTGATGATCGTCGCGGCGGACATTTCCCTCATTCCCTTCGTAGACAGGCCGGTGGCGTTCGCGCCCGATCTATTCGCGCCGCAGTTCGGGGGATGGATGGCCGGGCTTTACGCGTTTCTCCTCGGCGCGATCGTGGCCGCGAACCGCACTGACGAGCACAACCTGATGAACACGCTGCTGTTCGCCAATTGCGGGGTGTTGCTGATCGGCCTTCTCGTCCGGAGCCTGGGCGGGCAGGATGCGCTCGATTACTGGTCGCTCTCGCGCCAAGGGCGGTTCGCCGGGACCATCGGCAATGCCAATGTCACGGCCGTCGTAGCGGGCATGATGGCGCTGCTGGCGACCGGGCGGCTGTTGCGGCTGGCGCAGGACCTCTCGCAGGGCCTGAGAGAACGCCGCACGATCGCGAGCGTCGTGTGCCATATCGCAGCGTGGCTGGTCGCCGTCACAGCGCTGGTCGCAACTGCTTCCCGAGCGCCGATCATCATCACGGCGCTACTGATGGGCGCGCTTACGCTGCGCAATTTCGGGCTCGGGCGGATCGGCAGGCGGCGAGCGCTATATGCGGTGCCTGCCGTCGTGCTGATCATCGCGATCGCGCAGGCGGACCTGCTGCAGCACCGGCTCGGCACGACCGGCAGCGAGTGGGACGCGCGGCTGGCGTTATGGGCGCACTATTGGGACGTGGCGATGATGTCCCCGGTCTATGGCTATGGCCTCGGCGGCTTTTCCAGCATCAACCTGTTCACCATGCCCACGGTCGAGTTCGCGCAAGGGGCGTGGATCGTCAATTCGGCGCACGGCATCCTGCTCCAGCTGCTTCTGGTAGGCGGTGTGCCCTATCTGCTGCTGATGGCGGCATTGCTGTGGCGCGTGGCGCGGGACATCGGGCGGGCTCGAGCGCTCCATCCATGGTCTACGCGCAACTGGGCGATGGCCGCCGCGGTTGTGTTGGCGCTGGCCTGCGGGATGGTCGACATCGTGCTGGACGTGACGTCCACCATCGTCCTGATGCTGTTTCTGGCGGGGCTGTTGTGGGGCCGCATGAGTCCCGCGCGCTAGGGCCTATCTCGGGTCGAGCCGGGCCACGGGGGGAGCCAGGTAGTTGCCGTCGTGAAGGCGCATTTCGCGCCAGCGGAGAACGAGTGGCTTATAGGCCTGGCTGGTGCGGGCGGAAGCGAAGACGGACTTGCGCATGGTGGCGTCCACGCGTGCCAGCCACACGGCTTCCTCGATCGCCCAGCCGCGGACGAAGGCGTCGAGTTCATCCCAATGCAGGAAGGCGAACCTGACGCGCCATCCGGCCGCATCGCGCAGGAACGGCGCGTCCGAGTAGGACCGGGAGAGTGCGACCAGCGAGAGGTGCCGGTGATCGGAGCCAGTCTGGAGCGCCTCGACATAGGCTTTGACCACCCATGCCTGCCCCCAGTGCGGGCGCGCATCGATGGCGAGATCAACCTGATGCGACAGGGCGGCGAGGTCGCTGTCGCGGCTGGGCGATCCGGAGACCTGCAGGGCGCGGGCACGGTAGATGGCGTCGCTCAGCAACAGCCGTGGCGGAGAGGATGCGTCCACACGGGCGACCGACGGCTCCGCGGAAGCGTCGCTCGGGGAATTATTCCGGGAAAGCGCGAGTTCCTGCGTCCGGATCTGCGCGTCGGATGCAGTGATGGCCTGCTCCCTCACCCACAGGCCGCCTGCAAGCACCGTTCCGACGCTGATCAGTGCGATGGCGATAGCTACCAGACGCCGGGCCGAATCGGGGGAAGCGTCTGGCGGGCGCGGCATAGGCGGCGTCTATGGCCGCCCGGTTGCCCGGACGGCCATCGGCTCAGCTCGCCTGCTGGTAGTAAGCGGAGTATTTCTTCGAATAATAGAGCCCGCCAATGGCCTCCGCCGAGGAGTCGACCATCGTGTAGATCGCCCCGACCGGGTTGGCGCCATCGGACTTCAGCCAGCCCAGTGCGGACACGGCGGCCGCTGCGGGCGTGCCGTTCCAGCGCACGATCAGCACCGTCGCATCGGCGAGCACCGACAGGAAGCGGCCGTCGGCAAGACCCACCAGCGGCGGCAAATCGAGGACGATGTGGTCATAGCGCGTGCGCAACTGGTCGAGCAGGTTCCGCATCGCGTCCGCACCGAACAGGTCTTCCGAACTGAAGTAGGGCGCACGGACCAGCAGGTGATCGAGACCCGGAACGTCGCCCGGAACGATCGCCTGTTCCGCCGTCGCTTCGCCATGAAGGATCTCGACGATGCCGGGGCCTGCGGGCGGGTTGGACACGAGCGCCCGCATCGCCGCACGCCGCACGTCGCATTCCAGGAGCAACGTCCGGGAATTGTTCGACGCCAGGGTACGGGCGAAGGAGAGCGACGTGGTAGTCTTGCCTTCGCTGGGTAGCGCGGAGGTGAACGCGATCACCTTGGGCGGCGTGCTGGTACGGACGCCCAAGATACCGGCGCGGGCGATGCGCAGGGACTCGGCGAATAACGAGGTAGGCTTCTCCAACAGCAGGTCCGCGGGATTGACGGACTTGGGCACCTTCGGGATCGCGGCGAGAACCGGGATACCGAGCTGATTCTCCAGTTCCTCGACAGTCTGCATTCCCGTGACCAGCATTTCCTGCACGGCGATCGTACCGGAACCCGCCGCCAGCGCCGCAACGAGCGCCAGAGCGAGGATCAAAGGCTTGTTGGGAGATGTCGGCTTCGTCGGCGGCTGTGCCCGGTCGACGATGACTGCCTGCGAGATGCGATTCTCGGCCGCCTGCGTGCTTTCGAGCGCCAGTTGCGAGGCGCGATCGAAGGCGGCACGCTTGGCGACGGCTTCCCGCTCCAGGCTTTCGGCCATCACCGACGCCTGCGTGTTGACGGCGCGTTCGCTTTCAAGGCGGCCCATCGATGCGCGCAGGCTGGCGGCGCGCGCATCGGCGGCCGTAGCGTTGGCGCGCAGCGAGCCGATGACGCGTTCGGCCTCATCCTTGATCTGCTGATCGATGGACGAAAGCTGATCGCGGACGCGCACATATTCGGGATGCTTTTCGCCGTAACGGGCCTGTACTTCGCCCACCGCGCGAAGGACCTCCGCCCGCTGGCGACGCAATTCAGCGACGACGTTGGAGCTGCGGACTTCGGACACGGAGTCGAGGCCGCCGCGGGCGATCTGGCCCTGCGCAGCCGCAAGGCTGGCGCGGGCTGCGGCTGCATCCGATTCGGCGGTGGCGAGCTGATTGGACAAGGGCGCGACCTGCTGGTCGACGATCGTGCCACCGTTGCTTCCGCCGTCCGTGCTGACGGTCAGTCCTGCGCGGGCGCGATAGGACGCCACGGCGGCATCTGCTGCCCGCACTTCCGCGCCAAGCTGCGCGGCCTGACGCTTCAGCTGCTCGGACTGCTTGGCTGCAGCACCGGCATTGTTGCCGACGCGCGTATCGAGATAGGCTTCGGCAAAGCTATTCGCGACCTGCGCCGACTTGACCGGATCGCGCGAAGTGAAGCTGACAGCGATCAGATAAGTGAGCTTGTCGCGCTCGACCGACAGATTGCCGAGCAGCGCCTGCGCCACCATCGTGTCGCGATCGTCCCGGCTCAAGCTCGCCGCATCGGGGCGGTTCGCCAATGCGGCGCTGAATTCGGGGTCGTTCGAGAGCTTCAGGCGACGAACCACATTGCGCGCGAGATCGAGCGAGTTGAGCACTGCGACTTCGGTCTCGATCGCTTCTGGATTGAGCGCCGTAGCGCCGCCACTATTCTGCGCCACGCTCTGCGCCGGATCGACGCGAATGCGGGCCGTGGTCGCATATTTGGGTGTCATCATGAACATGAGGACGATCCCGAGCCCCAGCACCGCCGCCGCCACCAGCGCCAGCGTTAGCCAGCGCCGACGAACGACATCACGAACGGTCTGGAGCAAGTCCGATAACTGTCCGTCATAGTCAGTCATCTGCTTCGAAATTTCCATGATGTAATCCGCTTTTCATTAGAAAGACGCTCCGTCTCCGGAACGTTGGGAAGGGCTCTGCCTAGCGCTGGGCGACCAGCGTCAGTTGCCCACGGAATTCGTTGAATTGCTGGCCCAGGTTATCCCCGGTCGTATCTCTCTTGATGTAGGAGAGCTGCAGTTGCAGCCCGAGCAGCCGGTTGATGAAATAGCGCGCACCGGCAGAACCCCGATAGAAGGTGGTCTTGCGCGTGCTCGATATGAAATCCTGCTGCGCATATTCAGCGATGGCGTTGAGGATCAGGTTGCGCAGCAACTCGTGATCGACGCGGGCCGTCGCGCGATTGTCGAAATAGGCGTTGGTGTCGCCGATGTTCGAATCCTCGATCACGCGGCGCAGGCCAAGGCCGAAAGTCGTCAGTTCGGTCGGGAAATATTCGACCTTGGCTTCTACGGACAGGCCGCTGACGTCCTTGTACAGCGCGCTGTCATAGTTGCGCCGGGCATAGCCTGCACCGATCGTGCCGCGCACCAGAGCCGACAAGTCGAAATTCGACCCCACGATGAAGCGGTAGCTATCCGAATCGCGATTGGCGATGCCGGGCGAGAGCTGCGTGTCGTAATTGGTATCGCCATAATTGGCCTGACCGTAGAAGGAGACGCTGGGCGTCAGCGCATATTCGGCCTGCGCCGTTACGCGGCTCAAGGTCCGGTCGCGATTTTCCTGGTCGATCACCGTGCCGGTCGGCAGGCGAATGGGATCAAAGGCGAAGTGGCTGCGATCCACGGCCAGGATCAGCCGTCCCTGGCCGACGCCATACTGGGCGCGCAGGGACAGGAAGTCGCGCTCGTACTGCGACAGCACGGCCAGGCTGGAATCGACGTCGCCGGTGATGGGCGTCTCGAACTGCTGCGTATATTGGGCCTCGCCCGTGACCGCTAGCGCGTCGCCGATGTCGAGCCGCCCGAGAGCGCCCAGGTTGAAGGCATCCTCGTTGCGGATCGAATTGTCGAAAAAGCGGCGGAAAGCGCCGGACGCATTCAACTGGACCTGATGGCGATCCCACTCCGAACGCGCCCGTACGGAGGGATTGAACACGGCAAATCCGTCGCTCTCTTCATTGCCGTTGGTGAGGAAGACGTTGCTGGTAAGGCCGACGCCCGTTTCCACCTTCGGGAACAGCATGAAGCTTCCCAGATTGACGCCGAGTGGATCATAATCCGGCCGGGGGCGCTCGGTCACGCTGACATTGCGGCCCTTGTCGAAGCCGTCTGGCAGGGTCGCCGGGATCAGCGGACTGGCTTCGATCTGCGCATGGGCGATGGTGGGCAGCGCAGTAGCGGCGGCGCAGCCCATCAGCAGACCGCGAATGAAGTGCTTCATGGAGTTTCTTTTACCTGGAACGATGACATTGGAGAGGCTGGCGAACAAAGGGCGCCGCGGCGCGGCCGACGCGTCAGCTCCCATAATTCGCGCCCCCGCCACCGATGTTGATGACCGGCGCGGAAAAGCCGCTGCCGCCCAGGCCATCGCCGCCACCACCGGGAATTGCCGCCGTACCCCGGCGGAACCTGCGCCGGAGCGCGAGGCGGACATTGGCGATCGCTTCCTTCAGGTTTGGCGTGACGTTCGGACCGGCTGAGACGATATCGAGCGCCGCCTCCATGGTTTCGAGCGAATATTCCCCCTGGCTGAGCACGAAGAGCATCGCGGCTTCCATGTCCTCGACGCTCGCCGTGGTGGCCAGCTTCGAGAGGTCGGACTGCATTGCGGCCGCGATCTTCCCGGCCTGCTCGATGTCCGGCGCGGCCACCTCGCCCTGAACTTCGGTGTCCTGCGTATCCTGTACAGAGAGAGCGTACGCACTGCTTGTCACCACGAGCAACGCAAGCAGCGGCCCTGCATAGGCAAAGCCTATGCGGGATCGCGCAGCCCCCATGACGGCGCCGTGCGCACTGGATCCATCCCTGATCATACTAATGTCCCTGCCCTGCTCTTTTTATCGCTCATCGATCAGAAATAGCGCTCGCCCACTCTGATCGTATCGCCCGGACGGATGATGAGGTCCGGGGTCAACCGATATGTTTCCTCCGCAGTCGCACCCGACCGGCGAATATAAACGACCTTGCGGCTGGCCCGGGGCGTGAAGCCCTGCGCCGTGGCGACGGCGTTCAGCACGGTGAGGCCGCTTGCATAAGGATACTGGCCCGGCGCTTTGACTTCGCCCAGGATGAAGAACGGCCGGTAGGCCGTGACTTCGATGCTGACCTTGGGATCACGAATATAGCCGTCCGCGAGGCGCTTCTGCACCAGTGACGCGATTTCGGCGGGCGCCTTTCCGACTGCCTGGACATCACCCAGAAGCGGTAGGGAAAGCGCGCCATCGGCGCTCACGGAAAACTCGCCCGAAAGCGTCGGTTCGTTGAAAACCGTCATCCGGACCTTGTCGCCAGCCCCGAGCTTGTAGTCCTCCACTGAGGAGGCCGCGTCGGACTGGGCCATGTAGCGTTCGCCATTCTGGACCACCGGCGCGGCAGACGTGGCGCAGCCGTACAGGAATATGCTCGCAAAGAGACAAAGTAGAAACCTTAGATTCACGCGCAAAACCCCGACATCAAATAAGCAGATGAGTTTCTAGACTAATCGTCTTTCGCGGTCGCAGCAAGAGCGGTAACGATTTAGCGCAATGTGCTTCAGAGTGACACACTGATCCCGCCATCTATACTATAACAGGTGTAGTTTATGTTTGCATGGTTTGTTATTACGCAAATTTCAACTCGGTATTAGTCTAAACATCATCGCGTAAGGGCTTACACCTAGGCATATTCCGCATAGAACGCGGCTTGCAGCAGCTTGTCTGATTTTGCTATTTCGCAAACAGCGAGCCTGAATGGCTTTCGTGGACGGCCAGTCAGCATCATGAGCCAACTGGCGCCCTCAGCCGCCGCCTCGCCTTTCACGCCGCAAAAGGTGCAGCTAAAGCAAAATCACGCGATTAAGTTCCCTGCTGCAGCGGCGAATGACATTTATTTTGCGGCCAGCCGTGACGCGCTTCTGAGGCAATTCGCGGCAGCAGCCAAGATATGGTTAAGGTAGTTTTTCGATCTGGGCACCTCTATCAACCTCGCGTTCTGACGCCTGTTTGGCAGCGGAGGGCTGATGAAGCGCTGCCTTTGCCAGTTTG
>NZ_JARYGI010000089.1:0-1028 GCF_033795625.1 Sphingobium sp. | reverse complement strand
CAGCTCGTCACGAAGCGACCCATTGAAGCTCTCGTTGTAGCCGTTCTCCCATGGCGAGGCCGGGGTGATGTAGAGCGTCGTCACACCGACCTGCGCCAGCCATTTCTGGACTGCCGTCGCGATAAATTCGCTGCCATTATCGGACCGGATATTGGCAGGTGGCCCACGCGCGATGAACAGGTCGGCCAGGGCCGCCAGCACGTCTTCGTGTTTGAGCTGTCGCGCCACGATCAGGGCGAGGCATTCACGGCTGGCTTCATCGATGATCGTCAAGATGCGGAACTTGCGGCCATCATGTGTCCGGCCTTCCACGAAGTCGTATGCCCAGACGTGCCCCGGATATTCAGGGCGCAGCCGGATGCATGAGCCATCGTTCAGCCATAACCGGCCCCGCTTGGGTTGCTTCTGCGGCACCTTCAGGCCCTCGCGCCGCCAGATGCGTTCGACCCGCTTGCGGTTCACCGTCCATCCCGCATCGCGCAGCAAAGCCGTAATCCGGCGATAGCCATAGCGACCATATTGGCGCGCCAGTGCCACGATGTCCTCAGTGAGCGCATCTTCGTCATCGGCCCCGCGCGGCACCTTGCGCTGTGTCGATCGATGCTGGCCAAGCACCCGGCAGACCCGTCGTTCGGATACTGCCAGCTCGGTTCGTACATGATCGATGCAGCGCCTTCGCCGCGCAGGGCTCAGAAGTTTCCCCGGGCTGCCTCCTGGAGGATCAACTTGTCGAGCGTCAGGTCAGAGATCGCTCGCCTGAGCCGGAGATTCTCCTTCTCAAGATCCTTCATGCGCCGCGCCTGGTCCGTCTTCAGACCCCCATATTCCTTGCGCCAGCGATAATAAGTCTGCTCGGCCACCGCGATCCGCCGACACGCATCCGCTGTCGTCCCGCCCTGCGCCAACACGATCTCAGCCTCACGCAGCTTGCCGATAATCTCTTCCGGCTTGTGCCTCTTGCCCATTTCCAAACTCCTTCATAATCCAAAATAACAGAGATTCTGGACCACTCAGAAGGGGGCAGATCA
>NZ_JARYGI010000088.1:0-1041 GCF_033795625.1 Sphingobium sp. | reverse complement strand
CTGGCAAAGGCAGCGCTTCATCAGCCCTCCGCTGCCAAACAGGCGTCAGAACGCGAGGTTGATAGAGGTGCCCAAGTGCTTTGAATAATTTGTTCCAGTTGAATCGCTATATTTAGTGCCCACCGAAGCAGGGTTTCTCCGCAATAAAATAAGGTCGGATACATCGATTTTTACTTTGTATGTGGTGCCTTGAGCTGCAGTTAAGCTCTCTTCCACCTGCTTTACACTGTACGCGTTGATCATTCCAAACGTCATTCGGCTGGGCAATTCTGCTGGCGTTCCAAGCGGGTTGAAAAAACCGATTTGATTGTACCTCGCAGGAGTAGGAGTAGGAGTAGGAGTAGGTACCTGTGCCGGTGGAGAAACAACGGGCGGCGAGGCTGCATCACCGCCGCAACTGCCAGTCGCCAATGCGACTGCAATCCAAACAGCCTGTCCAGTGAAGCGTTTCATTAATTGTCCCTCTTAAGCTTTGTCGTCTTCTCTCTTAATGACAAGATGATTAACTACAATCTGGATTGATAATCCATCGTTCGCTCCTGGAGCATTCTGGATCAACGTCGAATTGTGCCAGTGCCATATGCCGGCGACTAGGGCCTACCGAAAAAGCGTCCTGCTCGCGCAAGTTCGTCCTGAAGCAAAGACTGTGGGCATAGTCGATGATCTATCCGATCGCGAAAATTGCTTGCGGATTGGCGACTGAACATCTTGGTGAAGAAATTTTGGCGCGCGATCAGGCGGGCGCCTATGCGAATGGTTCACGCTTAAGTGCCCAGCGAAATCGCTAAGTAGCCCATCAGTGGCATCTCTTGCGCATCTGCTCTGACGCGCTCAATGTTGCAGAACGTTGATATCGCTTTTTAAGGAAAGGCCTCAGATCCTTAGCACTTCAGAATGCTGCGACTTCAGCCCGTGTTCACCGGAGAACCGCGTATCGGCTCGATGATGTCGGTGGGAGGTGCGGGCGCAGATGGGGACCTCCAAAAACCCCTAGCCAATGGCTGCGTGATTTGATTCATTGCGGCTGACGGGAGGTGAGGA
>NZ_JARYGI010000087.1:0-1053 GCF_033795625.1 Sphingobium sp. | reverse complement strand
GAGCAGTTGCCGCCGCGCGGTGACCAGCGTGCGGATTAGCATGCTGTCGAAACCTTTCACACGGACTTCCCGGTAGAAGCCCACCTCGGCCAGATGCGCCAAACCATCGGCATCGTTCGCATCGGTCTTGTTTGCCGCCATATCGAGCGCCGCCTTGGCATGCCGCGCATCGATACAGATCGCCGGCATGCCTTCCGCCGTCAGCGCGTGGTAGAACCACACCGACAGCGGTCCCGTCTCAAACACAACCCGCCGGGCCTCCGGTGCGCGCTTGCGGATCACCGACGCGAGAAGTTGCGGATCGGACGCACACTTACCGCGCCATATCTTCTTGCCGTCCTGCCGGATCGAGATCGCCGTCTCTTTCATGGACACGTCGAGGCCGATATACTGCTCCATGGTTGTCCTCCGTTAGATGCCTGGGCCCGGTGTCAATCGTGAGCCCGTTTCTTCATTCTATCGGGGGACAGCCAACCCACCAGACGTCCAAACGTCGCCGCCACGCCATACATGGCCATCGCTCCCGCGATTACGTCATGTTCGTTCAATCCGGCTTCAATGAGGTCGCGCACAGCGCCAAGATCGGCCCTCAGCGCCGTGCGACCTCACAGAAACCTCCAGATTCCCTTGGGGTGAGATTTGTGATTCACCGGTGTTGGAGGTGGATCATGGGCAAGAGCAGTTCGGTTGATCTTCGGGTTCGGATCATTGGCGAGATCGAGCGTGGCCGGTCGTGCCGTGCGGCGGCGCTGCGGTTCGGGGTCGCACCGAGCACGGCGATCCGGCTGGCGCAGCGCCGGGCGCGGACGGGATGCTGGCTCCGGCGCGGCAGGGGCGCCCGGCGGGAAGCGGTGTGCTGGGCGCCCATATCGACGCATTGACGGGTTGGGTGGACGCCGATGGCGACATCACGATGCCCGAGCTGGCGGCGCGGCTCTTGGCCGAGCGGGGGATAAAGGCGCACCCCGCGTCGCTGTCGCGGCTGCTGATCCAGCACGGTTTTACCGTCAAAAAAAACGCTGCTCGCGAGCGAAACCGATCGCGCTGACATCG
>NZ_JARYGI010000086.1:0-1068 GCF_033795625.1 Sphingobium sp. | reverse complement strand
TCCCACCTCATCCTCCGAGGTACAGGACCGAAATTTTGATTTTGCCTGCTGTCCGGGGCGAGCCCCGGACAGCAGGCAATTAAAAGAAGTGGGGAATATTCAATTGTCACAACTGGGGCAGATTACTCTGCCAGCGACAATCGTCAGCGACAATGGCACTGAGCTGACCTCGAACGCGGTGCTCGCGTGGTCGGGCGATGTCGGCGTCGAGTGGCACTACATCGCGCCGGGCAAGCCGACGCAGAACGGGTTCGTTGAGAGCTTCAACGGTCGCATGCGCGACGAGCTGCTCAACGAGACGCTGTTCTTCACGGTCCGCCAGGCTCGCTCGATCCTCTCGTGCTGGGTCGACGACTACAACACCGAGCGGCCGCACTCGTCGCTCGGCTATGCCACACCGGCGGCGTTCGCCGCCGAACTCGAAAAGCAACGGGCGGGTTTAAACCCGCCCGTTGCTTCACCCGCGCTCCTGCGCGACAACAATGGCCGGTCTCTGGTTGCCGCTGGATGAAAGGCGGGGGTCGGGTGCATCCATGTGTTCGGCCTGTTCGCGCAGCACCGCATGGCTGCTGGCCCTGATGAAGTCCGCAGGCTGGCTCCCTAATCACGTCATCGCGCTCGCAGCGCTGTGACCCCCTGGGTTTTGCCGACCCCCGGTCTGACCGGTTTGTCATCACTACTCAGCTACTCCTACGCCATCCTGCCACCGACGTTACCCGGCAGCGCGGACGACGGTCATGCGGCCTGCGCCGCATAGACTTCTTTGCGCGACATCACGGCCCAAGCGATGCGCGCTGTCTTGTTGGCGAGCGCGACGGTCGCGATCTTCGCAGGCTTGCGTTCCAAGAGCTGTGCCATCCAGGGCTGCCGGTCGGCGTTCTTGCGCGTCATACGCATCACCGCGGTCGCGCCGACCACAAGCAGCCGACGTAAGTAGCCGTCACCCTGCTTGGTGATCCCACCCAGGCGTTCCTTGCCGCCAGAGCTGTTCGCTCGAGGCGTGAGTCCCAGCCATGCCGCAAACTGGCGTCCGGATCGGAACAACGACGCATCGGGCACCGCGGCCGA
>NZ_JARYGI010000085.1:0-1073 GCF_033795625.1 Sphingobium sp. | reverse complement strand
TTATGCTGCCGCGGACAACATCGATATGGCAGCGTGACTCACAACCAAACGCCTCCGGCAGACCCGGCGCGGTTCACTTCGGAATATGAGACGGCAAAAGAGAGGAAGGGCGGATTCAGCGATTCCTGAAAGATTAAGCATACGCCGGTGTGATTGGCCGCGTAGTGCGCCCACATTAAGGGGTTGTCATTCTCTGAAGAGAAGCACGTAACTACAGCTCGATCAACGACGTTTTGAGCTATCAGACGTGCCCGCTTCTGGGACGTCTTTGCAAGGCTCTTAGCCTTGAGCAATCGCGCCTTTCGTGTTTCCCCCGCCATGACCCGGTTCGTAAGGGAGCGGGCGTACCTTGCCCTTTGTTTGTCATTCGAACCAAATACAAAGAATGGCTGACAGTCGAATGGGTCATTGAAGCTCGACGGCGACTGCCAGTAAAGTTGAGAATGGAGTAGCGCCTCTTCGATGGCTTGCCGCCCGAACTCCCCGCCCAGTGCCCGGTATTTGAAGATAGTGCGAGGTGGGGTCTGATCCATCGAGCGATCTAAGCAGCTAACTTCTTGCCCGCCAGAGCATAACGTCCAATTATGTCGCGTCTGCTTTACCGCCCCTTCCCGTCCGCTTGAGCAATCAGGTGCTGTACGACCTCTATCGGTGTGGCGTCTTCCAAGCGGATCGTCTCGCCACAACCCTGACATTCAAGCATCCTGCCGAGCCGCAAGGTTCGGTAGCTCACGTTGAACTCTTCCCCACAAACAGGGCAATCCCCTTGGGCGCGAATATCGTCGAGGTCGTTTGCCATGGAAGCATAATACGTCGCACACGGCTCTACGTCACTGCCCTATCCGCACCTAAGCCGCCCATCGGTCCAAGTCAGGAAACAGCGGGAGAACCTCCGGCACCGGCGGCTCCACCACGTTCGGATCGAAGAGGCCGACCGTTGCCCACTCCATCCGCCATTCGACTACTGCCGCGCCGTTCTCCAGCCGCACGATGCCTGTGACCGGCCCCCACTGAGTGGTCCGTGCTGATTGTTAGTGCATTATCGCCTCCGTTGCCATTGCCGCCTGGAGGTG
>NZ_JARYGI010000084.1:0-1153 GCF_033795625.1 Sphingobium sp. | reverse complement strand
ATCAAGGGATTCGAAGTCATGCGAGCCCTGCGCAAAGGACAGGCTCGCCCCTGGTGCCTGCAGCCCGGCATCAGGGGAGAGGTGCGCCTTGTGGAGAGAGCTTTCGGCATTGGGCCCTCGGCACTGACGGAGGCCATGGACATGCTCAACCACCATTTCGCAGCAGCCGCCTGATCGGCGCAGAGCGACAGCCTACCTGTGACTGCCGCCAATCTTTGCAACAGAGCCAGCGGTGGTGCTATCGGGCGGACGCTTCCGGCTTATAGCTCGACCGCCAGCACATCCGTCTTCGCGCGCGAAATACAGAGTGCGACTTTCTTTCCGGCGTTCTTCTGGAACTCGCTGAGGAAGTGATCGCGATTGTCGGGGACGCCTTCCACCACCTTGACGACGCAGCTTCCACACGTGCCTTGCTGGCACGAATTGGCAACCTCGACGCCGTTTTCCGTCAGGACTTGCAGCGCGGTCTTGTCGGCGGGGATCACGAACTCCCGGTTCGTCGACGCAAGGCGCAATGTGAAGGGCTTGTTGCCGCCGTCGTCCGCCGGAGTGTCTTCGTCAGGCGGGGAGAAATATTCCCAGTGCAGCATTTCCGGCGGCCATTGCCGGGCAGTCGCGCAGCGGAGGACGGCCTGCATGAAAGGCGTCGGGCCGCAATAATAAAGATGAGTGCCGCGTGGCTGGCCTTCGAGAATCCGCGACAGGATCGCTTCCGTCTCCGCCGCATCCGCCCCGAGATAGAGGCTGACCCTGCCCGCCAAGTCTGCGCGTCTCAGCAGTTCCACGAAGGCGGCGTGCTGCTCGGATCGCACGAAATAATGAAGCTCGAAGTCCGCTCCGCCCGCCGCGAGCTGCTGTGCCATGGCGAGGAGCGGCGTAATGCCGATGCCGCCGGCAACAAGGACGTGCCGACTGATCTCCGGCACTAGGAGGAAGTTGCTTCGTGGCAGGCTGATCCGCAGGAAATCACCCTCGGCGACCTGATCGTGGAGATAGATCGAACCACCGCGGGACACCGGCTCCTTCTTGACGGCGACGCGATATACGTTGGTGTCCTGCGGGTGGTTGTAGAGGGAATATTGGCGAACCTCGCCGCTGGGCAGCTCGATATCTATATGGGAGACGCCGAATTGAAAGACAAGGTCGCCTGGGA
>NZ_JARYGI010000083.1:0-1214 GCF_033795625.1 Sphingobium sp. | reverse complement strand
TGGACTTGTAACGGTTTTGCGCCGGTCACCTGAGCGATTAGAGCTCGCAACAGGAGACCGACGAGATGATCAAGCATACAGAAGAGTTCAAGCAGGAGGCGGTGCGGATTGCGCTGACCAGCGGATTACCCCGCGACCGGGTTGCATCGGATTTGGGGATAGGGAAGTCGACGCTGGGCAAATGGGTGTCACAGTATCGGCCATCTGACCTGGTGGCAGCGCCGCAGGCAGATCTGGCGCGTGAGAATGAACGCCTCCGCCTTGAGAACCGTGTGCTGCGGGAGGAGAGGGAAGTGCTAAAAAAGGCCACACAGTTCTTCGCGAGCCAAAGGCCGTGAAGTTCGCGTTCGTGCATGGCTGGCGGCATCGTTGGTCCGTTGAACTGCTCTGCCGTGTCATGCTTGTCAGCGAGCGCGGCTATCGTTCCTGGCGCTCGCGGCCGATCAGTCGGCGGGAACGGACGGACATGAAAGTGCTGGCTCATATCCGGGAACAATACCGCCTCAGCCTGGGCAGCTACGGTCGCCCGAGGATGACGATGGAGTTGAAGGAGGTGGGGCTCGATGTTGGCGAGCGCCGGGTCGGACGACTGATGAAGATCAATGGGATCAAGCCGGTCCGCACGCGCAAGCACAAGGTTACGACGGATAGCCACCATCGCCTGGGGGTCG
Organism: Sphingobium sp.; assembly: GCF_033795625.1. Classification (GTDB taxonomy): domain Bacteria; phylum Pseudomonadota; class Alphaproteobacteria; order Sphingomonadales; family Sphingomonadaceae; genus Sphingobium. Next base: position 543 of record NZ_JARYGI010000083.1, on the reverse strand, counting down.
CAGCGAACTGGCTGGACGGCGACTTCGCCGCCGATGCGCCCAACCGTAAGTGGGCGGGCGACATCACCTATATCTGGACCTCAGAAGGCTGGCTCTACCTTGCCGTCATTCTCGACCTGCATAGCCGACGTGTCGTTGGTTGGGCTGTCAGTGACAGGATGAAGAAGGACCTGGCGATCAGGGCGTTGGATATGGCGGTGCGCCTGCGCCAGCCTCCCAAGGGCTGCCTTTTCCATTCGGATCGCGGCAGCCAATATTGTTCTTACGATTATCAGAAGAAGCTGCAGGCCTACGGCCTGCGTCCATCGATGAGCGGCAAGGGTAATTGCTACGACAATGCCTCCGTCGAGACCTTCTTCAAATCCCTGAAGGCGGAACTCATCTGGCGGCAGAGCTGGCCGACACGGCGTCAGGCGGAAGCTGCAATCTTCCAGTACATAAATGGCTTCTACAACACCCGTCGCCGACATTCATATCTGGGCGGCATCAGCCCACTCGCGTTCGAAGCCAAGGTGGCATAATGAGATAGGTGACCGGCACAAA
>NZ_JARYGI010000082.1:0-1283 GCF_033795625.1 Sphingobium sp. | reverse complement strand
TGGGGACCTCCAAAAACCCCTAGCCAATGGCTGCGTGATTTGATTCATTGCGGCTGACGGGAGGTGAGGATGCGTCAGGCGGGATTGTTTGGCTTATCGGATCATTTGAAGCGGCTGTCGGCATTTGGCGATCCGCTGGAAGAGTTGGCCCGGATCGTTGATTTCGAGGTATTCCGGCCAGCATTGGTTGAGGCACTGGCCTACGGCGATGGCGCGAAGGGCGGCCGACCGCCGTACGATCCCGTTGCTATGCTGAAGGTGCTGATCCTGGCGGCCCAGAACAACGTCAGCGATGCGCGGATGGAATATCTGATCCGGGACCGGCTGAGCTGGATGCGGTTTCTGGGCTTCGATCTTGGTGCGGCAACGCCGGATGCAAACACCATCCGTTTGTTCCGCGAGAAACTGACCGAGGCGGGCGCCTTGGAGACGCTGTTTGCGGCCTTCGACGGGGAACTGAAAGAGCGCGGCTACCTCGCCATGGGCGGCCAGATCGTTGATGCTACGCTGGTTGCCGCGCCCAAGCAGCGCAATAATCAAGCTGAGAAGGAAGCGATCAAGGCAGGCAAGAACGCCGGTGAGATCTGGCCGGACGAGCCGGCCAAGGCGGCCCAGAAGGACACGGATGCACGCTGGACGCTGAAGTTCGCCAAGGCCCGGCCGACACCGGACGGAAAACCGCAGGCGGACATTGCAATCCCGAGCTTTGGCTACAAGAGCAGCATCTCGATCTGCCGCCGGTTCGGGTTCATCCGCAAGGGCAAGGTCACCGACGGGGCCCGCTTTGATGGGCGCATGCTCCGGGACGTAGTGACCAACGATAATACCGCCTCCGATGTGTGGGCCGATACGGCCTACCGCAGCCAGGCGAACGAACGCTGGCTGCGCCGGAACGGCAAGGTCAGCCGGATCCATCGCAAGAAGCCGAGGGGTAAGCCGATGCCGGAGCGCACTGCGAAGGCCAACGCAGCGAAATCCAAGGTCCGCGCCCGGGTCGAACACGTCTTCGCCCATCAGAAAGACAAGATGCGGCTGTTCATCCGCACCATCGGGATCAAGCGGGCTGAAGCCAAAGTGACGCTGGCCAATCTGGCGTACAATATGCACCGTCTCGTCTTCCACGAACGAAGGGCGACCATGGGATAAGTGCGCCCGGAGAACAGGAAAAGCGCTGAAAAGCGGCCCGGAAACGGCCAAATCAGGCCTCAAACTGGCAAAGGCAGCGCTTCATCAGCCCTCCGCTGCCAAACAGGCGTCAGAACGCGAGGTTGATAGAGGTGCCC
>NZ_JARYGI010000081.1:0-1342 GCF_033795625.1 Sphingobium sp. | reverse complement strand
CAGGGTGCGGAAATAGGGTCGTTCGGGGATCGATCTGAGGACTTCGACAGTTTGACGTCGGTCATTTGAAGCGTTTTTCGGGTGTGTGGGGCGGTTTTGCCCGGAAATTCGGGTGCCGGGGCGGATTTCGGGCATGCTCAGGCTACCGCCAACAGTTTCGGCAGCCTCACGAGATTATAAGCAGCGGCGGTCAGCGTGAAGTTCCAGCCCACGCGATCCTGACCGCGATGGCGGGTCTTGCGCATGCCACCAGACGTTTTTGCCCAGCCAAAGATCTCCTCGATCTTCTTGCGGATACGGATCGACATAGTGTAGCCGCCATGGCGGGTTGTGCGACCGTCGATGGCCGAGCGTCGGCCATTGTTATTCTGAGCTACATGCGGCGTCACCTTAATGCCTCGCAGGGCGGCAATGAAACCGGTGGTGTCGTACGCCTTGTCCGCGCCAAGGGTGATGCGATGGCGCCCGTCCAAGCGTTCGAGCATGGCCAGCGCTGCCTCGCGTTCGGCCGTGCCGGTGGCGTGGGTCAGGATGGCATCGACAACCAGACCGTTTCGATTTTCCATCAGAACATGGCCCATGTGGCAGAGCCTGGCGGCCTGACCACGCGCCTTTTTGAACAATCGCGCATCGGGATCCGTGATCGAGGCATGGGTCGCGTTGCTTCGCTACTCGCCGCGGAAATCGCGTTCAGCGTTGCGCCCCTGGGCCGCTGGCTCGACGCCTTGCCCAGCGCCGGGGCAGCCGCTGTCGTCGCTGTCGTCGGGTTCAACGCCGCCCTTCGGCTTGAAGCTTTTCATGCTCGCCCAGGCCTCGATTAACGTGCCATCGACCGAGAAATGCTCGTCAGACAGCAGCACTTTCACGCGGGACTGCCCCATGACGGCTGACAGGAACTTCGCGGCGATGTCGCCCGCAAGCAGGCGCTCACGGTTCTTCGTGAATACCGTCACGTCCCAAATCGGCGCGTCTATCGCCAGACCGACGAACCAGCGAAACAACAGGTTGTAGTCGAGCTGCTCCATCAGCTGACGTTCGGACCTCACCGTGTAGAATGCCTGGAGCAGCAGCGCCCGCAACAGCTTCTCCGGCGGGATCGATGGCCGCCCGATCGGCGAGTACATCCGCTCGAAGTCCGGCGATAAAACCTCCAGCGCTTCATCCACGATCGCGCGGATCGCTCGCAGAGGGTGACCGCCAGGAACACGCGCCTCGCAGCTCACATAGGAAAATAACCCGGATGTCTCGATATCGCCGCCGCGCATCGCAATCCCCTCAAATCTCGCTTAGGGCATTGAATCATGCCAACACGGTCAGGTGAAGAGCCTTTTTCCGCGACCTG
>NZ_JARYGI010000080.1:0-1361 GCF_033795625.1 Sphingobium sp. | reverse complement strand
CGCCGTGCCGCACCTCGGCAGGAATCGGCTCGAAGAAGGCGTCGATCGCGGATTGGCGCGCCGAAGGATCGACCGGCGTAGGATCTTCGTCAGCCGGATAGAAATAGGCCGGCAGGCCATCGATCTGGTCGGCGTTGAAGACGATGTAGTGGCGTAGGAAGCGGATGCTGCGCTCGGTCTCCGCGCCGGTGACGGGGTCGGACTCCGTTTTCTTGAAGCTCGAATAATAGACCGAGAGCGAGCCTTGCTCGCCCCGGCGGACGTTGGCGCCCAGCGCCTCGGCCTGGCGGTATGTCATCCAGTAGCGCGACCGATAGCCGCGCACATCGGCAATTGCCCAAAGGTAGAGGACATTGATCCCCGTATAGGGCGTGCCGCAATGCCGAAGCGGTCGCCCGCCGGCGCCGGTGACCCGCCAGGGGCGGCTCCAGGGTGCGACGCCCTCTTCGAGCTTGCGGATGATGAGGTCGGTGATCTCGGCCGCGGCGTCGCGGCTCGGCTTCTGTTTGCTGCGCATGACCGTTGGTCCCGTGGTTTGGGCAAGGGAAGACCGCCGGCGCGAAGGAGCACCGGCGGTCTGTCGCTCAGGAGATGGAGCGCGCTTCAGGCGTCCGCGGGTTCGAGCGTCTCGTGATCGGCGCTGGGTTCGCCCTCCCCGTCCGAAGGCTCGACCTCATTGGCCTCGCCTTCGCCGTCATCGGCCTCGGTCGGGTCAGCCGGCGCTTCGGTGGCGGCGTCGAGGAAGCGCATCGCGTTAGGCACCCAGGCGAGTGCCGCCTCCTTGACCTCCGGCTCGACGATCGCCTCGCCCGCAAAGAGCTTCTGGCAGCTTTCCGATATTTCGGTCTTCTTGAGCGAGGTATGACGGACGGTCAGCGCCGGCCCGCCGATTTCGGTGAGCAGCGTGAGGATGCTGCCCTTGTTCACGCGGTCGAAGAAGTTCTCCGAGGTCGGCCGCCACCAGCTCGCGACGTCGATCTCGAGGATCGATGCAAGCCGATTGTGAAGCTTGATCTGCTCGTTCGACCAACCCGGCTTCGCCTCGAGCGACATCGCGACGATGTAGGCGAGCCAGTTGGCCTTGGTGTCGTCGTCGAGCGCGCGAAAGGCCTCGAACCGCGCAACCTCGCACTCGTGCTCCGTCCAGGCGGCGTCGAGACCGTCCTTCGCCTCGGCCAGATAATCGCGCGCGCGCGAGCCCGGAATGTCGCCAGAGGCGGGATCCTGCGGCGCGCTGGCCCGGATGGTCGTGCCGTACTTCACGGAGCTGAGGTAGCGGGACGCCGAGTTGGTCCGGGCGTCGACCATGACGAACAGCGCATAGTCGAGCGCGAGCGCCGGCTGCGCCAGGATGCAGGACG
>NZ_JARYGI010000007.1:0-143431 GCF_033795625.1 Sphingobium sp. | reverse complement strand
GCTTCCGCTTCATCTGTCCGTCCCTTCTTCGGGCCGGACTCTAGCTCCAACTGAAGGAAAAAACGGGGGTCACGTCAGGTGGCGCATAACCGGAAAGCTGGAAGTGCCCGAGAATATCAGCATCGTTCCGCTGCCGCCGAAATGCCCGGAACTCAACCCAGTCGAAAATATTTGGCAGTTCATGCGCGATAACTGGCTGTCCAACCGGTCTTCACGTCCCCCGACAACATGATCGACCTTTGCTGCGAGGCGTGGAACAGACTGGTCGAGCAGCCGTGGCGCATCAGGACTATAGGACGCCGAAAATGGGCGCGTGGGTCGTATTCAATGCCGGCCGGTATCAGACCCCCAACTGAAAAAATCCTCAAACGATTCTGTCAGGTCGGATTATTCTCTACTCGGCGGCACAGTTGAGCTTGCTTCGCTCTATGGAGCATCAAAGGCTGCTATAGGTCTCCACTGCCAAGCCCACGTCGTCATATTCAGTTGCTTCGCCCCGGTGGATGATAACGGCCCGGTCGCAGAATTCACGTATGATCTCTGTGCTGTGCGAGGCCAAGATCATAGCGCGATCGCTGCGCTTTTCGAACAACTCGTGCTGGCACTTTCGATGAAAATTTTGGTCTCCTACCAGAATGATTTCGTCGATCATATAACAGTCGAACTCGATCGCCAGCGAAAGGGCAAAGGCGAGACGTGCGCGCATTCCAGAGGAATACGTCTTCACCGGCATTTTCAACTGGCGGCCTAATTCTGTAAAGTCTTCGACAAAAGCCCGGACATAGCTATAATCACGCTGGTAGATCCGAGCAATAAATCGCGCATTGTCATAACCTGTCATGCTTCCTTGAAATCCGCCGCCAAAGCCGAGGGGCCAAGAAAGTGACATGCTCCGGATGATTTTCCCAGACGTCGGCATTTCCACGCCGCCAATAAGCTTGATGAGAGTACTTTTCCCGGCACCGTTACGGCCCAGCAATGCGACACGCTCACCCGGTTGAATGGTGAGGTTCACATTATTTAAGACCTGTTTTCGGCTGTGACCGTGAGTGTATGCCTTGCATATGTCGCGACAAATGATCATTCGACGGCCAGCGTCCGGCGAACATGCCGGCACAAAGGAAGGCCTATTAAGATCGCCAACATTGAACAGGCGATCGGGTACCAAGCAACATAATGCGCCGTCAGCTTGTTCCCCCAAATTCCCTCTCGCATCATCTCCATCGCGTTCACGAACGGCGACATTAGAATGTAATCTCGCGCTTCTGGCGTGAGCCAGGAAACCATAAAGAATAATCCTGAGAATGGAATCATAACGTAAGTCAGCACAGGCACAAACTTCTCAACCACTTCCGACATTTCAGAAAGTGGCGCAATGATCAAACAGAGCGAGAAAGAAAATAGCGCGTAAATCATCCAACCACTAATCAGCAATCCAATGTTAGCCGGCACTGGAAACTCGTCGAACAAGATTAGTATAGCACCGATGAAGACATACGCCATCATTCCGCCAAGCACTTCTATGACAAAGCGAACTAGTATAAAATCAACTAATTTTATTTGCCTATGGTACAGCAAAGCGCCGTTGGCTGTAAAAACTGCGACGCTCCGCGATACGCCATGGCGGAATAGAGTGATTGGAATATAGCCAGTCACGACAAAAGCTATTATGCTTACACCATGCTCTTCAGGACCTTTAGATAAACGCCATATAAGAGCCACCATTCCAGCAAAAAGAAGCGGTTCAACCATGATCCAGAGGAACCCGATGTTTTGCCGCCCGAAGCGGGTGGAGAGTTCGCGTATCATCAAAGCGTGAACCACACGAATCTGAACGGCCCATCCGCGCCGTAGTTTGTTTAAATCAATATTGGACATCCTCAATCTTCCGGCGCATGTTCCAGAATGCCAATGGTGAACATCCAGGCTATAGCATATATGCAAGCGGCTGCAGCTCCAAAGACGATGATGTTTAGGAGCCGCCTCGGCAGGAGCGGCATATCTGGCAAATTAGGATCCACGACGCGTTCGAGGTAGAATTTTTGTCGCTGCGCTTCAGCACGCGCTTGTACGAGAGCAGCGTTCGCCACATTCAGATTCTCTGTAGCGAAATGTTGTTCTACGACTAGCGCTTCATAGTTACCCATTTTGGACGCGATGCCCTGATCTGTGCCCACTACCCGCCTATCCTGCGCCCCAATTTGCGCGGAGATAGCGTCGATCCGGTTTCTTAAGGCGGGGATGGATGGGTTTTGGGGCGCCGTCCGGCGCGTTAAATCGAGCTGCGCTTGAAGTGCTGCCCGCTCGGACGTCAGTTTGTTCGCAATTTCGAGAACGCCCAGCGCCTGCTTTGCAGGATCGATCAATTCTTGCGCGTTCCGATACTGAGTAAGTGCCACCTGTGCAAACTTAGCTCGCGTAGTCGCAACGTCCACTTGCTTTTGCGCCTCAGCAATCCCCTTGGCCTGAGCCCGATCGTTCAGGCGATTAACCAGAGCTTCGCTTAGTTCAAGCAACCTCCGGTTAATTTCGTAAGCATCACGCGCAGTAAATGCTTCAGCTGTTATGATCGCTGTCCCAGTCTCGTGATCGAGCCGAACGTCAACCATCTTTGTGTAATATTTGTACAGGTGTTCGAAGCTGTTGCTAGAAAAGGGTTGCGGAAAACGTGATAAAATATCCGCGTAAGGCGAAGAAAACAGAGACCGTATACTAGGATCTTTGTCGAGGGCGTTTAAGGCATCGCGAGACCGAACATAGGTAAGCACCTCGTTAGTCTGCTCTTGACCGCCTGATAAACCAGTCGTTTGGATAAGGTTGGCGAGCGTCGACATCTGCGACCGTTTCTGATCCGGGCTTTTGATAACAAACCGGGATTCGGAAATGTAGATATCCGACGCGATTAGGCCATAGTAGAGGCCGGCCAGGATCGTTGGCGTAACGACGAAAAGGATGAACCAACGCCGCTTCCTTAACCATTCCGCAATCCTGGATCGATGGACCGGTGTTCCAGCGTCGATGGGGAAAGAAGGATTAACGTTCATAAATATCTTTGCAGCGCCTAGGGGTGATCAGAGCTCACTTGCGCTACGCCAACACCGGGCAAGGCGCAAGGTCAAGCAACAACGAGCCTTGAAATCGCGCGAGGAACTATTGTTCATTTTTCAGTGCCGATGCTAAGCGTGCGCCCGTTCAAAGCGCTAGCATTGAGAGATCATATATAATGCAAGTCAAGAAGTTCGTATCTTTAGCCCTGCTTGCAGGATTAGCGGGATGCGCAACCCTGCCTTCCAGCGGGCCTACAGGCGGGCAGATCGAGAAATCGCTGAGGGCGCCGAAGACTGGATCGGCTATTCAGCTTGTTCACGTCACTACGGTTGCCGATGTGCCGAATAGCGGGTTGAGCGCTACCCCTGTAGAGCTGCTGCAGGATCTTGCACCCCCACCGACTGACATGGTGGGTCCGGGCGACGTCCTCGACATCAGCATTTATGAAGCGGGCGTCACCTTATTTGCAGGGGTGACCAACGGGGCGAGCCAGATGACCACCCCTGGCGTACAGGTTCAGAAACTGCCGCCAACGAGGGTCAACGATCTCGGTGACATCTCCATCCCGTATGCCGAAACGCTTCACGTAGCAGGGCTGACGGTGGGCCAGGTGGAGGCGATGGTGCGTAATTCCTTGCAGCGCCTTTCCCAGAATCCGCAAGTGCTGATCACCCTAAGCCAAGCCATCACCAATTCGATCATTGTTGGGGGCGAGGTAGGAAAGCCGGGTCGCTTGGTCTTGCAAACGAACCGGGAAACATTGTCTGATGTTGTCGCCCTCGCTGGGGGTTATCGGGGAAGCGCCAAGGATTTGACGCTAAGAGTGACTCGCGGTGGCAAGAACGTCGATGTACGCATGAATGATCTTGTCGATAATCCGGCACTGGATGTCCGAGCCTATCCCGGTGACCGGATGATCTTGATCAATAGCCCCCGCACTTATTCAGTCCTGGGTGCGTCGGGGCGGGTGGAGCAGGTGCCCTTCAGCCGTTCGTCGGTGTCGCTGGCCGAAGCTGTCGCCACCGCTGGAGGTGTCAATCCTGGCGTTGGCAATCCGGCGGCAATCTTTGTGTTCCGCTATGTGCCCGACGAGCAGGGCAATGAAGTGCCAATCGTCTACCATCTCAACATGATGAAAGCAGGCTCTTACTTCGTCGCCCAGCGTTTCGCTATGCAGGACAAGGACGTGCTGTATTTCGGCAATGCTGCGGCCAATCAACCTAGCAAGCTCATCCAGCTTATCAGCCAGCTCTTCTCGCCGATCCTTACGGTGACCAGCGCGGTACAGACGGTTCAGAACAGCAACAACTAACTCAATTATTCGCTGTTATATTACTGGGATACTATGGAAATCCAGACTTTCGACATTGCTGGCGTCATGCTTCTGACACCACGCCATATCGGCGACGATCGCGGCTACTTTGCTGAGACCTTCCGTGCAGATCTGTTCGCCAAGACTGTAGGGCACTACCGCTTCGTTCAGGACAATGAGTCCCTGAGCGCTAGAACTGGCACCGTCCGTGGCCTGCATTTCCAGAGTGAACCCGATGCCCAGGGCAAGTTGGTGCGCTGCACAGCTGGCGCGTTGTTCGATGTTGCCGTGGATATCCGGAGAGGATCACCAACCTATGGACAGTGGATTGGCGAAACGCTGACCCCTGACAATGGCAAGCAACTGTGGGTGCCACCGGGCTTCGCCCATGGCTTCTGCACGCTTGAGCCCAATACGGTCATCGCCTATAAAGTGACTGGCGGCTATTATAATGCAGAGTGCGACAAGGGGCTAGCATGGAACGATCCGGCAATTGGCATAACTTGGCCTGCCGCCGCCGACCCTGAAACCCTCTCGCCCAAAGACAGCAAGCAGCCGCTGCTTGCAGACCTTCCTGCCTATTTCAGTTGGAGCGCCTGAATCCATGCGCGTAATCGTCACCGGCGGGGCCGGCTTTATCGGCTCAGCCTTGGTTCGCTATCTGGTATTGGAAAAGGGCCATAACGTCCTGACCATCGATGCGCTGACTTATGCCGGGTGCGAGGCCTCACTCAAGGAAGTCGAAGGCCGCAACAATCATCGCTTCCTGCACGCCAATATATGCGATCGTGCGGCGATGGTCGCGGCCATCACCGACTTTCAACCCGATCGGATCATGCACCTGGCCGCAGAAAGTCACGTCGATCGCTCGATCACCGGCGCGGCAGATTTCATTCAGACCAATGTTGTCGGTAGCTTCACTCTGCTGGAAGCTGCGCGCGCATACTGGAACGGCCTCGAAACGGACACCAAGTCCGCCTTCCGTTTTCTTCATGTTTCGACTGACGAAGTCTATGGCTCGCTGGGTGATGAAGGTCTGTTCGAGGAAACGACCCCTTACGATCCCAGTTCACCTTACTCAGCCTCCAAAGCCGCATCCGATCATCTCGCCAAGGCGTGGCAGCGGACTTATGGTCTGCCCGTGGTCGTATCGAACTGCTCGAACAATTATGGGCCTTACCATTTTCCCGAAAAGCTGATCCCTCTCACCATCCTCAACGCGCTAGAAGGTCGTCCTCTGCCGGTCTATGGGAAGGGCGAGAATGTGCGTGACTGGCTGTATGTCGACGATCATGCCCGCGCGCTTGACATCATCATCGAGCGCGGCATGCCCGGCGAAACTTATAACGTCGGCGGGCGTAACGAGCGGAAAAATATCGACGTTGTGCTCCGTATATGCGCTGTACTCGACGAACTGGTCCCCGCTGACAAGCCGCGCGCGGAACTGATCGAATATGTCACCGACCGCCCTGGTCACGACGCGCGCTACGCTATCGATGCGACCCGTTTGGAAACTGAACTGGGTTGGCGCGCGCAGGAAAATTTCAATAGCGGTATTGAAAAGACCGTGCGCTGGTATCTGGAAAATAAATGGTGGTGGCAGCCGCTACGCAACCAGTATGACGGGCAGAGGCTGGGGCTGGCCGAGGCCGCAAAGATATGAGGATCGCCGTCACCGGCCAGGCCGGGCAGGTCGTCACGAGCCTAGTTGAACGGGGGGCGCTGACTGGTCATGAAGTGATCGCGATCGGTCGCCTGCAACTGGACCTAGCCGACCCTGTCTCAGTCATGCGCGCGCTGAAAGTCGCTGCCCCAGACGTTATCGTTTCGGCGGCCGCTTATACAGCGGTCGACAAGGCGGAGAGCGAGAGAGACCTTGCCCATGCCGTCAATGGCAAGGGCGCGGGAGCCGTGGCGCAGGCGGCTAGGGCGCTGGGCGTGCCACTGGTCCATGTCTCCACAGACTATGTGTTTGATGGCATGGCGGACCGACCCTATGGCGAAGGCGATCCCACCGGCCCGACCGGGGTCTACGGCGCATCCAAGCTGGCGGGCGAACAGGCCGTGCTGGCCACTCATGGCGAAAATAGCGCGATCGTGCGTGTGGCCTGGGTCTACAGCCCGTTCGGCGCCAACTTCGTAAAGACTATGCTGCGCCTTGCTGGTGACCGAGATGAGGTGTCGGTGGTCGCAGATCAGATCGGGAACCCAACGAGTGCGTTGGAGATAGCCGATGGTATCCTTCGTATAGCTACCAATCTGTTAGCTGATAGTAGCCCGGCTTTACGTGGTGTTTTCCACATGACGGCGCGGGGTGAAGCAAGCTGGGCGGACTTTGCCGAAGCCATCTTTGCCGCATCGGCTGCGCGGGGCGGTCCTTCGGCTTCGGTGCGGCGAATCGGAACGGCAGATTATCCTACACCTGCCACCCGGCCTGCAAATTCGCGGCTCGATTGCGGGCGGATTGCTCGGGTCCATGGCATAGCGCTGCCCGAATGGCATAGGTCGCTCGACACCGTGATCGCGCGGCTGATCGCCGGCGTAAACTGAACGATTTTCAAGGGAATTATCAATGAAGGGCATCATTTTGGCCGGCGGCAGCGGTACGCGCCTGTATCCCATGACGCTGTCGACGTCGAAGCAACTGATGCCGGTCTATGACAAGCCGATGATCTACTATCCACTGACCACGCTGATGTTGGCGGGGATTCGGGAGGTGCTGATCATCTCTACTCCGCGCGATTTGCCTGCTTTTCATGCGCTGCTGGGCGATGGGGCGGCCTGGGGGATGACTCTGGAATATGCCGAGCAGCCCAGCCCCGATGGTCTGGCGCAAGCCTATATCATCGGCGCCGATTTCGTCGCGGGCCAGCATTCCGCGCTAATCCTCGGCGACAACATCTATCATGGGCATGGCCTGCCCGAAATTCTTGCCAATGCCTCGTCACGGAGCGAGGGGGCCAGCGTCTTTGCTTATCATGTCCATGACCCCGAACGCTATGGCGTGGTCAGCTTCGACGATGCCATGAAGGCCGTTACCATTGAGGAAAAGCCGGAAAGCCCCAAATCGAACTGGGCGGTCACAGGCCTTTACTTCTATGACGAGCAAGTGGTCGACATCGCCGCCAACATGAAGCCCTCACAGCGCGGAGAACTGGAGATTACCGACGTCAACCGCGTCTATCTGGAACGCGGGGACCTGCATGTCGAAATTATGGGCCGCGGCTATGCCTGGCTCGACACCGGCACACCCGATAGCTTGCTAGACGCCGCAGAGTTCGTCCGCGTACTGGAAAAGAGGCAGGGTTTTAAAATCGCGAGCCCGGAAGAAATTGCTTTTCGCCAAGGTTTCATAGATGAATCGCAGTTGTCGAAGGCCATCAATAAACTCGGCAAGTCTGACTATGGTAGTTATCTGAAGAAGATAATCACGGGCATATGAGTCCAGGAGAGTTGGGATGTCGATCTATTGTTCCTTGACGAAGCTCGCGTTTGCACGTGCTCGATCCACTTAGTTTCACCGAACTGCAAACCGTCACCTAATAGGTTCTGATCACGACGTGACACACTGTTCGCGCCGCTGCTGTTGGATACTGCAAAAGGCGCATGAACATTTCCATTCGGGAACGTGACGATATCAATTTGCGTTAGGGAGCATGCATGCGCGTGAACCGGCAACGTTCTGTTTCCACTGGGCTTTACTCGAAACTTACGTTCACAAGATGCAATTTCCATTTTTATGACGGTGAAATTTTTATGACCGAATTTATGACCAAGATCCGAAAATTAACAAATTACCGTTATATATTAGTAAAGTTAGGCGGACTCCCGCTCCGCCAAGATCTCTCACAGCGGTATGCAAGAGACCACTGAATCGCGTTTCTCCCTGATTGCCAATAGTTAGAAGACCGAGCGGCCTCAACCGTCCATGCCTGTCCTGGCCTTATCTAACGACTTGAAGGGGCTCGCCAGGATATCTACCGGACACCGAACCATGCTTAGAGATGCCAAGGCCCGCAAGGCCAAGCGGCCCCCTAAGCCCTACGAACCTGCCGACGCCAATCGCCTTTCCTGCTGGTCCCACCGAGCGGCGGGAAGCTTTGGCGCTGGAACTATGGGCGCGACGGCAAGAACAGACGGTGGCCCTCGACGCTACCCCCCTATTGACGCTCGCGGGAAGGCGACCCTATGCTAATCGATGAAACGCTGGCCTGAGCGATCCTGACCCATGTCTTCCTGTCCGCGCTGTACACGTCTTGGTGTGAATCACCGCCAATGAGCAACGCTCACCAAGTGCGGGATAATGCTTTACAGCGGTCACCGATCAGAGCGACTATGTCCGGCAAGGTTACGAGCCGTCCGAGATGACCGATGGCCTTTGTCTTGCAGATCCTGCTCCGCCTCAACGCGATTCCGCGATCTCAACGCGAAGATCCTCGCCGACCGGGTTTGCGGTCGGGAGGGTACGGGGCTCCTCGAGCAGCGTCATCTGCCGTCGCCCCACGCCAGCCAAGTCTACCTGTTGGCCGGGCGGGCCGGTCCCTAGGAGACAGGCGCGCGTAGAGTAACACCAAAGCCAAATCCAGCGCCGTGGTGCGAGATCATCACTGCTGGCGCGGCAGATTTTTCCGCGATCCAGCGGTTTACATCATCTGCATCTGCGCTGAGATGGCGACTGATTGCATTGAGAACCCGCAGATTTTTGAGCAGATGGATATCACAGGCCACCAGGCCACCGCCGTCACCGTCGCCCTGATGATGGCGCAATCGTTACAATTCGCCGGAGCAAGGACGGCAAGGGATAAGACTCTGAGTAGTTCTGGCCCTGTGTCATTCCTATTCAGGCGTCGGCACAACCCCTGCGAGTCCAGCGCTCGACAGAACCTCATCACCCTGCCCCCCACACCCAGATCCAAAGCCATCTGATCATCTGCCATGACCTTGAGCTTACGCGTGATTCAGGCGCGATAGGCGGTGCCCGAACGCCAATAGCCCTGCAGTCGGATCATGGTGCGCCCAGCGCTGGAAGCACGACCGCGCGGCAGGCTCCGAAACCGATGGATCGAAAACCTTCGGCCCGGGCCGTTGCCGACAGGATGATCTCGTCGCCATCATCAAGGAAGCTGCGTTTCTCTCCGGTTGGTAGCTCGATAGGCTGTGTGCCGCCGCGCGTGATCTCCATCAGGCTTCCGAAGCCGTCCTCGGTCGGTGCCGAAATCGTACCGGTGCCGAGCAGGTCTCCCGGCCTGAGGTTGCATCCATTCGATGTATGGTGGGCGACCATTTGGGCGACCGTCCAGTACATGTTGGTGGCAAGGCCGTGGCTCAACCGGTACGGAGGCAAAGCGCTATCTCGCATGATCTGGGTAACCAGATGAACTTCCAGATCGATAGCGAGTTCGCCATGCTGCTGGTCCCTTTCGTCCCAGAGATATGGCAGCGGATGGGGATCGCCCTCTTGCCGCGCGGACTGTGCGGCCCGGAACGGCGCCAGCGCTTCAGCAGTCACGACCCAGGGTGAGATTGTGGATTGGAAGCTCTTGGCCAGAAAGGGGCCGAGCGGCTGATACTCCCAAGCTTGGAGGTCACGCGCCGACCAGTCGTTGAGCAGGCAAAAACCGGCGACGTGCCGCTCTGCCTCGCGGATCGGGATGGCCGTGCCGAGCGGATTGCCCTGCCCTACCCACACGCCGAGTTCCAGCTCGTAATCCAGGCGCTGGCTGGGCCCGAAAGCGGGGCTGTCGGAATCAGGCGCCTTGTGTTGACCGTTGGGCCTCAGGACTGGGACGCCGGATTGGCGCACCGAAGAGGCGCGTCCATGATAACCGATGGGCACCCATTTATAATTGGGCAAAAGTGGATTGTCGGGGCGGAACTGCCGTCCGATATTGTTGGCGTGGTGGATGCCAACGTAAAAGTCCGTATAGTCCCCGATCGCGCATGGCAGGTGCAGCGTGCATTCGGCCGCTGCGTTCAGCGCCGGCTCCACCTGGTCGCGATGCCGCCCGTCAGACAGCAGTTCCGACAAGCGATGACGCAGCGCTCTCCGGTCGTCGCAGGGAAGGGCAAGTAAGGCGTTGAGAGTCTGGCCACCCATGACATTGGCAGCTGCTGCGGGAAGCAAGCTGGCGACGCGCGTCAGGTCCAGTATGTGATCACCGATTGCCACGCCAGGTCGTGGGGTGGAGTCGCCAACGCTGAAAATGCCGAACGGCAGGTTTTGGATCGGAAAGTCTAGGTGATCCGTTGCACCCTCGACCCAGCTGATCAGGGACGGGTCGTGCGTTTCGTCGGTCCCGCCGATCATACCGGTAACTCAGCCTTTTCGAAGCCGGTCCAAACAGAATCGTAATCAAGCTGCGCCGTCGGTGTTTCGTTCGCCCAGCGTGTGGTAAGGATCGGTAAGCGCGTTTCGAACATGAAGGCCATCATATTCTCGATTTTGCACGGCTTGAGATCGGCCGAGACCGCTTTTGCGTAGCTCGCCTGATCGGGGCCGTGGCTGTTCATCTGGTTGTGAAGACTGGCGCCGCCCGGAGCGAACCCGCCTGCCTTTGCGTCGTAGACTCCGCTAATCAGGCCCATGAACTCGCTCATGACGTTACGATGGAACCAAGGCGGGCGGAGCGTATCCTCGGCCACCGTCCAGCGGGGCGGGAAGATTACGAAGTCGCAATTGGCAGTGCCGGGCATATCCGAGCGACTGGTCAGCACGGTAAAGATCGACGGGTCCGGATGGTCGAAGCTGACGGTGTTGATCGCGTTGAAGCGCTTCAGATCATAGCGACAGGGCGCCAGGTTGCCGTGCCAGGCAACCACATCGAAGGGGGAATGGCCAAGGGTTGTCGTCCATAACCCCCCACCGAATTTCTGAATCACTTCGAACGGCTCGTCGGAGTCCTCGTACCAGGAGATCGGCGTCTCGAAATCGCGCGAGTTGGCCAGGCCGTTCGCGCCGATCGGTCCCAGCTCGGGAAGGCGGAACAAGGATCCGTAGTTCTCACAGACATACCCTCGTGCCGATCCGTCGGGCAGCGCGACGCGAAACCGCAGGCCCCGTGGAATAACCGCGATCTGGAGAGGCGCGAGCTCGATTTGCCCTTGCTCGGTGTCGATCAGCAGGCGCCCCTGTTCGGGCACGATCAGCAGTTCGCCGTCGGCCGAAAAGAAGGCTCTCCTCTCCATGGATCGGGTGGCGGCGTAGAGGTGGATACCTATGCCGAGCTGCGTCTCTACGTTGCCGTTGCCGCCATAGCTGACCAACCCGTCGATCCAGTCCGTTGGGTGGTCTGGCATGGGCAAGGGATCCCATCGTAGTCTGTTAGGATTGGGTGGCACCTCGTTAAACGGCCCCGTGCGCAGGTGCTTGGCGCCATGATAGGGCTGGAATGCGGGATGATTGGCTGTCGGGCGCAGACGGTACAGCCAAGCGCGCCGGTTCTCGCTTCGCGGCGCAGTGAAAGCAGTGCCAGACAATTGCTCCGCATAGAGTCCGTACGGTACTTTCTGGGGGGAGTTGCGACCGACGGGCAGAGCGCCCGGCCTGGCTTCCGTCGCGAAATCGTTGCCAAAGCCTGGCATGTATCTGGCGTCCAAGCCAGCTCGCAAGGATGCAGGGGAGGCCGATCGTTCCGCCGTCATGATTGCTCTCCCTGTCCGTGAGGCTTACGCGTCGACCTTGATCACACCGCGACGGATCTGGTCGAGCTCAATACTCTCGAACAGCGCCTGGAAATTGCCGTTGCCGAAGCCCTCGTTGCCCTTGCGCTGGATGATCTCGAAGAAGATCGGGCCGAACATGTTCTCGGTGAAAATCTGGAGCAGGATGCCTTCGTCGTTGACGCTGCCGTCGATCAGGATGCGATTCTGACGGAGCCGCTCGAGGTCCTCGCCATGGCCGGGGACGCGCTTGTCGACCAGCTCGTAATAGGTCTCGACCGTGTCCTGAAGCTTCACGCCGCGGGCGCGAAGTTTCTCGACCGTGCGGTAGATATCGTTAGTGGCCAGCGCGAGGTGCTGGATGCCCTCGCCATGATATTCGCGAATGAATTCCTCGATCTGGCTCTTTTCGTCCTGGCTTTCGTTCAAGGGGATGCGGATCGCGTGATCGGGAGCGATCAACGCCTGGCTGAACAGCCCGGTCGCCTGGCCCTTGATGTCGAAATACTTCTGCTCCTCGAACCCGAACAGCGTCTTGTAGAACTCGCTCCACACCCGCATCTGGCCGCGCCGGACATTGTGTGTGAGGTGGTCCAGCAGGTTGAGCCCCACATTGTTCTCGACTTCGGCTTCCTCCCATCCGGGAAGCTCAGCCCAATCGGCATAGAGATCGATCCCGTCCTGAATGAAGTAGAGATACGAGCCCCCGATGCCCTCGATGACGGTATCGTCCTCGATCGTCCGGGTGGCGCCGTTCTCCAGCGCCCATTTCATCGCCGCTTCCGGATCGGCGACACGGAAAGCCATCGCGCTGGCAGAAGCCCCGTGCTCGTTGCGAAACTGCGCGACGCGGCCGTCGGCGTCGCGGTTGAGCATCAGATTGATGTGACCCTGCTTGTAGCGGGTGATGTTCTTGGTCGGATGGCGGTGGCTGGCGACGAAGCCGAGCTGCTCGAATTGCACCGCCATCGCCGCGGGGTCGGGCGAGGTGAATTCGACAAACTCGAAGCCGTTGAGGCCTAGCGGGTTGGCGTCCGAATGTTCCATGCAACGACTCGCTTCATATGGTATCAATTGATACCAACTTGATGCATGAGGGATTTGGTGTCAAACGATACTATATGGCCGGACGCCGAAGCGCATCTCGGGGTGAACGGGCCTTTGACCGCTGGGCCTGTCAAAAAGGCGTGACGATGACCGCCGTCGGCATGGCAGGTCTATGGACGATACTCTCACCGACTATCGCTCTATGACGGGAAGGATCAACCTGCTCGGATAAAGTGCTCCATGATGAACACGGTTCACCGCCACGAGCATGTCCTTCTCGGCCTCGCGCGCGATGAACCCGCCAGTGTTGCTGTTGCGATCATAGCGGGGGAAATTGCTGCTGGAGATGTCGACGCGAATGCGATGCCCGGCAAGGAACACATTGGAGGTGACCTGCATGTCGATTTCGGCCTCGTAAACGCGTCCCGGCTCCATCATCGTGGGTGAAGAGAGACCCTCGCGGTAACGCATGCGAATGATGCCATCGCACAGATTGATAGCCCGGCCATCGGGGAAAACATCCACGAGCTTTGCTGTGAAATCGGTGTCGACGGCTGACGAAGACACGAACAACCGCATCTTGACGAAGCCCGTGACCTCCACATCGTGATCGAGCACGGGCGAGGCGAAGCAGAGGATGTCATCGCGGCCGTCGATCCGCCGTTGGTCCACCGGACCTATAAAACCGAAGCCGTCTGGAAGGAGAGAGCCGCCAGCGGTCGGCACTGGCCGGGACGGGTCATAAAGCAAGGTGTCCCGGCGATCTTCGCCGGGCGCCTCCCGGGTCAGGGTTCCTGCGCCGGCGGACGTATTCGCCGGGCCTTCGCCGCCGAGAAAATATTCAACATATTGGGTGTCAGGCAACGGCCATTCTTGCTCATCCCGCCATTGGTCGATTCCCATGACGAAGATACGAACCGGGGCGTCATTGGCGTTCGCGGAAACGTCACCGCGCAGCCAACGATCGAAATGACGGACATGAACAGCGGAGGAATCGACCATGTCGCTGCTAGCCGCCAGCCCGAAATCCCGGTCCGGATACCGCCCCGTATAATTGAGATGGTCCCAAGGCCCAATCACCAGGCGCGCTCCCGCGCGTGCCTCCTCGGTCGCGGCGCCCGCGCGGAACTTCACGAAATCCTTGACGCTGGCGTTTACGAACAAGTCGTACCAGCCGGCGAGGCATAGCGGCGGTGCAGTCATCTGTGGAATTGCGGGCCTGAAATCCTGCTTTTTCCAGAAATCGTCATAATCCGGGTGGTCGAGAATATCGTCCAGCCAGTTCCCTCGCCGAAAGACCGGATTTTCGGCGACTGGGGTGACCCTGTTGGTGGGGAGACCAGCGCTCATGGTATTGCCGAGGGCGATCAGTTCCGCCATGTCGCCGCGGCCAGCGGCCAGTTCCCGCTGCGCCTCGAAGGCATACATCATCGTATGCCACCAACTGACCACGCTGAGCGACAGCGCTCCACCGGGCGAGTACCAAAGCCCTTCATACCATTCCATGGCGGCGACCATGGGCGCGGTCGCCTTCAAGGCCGGTGGCCGCTCGCTTGCAGCGGCCCACTGTACCATGCCCAGATAGGAAGGCCCGTAGGTCCCCACCGTTCCGTCCGACCAGGGCTGGCGCACGATCCATTCGACGGTGTCGCGGCCATCTGCCGGCTCATCGACCTTCGGAGTGAACTGTCCCTCGGAGCGAAAGGTGCCGCGCGTGTCCTGCATGACGACGGCATATCCCGCCCGCAGAAAGCCGAGCAGTGAAGGGATCATGCCTTGGCCCAACCACGGGCCAACATCCTTGCCATAGGGAACGCGCAGCAGGAGCGTTGGCCCCCGGCCTTCGGCAGGCCGCCAGACATTAGCGCACAACTTCGTCCCGTCACTCATTGAGATAAAAGTGTCAGGCTCGTAGATGAACTGCATGGTTGCGCCTCAATGTTAATATGAACTGCGACTGCCGTAGCCACGCAACCCAGTCGGGCTCCGCAACATCACTTCTCCTGATATGATGTCTTTCTGCTATGTCACCAGTCTGATCAGGTCAACGGCATCAGGGCCAACGGCTCACCGTCTGGCGGCTGAAGCAGAGGCATCGGGCGACGTGCAGGCGAAGCTCACCGCCGAGCTTGGATCGCCGCAACTCAGGATGTGCCTCCAGCTGCCAATTGGCGTCACACCAGCCGTGTAGGGATGGCGACGAACAGAATTGTCGCAGCATTGCGCTTCTCACTACGATTATACCGTCTTCAGTCGACGATTGAAGCGACAGGCACAGTCACCACGACCACCAAGCCGCCTTCCGAGGCATTGGTGAAGTGCAGATTTCCGCCAAATCGCTTCAGCAGATGGTTTGCGGTCGGGATTCCCAGACCGAAACCCGAGGTGTCGCGCGCCCTGGCCTGATCCAGGCGAAAGAAGGGATCGAGAATGTTGCCCAGATACTGCTCCGGAATTCCAGGGCCATTGTCTTCGATGACGATTTGCCAACCGCGATCGCCCTGATCTACGGTCACACGAACCTTGTCGCCATGGCGGAAGGCGTTGTCGAGGAGAGGCTGCAGAGCGAGCATCAGCGGCTCACGCCAGGTCCGGACTATGGCGTTCGCGGGCGCGATTAGTTCGGCCGGCTTTCCAAAGCTCGCCAGCAGATCCCCGGTTGCGGATACCAGGTCAACTGACTCTGGTTCCGCACCAAGGTGCTGCGCGCGGAGAAATTGCTGAAGGGACATGAGCATCGCTTCCATCTCGTCGGCACTGGAGCCGACGAGGCGGGCAATATCGCTGTCGGACACGAAATCGGCAGCGATCTTAAGCCGGGAAAGCGGCGTCCGCAGATCATGGCTGATCGCCTCGAACGACTTGGCTTGTTCCTCGACCAGGCCGGAGATTCTCGCCTGCATATCGTTCATGGAACGGGCAAGGTGCCGCAGGTCGGCGGCGCCCGCCTCGCGTAGAGGCACGTGGCGGCCTTTGCCGATAGCGTCCGCCGCTTCGGATAATGTGCGCAAAGGTGTCGTTAGAAAACGAAGAGCCAGGAAGCCTCCCGCAATGCACAGCAGCGTTATCACGAGCGTCAGAGCAGTGGCTCGCAGCGCAATGGGCCAGCTTGAGGAAATATCATCGGAACGAAAATTGAGCCAAGTTCCATCCGCCAGCCGCAAGGAACCTATAAGGTCGCGCTGGCCAAGCCGTCCGGTCTCGACCGAGAGGTGGAGCGTCTTACCCGCAAGCGCCGGTTCCCAACGGACGATGAAGGCGGCGATCTCCGCAGTGGCTGCAGACGAATTCGGATGGCCGATGACGGGTTCCGGCGCCAAGGAGGCAACCAAATGGCGCGTCGTCATGATGCGTGGAGTAAGGGCCGGGTCCACCTGATGGACGCGGTCGCTGACGATCAGCAACTCAGCGACGCGTCTGGCATGATCTTGCAGTACCGTCTGCCGGTCGATTGCGTCATAGAAGATCAGGCTCGCTCCAACCTGTATCACGCCAATAGTGAACAGGAGGAACGCAGCGTATACGACCAGCCGCCGCGAGCGAAGCCGCTCCAGAATGCCAGTGCTTTTTGCCATTATGAGCGATCTTGTGGCCTTATTGGTCCTTGCCGCAATCGGAAATCTGCATGATGCGGTACAGGCGAAATCCTCTTTCCTGTACCTGCGCCGTGACCGGGGACGGTGTCAACAGACAGCAGACCACTTTGCCAGTCAGGAGCGGATGGTACGCGCACGATGCAGATTGTCGCTCACATGAGGGCAAACTTCGCCCGCAACCGACCTTTGAAGCAGGCTTGCTGCCGAACTTCCAGGCAGACACCGCATTCAGCGCTGCCTGCCTGGAGAAGATGTCCGTCAATCCAATGCGGCCATCCTCATAGCCAGCGTACCCGACCGGTTGCGAGTTCATAGACCGCGCCCACGACCTTCAACTCGCCGCGCTCCTGTGGTTCAAGAAGCATGGGTTCAGAAAAGCGCTGCAGTCGCTCGACCATGCGCCGGACGTTTTCCTCGACCGCCGTGTCGACCAGCCTCTCCTCACCGACATTGCGCTGCGCCGCCAGGACCGCGGGGACGATGGGCTCGATCATACGGGCAATACTCCCCGGAAACCGCGTGTCTTTAGTCACGACATCCGCCGCGGCGGCCACGGCTCCACATTTCTCATGTCCCAGAACAACGATAAGGGGAACCTTCAGCACGGCCACCGAATATTCGATGGAACCCATGCCGGCGGTATCGACATTGTTACCGGCTGTCCGAACGATGAACAGTTCGCCAAGACCCGCTCCAAACAGCAGTTCCGGACCCACGCGGGAGTCCGAGCAGCCCACGAGGGTTGCGAACGGCTGCTGCCCTTCGGCGAGCGCCAGTCGCCGCTCGCGCGACAGATCAGACGACAACGGCTGGTCGGCTACGAAAGCGTCGTTGCCGCTAACCAGCCGCTGCAGAGCTTCATCCGGGGTCGGTTGCGTGGCAAGTATGCTGACGGATGTCGCCAATGATATTCTCCTCTTTAACTTCGGTGTTCGCTCTGAAGATGGAGATCGTTGATCACAACCGCATTGCTCTTTTGTAACATTTGGTTTCCATGCTGCAGAAAATGCCGGTGCTGAAGCGATCTGCCCATCGACACTGAGTTACAGGCCACATATTCGATTTTCCGTATGGCCGAGCTGTATCTGGATAGCACCGAAACTACCGGGCGCTGTGTAGATGATAGGCGTCGTCGGCAGCCGCTTAGGTGGGCTCTCCCGTAACCTCTACAGGCGCGGAAGGTCCGCATGATGCCAAGGTTCTGGGGGAGCCTTGAGAGGTCCGGTCGATCCATCCCTCCGGCTGTGCTTTCCATTTCGCGGCCTGGATGCCCTCCAGATTGGCACCAATTGCAGGGCGAAATGCCTTACCCACCTTGGTCATCGACAGATCGCAGGTGGATGGATGGATTACGCCAAGTTGGGCGCGAGACTCGATATCCAGTAGAGGCCCGGATGGGCGCAATCGGCCTCCGTTCGCCAATTTTCCCCTGACTACCGCTGTAAGGAGGGGTCCGTTAGAACATAGGCCATGTCACCTGTTCGGACACCCTACCAGTATGTCATGCACTGACTGGTGCGGTCGAGAAGACTCGAACTTCCACGGCCTTTCGGCCACAACGACCTCAACGTTGCGCGTCTACCAATTCCGCCACGACCGCACTGTTCATGATAGAGCCGGACGGACCGGCAACTGGCAGGCGCTGGCAAGTAGCAAAGGCGCATCGGCCATGCAAGGGCGGAATACGTTGTTTTATCCCCTCAAGCGAAGAGCCCGAAAAGGCCGTTTCTCACCGGCTGCGATCGACGAATCCCAAGGAAAGATTCTCGGCATTCTTGGGGATATCAAGCCTGCTTTCGTTTATCGACGCTTCCTCGCCTGGCTTGAGCTTTGCTTTATCAGCCTTTGTCGTCCAGCTGAAAACCAGCTTGCTCTGCCTGTCCCGCAACTCGACCAGCACCGGCGGCACCGCTTGGGCCGTTTCGCCGCTGTTGACGATCCGTGCACTGAACGCGAAATATTCTTCGCCGGTCGGCAGCTTGCGCCTTTCCGCTGGCTTGGCGAGGTAGAAGAGCAGATCGGGCTCCTCATTATCCGCTGCAATGCCAAGGTTTACGGCCCAGTTCGGCGCCCCGAACACATAGATCGCGGCTCCGGCCGCGCTGATGAGAAGGAAAAAGATAATCGCAGCCGTCATCCACATGCGAGCAGGATTACGTCTGGGGCGAAAGGGCGGCTCCGGGGCAAAGCTGTCGAACAAGCCCGGCACTGCCGGGTCGGAAGCCGCAGCAGCCGCTGGAGGTTCAGTTGCGACAGCCAGGGGGGGCTTCACATCCTCCACATGACCTTCTGCTTCTGCGTCCAGATGCTGAGCCTGTGGCTCGGGAAGAGTTGGTTCTTCGCCATGTTCTGACGCCAACGGAGGTTCTACATCCTCGCTGCTTCCCGCCCTCGCTGGAGCCTGTTCCGGCGCCAAGGACCGAGGCTGATCAGGCGCAAGCTGCTCCGGTTCCGCGGCAGTCTCACGGAGCGGCAGAACGGCAGGGTCCTGAAACCAGCTGTGCTTACAGGATGCGCAACGCACTTGGCGCCCGTTAGAGCCGATGGCGCTGTCGGGCACGATATAGCGCGTAGCGCACTTCGGACAATTGAGGATCATTACACTTCATAAGCATCCAAGGGAGTCGAGAGCAAGCGGCGAACGCAACACGCCGCAAAGCTGCATGCCGCTTCGCTATGGACCCTGATTAGGTCCGGCCACTTTACGGCTGTACGGTGCTGTGCAATTGCTGTCGTACCCGTGCTAGAAGACGGGCATCGTCAGCAGGATCAGCATGTCCAGCATTGTTCAGTTTGAAAATGTAGGATTGCGCTACGGCCTCGGCAGCGAAACATTGAGCGACGTAAGTTTCTCGCTGCACGCAGGCGGATTCTATTTTTTGACCGGCGCGTCCGGGGCAGGCAAGACGTCGCTCCTCAAGCTTCTATATCTGGCGCAAAGGCCCAGTCGCGGTGTCATCCGCCTGTTCAATGAGGATGTCGTCACGCTCCCGCGCAAGCGCCTGCCGGGGTTCAGGCGCCGCATCGGCGTGGTGTTCCAGGATTTCCGCCTGGTTCCGCACCTTTCGACTTATGACAACATTGCCCTGCCGCTACGCGTATCGGGTATGATGGAGAGCGAGATCGCGGCTCCCGTGGCGGAAATGCTTGGCTGGGTGGGTCTGGCGGACCGGGCCGATGCTCGCCCGGCAACGCTTTCCGGCGGCGAACAGCAACGCGTCGCCATCGCGCGGGCGGTTATCGGCCGACCGGAGATCCTGATCGCCGATGAGCCGACCGGGAACGTGGACCCGGACATGGCCGACCGGCTGCTCACATTGTTCGAGGCGCTGAACAAGCTTGGCACCACGCTCGTCGTGGCTACGCATGACATCCCCCTGATTGGCAAGGTCGCAGGCGCGCATATGATGCGGCTGGATCGCGGGCGGCTTCAGGACCCCACGGGCGCGTTGCGCTATCCTCCCAGACGATCCGACATGAAATGAAGGCGCGGATACGAACATCGCGCCGCGCTCGCGCCGATAGCGGCATGGCGGCCCGGAACCGGTTGCTACCCGAGGGACGAGGGGCCGGACCCATGCCCTGGGTCATCGCCATCATGATGTTCCTCACCGTGCTGATGGCGGCGGCAGGTTTGGGCCTTTTCCATGCAGCGCAACTGCTGAGCCGCGACCTTGCAGGCGGGGCCACGGTGCAGGTCATCGAAGCCGATGCAGTATCGAGGCAGGACACCGTAGCGCGCCTGAAGCAGGTCCTGGCGCGTGCTCCCGAGGTCGCGAAGGTTGAGATCGTTCCCGAAAGCACGCTGCTGGATCAGCTGCGGCCGTGGCTGGGGGACGATCTAGCGTCCAGCGACTTGCCGGTGCCCGCGCTTATCGACGTGCAACTGCGCTCCGACGCGCCACAGGTGCTTGCCAGCTTGCGGAGCAGGATAGCACCCATATCCGCCGGCGTGCGAGTTGAGCCGCACGCGAAATTCCTGGGACCACTTTCCGGGCTGATGCGTTCCCTGGCGTGGCTTGCAGCTGGCATCATCCTGCTGATGGCGATAGCAACCGGAGCGGTCGTGATCCTGGCCGCCCGCGGCGCACATGACAGCCACCGCGCAACGATCGACGTCCTGCACCTTATGGGGGCAACCGACGTGCAGATTGCCCGCCTTTTCCAACGGCGGATGGCGCTGGACGCGCTATTTGGCGGGACCTTGGGATTTGCAGGTGCAGTCGCCGTGATCCTTATCGTAGCGCAAAGGCTCAAGAGCACCGGGTCGGATATCGTGCAAAGTATCGCGCTACCGGGAGAAACCTGGCTGCTGCTCGCTGCGCTGCCGATTGCGGGCGTTGGGCTCGCGATGCTGACCGCCCGGATGACGGTCCTCACGGCGCTGGAGCGGCAATTGTGATCGTCAGGATAGTGTCGCTGACATTCGTGGCGTGGGTGCTTGGCTTTGCCTGGTTCGGCGCCTTTCTCCCGCAGCCGCTGGACGGGCGCACCACCGACGCCATCGTCGTGCTGACCGGAGGAGCCGGGCGCATAGATCGGGGTCTCGTGCTGCTGAAAGACGGCGCTGCGAAACGCATGTTGATATCGGGCGTCGACCGCTCGGTGCGGCCCGTCGAGCTGGCGGATCGCTACAAGGTGCCGATGCGGTTGTTCGATTGCTGCGTCACCCTGGGTCGGGAAGCCATCGATACGCGCTCCAATGCTTTGGAGACCGGACGCTGGCTTGACCGCCGCAACTTTCATACGGTCCGGCTGATTACTACGGACTGGCACATGCGGCGCGCGGCCTTGGAACTGAGGCAGGCACTGCCGCGCGATGTCACGCTGGTCTATGATGCCGTGCCTAGCCGCCCGAGCCTGACGGTGCTGTTCAAGGAATATAACAAATATCTGCTTCGCCGCATTGTGGCGTGGATTGGAATATGAAGGCTCCGCAATGACAGCGCTTCGTTCGCTTGCCTTCATGGCAGTTTTCTATGGTCTCTCCGTCTTCTGGGTGCTTTGGGCGATCGCAGCCGCGCCCTTTGGTGCGCGGCACGTGCAGTTCGCCGCTACGCGCTGGAGCCGGTTCCACCGCGCCTGCGCTCGTGTGCTGCTGGGGCAGAAGGTGAAGGTCGAAGGGACGCTCCCTTCCGAACCGATGCTCTATGTCTTCAAACATGAATCGATGTTCGAAGCCATCGACCTGCTGTGCCTCTTCGACGCTCCCATGGTCGCGGCCAAGAAGGAACTGACCGACTTGCCTTTATGGGGGAAGGCGGCGCGGCTGTACGGCCTGATCCCCGTGGAGCGGACAGCGGGCCCGGCGGCGATGCGCGCCTTGCGCAAGGCGGCTCTCGAAGGGCTTGCCACCGGGCGGCCCATCTGTCTGTTTCCCGAAGGAACGCGCGTGCCGCACGGACAGGCGCCTTCGTTGCGCGCAGGCTTTGCCGGGCTCTACATGCTGTTGAAAGTCCCCGTCGTGCCCGTAGCGGTCGATAGCGGGCGTATCTCTCCGCGTCGTGGCTGGCTGAAGAGGCCGGGCACCATCACCTACCGGGTTGGTGAAACGATCCCGGCAGGCTTGCCTCGCCACGAAGCGGAGGCGCGCGCGCATACCGCGATAAACGCGCTCAATGGTGTGACCCGCCCCGCCTAGAAAGTGGGACCCTGCACCGCGCTGTTGACAGGCTTTGCCGGTTTTGCGGCAGCCAGCGCTTCGGTAAGTCCCGTCGCGCGGCCTTCGCGTTCTGCATAATCGCGGGCGGACATGCCGGCGATCGCGTCGCGCTTGTCGGGATTGGCACCCTGCGCCACGAGGAGGCGCACCATCGCAAGGTCCCGTAGCTGCACCGCCCGAACCAGCGCGGTTTCGCCATTGTCGTTAGCCTTGTCGATCGTCGCGCCATTGGCGAGCAGCACTCTCGCGCCGTCCAGCCAGCGCAGCTGCGTCGCCACCATGAGCGGCGTGTCGCCTGCGGCATTCGCAAGATCGGGCTTGCCGCCCTTCGCCAGCATGAAATTGAGCCAGGCCAGGTCCCGCCGCGCCACGACGATGTGAAGCGCCGTCTCGCCACTCTTCAC
The DNA here is from genome assembly GCF_033795625.1 of Sphingobium sp. Taxonomy (GTDB): domain Bacteria; phylum Pseudomonadota; class Alphaproteobacteria; order Sphingomonadales; family Sphingomonadaceae; genus Sphingobium. The sequence goes on along the minus strand of NZ_JARYGI010000007.1, from coordinate 120,703 downwards.
GTCGCGCGTGTTGATGACCGTGCCGCCGGGCTTGTCCATCAGCTTCATAGCCTTTTCGCCGTCGCGATCGCGCACGGCCTTCAGGAAGTTGAAGCTGTCGGAGAATTGAGCCTGGGCCACATGGGGTATCAGCAGTCCGGCCATCGGCACGCCTATCATCATGCTGCGCCCCGCAATCCCGAGCACCGCGCGCATCAACTGCCGTTTCATTCCATCACCCTGTTGCCAATTGCTAAATGCAACTTAGCAGGGCATGGCTGGCTACGCTATGAACAAAGCACAGTTTATCCTCGCCGCCCTTGCCCTTGCCGGAATGTCCGCCTGCTCTCCGGGCGGGAAATCCGATTCCGCGCAAGAGGCGCCGCTTGCTGGCGCGCGCATCGGCGCGCCCTTCACGCTGACAAATCAGGATGGCCAGCGCGTGAGTTGGGACAGCTTCAAGGGCAAGTATCGGCTGGTCTATTTCGGCTATACCTACTGCCCGGATGTGTGTCCGGTAGACCTGCAGAAGATCACGCAGGCTTTTCGGGAATTCGAGAAGCAGGACCCGGCACGCGCCGCCAGTGTCCAGCCGATTTTCATCACCGTCGATCCCGAGCGCGATACTGTTTCCGTCATCAAGAACTATGTAACCGCTTTCCATCCGCGGCTTGTCGGCTTGACCGGAACGCCGAAGGAAATAGCCAAGGTGGCGAAGGATTTTGCGGTGATCTACGGCAAGGAAAGCCAGGGCAAGGACTATCTGGTCAGCCACAGCCGCACGCCTTATCTGTTTGGCCCGAACGGCAATCCGATCGCGCTGATCCCCGTTGGCGATAACAATGAAGGTTCGGCCAATCCCGTTCTCGACGTTCTAGATCAATGGGTGAAGTAGCGTTCTGGGAGAAGCCGCTCGCCGCGCTCAACCGCGAGGAGTGGGAAGCCTTGTGCGACGGTTGCGGAAAATGCTGCCTGCACAAGGTGGAGGATGAGGACACCGGCGATATCTATCCGACGAACGTCGCCTGCCGTCTGCTGGATCGTGACAGCGGGCAGTGCTCCAATTATCGGGGACGGCGGGCGTTCGTGCCCGATTGCGTGCGGCTGACGGCGAAGCTTGTCGATCAGATTAGCTGGCTTCCGCGTACCTGCGCCTATCGGCTGCGCGGCGAAGGCAAGCCCTTGCCGGAGTGGCATTATCTGATCAGCGGAGATCGCGAAGCGGTGCATCGCGCGCGTGAGTCCGTGCGCGGCTGGACTGTGGCGGAAGTGAAAGCAGGTGATCTGGAAAACCATATTGTCGATCGGGACATCTGATCCCGCAATCACCGTCGATGGAACGCGTGTCGCGGTGCGTATCCGCCGCTCGGCCCGCGCGCGCACCTACCGGCTGACGCTGGACGCCAAGCGTGGGGAACTGCGCCTCTCCATGCCGGTGCGGGCCAGCATCCGGAAGGCGCTCGGCTGGGCGCAGGATCACGAAGCCTGGGTGCGGGAGCAGATGGCGCAGGCTCCGGCGCTCGTTCAACTCGGCGACGGCGTGATTTTCATGCTGGAAGGCCGGGAGGTGCTCATCGCCTGGAACTCGGATGCGCCGCGCAGTGTGAAGCGGGAAGGTGATGCGCTCATCGTCGGCGGCCCGGCGGATGCCATCGGCGCGCGCGTGCTCCGCTGGCTCAAGGCAGAAGCGAAGCGGGTGCTCGAAGCGGAGACGCGCTCGCTGGCGCAGAAGCATGGCCTGCATGTCGCTACAGTGGGGATCGGTGACCCAAAGTCCCGCTGGGGCAGTTGCGCATCGACCGGGGTTATTCGCTACAGTTGGCGGCTAATCCTGTGCCCGCCCGATGTCCGCCGCGCTACGGTCGCGCATGAAGTCGCGCATCTGCTGCACATGGATCACAGCCCTGCCTTTCACGCCGCCCATGCGCATTTGCTGGGAAGCGATCCGAAGCCTGCGCGCGCCTGGCTGAAGGCCCATGGCGCGGGCCTGCATGGCGTCGGCGTCTAATCCGGCGGTTCCACTCGCGGACGTTCGCGGGCGGGGCGTTCGCGGCCCAGAACATTGTCGATCCAGTTCTGATCCATGCGCGGCGGCGCCACGATTTCCTCGGTGCTCTCGTCGGCGGGCGGGGGCGCTTCTTGAGTGGGCGTTTCGACACTTCCGCGTTCGTTCGGCATTCCGTTTTCATCGACGTACATGCCATTGTCCGGCTGACCGAAATAGGATTCCTCGTCAGGTTCAAGCTGCCATTCGGGTAGCGTGACCTGCGTCTCGAAAGGCTCGGCGGGGCGTTTGGCGACCGCGACCTTCATGTACTGCGCAAAAGCCTGAGCGGGTGCGCGGCCACCCTGCAGCCCGCCTACCGCGCGGGCATTGTCCCGGCCCATCCACACTCCGGTGGTGATCCCGCTGGAGAAGCCCATGAACCAGCCATCCTTGTTGCTGTTCGTGGTGCCCGTCTTGCCTGCGACCGGGCGACCGATCTGCGCCGCCTTACCCGTGCCGGTGTTGACGGCGGTTTGCAGCAGGTCGGTGATCCCGGCGGCGACCCAGGGCGCGACCAGCACGCGGCTCGTGTCGTCCTCATGGTTGTAAAGCAGGCGGCCGTCGGCTGTCGTCACCTTGACGATGCCATAGGGGGTCACCGCCACGCCCTTGCGTGACACTGAAGCGAAAGCACGTGTGAGGTCGATCAGCCGCACGTCAGATGTGCCAAGGACCATCGACGGATGCGTGTTCACCGGCGTCGTGATGCCGAACCGGCGCGCCATGTCCGCGATGGTGGGGAAGCCGACTTCCATGCCCAGCTTCGCCGCGACGGTATTGATCGAATAGGCAAAGGCCGTGCGGATATCCATGTCGCCTGAATAGCGGCCGGAGCTATTGCGCGGCTGCCACCCGTCGATGTCCACGGGTTCATCCTTGACCGCCGTGTCGGGCGTATAGCCCGCCTCCAGCGCAGCCATGTAGACGAACAGCTTGAAGGCCGAACCTGGCTGGCGCACCGCTTGCGTGGCGCGGTTGTAGTTCGACGTCACATAGTCGTTGCCGCCGACCATCGCTCGCACGGCTCCGTCACGATCGAGCGAGACGAGCGCGCCCTGCGTACCAGCCGGCGTGTTGTTCTTGATCGCGGCGGTGGCGGCGCGCTGCATGCCAAGGTCGATGGTGGTCCACACCTCCAGCGGCTCGGCAGGCTCGTCGACCAGCGTATCGAGTTGCGGCAGCGCCCAGTCAGTGAAGTAGCGGACGCTGTTCTGCGGCGGTTCGGGCGCGAGCTTCACGCCCGCAAGGTCCGCGTCCGCGCGCTCGACGGCAGTGATCGCGCCATTGTTTCGCATGACGTCCAGCACGACACCGGCGCGGCCAATCGCCGCGTCCGCATCGGCAGTGGGCGAGTAGCTGGACGGCGCTTTCACCAGACCTGCAATTATGGCCGCTTCCGGCAGGCTGAGATCAGTTGCAGCGTGCCCGAAGAATTTGCGGCTGGCAGCGTCGACGCCGTAAGCGCCGCCGCCGAAATACACCTTGTTGAGGTACAGTTCCAGGATCTGACGCTTGGAGAACTTCCGCTCCAGCGCCAGCGCCAGGATCATCTCCCGTATCTTCCGGCCGAAAGTATAGCTGTTGTTGAGGAAGATGTTGCGTGTCACCTGCTGGGTGATCGTCGAAGCGCCCTGCAGGCGACGACCCTTGCCGCGATTTTCCAGCGCTACCCAGGCCGCACGGGCCAGACCGATGGGATCGATGCCCGGATGATGGTAAAAACGCTTGTCTTCGACGGAGACCATGGCGTCCGTCATCACCTTCGGGATCTGGTCGAACGAGAGCCAACGCCCGAAACTCGGTCCGAGCGACACGATAACACTGCCATCGGCGGCATGCACCCGGATCATCTGCCCATTGGGAGACGATTTTAGCGCCTCGTAATTAGGCAGCGACTGCATCGCGACGACGACCGCGACGGCCAAAGCAATTATGCCCGCTACGACGGCGAGCGCCCCGACCTTGAGGCTGCGGAGAAACCACCGCTTCACCTTGCCAGGCGCGCCGCCCGCTGCTGCCTTGTTCTTGCCCGCTCGTGCCATTCTGTTCGCCGGATACGCGTTAACCCCGTCTGCTACAAGCGGGCGGCGGCTTTATGGCGGCTGAACGCGCTATTCGGCTTCGTCGCGCGGTTTGAAGTCCAATGAAGCACTGTTCATGCAGTAACGCAGGCCGTTGACGCCTGGACCATCGGGAAAGACATGGCCAAGGTGCCCGTCGCACTTGGCGCAACGGACTTCCACGCGGCGCATACCGTGGCTGTCGTCCACCACTTCTTCGACCACTTCGGCATCGACGGGCGCGGTGAAGCTGGGCCACCCGGAGCCGCTGTCATATTTTTCCCCGGCGTCGAACAATTCAGTCCCGCACCCCGCGCAGTAATAGACGCCGTCCACCTTGTTCGCATTCAGCGCGCCCGTGAAGGCCCGCTCCGTACCCGCTTCGCGAAGCACGTGATAGCGTTCGGGGGAGAGACGTTGGCGCCATTCGGCGTCGGTCAGATGCAGCTTTTCCATGCCGGTGATATGGGATGCTCTGATGATACGATCAAGTCACCGGACCCGGGTCAGCCGCGCAACGATGTTTGCCGCGCCCGGCATCGCGGCGAGTGCCCGCGCCAGGGCAGGCCGGTCGCCAAGCCCCTTCAGCAGGCCCGCCAGCATGATCGGCTGGGCGACGCGGCGGGCGAATTGCTCTTGGTGGGAAGAAGCTCCGCCTGCACCGCTTGCGAGCCAATGGTTCACGGCGCTCTGGGCGCTGGCAAGAGCAATGCCCACGCCTTCTCCCGCGATCGACGGAATGACCGCCGCCTGGTCGCCGAGACGAAACATTCCGGAGCGCGTTTCTTTTGCCCGCCACCCATAAGGAACGTTGCCGATAGCATCGATCTTGGGGTTCGGAGGCATGTCGGCCAGCCGGTCCGCCAAAAAGGGCATCTCGTCCGCCAGTTGTACGAACAAGGCAGCGGGATCGCCCCCGGCATCGGAAAGACGGCTCTTGCGAACGGCCATGCAGGCATTGACGCTACCGTCTTCCTGACAGACCAGCCCGAGATAGCCCCGGTCGAACAGGTGCAACTCGATCCGTCCGCCTATTTTTTGCATCAGGGTAGCGGCGAAGGGCAGGCGCATTCGCAAACCAAGCTCGGGATCGTGCGTACTGCCATGCGGACGCGGCATACCGCGCAAATCGGTCTTGCCGGTCGCGAGGAACAGGCTGCTCCATGGCACGCTCTCGCCAGTGTGCAGAGTGATGTCGGTGCCGCCGAGGCTGCGGACAGGGTGCCCGCGTCGAACATCGACACCGCTTGTGCCAGCGTAATCCAGAAGCGCGGTATCGAGTGCCTTGCGCGAAAGTCCCATTGCTGGCGCCGGCAGCCGCGCAACCTGTTCCTTGCCGCCGACATAAAGAGCCATGTGCGTGACGCGATGGCCGCCAAGGTCGTCAGGATCTAGGCCCAGCGCCGCAAGACGCTCGATCGTCTGCCAGCTTAAAAACCCGCCGCAGATAGTGTCGCCCGGCATGTCCAACCGCTCGAACAGCGTCGCCTGGACACCCGCTTGCGCCAGCGCGATACCTGCCGCCGCTCCAGCGGGCCCGCCCCCGACGATAAGCGGCGGGTGCGGGCTCACTTATGGCGCTCGACGCATAAGCGGAAAGGGAAGGCCCGGTCGACCTGCGCCACGCCCGCCAATCCAGCGTGCGCAAGCATCGTCTCCCACTCTCCGGGGCGGAAGCTGCGGGCGATGGACAATTGCCCATCCTCGCGCACGATCCGGTGCACGCCGAGCAGGCGAGCCAGCAAAGGATAGCCGTAATAGGCAAAGGCGTGGCGATGGAGATCGTTCACGAACCAGCCACGCTGCGCGACATTTTCCATGAACATCAGGAAGTCCAGCCGCTGCCGGTCGCTCATATGATGCGTGACAAGGCTGGAGACGACGAAGTCCCATGGTTCCTCGCTGAGCGCGGCATAGTCGCCGGTCCGATATTCAATGGTCGCGCCCGAGGGGTGCCGTGCTTGCGCCACCGCTTCGCTTCTAGGGTTCAGATCAATGCCGACCAGATCGCAGGCGATGGTGCGCTTCGACGCCCACCGCCAGATAGCGCGCAGCATCCCGCCGTCGCCATATCCCACATCCAGCAGGCGGAAGGGCGCAGGTCCCGAACGGCCGAGAAATTGCAAAGTGGGACGCGCCGCCATCGTGACTCTATTGACGCGAGCGAGTCCCGCCAGCACCTGCGCATATGTCGCAGGCGAGAGAGTCTCGGCGTCCATCTGCTCCTCTTCCTGGGCGCGGATGGACAGATCCCGGGTCAAGACCGGGCACCTCGAAACAGGAAACCTTCTGCCGCCAGCCCCGGCCCGAAGGCCAGCGCCAACCCCGATTCCGGCGGGGAGCCATTCAGGATGCGCGCAAGGACGAACATCAACGTCGCGGACGACATATTGCCATAGGCCTCCAAAACTGCGCGGCTGTCATCCAGAGCATGTTCCGGAAGGTTCAGGGCATGTGCGACGGCGTCGAGGATGGACCGGCCACCGGCATGCACTGCCCAGCTTTCGACGCTATCGGCGTCTACGGGCAGCATGGCGGGATTAGCAAGAGCCGCTCCTATCGCTGCGGGTACTTCGCCGGAAAGATGCATGGAAAAACCATGATCCCCAAGGTCCCACCGGATCAGGCCGCTGCTGTCGGCTAGTCCGCAGGAGAAGGGCTGGTCGATGGCAAGGCCCGCAGGCTCCGACGTCACCAGTGCAGCCGCGGCCCCGTCGCCGAATTGCAGCATCGCCAGCAGCGGCTCTAGTTCTTGGTCCGCCTGCAGGTGAAGCGTGCTCAGTTCCACGCTGACCACGAGCACGCGCGCGTTCGGCTCCGAGCGCACGATGTGCCGCGCCGACCTGATCGCTGCGACAGCCGCGTAGCATCCCATATAGCCGACAAGCAGCCGCTCGACGGAAGGCGAGAGGCCGAGTTGTCGCGCCAATATCTGATCGACGCCGGGCGCCGTGAAGCCCGTACAGCTTGCCAGCACGAGATGGGTGATATCCCGCACCGCCACTTTACGGCTCAGTGCGTCGACTGCGCTAGCGGCAAGCGCTGGTGCGGCTTGCCCATAAACAGCCATGCGCCCGGCCGTCGATGGCCAAGTTCCGGCGTAGAAGCCTCCCGGATCGATCGGCGATCCGGTTTCCTTCGGCAGTACCGACCAGCGATGGGCAATGCCGCTGCGTTTCGCCATCCGGTCGAACAGCTTGGCTTCCCGGGGATCACGTAGCTGCGCGCGCGCCCAGCCTATGAAGGCCTGATGGATGTCCTGATCGGGAACGGCGGTGCCGATGGCGTTGATATAAGCAGTCACGAAATCGACGCCACCTCTGGTGAGTTAGGGCGACAATAGGCCACTTCACCTAAGCGACAAACGGATTAAGGAGGCGCGCGGTTCCTTTAGCCAGCCCGCTCTCGCGCCGCCTGGCGGGCGATGGTGAGTAATTCATGCGTCACCATGACGTCACCTGCGTTGCGGCTCGACCGGCTGGCGCGCTCCGCAGCCCCAAGCCGCTGGATGACACGGGCAATGCCGTTCGCATCCCACAGCTTGACCTGCCGGGTGACGGTCGCCTTGTCTTTCCAGAAGATTGCCTTGCCCGCCGTCTCGATCGCAGCGTCGAGGCGACCGGAAGCGTCGAATTCGGCGCGGATGTTCGCGAGGAGAATCGCGCGGTTCTGCAGCGGTCGCAGGATGCTGCCCATGTTGGTTCCGATCACGCGCAGGCCCGCAAGCTCGCTATGCATCGTCCTGAGGTCGCCACCGAGCACAGCGTTCACAAGTGGCCCGATATCTTCCTCGAGCGATTCGGCGGATAGCGCGTTCAGGGCTTCGGCCGTGGCCTCGACCGGATGCTCGGGTGCAGCGTCGAGGAAGAGGGCAAGCTTTTCAATCTCGCCGGCCATCAGCGCCCGGTCCCCGCCAGTGAGGTCGCTGATGCGACGGGCAAGGTCCTGCGGCAAGCGCAGCCCAAGTTCGCGAGCAATGCCGATAGCGATCTGGTCGGCATCGCGGCCCTCGGGCACATAGCTGATGCAGGCCATGGCAGCCTTGTGGTCGAGCGCCAGCTTCACGAGCTTGGAACTACCCTTGAGCGCGCCCGCAATGGCGACCACCGGGTTGCCCGCATGCTCCGCCTGCAGCAGCGCCTCGATGGCGGAGAGGGCTTCATCGCCAACAGGTGTGACGCGAATCCATTGCTTGTCGCCGAACATGGACATGGACGCCGCTTCGTCAGCCAAGCGCGCCGGGTCGCTCTTCAGCGTGGCGCCGTCCAGATCGATGCGCTGTGCGCCGTCGCCCATCGCACGCTCCAGCCGCTTTGCGAGCGCGGCGCTTCCGGACTCGTCAGGGCCATAAAGGAAGAACAGGCGGATATCGGCGGGCGGCGCGTCCAGCGCCCGCTCGATCTGGGATTTATTTGCTTTCACGGGAAGCGGACGCAGCGGACCTCTGTTCTTCCACCGCAAACAGCGCCAGGCGCGAGATGATCTGATCGGCGATCGTTTGCGACAGGCGTTCCAGCGCCGTGTCTTCGGCAGCGATGGTTGCATATTCGCTTGAGGTGACGTCGATGCCTACGTCGGAACCCGCGGTAGCGTCCACCATCTGCGTGCCCGTTGCGCTGTCGACCAGCTGATAACGCGCGCGCAATGTTCGCCGTTCGCGCGTGATGGCATCGTCGGCGCGCACGCCGAAACCCTCGATGTTATCGTCCAGTTTCACGACAAGTTGGTACCGCGGGCCGTTTCCGCCGTGGATGAGGCGGTCCTCCAACGCATTGCGCACCAGCCAGCCTGCTTTTCCCTCGATCGGTGCGACTTCCACGTTCGCCAGCGCTTGGGCGACGGGGCCGCTGCTTCCGCCGCTGTAAACCGGGCGAAGGCCACAGGCAGACAGCAGGGCCGTGACGGCGAGGAGGAGAGCGGCGCGCTTCACAGGACCAGATTGACCAAACGATCCGGGACCACAATCACTTTCTTCGGAGTCGCGCCGTCCAGGGTGCGCATCACGTTGGGCGCGGCGAGCGCGAGCCGTTCCAGTTCGTCTTTCGGCGTGCCCTTCGCTACTGTGATGGTGTCGCGCAGCTTGCCCATGACCTGACAGGCGATGGTGACTTCATCCTCGACCAGCAGAGCGGGATCGACGGCAGGCCAGGGCGCGTCGGCGATCAGGCCCTCGCCGCCCATATCCGCCCATGCTTCTTCCGCCAGATGCGGCGTCATCGGCGCGACGAGCAGCGCCAGACTGCGGATCGCCGTGGAACGAGATGCGGATGGCGCCGCCTTTTCGACAGCATTGGTCAATTCGTAGACCTTGGCCACCGCCTTGTTGAAAGACAGCGCCTCGATGTCGCGCGCCACGCCATCGATCGTCTGGTGCAGCTTCCGGTCCAGAGCCTTGTCCTGACCACTGGCGTCCGCATCGATCTGCCCGAAGAGGCGCCACAAGCGGTTCACAAAGCGCCACGACCCTTCGATCCCGCTTTCGGTCCAGGGCAGATCGCGCTCCGGCGGGCTGTCGGACAGCATGAACCAGCGAACCGCGTCGGCGCCATATTGTTCGATGATGTCATCGGGATCGACGACGTTTTTCTTCGACTTCGACATCTTCTCGACGCGGCCCGCCGTTACTGGCGCTCCGCTTTCGATGTGGACCCAATCGTCGCCGTTCTTCTTCACTTCCTGCGGTGAGAGCCAGCTACCATCGCCAGCCCTGTATGTCTCATGTGTCACCATGCCCTGAGTGAACAAGCCGGTGAATGGTTCGGCAACGCCGATCGCGCCGATGTGGCGCAGCGCGCGTGTCCAGAAACGCGCATAGAGCAGATGCAGGATGGCATGTTCGACGCCACCGATATACTGGCCGACCGGCAGCCAGCGTTCGGCTTCGGCGCGGTCAAAGGGTTTGTCCTTGGGCTGACTGGCAAAGCGAATGAAATACCAGCTCGAGTCAACGAAGGTGTCGAGCGTGTCGGTTTCACGCCGCGCAGGCTTGCCGCAGCTGGGGCAATCGACATGCTTCCATGTGGGGTGGCGGTCCAGCGGATTGCCGGGGATATCGAAGGTGATGTCCTCCGGCAGAACGATAGGCAGTTGATCCTTGGGAACGCCGACGGGGCCACAGCCTTCGCAATGGATGATCGGGATCGGCGTGCCCCAGTAACGCTGGCGCGAAACGCCCCAGTCTCGCAGCCGCCAAACAGTCGTGCCCTTGCCCCATCCGCCTTCTTCGGCACGGGCAATAACAGCAGCTTTCGCGTCTTCGATACTTATGCCGTCGAGGAAGCGACTGTTCACCAGCTTGCCGGGGCCAGTATAGGCTTCGCCGTGGATCGGTTCGTCCGCATCGCCGACCACGCGCGGCACCGGCAGCATATATTTGCGTGCAAAGTCGAGGTCGCGCTGATCATGCGCGGGTACGCCCATCACCGCGCCCGTACCATAATCCATCAGCACGAAATTCGCGACGAACAGGGGAAGCTTGATCGCGGGATCGAAGGGATGAACCGCTGACAGGCCCGTGTCGAAGCCCAGCTTTTCCTGCGTCTCTATCTCTGCGGCGGCGGTGCCGGACTTGCGGCACTGGTCGGCGAACGCCGCGAGATCAAGGTCCTTCTCGGCCAGCGCCAACGCGATCGGGTGATCCGCAGCGATGGCCGCGAAACTGGCGCCAAAAATCGTGTCGGGACGCGTGGAGAACACCTCCAACCGCTCGATTCCGGCAACGGCCTGATCCAGGGCGAAGGAGAATTGCAGGCCGGCCGACTTGCCGATCCAGTTCTCCTGCATCAGCCGCACCTTCTCCGGCCACTGGTCGAGCGTGCCGAGGCCCTCCAGCAGTTCGTCGGCGAAATCGGTGATCTTGAGGAACCACTGGCTGAGCTTGCGCTTCTCGACCGGCGCGCCGGAGCGCCAGCCCTTGCCGTCGATGACCTGCTCATTGGCGAGCACGGTCATATCGACCGGATCCCAGTTAACCGCGCTTTCCTTGCGATAGACGAGGCCGGCGGCATAAAGATCGAGGAACAGCGCCTGCTCATGGCCGTAATAATCCGGCTCGCAGGTCGCCAGTTCGCGGCTCCAGTCCAGCGCAAAGCCGAGTTTCTTCAACTGTGCGCGCATCGAGGCGATATTGGAGCGCGTCCAGTCGCCCGGATGAACCTTCTTTTCCATTGCCGCATTTTCGGCAGGCATGCCAAACGCGTCCCAGCCCATCGGATGCAGCACTTCATGGCCGGTCATCCGGCGGAAGCGCGCCAGCACGTCGCCCATCGAATAATTGCGGACATGGCCGATGTGGATGCGGCCCGAAGGATAGGGAAACATCTCCAGCACGTAGGAGCGCGGCTTGGTGCTCGCGTCGTCCGCACGGAAACTCTGCCGTTCTTCCCAGACGGCCTGCCAGCGGGCATCCGCCTCAAGCGGGTTGAAGCGCCTTTGCATCATATACTCCTGAAGCGGGCAGGGTTGCTGCCCGTCCGCTGGCTCAGCCTTCGTTGATGGCCGTGCGGCGCAGGTCGCGGGCCTTGGTTAGAATGATCTCTTCCAGCTTCTGGACCGTTGCAGCCTGCAGCGGCGCATCGACCCACTGGCCGCCCTGATTCACCTGACGGCTGCCGGCGACGCGCAGCGCGTCGGCGCGCAGGTCCTGGTCGAGGATCGTAACCGTCAACTTCATCCGTTCAGCCGGCGAGTTGGGATTGGCGTACCAGTCCGTCACGATCACGCCGCCATTCGAATCGGTCTGCACCAGCGGCATGAAAGACAGCGTATCGAGCGACGCGCGCCACAAATAGCTGTTCACGCCGATCGTCGTCACCTTGGCCGCGGCGAGATCAGCCTTGGGCCGGTCCTTCGATCCACCGCCACATGCACCGAGCGGCAACATCGCTGCCATCACGAGAACCGTTGCAAGCGAGCGGGCCGAAAAAGGGCGCATAAGCCTTGTCCTGTATAAATTCTGGAGCATTGGCGGCATCTATAGGGAAGATGGTGCGTGGAGCAAGTGCCCGTTTGGTGAGGCAGGATCGCATCTTGACCCGAGCGACTCAGGGTGGCGCAGTTAAACTTGTGTGAACTGTGCAACAGCTATGGCTAAAACGACTCTCGCCCCTAGCCATTTGCCGTTGTTAGGTGTTAAGTCTTCGAAAGAGAAATTCCGGGGCGGAAGAGTCGTTTAGGGTCATGACAAGCAAAGGTGGACATTTGGGGTGGGCGGTCGCGGCAGCGGCTGGTGCTACGCTCGTGCTTTCACCTGCCGTGGGAGCGGCCGCCGATTTGATTGCAGTTCGCAGCACCAATCCCGTATCTTTGGGCAGCCTCGGCAGCATCGGGTCATTCACGCCCGCCACCAAGGACCCGCGCCTTTCTGCGGCTTATGCCAGTGCAGTCCTTAATGGTGGCCGCAAGACATTTCGGTTCACGCCGACCAGCGGTTCGACCAGCGGTCGCCGCTCGATCACCGTGCTTGTTCGTGCCGAGGATGATGTTCCGGTCCGGATGGAGCGCACGATTCCGTCGGTGGGCATCACCCCTGTGGCTTTCAATCTGAATGTCGCTCGGGGCTGGCGCAAGTTTGCGCTGCCTGATTCGGTAGGCCGTGCGGCCATAGACCCGATTCCGGTTGAAGCTCCTGTTGCAACGCGTAGCTTCTCGCTCGAGCAGGGCAAGAAGCGCTTCAGCACGAATGTGCTTGTCGACAGCAAAAGCGATGTTGGGGCACCCTCCGCTACGGTGGATGAAAAGGCCTATTCACTTCAGGTGGGCAGTTCCTATTCGCTTTCGCGCAACCTGAACGTGACCGCGGGGATGCGTTATAGTGGCCGAGTCAGTAGACTCGCTCCGATCGCCGATGATCGCAAGGACGCTCAGGCCGTTTACCTTGGCACCATATTCAAGTTCTAAGCACCAGCGCCTGTTGCGAGGCACTCGGTTAAACTGCCTTTTTATCTAGAGCTAGCTTCGCGGTGCTTTCGCGCGCGACCTTCGCTTTATTAGCGTGAAGGCGACGGGTTGCAGGCGCCAGCCTTGCGCCTGATATCTGCAACGCACCTATCTTTTTTTGCAGCGCAGCATATTGTGAAACTTTCAATCCATTAATGTGTTTAACCACATACGTCGTTTTCCCAGAGGCGCCTGATTCTCCAGTCCGAAAGATAGTCGATGAACCGAATCTCCTTCGACGCGCATTTCAAGCTTCCTGTGCCAAAGCACGTGGCGCTTATTGGAAATGCGATGCCTCGACGGTGCGGAATGGCTACTTTCACGCATCATTGTCGCGATGCGCTGATGGAACAGTTCCCGGATATACGGATCGACCACTACGCCATGGATGATGGGCGTGGCGAGATCGTTTACGATGACGATATCCGTCTGATCGATGACCAGGATGCGCGTGCCTACGCCCGCGCCGCCCAGCAGATTGAGGAGAGCGGCGCGGAAGCTATCTGGCTGCAGCACGAATTCGGCATCTTCGGCGGCTCGGCAGGCGATCTCATCCTGCATCTTCTTGCGCGCACGCGCCTGCCCCTCGTAACCACGTTCCACACGATCCTGGAAAAGCCGAACAGTGATGAGCGGCGCGTAATGGATCGCCTTCTCGCCCGCTCGCGCGATATAATCGTGATGTCGGAGTTTGGCAGGGAGATACTGGAGCGCGTGTACGACGTGGAAAACAGCCGGATCAGCGTCATCCCCCATGGTGTTCCCGACCGCGCCTATGTCGAGCCCGACATGATGAAGCCGCATTTCGGCTGGGAAGGGCGCAAGATCATCCTCACCTTTGGTCTGCTCGCGCCTGACAAGGGTATCGAGAACATGATCGAGGCCATGCCCGCCATCGTGCAGGCGTGCCCGGACGCCTTTTATGTCATCGTCGGCGCAACCCATCCCAATCTGATCCGCGAACAGGGCGAAAAACTGCGCAACGATCTCGTCGCCCTGACACAGCGCCTGGGCGTTGCCGACCATGTCCAATGGATCGGAAGCTATCAGGCACAGGAAGAATTGCTGGACCGGCTGCAGGCGGCCGACGTGTATGTCACGCCCTACGTCAATCCCGCGCAGGTGACGTCCGGCACACTGAGCTATGCCGTCAGCATGGGCAAGGCCGTGGTGTCCACACCTTACGTCCATGCTGCCGAGATTCTGGACGAGGATCATGGCATCCTGGTGCCGTTCCGCGATAGCGCCGCCATGGCGCATGCAATCATCCGACTATTGAGCGACGATACTGTCCGCCGCGCCTATGGCGAACGCGCCTATGCGCGCGGCCGGGAGATGTTGTGGAGAGAATTGGCGCGGCGTGCCGGGCTGTTGCTCGTGCATGCGCAGAGCGCTGAACCCGCGAAACTCCCACTTCGGCGCAGGGAGGTGATATTGGAGCCCAATCTCTCGGCTGTGTTGCGTATGAGTGACGGCACGGGCATCCTGCAACATGGCATCTTATCGGTTCCCGATCGCCGTCATGGCTATTGCATCGATGACAATGCCCGTGCCTTGCTGCTGATGACGCAGGTTCCGAGCATGGACGAAGAGGTGCGCGACCAATGGATCAGCACCTATGCCGCGTTCGTTCAGCACGCCTGGAACCCGGACAAGGGTCGCTTCCGCAATTTCATGTCCTATGATCGCGGCTGGTGCGAAGATGAAGGTTCGGAAGACAGTTCCGGCCGCGCAATGTGGGCTCTGGGCGTCACTGCACGTGACGCGCCGCTTCCCAAGCATCGGGAATGGGCGATGCACCTGTTCAACCATGCCCTGACGCCGATGCGGACCATCTTTTCCCCGCGCGCGCAGGCTTTCGTCATGCTGGGCGCCAGCGCGGTCCTGCAGATCGAGCCCGGGCACGTCGAAGCTCGTCAGGTACTGGAGGAATTCGGATCGAACCTTGTCGCTTTGGTGGCCGAAGCCCGCAGACCCGATTGGGCCTGGTTCGAGGCAGTGCTGGCCTATGATAACGGACGCCTGCCGGAGGCGTTGCTGCGGGCCGGTGCGCTGTTGGGCAATCAGCAATTCATCGAATGCGGCCTGACGACCTTGCAATGGATCTGGCAACAGCAGACTGCGCCCGACGGCCACTTCCGCGCCGTGGGATCGGAAAGCTTTGGCCAGCCTTACGCGCCGCCGCTTCCTTTTGACCAGCAACCGCTTGAGGCCCAGGCGATGATCGATGCTGCCGAGGCAGCTTTTGCCGTCGACGCGACGCGATATTGGCTGGATTGCGCGCATACTGCCTATCGCTGGTATCTGGGCGACAATGATCTTTCCTTGCCGCTTGCCACGCGCAGCGATGGCGGCTGTTACGATGGGCTTACCCCCACGGGCGTTAACCGCAATCAGGGAGCGGAGTCGCTTTTGGCTCTGCAATTAGCATCTTGCGCGATGAACAGGCTTTCCCAAGCCGGAGCAAACGTGGCAATAGAGGCCGCCCTGGGGGATGAGATCGTCCCTGCCTGACAACGGATGATCCCTTTTGCTTGAATGTCATACCTTGCCGCTGCGGCTTCACGCCGATCCCACGCGTGTGGTCGTGCGGCCTTTCCATCTGAGCTGGCAAAGCAACGGCAAGGGGCCGAGCCGGTCCCAGCGAATCGCTACCGCCGTGCTGGCCATGGAGGAAGGAAGCGTTGAAGATCAGCTGACGCATGTGCTGCGTGATTTCGAAGCGCGGCATTGGCAAACCCGTCGCGTGTTCCGCACCCGCTACGATGAGATTCGTGCGCAGCTGAAACTCGACGACGGCGCTTTGTCGGAATCGCGACGGTTGCTGATGGGCGCATATTTCTGCCACGAATATAGCTATGCCGCCGCTGCGCTGATGAACCCCAGCGTTGTTCCGCATTATGATCAGACGGGAATGCCGAAGGGAAGTATCCGGATCATCCTCTCGTTGCGGGCCGTCGGAGAAGGGCACATCAGTTCCGTGGCCTTCCGGGAAGGCGTGATCACGGACGAGGGCGAACTGCATCTGGCGCATCAGCCGCCCTTTGCAACCGCAGCCGATGCTTATGGCGACGAAAGTGTAGTCAAACAGGGAGAGGTCTCTGTGTTTCGGCATCCGGACAGTACCGTGTCCGGCACTGTCCTGTTCCCGATCACCGCCGCACAGGCGAATGGGCTGGAGGATCTGCGGCTCGTATATTTCAGGCATGACGATGGGGCGGCCGAATGGCTGGGTACCTACACGGCCTATAATGGCCATGTGATCCAATCGGAGATGCTTCGCACGGGCGATTTCCGCAAGTTCGACATGGTGCCCATGACCGGCAGCGCCGCCCGCAACAAGGGCATGGCGCTGTTTCCGCGAAAGGTCGCGGGCAAATATATGATGATCGGCCGGCAGGATGGGGAAAATCTCTATCTCATCACGTCGGACACTTTGACGCACTGGGACGAGGGGCAGTTGATCCTGACGCCCGTTTATCCCTGGGAGCTGGTGCAGATCGGCAATTGCGGGCCGCCAATCGAGATCGACGAAGGCTGGCTGCTCCTGACGCACGGCGTCGGAGCGATGCGCGAGTATTCGATCGGCGCAGTCCTGCTGGACAAGGACGATCCCTCGATCGTGCTGCGTCGCACGCGGACGCCGATACTGGCGGCATCGGAAGACGATCGCGAAGGCTATGTACCCAATGTCGTCTACACATGCGGCGCGATGAAGCATGGCGACAAGATCTTCATGCCTTATGGCGTTGCCGACAGCTCCGTGGCCTTTGCATTCGTACCCATCGTGGACCTGCTGGCGCTGATGGACTGATCAGGGACGGAAGACGTCTTTGGAAATGAAGCTGAGGCGGCAAGCCAGGTCGGCTTCGCCGCTGGCTATGATATAGTGATCGCCTGCGTCCACGATGCCGGTCGTGAATACCACCGTGTCGAGATACATCTGGTGCGCGATCGGTGCCGTCAAGGCGGGGTTCGGCGACAGGAGCGGGCCGCTGCTGTTATACAGGATGGTCGTCGGATCATCGCGGTCTAGCAACGACCAGTAGGTGCGGTAGATGCCGATACCATCGTCCGGCTCGACGCCATGCCACAAGGTGAGCCAGCCAAGGTCCGTCAGGACCGGGGGGGTGCCGCCGCCGATCCTAGCGCTCGCGGTAGCATGCGCTTCTGCGCGAATGCCCGGTGCGCGAACGGGCTTCCAGTGCAGGGCGTCCGGGGACGTCGCAAGGTTTATCGAAGGCCCTGCGCGCCAGGGGCTGCCCGGCGGATAGGCGAAATAGCAATCCCCCAGCGGACGCGTTTGGGCCCAATACTGGCCTGCAATCCGGCCTTCGAAGATCAGCATGTCCTTGTTCTGATGATCGAGGACGATGTCCTCGAACTTCCAGTCCAACCCGTTGTCGGAGCTATACAAAGTGGTGGAATGACGCTCGGGACTGACGGAGCACGTGGTCATCAGCCAGCGCCCGTCGACCTGGCTGATGCGAGGGTCTTCTATGCCGTAGCTTTGCCAGTCCCCCTGTGGCGCGATCGCACGATCATAGTGCCTTGCGATCACGTGACGGCCATCCGCCGACACTTCGACGGGCAGCAACCAGGACAAGGACGTGAGTGCCAGAACCGACCAGCCGCCATCGCGTATCTTGAAGGTGCGAGGGTCAGTCATGTCCACATCGGCCAACGGCCAGGCATCGAGCACATAGCGTCCCTCAGTCCAGCGGATGGCGTGGACATGATCCCCCTGCACTGGTTCTCGCAACGCTTCGGCCACGCGGACCATCAACAGCAGATTGCCGTTGGGCAACCGCGTCAATCCCGGGTTGAATGCGCCCAGCACGTAGGTCGGCAGCGCGAACTGCCCGGCCAGAGGAGACCTGCCAAGATCGATATCGTCCGGTACGATGATGAGATGGTCGGGACCCGCAGCGCTCATTCCTGTCCTCCGCGGCGGTTGTGCCGTTCCCGCAACAACGCATTTCTGTGCGCGAGTGTCCCTTGTCATGGCAGGTAGCCAAAACTGCAACAGCCGTTATCCTGCCGCGATGTCCGATAGGAAATCAGGCCCCGCCATAGGCTTCGAAGATGTGACCGTGCGTTTCGATGCCGTCGCGGCGCTCGACGGGATCACTGTCACCCTTGCGGGCGGGAGCTTCGTTGCCATCGTGGGGACTTCGGGGTCAGGTAAATCGACGCTGCTGCGGACCATCAATCGCCTGATCGATCCGGACGAAGGAGCGGTGTCGCTGGGGGGCCATGCCGTTCGGGAAGAGAACCCCGTGCATCTGCGCCGCCGCATCGGCTATGTGTTTCAGGGTGTCGGCCTGTTCCCGCACATGACCGTAGCCCAGAACATCGCAATTGGCTTGCGCCTCTCCGGTGCGCGCGACGCAGCGCCCCGCATCGCGGAAATGCTGGCGCTCGTCGATCTGCCGTCGAGCCTCGGCCCGCGCATGCCGGATCAACTTTCGGGCGGACAACAACAGCGCGTCGGCGTAGCGCGCGCTCTGGCTCCACAGCCGCAGGTCCTGCTGATGGACGAGCCCTTCGGCGCCTTGGACCCAGTGACACGGGACGCTCTGGGTAAGCAGGTCCGGGCGTTGCATGACCGGTTAGGCCTCACCACGATCATGGTGACGCACGATATGGCAGAGGCGCTGCTGCTCGGGGATCGCGTGCTTGTCATGGCGGCGGGCCGCATCGTTGCCGACGGCATGCCGACAGACCTGCTCGCGGGGAAAGGCGGTGCGGCGGCAGATGCGCTTCTGGCGGTGCCCCGCGATCACGCCCGACGTCTGGCAGCGCTCGGCGCATGACAGGGTCCCTGGCGGAATGGCTGACGGACTTGTCCGGCCCTCTGGCCGCGCATGTGCAGTTGGCCGCAGCGGCACTGTTGCTTGCTTTGCTGATCGCGCTTCCGCTGACATTGTTGGCGGCGCGGAATGCGCGGTTTGCTGGTATCGTGTTGGCCGGAGCCAGCCTCATACAGACCATTCCGGCGCTTGCCTTGCTCGCCCTGTTCTATCCGATCCTCCTATGGCTCTCCTCCTGGGTTGGCGGCGGCATACCGGCCTTGGGTTTCCTTCCCGCTCTGCTCGCCTTGTCGCTTTATGCGGTGCTGCCGATCCTTCGCAACGGCGTCACCGGCCTTACCAATCTGAACCCCGCCATCATCGAGGCTGCCAATGGCATGGGAATGTCCGCCGCACAGAAGCTGCGCCTGGTAGAACTTCCGCTCGTCGCGCCAGTGTTGATGGCGGGCATTCGCACGGCTGCAGTGTGGACCATCGGCGCTGCGACCTTGTCCACGACCGTAGGACAACCCAGTCTGGGAGATCCCATTTTCGCCGGGCTGCAAACGCAGAACTGGGCGCTTGTGCTGAAAGGCTGCCTCGCGGCAGCGGCGCTCGCGCTCATCACGGACGGGCTGCTGGCGACGGCAGAGCGCAGCATCCGGCGTCGGAAACCATTATGGGCATGGTTGTCTCTGGCTCTGCTGACTGCCGGGGCCGGGGCCGCCTTATTGCCGCTTTACCAGGAAGACGGCCCGGTGGTCACGATAGGCGCCAAGAACTTCTCGGAACAATATATACTGGCGCGGCTCATCGGCAGGCGGCTTGAGGCTGAGGGGTACACAGTGCGCTATCGGGAAGGGCTCGGCTCCGCCGTCATTTACCGTGCGCTGGCGAGCGGCGACATCGACGTGTATGTCGATTATGCAGGAACGCTCTGGTCGAACGAAATGAAGCGCACGGATATCCTGCCGCCCGCGAAGATGATCCCGGCCATCGGCCAGTGGATGCAGCGGTCGTCCGGCGCGCAGTTGCTGGGATCGCTGGGGTTCGAGAATGCCTATGTCTTCGCAATGCGGCAGGGCGATGCGCAGAAGCACGGAATCCGCACGCTTGACGACCTGGCGCGGGCCTCGCCGGGCCTTAAACTCGGATCGGATCTGGAGTTTCTGGAGCGTCCCGAATGGGCGTCAGTCAAACGGGTCTATCCCTTCCAGTTCAGGCAGATGCAGGCGTTCAGTCCTACCTTCATGTACAAGGCGCTGGATAGCGGCAGGGTCGACGCGATTTCGGCATTCTCATCCGATGGAAGGATTGCCGCGGACAAGCTGACCGTGGTGCAGGATAGCAAGGGCGCTATTCCACGATATGACGCCCTGCTGCTGATTTCGCCTCGCCGCGTTCCGGATGCCCGTTTTTCGACAGCATTGCGCCCGCTACTGGGTCGCGTTGCTGTCGAAATCATGCGTGAGGCCAATTTCCTAGTGGACCGCGACGAAGCCAAACGTACGCCGATGGAAGCTGCCGCCTGGCTCGACGACAGGATAAAGCGCGGCCAAGCGCCAAGAGAGTAGCAACTGGACGGCTGGCGTTGCCTTTGGGCCAAGGCAACGCCTCCATCATCCTACCGGCGTGGGCGCTTCTTGCTCTTGCCGCTGCCTTTTCCCTGCATACAGCTGTCCGTTACCGTGGCAGAACAGCGAGGGTAGTTCGTCGAGCCCGACGCAGCAGTGGCCGTGTCGCCGCCACCCGATCCACTGCTGGTGGACGAGCCCATGCCTGCGCCCATCGATCCAGAGGCGCCGGTGGATCCTCCCACTGCACCGCTTCCCGTGGCGGAGCCTGTAGGATCACCTGCGGAACCGGACGTGCCGCCGGTCGATCCCATGCCCGTCGACGTACCAGAACCTGCGCCACTTCCTGTGGCACCACTGGAGGCTCCGCTACCTGTCGGAGAGTCGCTCATTCCACCTGCGCCCATGCCTGTCGAGCCGGCTCCCGTACCCATTCCCGAACTTCCCGAAGAAGAGCCTGAGCTTCCCGGCGACGTCGTTCCCGATCCTGTGGAACTTGTCGAACCGCCAGAGCCGATGCTGCCAGTTGTTCCGGTGGCGTCACCAGAACCGCCGGTAGTGCCGCTGCCGGTCGTACCGCCCGAGCCACTGCCGGTTGTACCGCCCGAGCCGCTCCCTGTCGTGCCGCTGGTGCCCGTTCCGCTACCTGTCGATCCTCCGCTACCCGTCGAGCCGCCGCTGCCTGTCTGCGCGACCGCAACCGAGAGCGATGCTCCTACCAAGAGCGTTGTGGCAACGATGCTGATCCTTTTCATAAGACATCCTTTCTGTTTTGTTTGGCATTTCCGTCAGATTACGTTCCGGAAGAGCTACCTGCGCCCGATCCGGTACCACCGGCTGTTCCAGTTCCACTGCCAGTCGTACTACCGGAGCCAGTGCCAATCGTGCCGCCGCCCGTACTGCCTGTTCCACCCGTTAGTCCGCCAGTGCTACCCGTCGTTCCTCCCGAACCCGTAGTGGCGTCCGTGTCACCCATGGTTCCGCCTCCCATGCCGGTCGCGGCGTTGCTGCCGCTCAAGGTGTTGCCCATCATATTGTCGGTAGTGGTTCCGGTCCCCATCGCCCCTGAAGACATGTTGGGCGCGGCCGAATTGTTGGCGACCTGATCAGAGTTGGCGCCATTGTTGCCCGAACAGGCGGATAGAACGGCAAAAGCAATAAGCGTCGTACAGGGCGCCCAACTTATCTTGTCCATGAATGCCTCCAGTGTTACCGCGAAGTAAACCTGCCCGGTGCGGCGCTGTTCCGGTTATAGATATAGGTTATCGAGAAACTCGCTGCTGCTCCGCCGGAGAAAGTCGAGTGTTTATCGCAGGCTAGGCGATCTGGCCGGCGCTGGGTTGCGCCGGCGGGTGCTTCATCATGTCTGCAGCGTGTATCTCTTGCTCGCGCGCGTCCAAGCGCCCGGCATGGGAAGGCGGCACTATCGGCACCACAAGGCAGACGCTCTGAGCGGGGAGGACATCACGCCAGTCCTTGATGAGTTGCTTGTAGGACTTGCCGACGGCACGGATGTTGCGATCGAGATCATAGAGCCCGAGCGGGTTCACATTTCCATTCTGCTCGCGCAGGGCGGTGTCCCAATCGATCTGATCGGTAAGAGAATACCAGGTGAAACCTACGGTCGGAATGCCGACGTTGCGCAGGCGAAGGACATTCGCCCACTCTTTCCAGAGCCAGTTGACCGCTTCGTCGCCATTGGGTCCTTCACGGAAGTTGGTCTCGGTGTGCATCACCGGCAGCCCGTAGCGGCCGTAATATTGGCGCGTGATCTCGCTATAGCCAAACACCTCGCCAGAGGCCCATGTGCGGCCGTCGTGATGCACGCGATGTTCGTTGGTGCAGTAGTAATCATTGCCGAGGATGCAGTGCTGCTTGAGGCTTTTGCCAAGGAAGAAGTGATATTCCTCGCGCGTCATACCGTTATCCATCAGATATTCGTACATCTCGCTGTCGATGCGGCGTCCGTAGTTCAGGTCCAGTGACAGGAAACGCTTGGAATTCATGATCTCCGCGGGGCGAATGGCAGCCGGGCTGTCGGCGTGAAAATATTCTGATGATTCGCTCTGGATGAAGATGGCGTCGGGGCGGCGCTTCAATATCTCCTTCATCGCCAGCACGTTCGCCTTGACGATGTGCTTCAGGGCCGTGACGAAAGATCGGTCGTCCGACATCTGCTCGTTCCACCAGCCATAGAGAGCGGAGAACGTGGCGCAGATGAACATCTCGTTTATCGGCGTGTAGAGCTGCACCCAATGGTAACGCGTTGCGAAGGCCGCCGCATATTGTGCAAACTGCTCTGGAAAATCGGGATTCTGGAAATTGCCGAGCCAGTCCGGTACGCCGAAATGGCATAGATCCACGATCGGTGTGATATCGCGATCCTTGAGATCGCCGAGCGTGAGGTCGGCAAATTCCCAGTCATATTTGCCGGGGCCCAGCAACGTACGGTGAATCGGCGGACCGAAGCGCAGATATCGTATGCCAAGATCCTCGACCAGATCGAAGTCGTCACGCCAGCGCTTGTAGTGGCCGCAAACTTCCATCTGATCGATACGCGTGCGTCCGTTGTCGATCGTCGGAATGCTGTTCTCGATCCCGGTGCAGAACATGAAGTTCGCCATCAATCGGTCCTTGCTTTTGCGCGCGCCGTTCCGCTCACGAGTTTCTGCCAGGCTTCAGAAGGGCTTCAAGGAAGCACACCCCACGGCTATTGATCGCTAACGTCCTCTTCCCGGCAAAGTTTCGGCGGCACTCACATCGGGTCGCCAGGAACGTGCGTCAGTAGCTCGCGGAATGTCGCCGTGCCTTAGCGATGGCGTCGATCGCCTGGAGGTCGCCAAGCAAATTGGGAATCCAGTCGAGCGGCAGCATGTTGGGGCCGTCGGATGGCGCATTGTCCGGGTCTTCGTGCGCCTCGGCAAAAACCGCCGCCACGCCTACCGCCACGGCTGCACGAGCAAGAGCCGGTGCGAAAGCACGCTTGCCGCCCGATGAACCGCCACGTCCGCCCGGCTCCTGCACCGAATGAGTGGCATCGAATACGATCGGATATCCCGTCTCGGCCATTATCGGCAGCCCCCGGAAATCACTGACGAGGGTGTTGTAACCAAATGACGTGCCGCGGTCGCATAGCAGGATCTTGTCATTGCCGGTCGACGCGATCTTCGCGGCAACGTTCGCCATGTCCCAAGGTGCCAGGAACTGCCCCTTCTTCACGTTGATGGCCGCGCCGGTGCTGCCTGCGGCCAGCAGAAGGTCCGTCTGGCGGCAAAGAAATGCCGGTATCTGGATGATATCGACCACTTCTCCTGCCGCAGCGCATTGCTGGGCATCGTGGACATCCGTCAGCACCGGGCAGCCAAGAGCATCCCGGACATCCGCAAGGATACGCAGCCCTTCGTCAATGCCGATGCCCCTCGCCGCGGTCAGCGAGGTGCGATTCGCTTTATCGTAGGAAGACTTGAAGATCAGCGAGATGCCTAAAACATCGCACTGTTTCTTCAATGTCGATGCCACCATCAGCGCATGGTTGCGACTCTCGATTTGGCAAGGGCCGGAGATGAACACGAACGGCTTGTCGTTCCCGAATTGAACATCCTGCACGGCGAAGGATCTTTGAACGCTGCCATTCTCAGTCATAAACGATACCCTCGGCCCTGCACGACCGCGGTCGATACTCCGGATAGGCAGCCAAGACAAACCGGACGTCGTTGTGATAATGTACAGGGAGAATGCCAGGATAACTGCATAACTGCAGGGATATTCTGCGGAACTGCCCCATTGCATGCAATTACGCGATTGCGCAGGGGGTGATGCAAGAGGTTTGTCGAAGAGGACGATAATAATGCGCGAGATCACTCATAAGCTGGCTCCCAATGTTGTGCTGTCACCCGCGACCGGTGCAGCGCGCTTCACTGACGTGTTCGACCCGAACAATGGTGGCGTTCAGGCACGCGTCAATCTTGGTGATCGGGCAGTGCTGGACGCAGCGGTCGCAGTCGCGAAGCAGGCTCAGCCCGCATGGGCGGCCGTTAATCCACAACGCCGCGCCCGCGTCATGTTCAATTTCAAGGCCTTGGTCGAGAAGAACTTGAACGAGCTTGCGCATCTGCTTTCCTCCGAACACGGCAAGGTCATCGCTGACGCCAAAGGCGACATTCAGCGTGGCCTGGAAGTCATCGAATTCTGCTGCGGTATCCCGCATGTGCTGAAGGGCGAATATACGCAGGGCGCCGGACCCGGCATCGATGTCTATTCGTTCCGCCAGCCGCTGGGCATCGGCGCTGGCATCACGCCCTTCAACTTCCCCGGCATGATACCGCTGTGGATGTCTGGCGTGGCAATCGCTACGGGCAATGCCTTCCTCCTGAAGCCATCGGAACGCGCTCCCTCGGTGCCGGTGCGTTTTGCGGAACTGTTCAGCGAGGCCGGGCTGCCGGACGGAATCCTGCAGGTGCTGCAGGGGGACAAGGAAATGGTCGACGCCATCCTCGATCATCCCGATATCAAGGCAGTCAGCTTCGTCGGCTCCTCCGACATCGCGCATTACGTCTACAAGCGCGGCGTCGACGCGGGCAAGCGCGTGCAAGCCATGGGTGGGGCAAAGAACCACGGCATCGTCCTGCCGGATGCGGATCTGGATCAGGTCGTGAACGACCTTTCCGGCGCGGCATTCGGATCGGCGGGCGAGCGCTGCATGGCGCTTCCTGTCGTAACGCCCGTAGGCGAGAAGACAGCCATCGCCCTGCGCGAGAAGCTGATCCCTGCGATCAACGCTCTGCGGGTTGGCATCTCGACCGACAATGAAGCACATTATGGTCCGGTCGTTACCGCAGCCCACAAGGCAAAGGTCGAAGCATGGATCAGCAAGGGCGTCGAGGAAGGCGCGGAACTGGTGATCGATGGCCGCGGCTTTACGCTGCAGGGGCACGAAGAGGGCTTCTTCGTCGGTCCGACATTGTTCGATCACGTCAAGCCGACGATGGAATCCTATAAGGAAGAGATCTTCGGGCCAGTGCTTCAGATCGTGCGCGCCGAGACGTTCGAGGAGGCGCTCGCGCTGCCCAGCCAGCATCAATATGGAAACGGCGTAGCGATCTTCACACGCAACGGTCACGCGGCCCGCGAATTTGCTGCGCGCGTCGATGTCGGCATGGTCGGTATCAACATACCGATCCCGGTCCCTGTCGCCTATCATACATTTGGCGGATGGAAGCGTTCGGCATTTGGCGACACCAACCAGCACGGCATGGAAGGCGTGAAGTTCTGGACCAAGGTCAAGACCATCACGCAGCGCTGGCCCGATGGCAGCGCCGACGGCAGCAACGCGTTCGTCATCCCAACCATGGGATGACGCACAGCGCAAAAAAACCGTGCTGAACGTGGTACTTAACGTGTGCCAGCGGTGGCCGGGTAACTATTTGTTAACCATGATCCTGTAACTCCGGGGAATGCTCCGCAAGCCTGTTGCTTGAGTCCACTGTCCAGCATTCCCAAGGGAGTACCCCATGGCCCATGCAGTCCTCGCGCCGCGAGCCACGAACACATTGTACACCGCGCGCGGCCTCGTGCTGATGTCGCTTGCCATCGTCGGCATCGCGTGCGTCGCGCTCGCCTTCTACATCGTGGACGGCCGGGCGGCGCGGCAGATCTGGGGTGCGATCACGTCGCGCTGAATTGCATTGCCACCGTTACACGTCGCGCATCATGTGAAACACAGCGCGCGTTAGCGGGGCCAGTATATACGCGAGCGCCGTTCTCTCGCCAGCCCGCATCAGAACCTCGGCTGGCATCCCGGCCTTGAGCAATCTACTCGGCACCTTTGCTGCTTCGCTTTTCGGAATGGCGATAGTCGCTTCGAAGTAAGTCGCGCCGCTGCGTGGATCGGTCAGTGCGTCCGCCGACATGGCCTGGACATGACCTTTCAGCGTCGCGGTGCCGCGTCCTCCAGCGGCATCGAACCGCACGAAAGCGGGCTGGCCGATCCGCACGTCATCCGCATGCGTGGGAAGCACTTGCGCGCGCAGTACGAGGCGATCGTCTGAGGGCAGGATCTCCAGCAAGGGTTCTCCTGATTGGATATATTCGCCTGCGGTCTTGTGGAGACCGACGACGGTGCCGGAAGTCGGCGCACGAACCAGCGTCTGGGACAGCGTCCGTTTGGCCGAAGAGAGCTTCTCCATGACTTCCGTCAGGTCGCGCTGGATCGAGCGCAGCGCATCGGCTGCAGCGGTTTCCGCCTCTTGCCGCGCCTGTCCGCTCTGGATGCGGGTTTCCGCCTTCTGAGCCACCAGCTTGCTGCCCTCGGCATTCAGCGCCGCCAGTTGGCCGCGATATTCCGCCGCCGCGCGCTCCAGCGTGTTCAACCGGCTCTTGCTTGCGAAGCCGCGCGCATAGAGTTGCCGCATGCCGACGATCTCGTCGTCCAGCAACCGGATCTGGGTCTGGTAGGCGGCAGCCTGCGCGCGCGTGCCGGTCCTGCCGCTGTCCAACTGAACCAACCGCTTCTCCGATTGCGCATACTGCCCGGCAAGCATCGCCCGCCGGGCGTGAAAGGCGACGCGCTGGGCCTTCATGGCTCCGGCCACGGCCGCTTCGCTTTGCCGCGCAAGAAGATCGGCGGGGAAAGTCACTTCGGCCGCGTTCATCAGCTCGGCCTGCCGCGCCGCCTGCTCCGCGCGCAGCGAAAGAGCCTGTGCCTCCAGCACCTGCACGTTCAACCGTGCGTCGCCGGCCTCCAGGCGCAGCAGCACCTGTCCTTTGCGCACCCTTGCGCCATCGGCGATCCGGAGTTCCTCGACGGCTCCGCCCACGGGATGCTCCACGACCTTTCGGCGGCCCTCCGCCATGATCTGCCCGCTTTGAACGATGCCACTGGTGATCGGCACACAGGAGGCCAGCGCCATCAGCACGGCGAGCGCTACGCCTGTTCCCACCTTCAACTGGCGAGTTAGACTATTCGAGGCGGCAATGAGATCGTCCGCAAGGACATGCTGCGAAGATATGGCAGGTGAGAGGGTCATCGGGCTGTTCTGGCTTTGGGGGATATATGTTCGGCGCTGTCGGCCGGCTTATTGATCCGGGGAATGATGTCGGCGGTGGCGCCGAACTGACGGACGGTTCCGTTCTGAAGGACCAGCAGTTTGTCGGTATTCATCACCAGGCTGGATTGATGGGCGATGAGGACGATGGTGGCGCCGCGCTGGCGCAACGCCTCCATCGTCGCAGCGAGCGCGCGCTCCCCGTCATGGTCCAGCGCCGTTTCCGGCTCGTCGAATAGGACGATAGAGGGCGAGCCATATAGTGCGCGCGCCAGCCCGACCCGCTGTCGTTGTCCGCCGGACAACGCAAAGCCGGGGCTGCCGATCACCGTATTATATCCCTGCGGTAGCGAGATGATGAGATCATGCACTCCAGCGCTGCGCGCTGCCGCGATTACGCCCTCCCCATCTTCGGCGCCGAAGCGGCATATGTTCTGGGCGATCGTGCCGGGGATCAGCTCGACCGTCTGCGGCAGGTAGCCGACATGCTGGCCCAGCACGTCGGGATCATATTGCGACAGCTCGGCTCCGTCGAAGCGCACTTCGCCATGCCTGACAGGCCAAAGCCCGAGCAGAACGCGCGCCAGGCTCGACTTTCCCGAACCGGATGCGCCTATGATCCCCATCATTTCGCCTGGCCGAAGCGCAAAGCTGACCCCGCGCAATATATGCGCGCCGTCACCCGGCGCAGCGGCGATCACGTCCTGAAAGGCAATCTCGCCGCGTGGCGCAGGCAGAGCCATGCGCTTGGCGGTCGCCGGCATGTGCGCGAGCATCTGCTCCAGTCGCTGCCATGCGTCACGCGCCTGAAACAGGGTTTTCCATGAACCGATCAGCTGATCGATCGGCGTCATTGCACGGCCGAACAAAATCGACACTGCAAATATCGCTCCGGGACTGATGGCATCGGAAAGCGCCAGCCATGCCGCCAGCCCGACGATGAGCGTCTGACTGCCCTGGCGCGCGCCTTTCATGATGGAGGACAGGCCCCCGGTACGAGCCGCGGCATCCATCTGCGTGCGGATCGAATGGCGCAGCATCTCCGCACTGCTCCGCTCGAGCCGCCCGGCAAAGCCCATCGCGACTGCCGGTTCGACGGCGCGCAAATGCGCTTCGGCGAGATCGGTCGCTTGGCGGAAGGAACTGACGGATTCCGC
The DNA here is from genome assembly GCF_033795625.1 of Sphingobium sp. Taxonomy (GTDB): domain Bacteria; phylum Pseudomonadota; class Alphaproteobacteria; order Sphingomonadales; family Sphingomonadaceae; genus Sphingobium. The sequence continues at coordinate 92,114 of NZ_JARYGI010000007.1, read as the reverse complement.
AGTCACTCGGGCCATTGCACTCCGGTTCAAGAGGGCAAGAAGCAGCAGCAAAAGGATGAGTATGACAGTGGCGCCCCCGAGCACGGGACTGATCAGGAACAATGCAATCAACAAGATCGGCATGAAGATCAGGTCGACCATTGCGCCGGGCGTTGGACTGGCCAGAAACGCGCGGACCTGTTCCAGATCGTCCAGCGCCCGTGCCCGGCGGCGCGATCCGCCGGCGAGCGCCGCCTGCCGCTGCGCCGCAAAAACCGGCGCTTCCAAAGAGGCATAGATGGTCGCGCTGGCGCGCGTGAATATCAGATTGCGCAGCAGATCGATCGCCGCGTTCAGGGCGATGGCAACAAGCACCATGGCCGTGATCGCGATCAGCGTGGCGCCGCTTCGGGATGGCAGCACGCGATCGTAGATCTGCGTGAAGTAGAGCGGCATGATCAGCGTCAGGAGACTGATCGCAAGGCTGGCGACCGCCGCAGTACGGGCCGGGCGGCGCAGCGGTGCGATGTCGATCAGCTTCCTGGCGGTTGCCGCGGTTGCGGGAGCAGTCAAATCAGGTCCTCATGCCACTACAGGCAGATAGCAAAATCTTTGGATGCGCGCTGACACCCACGCCGCATCGGCGGCGAGGGTGTCTGTGCAGAAGAAGGGCCGCGCCGGCGATGACCGCCCCGGCCCGCTTGGCCTTACTGGATGAAGTCTGCCGAGTTGAGGGTGCTGCCGCGGTCTTCAAGCATCAGCTGGAAGTCCGCTCGCCCGTCCCCATCGGTATCACCCTGAACCAGCACTCCATTGCCACGCGCTGCATATCGCAGTTCCCCGGCAGTGTCCGAGAAGCCCTTTGTCCCTATGAAGCGGAAGGTGTCATTCGCACTGGTACCTTCCCGAGCGTCGATCTGCGACAGGTCGATCTTGTCGCGATTGCGCACGAAGTCGGTAATGCTGTCCATTGCGCCCGGCGTGCTGTCGCTGACGGCCCGATAGATGAAGCGGTCATTGCCGCTGCCTCCGGTTAGGACATCGGCACCGCCAAGACCGCTGATCTTGTCGGAGCCCGCACCGCCGTTCATGCTGTTGGCAGCGGAACTGCCCGTCAGAGTATCGTTGCCCGACGTGCCGTTCAGCCCGGATATCGGCTTTGCAGACTGTCCCGGTGCAGGCGCGGGAGAAGCCCCGCTACCGGGCTGTGCCGCTTGCCCCGAAGCATGATCCGCACGATCCAGACGCGCCGCGAAGTCCTTCATATAGGCCGAGCGATCCTCGGCCACCGTCTTGGCTCCATCCCAGGAACCTATCCGGAGCGAGCTGCTGCTGTTGTCCGTCCAGTAGTTATCGCCCTTCTTGACGAACTCGCCGCCCCAGCCTTCCTGCGTCGGGCTGCTGCGATCGCGCATGATCATGTCCAGCATGTACAGCACCGTAGGGCTGTCGCCCATCTTGATGCCGTAGCCTTCCATGGTGGGAGAGATGCCCTGCTGGTATAAGCCGTGGCTCATCTTATCGAAATAGTCGCCCAGTGCACCATGGCCCTTGGCGTTCTTGGCCACCCAGTCGTCCGATCCATCATAGGGCCGGTTCTTGCCGTCGTCGGTGTACATGCCCCGGAACGTCTCCAGATCCTGCACCCACCAGACTTTCCCCTTCCAGTTCTGCTCCAGATAGCGCGTCGCATCGCTGTCCTGCTTCCCGATGCTGAGCAAACGAACGCTGTCAGCGATATCCGGAGCATCATGAAGAGCCTGGGCGATGTCAGTCTCACCGCCCCAGGTCAGGACGTAGAGCGGGTCTTTCGGGCTTGCATCGCGGGCTGCCTCGACGATGGCGTTCGATCCTGCCGTAGCCTTCGAATATCCCGCCGAGGGCGCTGCAACAGTGGCGCCCTGATGTGTGACCGACCGAAGATAATCCGCAGTCGGATAGTCTCCATAGGTTTTCAGATTGCCGTAATCCTTGGCATAGGCGTTGATGACTTCCAGAATATCGGACTTCCGACCTCCGGGCTTCGCCTCTGCAACGGTCTGGGACATGCCGACGATCTTCATCGCATCGGAATATAATAATGCATGTACCATTGACTGGTCATCGTCATGATCGCCGCCGCCGATGTCGGTCGAGATAAATACACGTGGTTTGGAAGCCATTTTGAATACTCTGTGAGGCGCGCGGGCGAGAGGAGTCGCCACACGGTCGTTGAAGGAAATCTGCGGATGAATCTCTTATCCGGCTACGCGAGCCGTCTGGATACCGCCGTCAAGGCCCTGTAAAGACTCAATTTTCCTAATCAACATCAGCAATCTAAGTTAATGCACGTTTGAGGGCCGGGACGTGGCAGTTCCGCGATGAGCGTCGGACCAGAATAAGCAGTGAGGAAGCTTGATGCGCTGGCACTCACCCTACCCGGCTCTTTGCTCTCGCCAATTTGTGGGTAAAGAAAAACCGCAGCATTTCACGTGATGCGTCCGGCCCGCTCGGGTCCGTGTAGGAGCCGGTGCTGTGACCGCCCGACCATGCATGCCCCGCGCCGTGAACAGTCCATTGCTCCAGCATGATTCGTCCTTCGGAGTCCACACTCGTCTCTCGCGTGTAGGTGCCTTGGATACTCTTGCCGGTTTCTTGGCGTGTCTTCAGGGACCTACCCGATGCAGTTGACGCTGCCGCGACGATAATGCGGCTGTTGGCTTCGTGCACTGTGCTGTCACGGTCTCCGTGGAAGGTGATGACCGGTACGAAGGGAGCCCCCTTAACCGCAGAAGTGCCACTACTGCCATTGCGCATCGCCATCAGAGCGCTCGGCAAATCGCGCGCTGATCCGCAGGCGAGCCCGGAATGAATGCCTATTGCCGCATAAATATCGGGATAGGTTTGGCCCATGATCGCCGCAGCCGCTCCGCCCGCCGATAATCCGGCGACGTATACCCGATCGGGATCGGCGCCTTGCTCCGCGATCACCTGCCGGGTCACGCCGGCGATCAGTGCCGGCTCGCCTCGATCGCGCTGCTGATCGCCGGGCCTGAACCAGTTCCAGCATTGTTGGGCGTTCGCGGACCTGCTCTGGCGAGGATAGACCACTATGAATCCCATCTCGTCAGCCAACTGGTTCATGCCGGTCCCGCGCGCGAAATCTTCCGGAGACTGGGTGCAGCCATGGAGCATCACCACCAGTGGCATATTGTTGCCCGCATCCGCAGGCACATAGAGATGATACGCCAGGCTTCCCTCGGGCCCCTTATAGGTGCGCTCTTCGAACCTGTTCGCGTGATCGACCGGCGGCGCGCCCTTTGGCGACGTTGTTGTTGCTGGCGTAGGCGATTGCTCGCGTGCGTTCAAAGATATCCGAGCAGGCTTCAGGTCGATGATGTCTCCTGCGGCTGATGAAGAGGGCGATGTGGCTGGTGCCGCCATTCCACTTAAAGCCAACTGAATACGCGCTGTTGCCTTCGCAAGTTGCCCGGATTGGGTCAGCCGCAGCAGTTCTGCCATGGCGGCGCGAGATCTGATGGTCATGGGAGAAAATCCTTAGCGAGAGTAAGTGGCTCAGCCGATGCGATCTGCGAGTGCGGCTTTTACCGCAGGACTGGCGTGGAGAGCGCCAAGCACCGTCAGCGAGCGGATCGTTGCCCGCGCAAGCTCCGGGGAGACGTCGGCGGCGATGGTGGCAAGGCCCAGCACTCGAATGTCGAGCATCTCGCCTGCGGTCCGGACTTCTTCCAGCTGCGCACGCGTGTACGAGCTGATCCCGAGCTCAAGCTGCTTTCGGGAAACCGATTTCCTGGCAGCCTCGCCATGCCGCTCAAGCTGGTTGCGGATAGCAGTCCGAATGAAGTCGGTCCGGTTCGAGTAGAAACCTTCCCGGACAAGCAAGTCGATATGGCCGAGATCGACGAATCCCAGGTTGATCGTGATCTTCTCGCTGTCTGCTTTCGGTTTGAAGTCGTAAACGTCCGCAGGCATCACATTCTCCATCCTGTTACCATCCACATGGATGGTGCAATCGTTTATGGGAATGGCGGATGTCTTGTTCAAGAACGGATGCAACTTTTTGGCAATCGCGGAGATATTTCATCCACGTTGCGTGTCGATGCACCCAATCCCCGTTCACACACGTTAGGTCAGCTTAACGTGGATTGGAGCGACCGTGGGAAACAAGAGTAACAAAGCCGGTAGCGGCAAAGTCAAAGGCGAGAGCGCGGCAAAGGCACCGAAGCTTCCGCCAAATTCCGATGTTCCTTCCACATATGCCGAGCATCAGGGCAGTGGCGGTGAGACGCACCAGATTACGTCCGACCCTGCAATGACCATGACCAGTCAACAGGGGATACCTGTTGCAGACGGACAAAACAGCCTGAAGGCTGGCGCCCGCGGTCCCACCCTGCTCGAAGATTTTCAGCTGCGGGAGAAGATCTTCCACTTCGACCATGAACGCATTCCCGAACGCGTCGTCCACGCCCGTGGCTATGGCGCTCACGGATATTTCGAGCTGACGGACTCGCTTGCCGAGTACACGCGCGCCGACGTTCTGAGCAGCGTCGGACAAAAGACCGAGGTGTTCGTTCGCTTCTCCACGGTGGCCGGTCGGGCGGGTTCCAGGGATCTGGCGCGCGATGTCCGCGGCTTTGCTGTCAAGCTCTACACGAAGGAAGGAAATTGGGATCTGGTTGGCAACAACATCCCGGTCTTCTTCATCCAGGATGCCATCAAGTTTCCCGACCTCGTTCACTCCGCCAAGGAGGAGCCTGACCGCGGCTTTCCGCAGGCCCAGACTGCACATGACAACTTCTGGGATTTCGTAAGCCTTTCGCCTGAAGCCTGGCACATGATCATGTGGACCATGTCCGACCGCGCGATCCCGCGGTCCTACCGCACAATGGAGGGCTTCGGTGTCCACAGTTTCCGCCTGGTCAACGCCAGCGGCAAATCGACGTTCGTCAAGTTCCACTGGAAACCGAAACAGGGGCTCCAGTCGGTCTTATGGAACGAGGCAGTGAAGATCAGCGGCGCTGATCCTGACTTCCACAGGCGCGATCTTTGGGAAGCCATCGAGTCGGGCAACTTCCCGGAATGGGAACTCGGCGTGCAGTTGTTCGATGACGACACAGCCGCCAAATTGCCATTCGACCATCTCGACGCGACGAAGCTGATCACCGAAGAAGATGTGCCGATTCGCATAGTCGGGCGTCTCGTCCTCGACCGCAATGTCGACAACTTCTTCGCGAGCACTGAACAAGTCGCCTACTGCACCCAAAACGTCCCGCCGGGTATCGACTTCAGCGACGACCCGCTTCTGCATGGCCGTAACTTTTCCTATCTCGATACCCAGCTGAAGCGGCTCGGTGGTCCTAATTTCACGCACATACCCGTGAACGCCCCAAGATGCCCAGTCATGCATTTCCAGCAGGACGGACACATGGCCATGCACAACCCCAAGGGTCGCGTGAATTACGAGCCCAATAGCTGGGGCGCGGACGCCGGACCTCGCGAGAATCCTGAGAAAGGCTTCACGAGCTTTCCCGCACCGGTAGAAGGCGTTAAACAGCGCGTGCGATCGGAAACCTTCTCCGATCATTATAGTCAGGCGCGGCAGTTCTTTGCCAGCCAGCTACCGATCGAGCAGAAGCATATCGGGGACGCCTTGGTCTTCGAATTGAGCAAGGTCGAGCGCGTGGACATACGCGCTCGGGCGGTCTCGCATCTGCGCAACATCGACGCCGATCTCGCTGCGACAGTTGCCGACGGATTGGGCATGGCTCTCCCAGAAGCCGCAGTGGCAGCGCGTCCCGCGGTTGACCTTCCGACATCGGCAAAGCTCAGCATCATCGCCAACGGTCCGAAGCACTTCCGCGGACGGAAAATGGGCCTGCTGCTCACGGATGGATCTCCGGCAGACCTGTTCAGCGCGCTGACCAGCGCGCTGGATGCGGGAGGCGCAGCTTGGGAAGTGATCGCACCGAAGATCGGCGGCGTCACTCTGGACGATGGTACGGCCGTCGCTGCAAAACAGAAGATCGATGGAGGCCCATCCGTTCTTTACGATGCAGTGGCAGTTCTCCCATCAGCGGAGGGTGCTGCTCTGCTCGCATCTGATGCCGCCGCCAAGGATTTTGTGTCCGATGCTTATGGGCACTGCAAGTTCATTGGATATAATCAGGCTGCTCTCGCGCTATTTTCGGAGGCGCGCATACCGCAGGAACTGGATGAAGGTTTCCTGACGCTAGTTAAAGCCAAAGATATCAAGCGCTTCATCACCGAATGCGTCAAACTGCGCTATTGGCCGAGAGAAATGGCCGTTGATTTGGATGCGCAATCTATTCGCTAAAGCGGATCGCTAAATTATTAGCTTCGCTGTCGCGGATGACTGGCATGGGGGTTCTTCTTCTCGTGTGAAGACCCCCCATGGGACGTAAATGGTGATCCGGCAGCAGCGGTGTATCAATTCAATTGTTGCTCTGCCGAGAAGACGGGCGTGCGGTTGGAACCAAAGTGATCCGTCAGTGCACTAAATTTTCTCACCCGATAGCCGCTGGCAAAGCATGTCCAGCTGATCCAGAGTGGAATAGCGTAAAGTTAGCAGTCCACCTCCCTGATCGGAGTGGCTGATCTCTACTTTCAGGCCCAGAATATCTGCCAGGTGTTGCTCGAGCGCAGCGATATCGGGATCTTTATCGCCTGCTTTACTCCGGGCATTGGTGGAGGAGGATTTTTCAGAACCGCCGCTCTTGGACTTCCTGACCAAGGCTTCCGTTTCTCTAACGGATAGGCCCTTTTCCTCAATCGTCCTCGCTAAGGACTCACACTGGTCAGCTCCGATTAGCGCGCGCGCATGCCCCATTGTCAGACGCTGCTCCATCACAGCACCTTGAACGGCCTTGGGCAGGTCGAGCAGGCGCATGAGATTAGCGATATGACTTCGCGATTTGCCTACCAGGCGGCCAAGAGCCTCCTGGCTATGACCGAAGTGACCTATCAGCTTTCGATAGGCTTCTGCCTCTTCAATAGGATTAAGGTCTTCACGCTGGATGTTTTCGATTAGCGCTATTTCTAAAGTTTCCGCCTCGTCGAAATCCCTGACGATAGCCGGAATTCTATGCAGTTGCGCGCGCTGCGCGGCGCGCCATCGCCGCTCGCCGGCCACAATCTGGTAGTTCGACCCATCCGGTCGAACGATGATCGGCTGAATTACACCGCGTTTACCGATGCTATCCGCCAGTTCCTGGAGCGCACCGTCATCGAATTGCCGGCGCGGCTGTTCAGGATGCGGGTGGATCATTGATATTTCTATGGACTGGATGGACGACCCACTCCGCGGGGGACTCGCAACGGGTTCTTCCTGCGCTTCGCCGAGTAAGGCGGAAAGACCGCGCCCGAGTCCATGCGGGCGCTTCGCAGGTTTGATGGTCTTGGGACCCGATGTCTCTGCATCTCCGCTCATGCGGCTATCTCTTCTATCTGCGGCAATCGGGCGATCAACTCCCTCGCTAGCTGCATGTAAGCTTCCGATCCTGCACAGCGATAATCATAGATCAATGCAGGCATGCCATGGCTCGGCGCCTCAGAAAGACGAACGTTCCTGGGAATCACCGTCTTGAAAACGACCTCGCCCAAGCAAGCCCGCACATCATCCGCAACTTGATCCGTGAGACGATTACGCCGATCATACATAGTCAAGGCAACGCCCATGATCGAGAGCCCGGGGTTGAAACGGCTGCGGATGCGATCAACCGTCTGTAAAAGCTGAGATAACCCCTCCAGCGCGAAGAACTCGCATTGCATTGGCACGAGCAAGGCCTGCGCTGCGACCATCGCGTTAATTGTCAGCAAACCAAGTGACGGTGGGCAGTCTATCAGGCAAATTTCCCACCTGCCGGCTGGCGCTTGCGACAGGGCCTGCTCCAACCGATGCGTCCGCAGTTCATAATCGATCAATTCAATTTCCGCGCCAGAAAGGTCCTGCGTGGCAGGCATGATATCCAGCTTCGGAACCCTGGTACCAATTACCGCATCCTCTGCCGAACAATCGCCAATCAGAACATCATAGCTGGATTTTTCGCGCTGGGCCTGTGTTACCCCGAGACCGGTTGACGCATTGCCTTGAGGGTCAAGATCAACAAGCAAGGTACGGTGGCCAGTCGCTGCGAGCGCAGTGGCGACGTTGATGGCAGTAGTGGTTTTACCCACCCCACCCTTCTGATTGGCGATAGCAATTATCATCATTGCCGGGATTTCCTCCGTACGCCGCGTGCAACAACAATGGCGCTATCGCAATCCGTAACGCTTTGTTCCACGTGGAACTTGCCATGCCAGATTTCAGACGCGTCGTCCACGTCACTTTGCCAGCTCCTGCCCTTCGGCAGCACCCATAGAGTTTTTGTGTCGGAGAGATGATGCGCAATAGTGAACATTTTCGCGAGGGGCGCGAAGGCTCTGGCACTTATTACATCGGCAGGAGACGTGATTTCGAGCTTCTCCACGGGGCCGCCCGCAACCCAAGCATTATCCAAGCCAAGCGCCCTGACGGTGGCCTCTAAAAATCCTGCTCGCCTGGTCCTCGATTCGACCAAGCCCACATGCCAGTTCGACATAATCGCTATCACTATTCCGGGAAGGCCTGCACCCGAGCCGAGGTCAATCCACTGCCCTCCCCTGCCCGGAGGAGGAGGTGAGAAGTTGAGAAGTTGAGCACTGTCCACAATATGTCGCGCCCAAACGCTTTCCTTCGTCGATTGCGCAATCAAGTTCTGTTGATCGGACTCAGCCAAAAGGATCTTCACATAGGCCTGGAGCCGCGCGAAAGTTTCACGTGAAACACACCGACCCTTGATCCACTCTTGGGCTTCGTCCTCAGTCATGCCGCTATGGGCTTGTGACGACGGAGATGTACCATGATAGCCGAAAGAGCGGCAGGCGTTATTCCTCGGATCCGGCCGGCCCCCGCTAAAGTCTCAGGTCGGGCAGCATAAAGTCGTTCCGTCATTTCAAGCGAAAGCCCATTCACGCCTGAATAATCGAAGTCAGACGGGATCTCCAGCCGTTCATTATCCCTGAGGTCTCGTATCTCAGCTGCTTGCCTTTCCAGGTACGGAGCATAATGAGCATCCTCAATGGCTTCGTTCCGCAGCGGCAATTCCGCCCGGTTCCAAGCCGGTGCAAGTTTATTGATTACGTTGGCATCAATCTCTGGATATCGAGACCATTCGAAAAGCGACCGGCGAATGCCATCTGCTTTTATGGCTGCGCCCATTTCGCGTATAACACTGGGAGTAACCTCGCGGCTCATGTCGCGCATCAGTTCGCTACGGATGGCCTCGCGCCGTTTGAACCAGGCTCTTCGTTGCGGACCGATCAAGTTATGTGTGATGCCGATGTCCGTAAGCCTCGTCGTCGCATTGTCCGCGCGCAGATGAAGGCGATACTCGGCCCGCGCTGTTAGCATTCTGTAGGGCTCCGTAACGCCTTGCAGCACCAGATCGTCGATCATCACGCCTATGTAGCTACTGGCCCTATCCAGCACTAAAGTGTCAATACCTAAGGCTGACGCTGCGGCATTAGCTCCGGCCACCAAACCTTGCGCGGCAGCTTCCTCATACCCCGTCGTGCCGTTTATCTGGCCTGCTAAAAACAAATTCGGCAGTCTGCGCACCGCCAAGGTGGCATCCAAAGCGCGCGGATCAATGTGATCATATTCGACGGCGTAGCCGGGAACTACGATTTCAGCACGCTCCAGTCCGGCCATTGATCGCACCATGTCAAGCTGCACGTCTGTTGGAAGCGACGTACTAATCCCGTTTGGATAGATCAGCGCATCAGCTACGCCCTCAGGTTCAAGGAACACCTGATGCCCGTCGCGGTCACCGAAGCGGAAGATCTTATCCTCGATAGATGGACAATAGCGCGGCCCCTGCCCTTCGATAGCGCCACTGAAGAGCGGCGATCGAGCTAACGAAGCCCTTATGATATCATGCGTTTGCTTCTTGGTCCGGGTTATAGCGCATAGCATCTGCGGCAGCGGGCGGCCCTTGGACATTGGAGACATCGTCCAATGTTCATGATCAGAGGGTTGTTCCTGTAGAACCGACCAGTTGATCGTCCGACCATTCAATCGCGGTGGCGTGCCCGTTTTGAGCCGTGACATTGGTAAGCAAAGATCCCGAAGTTGCTGCGCCATCACAGTAGCGGCTCGCTCGCCGATCCGTCCCCCGACCAGCCTCTCCTCACCACGAAACATCTTTCCACCCAGGAAGGTGCCCGTTGCAAGCACGACTGCTCCGGCAGCAATTACATTGCCATCTCCGAGTACAACTCCGCACACTTCCCCGTTCTCAATCTTCAGAGAAGCGGCCTCGCCTTCGATCACTGAGATCGCAGGTTCCGCCGTGAGGGCATGCTGGATAGCGGCTTTGTAATAGGTCCGATCTGCCTGTACGCGTGGACCATGAACGGCGGCGCCTTTGCTAGAATTGAGCATGCGATAGTGAATCGCCGCAGCGTCGGCGGCCCGGCCTATCAAGCCATCTAAGGCATCAACTTCGCGTACAAGATGTCCTTTTCCTAAACCGCCGATTGCCGGATTACAGGACATCGCGCCGACAGTTGATTTATCAAAAGTAATGAGGGCTACCCGCGCGCCCCTGCGCGCAGCAGCAGCAGCAGCTTCGCAACCGGCATGGCCACCTCCGACCACGGCAACGTCGAAATTCAAATAAGGCATAAGGCTCTATCTAAGCCCTAACGACTTAAACGTCAAAAAAACGCACGGCGTTCCACGTGGAACAGTTTGCCTATTTCCCGATGCAGAAAGTTCCAAAAAGAGCATCCAACATGTGCTCGGTTCCGCTACGCCCGGTGAGCCTGTCGATTACTAGCCGAGCACGCCTAAGGTGTTCCGCAACGATAATCAGATCGCGTTCGCCTCTGGCTTCCTGCAAACCATCTGCCAGATTTCGAAGCGCGGCGTGTTGCCGAGCATGAAGCGCATATTCTCCCTCTCGCGGGAGCATCGTATTAGCGACCTCAAGCAGGGTAGAAACCAATAAATCCATGCCCTGCCCTGTCACGGCTGAAACGCCTAAATGTCCCCCCGGACGCATCGCCCAGCCGTCCACATCTGCCTTCGGAACAATGTTGATCGCATCGAATCGCGGCGCTTCGCCAGGCCTCCCCAGCCAAATCAGCACATCCGCATGTTCGATGGCCTCTTGCGCTCTGGTGACGCCAGTGGCTTCAACGACATCTTCCGTATCGCGCAACCCCGCTGTATCCGTGATCAGGAACGCCGTTCCTCCAATTGAAACGGGAACCTCGATACGGTCCCGCGTCGTTCCTGCAATGCTCGAAACAATTGCAGCCTCTCGTCCCACTAAAGCGTTGAGCAAGGTCGATTTCCCGGCATTGGGTGGCCCTGCAATCACGACCCTAACGCCATTCCGCAGGCGTTCCGCGGAAGGTCTTTCCAGTTCCGCCGTCACCCTTTCGCCCAATGCGGCTATATCTCCGAGGAAAGCGCTTTCCTCCGCTTCGGCCGCCACATCATCCTCATCCGAAAAGTCCAAAACGGCCTCGACGCGTGCGGACAGATTCAGCAGCTCTGTTTCCCATTTAGCCAGGAGCTGCGAGAATTTGCCCTGGGCCATGGCCATGGCCGCCCGGCGCTGAGTTTCTGTTTCCGCAAAGAGCAGATCGGCGAGGCCCTCCGCCTCGTTCAAGTCAATGCGACCATTCTCGAACGCGCGTCTGGTAAACTCTCCAGCTACGGCCAAGCGACATCCCCGCTGGGCACCAAGAACCCGAAGGACTGCTGCCGTTACCGCACGACCCCCGTGGCAGTGGATCTCCGCCAAATCCTCACCCGTCGCCGTGCGTGGCCCCGGAAACCAGATAGTCAAAGCCTCATCCAGAACTACGCCGTCCGAAGGATCTCGAATAGAGGCCAAGGTCGCGCGGCGTGGTGACGGCAATCGCCCCGTCAATGCTCTTAAAACGGTGGCCGCCTCAGGCCCGCTGATCCGAATTACGCCTATAGCCGACGGCGGTTGTCCACTGGACAGGGCGAAGATGGTCTCCACGAGAGGTCAGCCGTCTTTCTTGGTCCCCATTGCAGCCCCGGAAAGGCCAAGGTCCATCATCTGCTTGAACAATCGCATTCCCGCGTCACCCATAGGAGAAAAGCTTCTGAACAGATTTTCCATCTGGTCCAGATTTACCGTACCATCCATCGTCTCCAGCATTGTGCTGACATATTTCTCATGAATTGGACTGACATCAGGCAAGCCAAGAAACGCCCTTGCCTCTTCAGGCGTGCACTCGACATTCACATTCACTTGCATGACGGGCCTCTCATATTAGCAATGCCATAGCGGCAATCACCCATCATGCCGTAAGACCGCTGTAATTGCCAGTTTAGGTATTCGCGGCAGCTGTTGAACTACGTTGTTGCTTTGACCTAAGACAGCTGCATAAATCTAAGGCTTAGGAGATGCATATGACCGAGATGGTATCCGTCACCACTTTTGAAGGCGATGCACAGTTCAGCGCCTATGTAGCTCGCCCCCAAGGGGCTCCTAAGGCAGCGATTATCGTGATCCAGGAAATATTCGGAGTGAATCCAGGTATTCGCGCCAAATGCGATGACTGGGCAGAGGCCGGGTATCTTGCTTACGCGCCGGACCTATTCTGGCGGATAAAGCCGGGCATCGAACTGGATGCCGATCTCGAAGAAGAGCTAAAAGAAGCTCTGGGCCTCATGGAAAAGTTCGATCAGGACCAAAGCATAAGCGACATCGAAGCCACCATAAAGGCTGCCCGCGCTGAGTTGGGCGCTGGCGGCAAGGTGGGGTGCGTTGGCTACTGCCTTGGTGGACGGCTGGCGTTCATCGCGGCGTGCAGGACGGATGCCGACGCGTTCGTCTGCTACTACGGCGTGGGTATCGACGGCTTGCTTGCAGAACAGCACGCAATCGGAAAACCGGTCCTCCTCCATATCCCTACAGCCGATCACTTCGTCGGCCCTGACGCTCAGGCCGCCATGCACGCGGGCTTGGCCAATAATCGTCATGTCACCCTTTACGATTATGAAGGCCAGGACCACGGCTTTGCAGCGGAGATGGGTGCTCGGAGAGATGAAGCCGCTGCGCAGCTGGCAGACTCCCGTACTGCCGACTTTTTCGGGCAGCACCTATGAGCAAGGATAGCTGGCGTATAGTGGCCCGCCGCACCGGAGGCCCCGAGGTCCTGGAGCGGGAGGCATTCGACCCTGGCCCGCCGGGTGCGGGTGAGGTGCTCGTCGAGCATGAAGCGATCGGCCTCAACTTCATCGACACATATTTTCGAACCGGGCTCTACATGGCTTCCCTGCCGACTGGCTTGGGTGCAGAGGCAGCAGGACGCATCTCCGCAGTCGGCGATGGCGTTGCCAACCTCATGGTAGGTGGCCGGGTGACTTATGTGTCGCCAAGCCCCGGCACCTATGCCACGCATCGTAGAATGCCGGCGGATCGCCTGCTAAAGCTCCCCGACGGCATTTCGACCGAGACCGCGGCTGCAGTAACGTTGAAGGGACTAACTGCTGCTTTCCTCGCCGACGATTGCGCGAAGATGCAAAAGGGCCAAGCTGCTCTGGTACACGCCGCGGCAGGAGGCGTAGGCGCAATTCTCGTACCCTGGCTCACCGACAAGGGTGTGACCGTGATTGCCCATAGCGGCTCTGCGGAAAAGGCATTGCGCGCGAAAGCGTCAGGGGCCGCTCACAGCTTGCACGGCAACTTCGCAGATCTTGCTCCCGCAGTACGGGACCTGACTGACGGCAAAGGCGTCAACGTAGTGTTCGACGGCATAGGCGCTGCCAGTTGGACCGCCTCATTGGGTTCGCTAGCGCCTCGCGGCCTGATGGTTACATTCGGCAACGCCTCAGGACCTGTTCCACCGTTCAGCCCGCTGGAACTCAGTAAAGGCGGCTCGCTGTTCGTGACGCGCCCCACCTTGTTCGACTATATTCGGGAGGATGAAGATTATCGGCGGCTTGGCGCCAGCCTGTTTGATCGAATTGCCAGCGGCATCGTCAAGCCCGACATCAACCAGCGTTTCGCTCTCGCCGATGCCGCCGAAGCCCACCGTGCGCTGGAGGCGCGTCAAACGGTGGGATCGACGGTCCTTATACCCTGACCATCAGGAAAACAGGGTCAATAGGCCGACCTGATGATCCACGAAGCCCTCGTACACCATCTTCAGAGCCACATAGACGATGACCACAAGACCCAGATAAGCGATCCAGCGGAACCGCTCGATATATTTGGCGATGATATTGGCCGCGACGCCCATCAGCGCAACGGACAGGATAAGGCCAATGATAAGGATGCCAGGATGATCGCGAGCCGCGCCCGCCACCGCCAGTACATTGTCCAGGCTCATGCTGACATCCGCCACGGCAACAGCCCAGGCAGCAGCGGCGAAGCTCTTGGCCGGTCGAATGCCGGAAACATCATCGTCGCTCGAATCGTGCGGCGTATCGGCACCGCGCTTGGGATGCAGTTCGCGGTACATCTTCCACGACACCCATAGCAGCAACAGTCCACCGGCCAGGATCAGGCCCACGATCTGCATCAGCTGGCTCACCACCAGGGCAAAGCCGATACGCAGCACCAATGCTGCGATTATGCCTATCAGGATGACCTTCTTGCGCTGCTCGGTCGGCAGTCCGGCCGCCAGAGCGCCGACGACGATAGCGTTGTCGCCTGCCAGCAAGATGTCGATCATCAACACCTGACCAAAGGCCGCCAGCGCACTGGGCGAGCCGATATTGGCGAAGTCGTTGACGATGTGGCCCCAAATTTCAGCAGGCGAGCCCATCGAAGGCGCCGCGGCAGTGGCCATCAGCAGAAGGTCGATCAAAGCGCATCTCCGAAATAAATCACGTCCGGCATCGGCTCATAGAACCCATGCAGCAAACGTCGCCACTCTTCATAGCGTTCCGATTGCCGAAATCCATCCCGATGATCGGCTATGGATTCCCACTGCACCAGCAAAAGATAGACGCCGGAACGTTCGACGGCAGGACGAACCTCTATTCCCAGAAAACCGGGCGAAGCGGCAATCAGCGGCCGCGCCTCCCGCATGGCGTCCTCGAATGCGCGTTCCTGGCCAGGGCGGACATGCAACAGCGCCTGTTCCAACACCATGCTGCCGGCTTACTGATTCATGGAGTCGAAGAAATCCTCGTTGGTCTTCGAATCCTTCATCTTGTCGAGCAGGAATTCCATGGCATCGATCGTGCCCATCTGCATCAGGATGCGGCGCAGCACCCACATCTTGCTGAGCTTCGCCTTGTCGACCAGCAGTTCTTCCTTGCGGGTGCCGGACTTGCCGACATCCAGAGCCGGGAAGATGCGCTTGTCCGCAACCTTGCGATCCAGCACGATTTCCGAGTTTCCGGTGCCCTTGAACTCTTCGAAGATGACTTCGTCCATACGGCTGCCGGTATCGATAAGCGCCGTTGCAATGATGGAGAGCGAACCGCCCTCTTCGATGTTACGCGCGGCGCCAAAGAAGCGCTTGGGCCGCTGCAAGGCGTTCGCATCGACGCCGCCGGTCAGCACCTTGCCGGAGGAAGGAACGACCGTGTTATACGCACGGCCCAGACGCGTTATGGAGTCGAGCAGGATAACGACGTCCTTCTTGTGCTCCACCAGGCGCTTGGCCTTTTCGATGACCATTTCAGCGACCTGGACATGGCGCTGTGCCGGTTCGTCGAACGTCGAGGAAACGACTTCGCCCTTCACGCTGCGCTGCATGTCGGTCACTTCCTCGGGCCGCTCGTCGATCAGCAGCACGATCAGGAAGACTTCCGGATGATTGTCAGTGATCGCCTTGGCGATGTTCTGCAGCAGCACGGTCTTGCCGACGCGGGGCGGCGCGACGATCAACGCGCGCTGGCCCTTGCCTTGCGGCGAGATGATATCGATGACGCGGGCCGACTTGTCCTTGACCGTCGGATCGAGCGTATCGAGGTTCAGCTTCTCTTCGGGATATAGCGGCGTCAGGTTATCGAAGTTCACGCGATGGCGCACCGCGTCTGGATCGTCGAAATTGACGGAACTGAGCTTCGTCAGTGCAAAATAACGCTCGCCATCCTTCGGTGCGCGGATTTCGCCCTCGACGGTATCGCCCGTGCGCAGCCCGAATTTGCGAACCTGATTGGGAGACACATAAATGTCGTCAGGGCCGGCAAGATAATTCGCTTGAGGAGAGCGCAGGAAACCGAACCCGTCCGGCAGCACCTCGATCGTGCCTTCACCCATGATCTGCGCGCCGTTTTCGGCTTCGGCCTTCAGGATCGCGAACATCAGATCCTGCTTGCGCAGCGTCGACGCGCCTTCGACCCCCAATTCCTCGGCCATGGAGACGAGTTCAGCAGGCGTGTTCTTCTTGAGGTCTTTGAGATGCATCGGGTGAGTTCCGGCAGATATGCGATGTGGAAGCGCCGGCTCGGATCTGACAGGAAAGGAAATTCTCAACGCCCGAGCGGCAAAGGAGACTGCTGTGCGTTACGCCGCAGGGGAAACCAAGTCAAGCTGCTGCGATTGGCGTTCGCCAGATATGTCGGTGCTTCAGAACGGCTTTACGATTACCAGTATGACGATGACCGCCACGGCGATTCCCGGCACTTCGTTCATCATCCGCAGCTTCTTGTCCGTGAGCGTCCGCTCGCCCCTTGCCAGCTTCCGTGCATAGCCGCTGAGCCAGCCGTGATAGCCGGAAAGACCCACCACCAGCAGCAGTTTCAGGTGGAACCATCCCATGGTCCAAGCCCCGATATCGTAGGCCAGCAGCAAGCCCAGAACCCAGACAAGCACGAGCGAGGGATTGAGGATGATCTTGAGCAACTTGCGCTCGCGATCGATCCATTTGCGATCCTCTTCCGACCCCGCGGGAGATTCCTGATGATAGACGAAGAACCGCGGCAGCATGAACAGCCCGGCCATCAGGAATATCACGAAGATCAGGTGCGCAGCCTTCACCCAAAGGTAAGCCGCTCCCAGAAATGTCATGCGCCTTCACTCACCTTTGTTGCCGCTGAGCCCGTCTTCCGCACCATTGTAATCAATGCCTCGACATGATCAATCGGCGTGTCCTGCAATATGCCATGGCCGAGGTTGAAGATATGCGGCCGCCCGGCAAAGGCGGCAAGGATATTGACCACGGACTCCGCCACTCCGGCGCCGCCCGAAACCAGCGCCAGAGGATCGAGATTGCCCTGCACCGGCAGTCCCTCAGGCAGCACGGCATTGGCCCAATGCGGGTCCACTGTCTCGTCCAGGCCCAGCGCATCTACTCCGGTGCCCGCCGCATAGTCGACCAGCCGGGCACCGATACCCTTGGGAAATCCGATGATCGGCACTCCGGGCCGCCTGGCTTTGACGGCGGCGACAATCCTGGCGTTCGGCGCAATCACCCAGCGATCCAGCTCGAGCGGTGCCAGACTGCCCGCCCAGCTATCGAAAAGCTGTATCGCCTCAACGCCGGCATCGATCTGGCCGCAGAGATATTCGACCGTCGCCTCGACGATAGCGTCGATGATCCCGGCAAAGCGCTTCGGATCGGCATAGGCAAGCCTCCGCGCCGCCCCCTGATCCTTGCTGCCCTGTCCCGCCACCATATAGGTCGCTATCGTCCACGGGCTGCCTGCAAAGCCCAGCATCGCCACCTCGGGGGCAAGTTGCGCCTTCACTTGCCGCACCGTCTCGTAGATCGCATCGAACCGGCTGAAGTCGGGGATGAGCGAAGCAAGCTCTGTGGTGTCCAGAGTCGGCGCCAACCGCGGCCCTTCCCCGACCTCGAACCAGAGCTTCTGCCCCAAAGCATAGGGCACGATCAGGATGTCGGAGAACAGGATTGCCCCATCGAAGGCGAAACGGCGCAACGGCTGCACGGTCACCTCCGCCGCCGCCGCGCTGTCGTACACCAGTTCCAGGAATCCGCCCTTTTCGGCTCGCAGCGCGCGATACTCCGGAAGATAGCGCCCCGCTTGTCGCATCAGCCACATCGGAGGCGGATTCATTGGTTCGCCAGCCAGCACGCGTAACAAAGGTTTCGTGATGGCCTGCGCGACTGGCAGACCCGGAACAGTCAGGGTCATATACTCTATCTTAATTAATATTGAAGAATGATGAAGATGATGGGCAGTGGACAGCGGGGTTAATCCACTGCCCCCGCATTTGCCAACAGTTTGACTCTGGCGACCCTTGGCTATCTGCCAGAGTCGCTTGAGTTATGCACGTTATCCACAGGATGTGGATGAATTTTAGCGGCTGTGGGAGGGCTGTGGATCGTTCTCCGCTTAGCGACGACCAAAATCGGCCTCAAACTTATCCTCGCTTTCATCCCTTGCTTTATCCACAGTTCCCCAACAGAGTTTGCGACGATGACGCGCCTCCACCTCCACCTCCTGTCGGACTCCACCGGAGAGACTCTCGAAAATATCGCGAAGGCGGGTATTGCCCAGTTCGAGAATGTTGAAGCGATCCGGCATTTCTGGCCGATGGTGCGGTCGGAGTTGCACCTGAACCGGATCATGGAAGAGATCGCGATGAACCCCGGTCTCGTGTTGTTCACGCTGGCAAACAGCGATCTTCGCCGAAAGCTGGAGAACCGCTGCCGTGCCTTGGGGCTGCCGCACGTCGCAGCGCTGGATGCCGTCACCGATGCGATGTCGAACATCCTGGGTCAGGAGACACGCAACCGGCCTAGTCGCAAACATATTCTCGACGAAGCCTATTTCGCGCGCATCGAGGCGATCCAGTTCACGATTGCCCATGACGATGGCGTTGCTCATGAGAACTGGGAAGAGGCGGACATCGTCCTTGCCGGAGTGTCTCGCGCGTCCAAGACGCCGACGTCCATCTATCTCGCCAATCGCGGGTACAAGACCGCAAATATCCCGCTCATCATGGAATCGCCCCCTCCCGAGAGCCTCTATCGCCTCAAGCATCCGCTCGTCGTCGGCCTGACCATCAGCCCCGAGCGGCTGGTGCAGGTTCGCCGCAACCGGCTTTTGTCGCTCAATCAGGCGCCCGAAACCAATTATGTCGACATCGAGCGTGTTCAGGCGGAAGTCGCCTTTGCGCGCCGTATCTTTGCCGATAATGGCTGGCCGGTGATCGAAATGACGCGGCGGTCGATCGAGGAAGCCGCCGCGGCCATCATCAACCTGTTCAACGAACGCGTCCTGAACGATGCGGAAGCGAAGGCATCATGACCGCTTCTCTTATCCTTGCATCGCAAAGCGCCAGCCGCCGCGCGCTATTGTCGGCAGCAGGCGTGGCGTTAAATGCCGTAGCGCCAGGCGTCGACGAAGAGGCGGCCAAGGACGCACTGCGGGCCGACGGGCTCGACGCGCGCGCTCTTGCCGATGCGCTTGCGGAATTGAAGGCGCTCAGGGTCTCGCGCCGCGCGCCCGGCGATCTCGTGCTCGGCTGCGACCAGACGCTGAGCCTCGACACCGGCGAGATGATCGACAAGGCCACCGATCGGGCCGATGCCGAACGGATATTGACGCTTCTTTCCGGACGCAGCCACTATCTCCACAGCGCTGCCGTCATCGTACAGGGCGGCACGCCGGTATGGCGGAACATCGAGCGGGTGAGGATGACGATGCGGGTCCTCTCGCCATCCTTCATCCGGTCCTATCTCGACCAGGAATGGGACGAGTGCCGCTGGTGCGTCGGCTGCTATCGTATCGAAGGACCCGGCGCCCAACTCTTCACGCGTATCGAGGGGAGCCAGTTCGCCATTCAGGGCTTGCCGCTGCTGCCCTTGCTTGACTTCCTGCGCATCCGTGCGTTGTTGCCGACATGACTCAGGGAATGCCATATGCCGAAGTGATCGGCGATCCGATCGCACACAGCAAGTCGCCGCTTATCCACAATTTCTGGCTGGAAAAGCTCAACATCGAAGCGGAATACCGCAAGACGCATGTCAAGCCGGAGGGGCTGTCGGCCTATTTCCTGCAACGCCGCGCAGATCCCGACTGGTTGGGCTGCAACGTGACGATCCCGCACAAGATCGCGGTGATGGAATATACAGACGATCCCGGTGGCGTGCGGGAGCGCATCGGCGCCATGAACACGATCGCCGGAGAAACGGGCGGACCGCTGATCGGTACGAACACGGATGCCGGAGGATTCCTGCAGGCGTTGATTGCCCGCAAATGGCGCGGCGAGCATGCCGTGATCATCGGCGCGGGCGGTGCGGCGCGGGCGATCCTCTTCGCGCTGACGACCTTCGGTGTCCCCAATATAACAGTCATGGCGCGTGATGCGGAGAAGGGGCAGGCTCTACTGGAGCGCGCTGGAACGAAGGGCACTGTGATCGGAATGGATGCGCCGCTGCCCGCGGTGGATCTGCTGGTGAACAGCACATCGCTGGGCATGACGGGCCAGCCTGATCTCACGCTCGATCTGTCACCATTACCCGCCCAGGCGCTGGTCTATGACATTGTCTACGCGCCCCTCGAAACCAGTCTGCTGGTGGCGGCAAAGGCACGGGGATTGGCGACCGTCGACGGGTTGGAGATGCTCATCGGGCAGGCAGCTTTGGCCTTCGACATCTTCTTCGATGCCGATGCGCCGCGTGAGCATGACGATGAATTGCGCGCTTTGCTGACGGCCTGACCATTGGCAAAGATCTGGGGCCTTACGGGATCGATCGGCATGGGCAAATCGGCCGTTGCGGCGATGCTCCGCCGGGAGGGGGTGCCGGTCTTCGACGCCGATGCCGAGGTGCATCGTCTGCAGGGACCTGACGGAGCGTTGCTCCCGGCCATCGAGGCGCGGTTCCCAGGCACTACCGGACCCCGAGGCGTGGATCGCCCGAAACTGGGCGCTGCGGTTTTCGGCCACCCGCAGGAATTGAAGGCGCTGGAAGCGATCGTGCATCCGGCCGTGCAAAAATCCCGTTCCGATTTCCTGCGCCGTCACCGGGCGCGCCGACTCGTGGTCCTCGACATACCCCTGCTGTTCGAAACCAGGGGCAGGACGAAACTCGACGGCGTGATCGTCGTGTCCGCGCCTGCGTGGAAGCAGCGTGCCCGCGTTCTCGCCCGACGCGGCATGACGCCTGCCAAGTTCCACCAGATCAGGCATCTCCAGACTCCAGATGCCGAAAAGCGCCGTCGTGCTGACTTCATCGTCGAGACCGGCACGACCTTTGATCGCACCCGCGCGCAAGTTCGCCGTCTCGTCGCTTGCCTTCACGCCAAAGCGGGTCGATAGTGTCTACCCAGAGTCGGAAGGCCTATGCGCGAAATCATATTTGATACGGAAACCACGGGGTTCGACCCCGCTACCGGCGACCGGCTTGTCGAAATCGGCTGCATCGAACTTGTTAATCGCGTGCCCACCGGGGAAAGTTTCCACGCCTATTTCAATCCGCAGCGGGCCATGCCTGCCGCCGCCGAAGCCGTGCACGGGTTGTCGGATATCTTCCTTAGCGACAAGCCGCTCTTTCTCCATGGCGTTGACGCCCTGCTGGATTTCCTCGGGGATTGCCCCCTCGTCGCCCACAACGCCAAATTCGACTTCGGCTTCCTCAATCATGAGCTGAAGCTGATCGGCCGTGATCCGATTTCCTTCGAACGCATGGTCGATACCGTGGCGATCGCCCGTACTCTGCATCCCGGTGCAAAGCACAGTCTCGACGCGCTTTGCACTCGCTACGGGATCGATCGCAGCCATCGCATCAAGCATGGCGCTCTACTCGATGCGGAGCTTTTAGCGCAGCTTTACATAGAGTTGACTGGCGGACGGCAAATCGGCCTCGTGCTCGCCAGCGAAGACACCGGAAATGCGGGCGAAATGGAACGAGCCTTTGTTTCGGCCGTTCGCCCTGTTCGCCCAGCGCGGCCTCATCGGGCCAGCGTTGCGGAGTTGGAGCGGCACGCAGCGTTCATCGCAATGCTGGACAAGCCGCTCTGGCTAGACGGTGCCGCCGCCTGATTGGCGGCGCCGTCCTCTCCGGGGCCGGTCTCCCCGACCGCTCCGGCACGCCCACCGGTCCGTCTTTCGGGTGGACCGGCTCGAATAAGGAGAAGGCATTATGGATATTCAGGTTTCCGGTCATCAGGTCGACACAGGCGACGCGCTGAAGGAGCATGTCTGGACCCGGCTCGAAACGGTGGCCGAGAAATATTTCGCCCGCGCGATTTCGGCGCAAGTGACCTTCCGTCCGGCGCCGCATGGCGCGTTCCATTGCGATATCGTGTGCCATGTGATGACCGGCTTGATCCTGAAAGGTACGGCTGAAGCACAGGATGCGCATGTTGCCTTCGATCAGGCGGCAGACCGCATCGAGAAACAGCTTCGCCGCTATATGCGCCGTCTGAAGGACCGTCATGTGCAGGCCGCTGCCGCCGAAGAGCAGCGTATGAACGGCATCGACGGCCTTCAGGTCGATGGTGCGGGCTATACGGTTTTCGCCACGGCCCCTGAGGACGAAGAACCCGCCGAGGCGCCTCTCATTGTCGCGGAAACGCGTGTCGATATTCCCGAAGCCTCGGTATCTGACGCGGTGATGATGCTCGACCTGCGTAACACCAACGCGCTTCTCTTCCTCAATGCAGGCACGTCCGCCTACAATATGGTGTACCGCCGTCACGACGGCACCATCGGCTGGGTTGAGCCGCGCGCCTGACGACTCGGCAGCTCGGGAGTTAGCGCCCTGGCCTATATGATTGACCTCCCGGCCCCTGCGCTTTATGGGGCCGGGCTTTGGTTCCGGCATCGCGTTCTGGATCGGCAGGCCGGTCTCGATGATCCGCCGGAGGACCGGCTAGGTACGACATGGTTCATTTCGACGACATATTGACGCCCGAAGCACTGGCCATCGGTGTTACGGTCAGCGGCAAAAAGCAACTGTTCCAGAAGTTGAGTGAAATGGCCGAAGCGAACTATGCGCAGTCGGCCGACGTCGTGTTCGATCGTCTCATCGAACGGGAGAGACTTGGCTCTACCGGTTTCGGCGGAGGTGTCGCCATACCCCATGCCAAAATCCCGGACCTCGATCGCGTGCGGGCAATGGTAATCCTGCTCGAAACGCCGCTTGCTTTCGAAGCTGTGGATAATGCGCCAGTCGATGTGGTCTTTGCCCTTCTCTCACCCCTCGATAGTGGGGCTGAGCATCTGAAGACTCTAGCCCGCGTGTCGCGCTATTTGCGAAATGAGGCGCAGATCGCCCGCGTACGCGGCGTCGGTTCGCGCGAGGCGCTTTTCGCGCTTCTTTCCGGCAATGAGGCGCGTGACGCAGCCTGAGATTCCTTTCCCGCCCAGCGGAGAGACGGCGCATTTCAGGGCGCTGGAGCAGCTCTATCGTTCCGCCCCGATAAACCAGCTCTTTCGTTCCGAGTTGACGATAGTCGGCCCTGGGCAGTCACGCATAGATTTCGATGTAGACGCAACGTCGTACCACGCGGCCGGTGCCGTACATGGCACGGTATACTTCAAGATGCTGGACGACGCCGCCTTCTACGCCGCCAATAGCCTGGTCAGTGATCGCTTCCTTCTGACGACGAACTTTAACCTGTTGTTCACGCGGCCGATTCATTCGGGCACATTGCGCGCCGAGGGGCGATGGATCAGCGGTCGCCGACGCGTTTATGTGGCTGAAGCGAGCCTCATCGATGCCGACGGAGAAGAGGTGGGGCGCGGAACGGGAACGTTCATGCGCTCGCAATTTCCGCTGTCGTCACTGCCGGGCTATCGCGCCGCCCCATGACGGCGCGCCTCGCCACGCACATGCTCGTGAGCATGCTGGTGCGTCGGGTGGAAGCCCTTGGAGGCTTCGCCGCCATAGTGCATCGGGGCGATCGGACCAGCGGCACGATCCTGGTACAATGTCTCGAAAAAGGCAGGGAAACAGGGCTGTTCGAGCGTGTCTCCGACCATACGGATGGCCATCGGCTGGTTCCCTGCGGACCGCCGCCTGAGTCCGAATGGGGCGCATCCGCACAATATATTGCGCGCCGTCGGAAGTCTGACCCCGATCTATGGTTAATAGAACTCGATATCGCGGATGCGGAACGCTTGGCCGTGGAATCCCTCGCCTGAACGTTGACGGAACGGAACGTCACAGCCATAGCGCCTGCACGCCAACGCGCAGGTTGCCGCTGTTCCTCATTTGGGGGGAAATGGTAAACACGCAGACGGGGGGCGACCGGACGCAAGAAAAGCCCATCCTCAAGGATACGGCGTCCTGGCCGACTCACCGCACTAACTTGAGCCGTAATGAGTTTCCGTTTGAAGGCCGCAACGATGGCCGCATTTACACTGTCTGCAATTGCTGCCGTTACTGCCAGCGATGCCTCTCAAGCCGCTGGATCGACCGAGACGCTACCCGTCACGATTCCGACGCTTCCTTATTCTTCTACTCCGCAGGATGCAGGCGTTACCTTCGCCGCGCCGCGTGAGATAGTTCAGCCAATCAGCACGACATCAACGTCCCAGTCGCAAAAAGTTTCCTCGGGCGATATCGATGCTCCGGCTCAGCCCGCACCCACGCTCGCCGCGCTCGTAGACGCGCAGCCGGTGCCTGCCGAAATCAACGAAGACATGCGCTGCCTCGCCAGTGCCATATATTATGAGGCGAAGAGCGAAAGCCTCGCCGGGCAGCTCGCCGTTGCGCGTGTCATCATAAATCGCTCGCAATCCGGCCGGTTCGCCAGCAGCCTGTGCGGCGTCGTGCGTCAGCCGAGTCAGTTCAGCTTCGTACGCGGTGGCAACGTGCCTCAGCCGCGTACCGACAGCCAGGATTGGCAGCAGGCCGTCGCCATCGCTCAGATCGCCCTCAAGGATGGCTGGAAGAGCCAGGCCGAAGGCGCGCTCTTCTTCCACGCCCGTCGCGTTTCGCCGGGTTGGGGGAAGCCCCGGCTGGCGTCGATTGACAACCATATCTTCTATCGCTGACTCCTGCGCCGCCTCGCTGCGGCAGCTTGGGACAAGGTAAAGGCCGACCCTGAAATTGGGTTCGGCCTTTTCTTTGTTCATCTATTGTTCTAATACCGCTTGATGACCGAAGCGCTCGCTCCCTGTTCTCCCCTGACCAACGGCACGGCGATGGCGGTTGCGCGCGGGGTGCTCCGCCTGTTCCAGCGACACGACCTGTTCGGCCTCGTCGAAGCGCCGCTTCCGAATGGTCGCCGCGCCGACATCATGGCGCTGGACCTCTCCGGCCATCTGGTGATCGTTGAGATTAAGTGTAGCCGAGCGGACCTGCTTGGCGATGCGAAGTGGCCGGATTATTTCGACTATTGCGACAGATATTTCTGGGCTGTGCCTGCCGGTTTCGACCTCTCCCCTTTTGAGGGCGAGGCATTATGGCCCACGCGCACCGGCCTGATCGTGGCGGACCAGTATGATGCGGAGATCCTGCGTGCTGCGCCGACCGAACCGCTCGCAGCCGCGCGGCGAAAGGCCGAGACGTTGCGCTTTGCCCGGCGTGCTGCGCGACGACTCACCGCAATGTCCGATCCGGACTATGCGGCGGAAATCGGTTTCTGAATTTAGCTGTGCGTACGGCCGAAATCGGGCGCGGGGTCGTCCTGCCCCTCTTCGATGATAGATCGACGGATGGCGCGCGTGCGCGTGAACAGGTTGAACAGCGCATCTCCATCATTCCAGCGGATCGCTCGTTGTAGCGCCGACAAATCCTCGGAGAACCGCTGTAGCATCTCCAGCACGGCATCCTTGTTGGACAGGAACACGTCCCTCCACATCGTCGGATCGCTCGCCGCTATGCGCGTGAAGTCGCGAAAGCCGCCTGCGGAATATTTGATGACTTCGGATCGCGTTACGTCCTCCAGGTCGCTGGCGGTGCCGACGATCGTGTAGGCGATCAGATGCGGAAGATGGCTGGTGACGGCGAGCACCAGGTCATGATGCGCCGCGTCCATCCTCTCGACGTTCGCGCCGATCCGCCGCCACAATTCCGAAACGCGCTCCACTGCCGTGGAGTCCGCATCCGCCGGTGGCGTGACAATGCACCAGCGCCCTTTGAAAAGGCTCGCAAACCCGGATTCCGGGCCGCTGTTCTCCGTCCCTGCCACGGGATGCGCCGGGACGATGGCCTGCCCTGGCAGGGCGGCCGTCAATGCGGCAAGTATCTCTGCTTTGCAGGACCCGACGTCTGAAACGATCGCCTCGCCCGGCAAATCGTCGCGCATGGCTTCCGCAACGTCTCCCATGGCCCGGACCGGCACGCACAGGATCACCAGGTCGGCATCCGTCACCGCCGCCCCCACTGTGTCCGTTATGTCGTCGGCAAGATCGAGGTGCCGAGCGATGTCGCGCACCTCCGCGCTGGCATCATGTCCCGTCAGCCGCACCGTCGGCATCTCGGCCCTGATCGCGCGCAACAGCGAAGAGCCGATGAGGCCCAGTCCGATGACCGTAACCCGCGCAAAAGGCAGCATCAGGCCGCTTCCGCCATGGTCCGAAGGATATGCGCCACGTCCCGCGTCTGTTCTTCCGTCCCGATGGTGATTCGGAGCGCGTTCGGCAGGCCCTGCCCCGGCAACCATCGGGTTGCATATCCCTGCGCCATCAAGCCCTTTAGCGCAGTTTCCGCCGTGAGCTTTCCTTCGAACAGGATCAGCAGGAAATTGGCCTTGCTCGGCACTGCCCGCAGGCCATGATTGCTCATCGCCGCTATTTGGTCGGCGAGCCACTCGCGCCATTGCCGGTTATGCAACCGGCTGGCGTCCACCCACTTGTCGTCGTTGATTGCCGCAATCGCCGCCGCCTGTCCCGCAGTCGTCACATTGAACGGCGCGCGAATGCGGTGCAGCACGTCGATAACGGCCTTTGGCGCATAGCCCCAGCCGATCCTCTCGGCGGCAAGGCCATGGATCTTGGAGAAGGTGCGCGTGACGAAGACATTGGGCGCGCCCTGCGCCAGTTTCATGCCGCCATCGTCATCTTCCGGCTCCAGATACTCCGCATAGGCCTGATCGAGCACCAGCAGGATGTCCGGCCGAAGACCGGCATGGAGCCGAGCAATTTCTGCGGCTGGGGTCATGGTGCCGGTCGGGTTGTTCGGGTTTGCGAGGAAAACCACGCGCGTCCGCTCTGTCACCGCCGCAAGCAGTGCATCCACATCGGTCGCATAGTCCTTGTCTGCCGCGATGACCGGCTTAGCGCCCACGCGCCGTGCCGCTATGTCGTAAACCGAAAAGCCGAACCGCACGTACAGCACTTCGTCCCCCGGCCCCGCATAGGCGCTTGCGGCCAGGTGCAGCAGCTCATCCGATCCAGTGCCATAGATGACGCGCGCCGGATCAAGCCCGAACTTGGCGGCAATTGCCTCGCGCAGCTTTGCCGCGCCGGGATCGGGATAGGTGGCGAGATCCGCTGCCGCTGCAAAAAACGCCGCCCGCGTAGCTTCACTGGCGCCCAGCGGATTTTCGTTGGCGGAGAGCTTGATCAGCGGACGGCCATCATCGGCGGCTGCCTTGCCCGGCACATAAGCGGAGATGCCCAAAATCCACTCTTTGGGCTCCGGCGAAACGCGCGTTATCGTTGTGTTGTCTACCATGCAGGCGCTTTAGCGAGGAAACAGCGCCTGCGCAAAGGGCGCAATGATTGACACCCCTCGCCGCGCGCCCTAGCGGCCAGTGATGGCTACCGTTCCTGCATCGACCGACAGACGCTTCGGCCTTGGCCGACAGGTTCGCCTGCCCGGACCCCTGCGGCTGGACAGCGGCGCTGCCCTTGCGCCAGTGGATATCGCTTACGAAACCTACGGCACATTGAATGCCGACGCTTCCAATGCAATCCTGATCTGCCATGCGCTCACCGGCGACCAATATGTCGCCTCGCAACATCCGCTGACCGGGAAGCCCGGCTGGTGGTGGCGCATGGTCGGGGAAGGCAAGCCCGTCGATCCGGCGCGGCACTTCATCGTCTGCGCTAATGTACTGGGCAGCTGCATGGGATCGAGCGGCCCGGCAACCGTCGATCCCGGCAGGGATGAGCCTTACGCGATGCGCTTTCCGGTCATCACCATCGGCGACATGGTGCGAGCGCAGGCGATGTTGCTCGACCATCTGGGTGTCGAACGCCTGCGCGCAGTCATCGGCGGGTCTATGGGCGGAATGCAGGCGCTCACCTGGCCGACGCTCTATCCCGATCGAGTCGAGCTGGCGCTGGTCATTGCCTCGACCGCGCGCCATTCTGCTCAGAACATCGCGTTCCACGAAGTCGGGCGCCAGGCAATCATGGCCGATCCGCGCTGGCGGGGCGGCGATTACTACGCCGACAATGACGTGCCCAGCTCCGGTCTGGCGGTGGCGCGAATGGCCGCGCATATTACGTATCTTTCCGAAGCGGGCCTTACCGAAAAATTCGGGCGACGGCTTCAGGCGCGGCCGGATAGCCCCGGCGGGCAGAAGACGTTCGGCTTCGACGCAGATTTTCAGGTGGAAAGCTATCTGCGCCATCAGGGCCTCAGTTTTGTCGACCGGTTCGATGCCAACAGCTACCTCTACATCACGCGCGCCATGGATTATTACGACATAGCCGAAGACCACGAAGGCAGCCTCGCCCGCGCCTTTGCTCGTACCAAAGCGCGATTCTGCATTGTCAGCTTCGACACCGATTGGCTGTACCCCACCGCCGAATCGCGCGTCATCGTCCACGCCCTCAACGCGTCCGGCGCGCCGGCGAGCTTCGTCGAACTATCGAGCCCTTTCGGCCACGATGCGTTCCTGCTGGAAGCCCCAGAACTCAATCGCGTCGTCGACGGCTTCCTGCGCGCAGGGGAACGCTGATGGCAGCCGAACTTCCTGCCGATTACACGCTGTCAGACGATCCCGCCCGGCTTCAGCCTGAGGCGATCCATGCCTATCTGTCGGCCAGCTACTGGTCGCCCGGCATCGCCCGGTCGCTCGTGGAGCGCGCTATTGCTGGCTCGCATTGTGTCGGCATCTATCATGGTGAGGACCAGGTCGCTTTCGCGCGCGTGATTACCGACCACGCCACCTTCGCGCATTTGGCGGACGTGTATGTGCTTGAGGCGCATCAGGGCCGCGGCCTTGCAGCGGCGATGCTGCGCTATTTCCATACGCATCCCGACCTTCAGGGGCTGCGCCGCTGGACGCTTAATACGCGCGACGCCCACGGGCTATATGAGCGGCATGGCTGGCAGCGGATTACCGGCATCTTCATGCAGCGCTATGACGGTCCGGCGGTGACGGCATGATGGAGCCACTCCGCCCCGATCTTGCCCTGATTGCGCGTAACGTGACGCCCGGTGCGCGGGTGCTCGATGTCGGCAGTGGCGACGGAAGCCTGATGGCGGCTCTGCGCGACCAGCGTGAGGTCGATGCGCGAGGGTTGGAAATCGATCCGGCGAACGTAGCCTCGGCTGTCGGACGCGGGCTTTCGGTAGTGCAGGGCGACGCGGATACCGACCTGCATTATTATGCCGACGCAAGCTTCGATTACGCCATTCTCAGTCAGACGCTCCAGACCACTCGCCGCCCGGATCGCGTGGTCGAGGAACTGCTACGAATCGGTGCCCAGGCTTTCGTCAGCTTCCCCAATTTTGCACATTGGCGCGGCCGACTGTCGCTGGCAT
Source organism: Sphingobium sp. (assembly GCF_033795625.1). Lineage (GTDB taxonomy): Bacteria > Pseudomonadota > Alphaproteobacteria > Sphingomonadales > Sphingomonadaceae > Sphingobium. The sequence goes on along the minus strand of NZ_JARYGI010000007.1, from coordinate 62,507 downwards.
TCGGTGGCCGTATGCCCGTCACGAAGCTGTTGCCGGATACCTGGTACGACACGCTCAACATCCACCACCTCACCATCGACGATTTCCGCGCTCTGGTGAAGGAGCGCGGCTGGTCGATCGATGGTCAGTGGTTCCTGAACGGCATCAAGGAAACCACGCACACCAACGCCAATCTCCTGGCCCAGCACGCGGTATTCCTGCTGCGTCGATGAAGGCTCCCCCGCGAACGGGAGGAGTTCAGATCAAAGGGCGATCCCGCCCGCCGCCAATACGGCCAGCGTCACCAGTTCGCTGGCGGATGAGGCCATGGTGGCGACCTGCACCGGCTTTTCCAATCCGACGAGCATCGGCCCGATTACGGAATCGCCACCCAGCTCACGCAACAACTTCGCCGACAGGTTCGCCGATTGCAGGCCCGGCATCACCAGCACATTGGCAGGCCCCGATAGGCGACAGAACGGATAGTTCTTCATCACGGTCGGGTTCAATGCCACGTCCGGCGCCATCTCGCCTTCATATTCGAAGTCGACATTGCGCTGGTCCAATATGGCCACTGCCTCGCGCAGGCTCGTCAGCCAGTTGCCCGAAGGATTGCCGAAGGTCGAATAGGACAGGAACGCGACGCGCGGTTCATGCCCCATCCGGCGGGCGACGGCCGCCGTGTCCATCGCGATGTCCGCCAGCTCTTCGGAGGTCGGGCGCTCGTTCACGGTGGTGTCCGCCATGAACACCGTATGGCTCTGGCCGACGAGCACATGGATGCCGAACGGGGTCCGGCCTGCCGCCGGATCGATCACGCGGCGCACGTCGCGCATCGTTTGCGAATAGGTGCGCGTAACGCCGGTGATCATCGCTTCCGCTTCGCCAAGCTGCAGCAGCAATGCGCCGAAGACGTTGCGCTCGCGGTTCACCATCCGCTCGCAATCGCGGCGGAGATAGCCGCGGCGTTGCAGGCGCTGGTACAGCAGGTCCACCATCTTGGGCACCAGCGGCGAATTGACGCTGTTATGCACCTCGAAGCTGTGCGGATCGCTGACCCCGAGCGCCCGCAGCCGGTCATAGACGTCCTGCCGCCCGACGAGCACCGGAATGCCATAGCCGCCATCGCGGAACTGGATCGCCGCGCGCAGCACCACTTCCTCCTCGCCCTCCGCAAAGACGACGCGCTTGGGTTCGGCCTTCGCGCCCTCATAGGCGAGCGTCAGGACGGAGGTCGTGGGGTTTAGGCGCGCCTTCAGCGACTGGCGATAGGCGGCGATGTCCGGGATCATCTTCTGCGCCACGCCACTGTCCATCGCGGCCTGCGCCACGGCTGCGGGCACGACTTCCATCAGTCGTGGATCGAAGGGAGCCGGAATGATGTAGTCGGTGCCGAAGCTATGCGACTTGCCATAGGCTTTGGCGACTTCTTCCGGCACAGCCTGCCGGGCGAGCGCGGCGATCGCTTCGGCCGCGGCGATCTTCATGGCTTCGTTGATCGCCGTCGCCCGCACGTCGAGCGCCCCTCGGAAGATGAAGGGGAACCCCAGGACATTGTTGACCTGATTGGGATAATCCGACCGGCCTGTCGCGACGATGGCATCCGGGCGCGCAGCCTTCGCTTCGGGTGGCGTGATTTCAGGATCGGGATTGGCCATCGCAAAGATGATGGGTTGGGGGGCCATATCCCTGACCATATGTCCTTTGAGCGCGCCTGCCGCCGACAGCCCGAGGAACACGTCCGCACCCTTCAGCGCTTCTTCCAGCGTGCGCGCGTCTGTCTTGGCGGCATGCGCGGATTTCCATTGATCCATGCTCTCGGCGCGGCCCTGGTAGATCACGCCGCTGCGGTCGCACATGATGACTTGATCGTGCGGCACGCCCATGGCCTTGATCAGCTCGGTACAGGCGATCGCCGCCGCGCCCGCGCCATTCACCACGATCTTCACGTCCTTGATGTCACGCCCGGTCAGATGAAGCGCGTTGATAAGCCCCGCTGCGCAGATGATGGCGGTGCCATGCTGGTCATCGTGCATGACCGGAATGTTCATCTTTTCCTTCAGCGCCTGCTCGATGATGAAGCATTCCGGCGCCTTGATGTCCTCCAGATTGATGCCGCCGAAGCTGGGCTCCATCAATGCGACGGCATCGATGATCGCCTGCGGATCTTCGCTATCCAGTTCGATGTCGATGGAATCTACGTCGGCGAACCGCTTGAACAGCACGGCCTTGCCTTCCATCACCGGCTTCGACGCCAGCGCGCCAAGATTGCCGAGGCCGAGGATTGCGGTTCCGTTGGAGATCACCGCCACCAGATTGCCCTTGGCCGTGTAGTCATAGGCTGTCGCAGGATCTTCGGCGATGGCGCGCACAGGCACGGCAACGCCCGGCGAGTAAGCCAGCGCCAGGTCGCGCTGTGTCGCCATGGGCTTGGACGCGATGATCTCGATTTTTCCTGGGCGGCCCGCGGAGTGGAAGAGGAGAGCCTCGCGCTCGGAAAACTCCACGTTCGATTTATCGCTCATCTTCAAGTCTCCGCCGCGTTCAGGGCTGCCCTAGCGGCTTTTGGGGAGATTCTACAAGGCCAGCCGAATATTTCTGTCCCTTTCGCCGGGCCGCCCGAGCGGCTATCGCACGTGCAAATGGCTCACAGCAGTTCCTCTCCCGCCAGCGCTTCGCCAACGCCGATGATGGCGCAGTATCTGACCCTCAAGGCAGAGGCCCCCGACTGCCTGCTGTTCTACCGGATGGGCGATTTCTTCGAACTGTTCTTCGATGATGCAAAGGCGGCCGCCGCGACGCTGGACATCGCCCTGACATCGCGTGGCGAGCATGAAGGCGCGCCTATCCCGATGTGCGGCGTGCCGGTCCACAGCTCCGAAATGTATCTCGCGCGGCTGATTCGTGCGGGGCATCGCGTCGCCATAGCCGAACAGACCGAGACGCCTGCAGAAGCCAAGGCGCGTGGATCGAAGTCCCTCGTCGCGCGCGCCATCGTCCGATACGTCACCGCGGGTACGCTGACCGAAGACACGTTGCTCGACGCGCGCACCGACAACATGCTGGTGGCCATAGCGCAGGTCGGGCAGGACTATGGCATAGCCGCAGCGGACATATCCAACGGCCGTTTCGAAACCATCTCCGTTACGTCTTCGCAAGTTTCCGCCGAGTTGGCGCGCCTCTGCCCAAGCGAAGTCGTCGTGCCCGTCGGCTTATCGTTCGACCTGGCGATGGCGTCCCACCCCTTCGATCGGGCAATGTTCGACAGCGCCAGGGCGGAAACTTTGCTGAAGCGGCATTATGGCGTCGCCACTCTGGATGGCTTCGGCACCTTCGCCCGGGCTGAACTGGCGGCTATGGGCGGGCTGCTTGGCTATCTCGATCACGCCGGAAAGGGAACGCTGCCCTTCCTCGCCGCGCCGGTTCGCCGCAGCACCGACGCGCATATGGCCATCGACGCCGCCACCCGCGAAAGCCTTGAAATTGTGCAGACCATGGCTGGCCAGCGCACGGGCAGCTTGCTCGCCGCTGTCGACCGCACGGTGACGGGCGCGGGAGCGAGGCTGCTTGCTGCCGATCTGGCGGCTCCGCTTCTCGACCAGCCGCAGGTAGAAGCGCGGCTGGCACTGGTGGCGTGGTTCCACCGCGATGGCAGCACGCGCGATTATCTGAGAACAGCGCTGCGTGCCCTGCCGGATATCGGGCGCGCCCTCGGTCGTATAGCCATGGGACGCGGGTCGCCTCGCGACCTTGGGCAACTTCGCGATGGCCTTGGCGAAGCGCGCCTCCTGCGCGAGCGGCTGGGCACCGTGTCCGATCGCCCTGCGCTTCTGGAAAAGCTGCTTCCCGCTTTGGAGGGACATAGCGACCTCATCGATCGGCTCTCCCGCGCGCTCGTCCCCTCCCCGCCGACGGAGAGCGCCAGCGGCGGTTATATAGCCGATGGGTATGACGCCGCGCTGGATGAACTGCGCCGCCTTGCAGGTGATGGCCGGCGCGCCATTGCCGCCCTCGAGGCGCAATATCGCGACCAGACCGGCATCGCGTCCCTGAAGATCCGCCACAACGCCGTGCTCGGCTATCATGTCGAAGTGCCCGCCAAGCATGGCGACGTCCTGATGCGGGACGGCAGCGGCTTCACGCATCGCCAGACGTTGGCGGGCGTGGTCCGCTTCAATTCCATCGACCTCCACGAGCAAGCCAGTCGCGTAGCCCAGGCGGGCGGTCACGCGCTCGCCGCCGAAGCCGCGCATTTGGAGGAGCTGATCGAAGCCGTCCTCACGCGCAAATCCGCAATCGACGCTGCCGCCCGCACCCTTGCCCGCCTTGACGTCGCAGCAGGTCTGGCCGAACGCGCCGCGGAAGGCGGCTGGTGCGCGCCGGACTTTGCCGAAGGTCGCTGCCTGGAGATCATCGGCGGCAGGCACCCGGTCGTGGAAGACGCCCTGTCCCGCGAAGGCCAGTCTTTCGTCGCCAACGACTGCTGCCTGTCGGAAGCGGACCGCCTCTGGCTTGTCACTGGCCCCAATATGGGCGGCAAGTCGACCTTCCTTCGCCAGAACGCATTGATCGTCATCCTCGCGCAGGCGGGCAGCTTCGTTCCCGCCACCAAGGCGCGTCTCAGTCTCGTGGATCGTCTGTTCAGTCGGGTTGGCGCGTCGGACAATCTCGCGCGCGGGCGATCCACGTTCATGGTCGAGATGGTGGAAACCGCCGCCATCCTTTCGCAGGCGACCGAGCGCAGTTTCGTGATCCTCGATGAAGTCGGACGCGGCACGTCCACTTATGACGGTCTGGCGCTGGCTTGGGCCGTGGTCGAAGCCGTGCATGAAGTGAACCGCTGCCGGTGCCTCTTCGCGACGCATTATCACGAACTGACGCGCCTCGCCGAGAAGCTCGACGCGCTATCGCTGCATCACGTTCGCGCCCGCGAATGGAAGGGCGATCTCGTCCTGCTACATGAATTGGCGAAAGGACCGGCGGATCGCAGCTACGGCCTTGCCGTGGCGCGCCTCGCCGGCCTTCCCCCTGCCGTTCTTGCGCGGGCAAAGGATGTCCTGAAACGTCTGGAAGCGGGCAAGGCGAAGACCGGCGGGATCGCCGCGGGGCTGGACGATCTGCCCCTGTTCGCAGCGTCGATGATCAAGGAAGCCGCACCGTCGGACCCCCTTCGCGACACTCTCGCCGCCATCGATGTGGACGCGCTGAGCCCCCGCGAGGCTCTAGAAGCGCTCTACCGCTTGAAAGGGCTGCTCGACGGCGCGTGAATCAGCGGTTTCATCACTAAGCGACAATCCCTACATAGTGCCCATGCCCAGCTTGTTCGATACGCTTTCCAATCGCCGCGCGATCATCGACCGCCGCATCGTCGCGGATCGCATCGCCGCGCTCGCGGAGCAGCACGGGCCGAATCTGCAACCTCTCCGCGCCGCCATTGTCGAGGAATTGCGGACTTCGCTGGAAGCTGGCCGTATCGAGGCCGCGCGCCGCCTTGCCATGCATCCGACCCGCGGTCGCGAAACCGTGTCGGCATTCGCGTTCCTCATCGATCAGATCCTGCGCATCCTGTACGACGCAACGACGAACTACCTGCATCCGGTGGGCAACCGAAGCACATCGGAGCGGATCGCCCTGATCGCGGTCGGCGGCTACGGCCGGGGCGAGATGGCGCCGCATAGCGATGTGGACATCGGCTTTATCACCCCATGGAAGCCTACTGGCTGGACGGAGCAGGTGATCGAATCCATGCTCTATTCGCTCTGGGACCTGGGCCTGAAAGTCGGCCACAGCAGCCGGTCCATCGATGAAACCGTGCGCATGGCGAAAAGCGATCTCACGATCCGCACTGCGCTGCTCGAAGCGCGGTATATCTGGGGCGACCGTGCCTTGTATGAGGAAACCTCCCGCCGCTTCGACGAGGAAGTGGTGAAGGACACCGGAAAGGCTTTCGTCGCGGAAAAGCTGCAGGAGCGCGATGTCCGGCACAAGCGTATGGGCGACAGCCGCTACGTGGTCGAACCCAATGTTAAGGAAGGCAAGGGCGGCCTGCGCGATCTGCACACGCTCTTCTGGATCGGCAAATATGTGAATCGCGTACGGTCCGTCGCGGAACTGGTCGAGGCCGGATTGCTGACACGCCAGGAATTACGCCAGTTCCAGAAGGCGGAAGACTTCCTCTGGGCCGTGCGCTGCCACCTGCACATGATCACCGGACGGGCAGAGGACCGGCTGACCTTCGACCTGCAGGTCGAGATCGCCGCACGCACGCATTTTTCGGGCCGCAACGGGCAATCGGCAGTCGAGCGCTTCATGCGCTACTACTTCCTCAATGCGAAGACGGTGGGCGATCTGACGGCAGTGTTCCTGGCGCATCTGGATGACCGCCTTGCTGCGAAGGGGCATCGCTACATACCGAGCTTTTTCCGCAGGCCGAAAAAGCTCGACGGCTTCATTCTCGACCGTGGCCGCATTGCGCTGCCCTCCGACGACTTCTTTCAGGCCGATCCGGTACGTCTGCTGGAGATCTTCGCAGTCGCCGACCGGCATGGCCTTTCCATACATCCCTCCGCGATCCGCGCCGCCAGCCGCGATGCGCACCTGATCGACCGCCACATCCGCAAGGATGCGCGCGCCAACGCCGCTTTCCTGGATGTCCTGACGTCGCCCCGCGATCCCGAGACAGTGCTGCGCTGGATGAATGAAGCCAGTGTGTTCGGCCGCTTCATTCCCGACTTCGGACGCGTCGTCGCGCAGATGCAGTTCGACATGTATCACCACTACACCGTCGATGAGCATACCATCAGGGCCGTCGGCCTGCTCGCGCGTATCGAAAAGGGCGATGCTGAAGTCGATCATCCGCTCTGCACCGCCTTGATGGACAAGCTGCTGTCGCGGCGCGCCCTGTACGTCTCGGTATTGCTGCACGACATCGCCAAGGGGCGGGGCGGCGATCACAGCGTTCTAGGCGCGGAGATCGCGCTTTCGCTCTGTCCGCGGCTGGGCTTGAGCGCAGCGGAGACGGAAACCGTGTCCTGGCTCGTCCGCTATCACTTGCTGATGTCGGCGACGGCCTTCAAGCGCGACCTCTCCGATTACAAGACGATCATGGACTTCACCGATGTCGTGCAAAGTCCCGAACGCCTCCGCCTGCTCCTGATCCTGACGGTGGTCGACATCCGGGCGGTCGGCCCAGGTGTGTGGAACAGCTGGAAGCGGCAATTGCTGAACGACCTCTATGACGCGGCAGAGGAAGTGCTGCGTCTCGGGCACAAGCAGAACGGCCGTCGCGAAAAGGTCGAGGCGAAGCAGGAAGCGCTTCAGGCAGCGATGGGCCTGTCCGAAGCCCAATTCGCGTCCCTGAAGAAAAGATTCCCCGAATCCTACTGGATTGCAGAGCCCGACGACATTCTTCAGCAGAACGTGCGTCATGTCATGGCGGCAGGCGATGCGCCCCTTTCGATCGCCGCCGAAGTCTATCCACAGCGCGGCGCGACTCTCGTCACTGTCTACGCCGCAGACCATCCCGGCCTGTTCTATCGGGTCGCGGGCGCTATCCACCTCGCCGGTGGCAACATCATCGACGCGCGCATTCACACGATGCGTGATGGCATGGCGATCGACAACTTCCTCGTCCAGGACCCGTTCGGTGGCCGTTTCGACAGCCCCGAGCAACTTAACCGAATCAAGCGTTCCATCGAGGAAGCGCTCTCGAATCGACACAAACTCATCACCAGGCTGGAGGCACGCCCCCTGCCCCGCACGCGTGCTGAAGCGTTCCACATCGTTCCGAACGTGCTGATCGACAACAAGGCATCCAATCGCTTCACGGTCGTCGAAATCAACGCGCGCGACCGCCCGGCCCTGCTTTTTGCGCTCGCCAACGCCCTGTTCCAGTCGAAAGTCACGGTGCACAGCGCCCATGTCGCGACCTATGGCGAGCGGGCCGTCGATACCTTCTACGTCACCGATCTGCTCGGCGGAAAGATCGAGAGCAAGGCACGGCTGCAGACGCTGGAGCGGAGACTTCTCGAAGCGGCGAGTTCCGAATTTACAGAGGTGCAGGAACGGAGCCGGGAAGTCGCCTAACGGATGACCATGACCGTATCAGAGCGCAGCATCGGCAACAGCGCCAGCATGTCCGCCTTGGCAATTGCAACGCACCCCTCGGTCGGCCGAGCCTCCACCCAGCAGTGAAAGAATATTGCGCTCCCCGCCCCCGGCACCGGCGGTGCATCATTGTGGCCGAGCACGACGATCACGTCATAGGCTTCGTCTTCGCGCTGCAGCGTCTCCGCCGAATAGCCGTGCGGCAGCCGGACGGGGCGGTTATATTCCGGGTCGCCCCTTCCATCCGACCAGCCATCCCCCGGACGTGTCCACCGCCAGGGCAATGCCGGCAAGACATCCAGCATCAACCGATCGCGGCGCAACAGAGCGCCTCGCACTGGCCATGATCCCGAAGGCGTGCAGCCATCGCCTTCATGCTTGTCCGCAGCGGCGCACAGCCCACCCTTGCCGATCGCGCAATTCACATCCATCGTGCCGAAACGCAAACGCCGCCTGGCGCTATCGACTGCAACGATGCTCACAGCTGGTGCCCTGTGCGATCCCGTTTGGTGGCGAGATAGCGGTCGTTATGCGGGTTGGCTTCGATCGCCAGCGCCAATCGTTCGGAAACCGTGATCCCGGCCGCCTCCAGTCCTGCGACCTTGGCCGGGTTGTTGGTCAGCAACCGCACCGTGCCGATCCCAAGCAGGTCCAGCATCCGCGCGGCGACGGAGAAATCCCTCGCGTCGATGGCGAAACCGAGCCGGACATTGGCGTCCACCGTATCAAATCCCTGATCCTGCAACGCATAGGCCCGCAGCTTGTTGACGAGCCCGATCCCCCGCCCCTCCTGCCGCAAATAGAGCAGCACGCCCCAGGGCGCGTCGGCGATCTGGTGCAGCGCCTCATGGAGCTGCGGCCCGCAATCGCACTTCAGCGATCCCAGCACGTCCCCGGTCAGGCATTCGCTGTGCAGCCGGACCACAGGTGGCGAGGAATCGCGCTTGCCGACGATCAGCGCGATATGCTCACGGGGTTCTTCCGGGCTGCGGAAGGCGACGATCTCCGCGTCCTCACTCGCTGCTACGGGCAGCCGGGCGCGCGTGGCGATCAGCAGGCGCGCGCCATCATCATAGGCTGCCACATCCTCGATGCTCACCTGGGCTTCGCTTTCGCCATCCGCGCCCACGAAGAAGGCTGGCAATATGCCCGCCAGCCGCGCCAGCCGAAGCGTCGCCGCTGCGGCATCCGGCGCAGTCAATGGCTGTGCCTTGAAAGGCCCCTTCAATGGCGTCCCAAGATCACGCACTGGGTCCGCAATGGCCATCGCGACATCGCGGTCGATCCAGGGCACGCGCGCGACCTGCACCGGCATTTCGGGATCGGCAGCAGCGCGCTGGTTGGTCAGCTTCAATGTCTCGGCGCGCGCCGCGGAAATGAGGATATCGGCCTGATCGTCGGGATCGAACGCCGCCAGCGTCACGGCGTCCGCGGCCTCCACCGCCATCACCCGCAAGGCTCCGTCCTGGCCATAGACGGTGACCGGCCACCCCCGGCGCAGCGCATCGATGGCGCGAGCGGCGGCTTTGGGGTCCGTCACATGCGGCTCAGAAAGAGAACTCGGTGATCAGCGGCACGTGATCGGAAGGCCGCGCCCATCCCCGAATGGGTTCGACGACCCGATGGCTGACAGCTTTATCCGCCAGTTCCGGGCTCACCCACATATGATCGAGCCGCCGCCCCCGATCGCTCTCCGACCAGTCGCGCGCGCGATAGCTCCACCATGTGTACAGCCGCTCGGGCGCGGGAAAGAACTTGCGGCCCAGATCCACCCAGTCATGAGATGCCTGCAGCCGTGCCAGAATCTCGCATTCCAGCGCAGTGTGGCTGACGGTGTTGATAAGCTGCTTGTGGCTCCACACGTCGCATTCCAGTGGCGCGATGTTGAAGTCGCCGGTCAGGATCGTCGGCTTATCGGCGAGATTGGACGACCATTCGATCATCCGTTCCAGAAAATCGATCTTCTGGCCGAATTTGGGGTTGATGTCGCGATTGGGCTCTTCACCACCGGCGGGAACATAGACGTTTTCCAACCGGACTCCATTGTCCAGCCGCACGCCGATATGCCGCGCCTCGCCATTGGCCTGCCAGTCGAGGCGGTCGTCTTCGCGGATAGGTATCTTGCTGACGATCGCGACGCCATGGTGCATCGGCTGTCCATTCAGCTTTTGGTGATTGTAGCCATATTGACGGAACAGCCCGGCCGGAAAGGTGTCGTTGACGACCTTGGTTTCCTGCAGGCACAGAATATCGGGAGCTTCTTCAGCCAGGAAGCGCTCAACGATATCGAGACGGGCACGGACGGAGTTGATGTTCCAGGAAGCAATCGTGACGGTTTCACTCATGGGATACCCACTAGGGTCCAAAATGCGCAAGGGCAAGCCACGAGCATGAGCCGCTCCGCCCAAGAAAAACCCCCGCTCCGGGGGCGTGGAACGGGGGTCTCGATTGCGCCTTTGTGCGCTTCGCGGCAAGAGCAGGGGCCGGGGGTAACAGGGGGGAAATCCCAAGGCTGCTCTTGCCGTGAACCCTCTCTAGCCTCGCCCATATGAGCGTCAGATGAACGAGCATGGTCAGAAATTCCGTTTATCTCATTCCGTCCCAAAGGGGTCTCTTTCTGCCTTCATCCGGAGCGACCGCGAGGCCGCGGGTCCGTCCAGCGGAAGGCGGAATCGGCGATCGGAATGCCGTAGCGGTGGTTGGTCAGGCGGATCGTCGTCCGGTTGTTCTGCGAATCGAGCGCCACCCAGCCGTATAGCTCCAGACCCGCAGGCGAGGCCGGCTTGCGCTTGAACACCAGGGTTATGGTGCCGAATTCCGGCCGCTTCGGATCACGGGCCTCTACACTCAGCACAGTAGGATCGCCCGTCTGAACGACACGCCCGAACTTCGACAGATCCTTGCTCGGATCGATCAGAGCAGCCAGAGGCGAACTGCCGATCGGCCAGCGTTGCACCTGCCGCACTTCGTAATCGATCATGGTCAGCGCCCTGCCATCTCCCACGATCAGCAAGGGCACCCCCTTCTGATATTGGAAGCGGACCTTGCCCGGCTGCTTCAGCGTCAGTCGACCATTTAAGGTTCTGCCATTGCGGTCTGTCTGGGTGAAGTCAGCCGTCATAGTGGTGACGGCGCGGATATACGCATTCACCTGAGCAAGATCGGACCGCTGCGCCGACGCCGGATCGGCTGGCAACAGGGCAACGGCTGCAACAGGCGCCACAGCGAGAGCAAGCGCGATGCGCTTCATGACTTGGTCTCCATTTCTACCTGGTGGGATAGTAGGACGGCGCCATTGAACCTGCCGTGAACTTCACAGTTCCGGATAAGGCACTAGAGCGGATTGCCCGCCTCGTCCCTCAGCACTTCGCGCCGCCCGACATGGTTGGGCGCACCTACCAGGCCCTCTTCTTCCATGCGCTCGATGAGGCGTGCTGCGCTGTTGTAGCCGACACGCAACTGGCGCTGCAGCCAACTTGTAGAGGCTTTCTGGTTCTCGAAGACCAGCTGGCAGGCCTTGCGGTAAAGCTGCGCGTCAGGGCTGTCGTCGCCCAGATCCACGCCATCGAGGGCGAAGCTGCCTTCCTCCGGCTCCTCGGTAACGGCGGATATGTAATCGGGCTTGCCCTGCGCACGCCAGTGATCGGCGACGGCGCGCACTTCATCGTCGCTGACGAAGGGGCCGTGGACGCGCGTCAATTGCTTGCCGCCCGCCATGTAGAGCATGTCGCCCTTGCCCAGCAGCTGCTCTGCGCCCTGCTCGCCCAATATGGTGCGGCTGTCGATCTTGCTGGTCACGAAGAAGCTGATGCGCGTCGGCAGGTTCGCCTTGATGACGCCGGTGATGACGTCGACCGACGGCCGCTGCGTCGCAAGGATCAGGTGAATACCCGCCGCGCGCGCCTTTTGCGCCAGCCGCTGGATCAGGAACTCGACTTCCTTGCCCGCCGTCATCATCAAATCGGCGAGTTCGTCCACAACCACAACGATCTGTGGCAGGGGCTGAAAGTCGAGCTGCTCCTCCTCATATATCGGTTGCCCGGTCTCGGGATTATACCCGGTCTGCACGCGACGGCCGAGTGGCTTGCCCTTTGCCTTCGCTGCCCTCACTTTCTCATTATAGTTGGCGAGGTTGCGCACGGAGATCGACGCCATCATGCGATAGCGGTCCTCCATCTGCTCCACCGCCCATTTCAGCGCGCGAATCGCCTTTTGCGGCTCGGTGACGACGGGCGAGAGCAGATGCGGGATATCGTCATAGGTCGACAGTTCCAGCATCTTGGGATCGATCATGATCAGGCGCAGCGAATCGGGCGTCATCCGGTACAACAGCGACAGGATCATGCAGTTGAGGCCGACCGACTTGCCCGATCCGGTCGTACCCGCGATCAGCAGATGCGGCATCGGCGCTAGATCCGCGATGACCGCATCGCCCGAGATGTTCTTCCCCAGCACGATCGGGAGCGCCGCCTGCTGATCGCCGAACTGCTCGCTTTCGATCAGTTCGCGCAGCACAACCGATTCGCGCTTGGCATTCGGCAGTTCGATGCCAATGACCGTGCGCCCCGGTATCGTCGCCACGCGCGCCGAGAGCGCCGACATGTTGCGGGCGATATCGTCGGCCAGCGCCACGACCCGGCTCGCCTTGATCCCCGCGGCCGGTTCCAGCTCATACATGGTGACGACCGGGCCCGGCTTCACTTCGGTGATGTGGCCCTTCACGTGGAAGTCGTCGAGCACGCTCTCCAGCAAGCGCGCGTTCCGCTCAAGCGCGGCCTTGTCGATCTTCACGATCTGGCTAGGCGCCGCTTCGGTCAGCAGGTCCGTGGATGGCAGGGAACTCGATCCGAACAGATCGTCCTGCCGCGATACCGGCGCAAAGGGGCGGGGCGGGGCGGCAGGCTTGGGTGTCTGGATGTTGATCGGCGGCTTGGGCTCGTTCGACACCGCCTTGCGCGGCACCGCTTCGCGCTCCTCGACCAGCACGTCACCCTGTGGCGGCACCGCGCGCTTGGTCAGGCTGAAGCGGGGCAGATTGGGTCGCGTCAGGTGGATCAGCGGCTTTTCCAGCGCAAGACTGCGATACCACAGCCATGCCCCGGCGATCAGCGTCGCAATCACCAGCAGCCCGACGATCCACTTCTGCCCCGCGTCCGGCGCCATCGCGATCAGGCTCAGCGTCCCCCGCGCCGTCAGCATCCCGACGATCCCGCCCCATCCGGCAGGCAGCGCCACCAGCGGCTGCGTCTGAAACAGTGAAAGACCGATGCCGATCAGGACGATGCCCGTCACGCACTTGCCCGCCTGCCCCTGCCAGCCGCTCATGTCCTGATCGCCCCACAGCCGCCGCGCGCAGACAAGGATCAGCGGCAACAGCAATGCCGCCGGCACGCCAAGCAGCCAGAGCAGGAAATCGGACGTATAGGCACCCGGCGTCTGCATGAAATTCTGGGCGAAGCCGCCCGCGACCGTGTTCAACGACGGATCGCTCGGATGATAGCTTAGGAGGGCAAGCAGCAGGAACAGGCTGAAGACGTAAAGCGAGATCGACCCGATCATCGCACCGCTGCGAATCAGGCTGCGCTTCAGCATTTGCCGCCACTCCGGCGTGCGCTTCGATGCCCGGCTGGCCACTTCGATCCCCGTTCGTGCTTCAAATGTTCCGGCTGCGCCCTTGTCCCTTAACCGGGAGTCTCCGTCAAGAGTCAGCTACTTGCGAGCGCCACGAGCGCGTCGCCGTCCATACGCTGGATCGTCCACTCCTCCATCGGCTTCGCGCCGAGCGCGCGATAGAATTCGATGGACGGCGTGTTCCAGTCGAGCACCGACCATTCCAGCCGCGCGCAGTCCCGCTCTATGGTAAGACGCGCCAGTTCCGCAAGCAGAGCCTTGCCCGCCCCAGATCCGCGCGCTTCGGGCACCACGAACAGGTCTTCCAGATAGATCCCCGGCCGCCCCTCGAACGTCGAGAAGTTGTGAAAGAACAGCGCGAAACCGATGCCGGCCCCGTTGCGCTCGGCAATCAGCACCTCCGCCATCGGCCGCGACCCGAACAGATGGCGCGACAGCACATCCCTATCCGCCCGAACCGCATGCGAGAGCTTTTCATACTCCGCCAGCGCAAGGATAAAGCCGTGGATCAGGTCGATGTCGTGCGGCACGGCATGGCGTATCGTAACGGTCAACTGGCACTCCCTTCCACATGGGCGGCAATCTGCGGATTGCGCCGCGCCGCGATCAGGCATCCACCGACGATCAGCACGGTTCCGCCCAATGTCGCGACGGTCAGCCGCTCGGAAAAGAACAACCAGCCCATGATCGCCGCCCAGACGAAGGCTGTATACTCCACAGGAATAAGGCTCTGCGCCTCCGCACGGGCATAGGCCCAGCTCAGGCACATCAACGACACGAACGCAAGGCCCGCCGCACCAAAGATCATAGGGGCGTGGCTTGTCTCAGGGACCACGGCAAGGAACGGCGAAAAGGCGCCGAACACGGCGAGCATCACCAGATGCTGGAAGAACGCCACTTCTACCGGCGAAGCGACGCCGGCCTGTTGCTTTTGCAGGATCAGGTTCCATGCGAACAGCACGGCTGAAAACAGGACAGCGCCTGCGCCAAACACCGCCTCCTGATCATAGTCGCCCCGTAGCCGCGCCGCCAGGATTACGGCGACACCCGCCAACCCGAGCACGGATGCCGTTATGGCACTCCGCCCGATCCGCTCCTTCAACAGCAACGCGGCTAGGTACAGCGCAATCAGCGGGGCTATGAAGGACAGCGCGATCGCTTCGGCCAGCGGCAGTTTTGTAAGCCCGAAGAAAAAGAAGAACGCCATCAGCGCAACGACGCCGCCGCGCAGCAGGTGAATGCGCAACACAGGCCACGCGGGCCAGCCCTTACGCAGCATCACCATACCGATAATCCCCATCAGGGTTCCCGCCAAGGCCCGCCACAGCAGGGCGTTGTACACGCCGATGGCAAGGCTCAACCCCTTCATCACTGCGTCCATCGCCGAAAACATGGCCACGCCGACGCAGCACACGGTAAAGGCGAGCGCCAGCGGAACGGGACGGCTCTTCATGAGCATGGCAAACCAGGCGGAGGCCGGACTATTCCGCCGCCACGCTCTCCGCCGTGCCTGCGTCGGTGGTGAACGCCTCGATCTCGGCGGCTTTCGCTTCCACCAGCTTGACGATGTGGTCGATCATGTCGGCGTCCTGCACATGATGGTCGGTAACGCCCGACAAATAGACCATGTGCTTGCCGTTGCCGCCGCCCGTAATGCCGATGTCGGTCTCACGCGCTTCGCCGGGGCCATTGACCACGCAGCCCAGCACCGAAAGCGACAGGGGCGTCGAGATATGGGCCAGACGGTCCTCCAGAGCCTGCACCGTCCGGATCACGTCAAAACCCTGCCGCGCACAGCTTGGGCAGGACACGACGCGTACGCCGCGTGTCCGGATGCCCAGAGATTTCAGGATTTCGTATCCTACGCGCACTTCCTCTTCCGGCTCGGCGGACAGCGACACCCGGATGGTATCGCCCACGCCCGCCCAAAGGAGATTGCCGATGCCGATGGCGCTTTTCACCGTGCCGCCGATCAGGCCGCCTGCCTCGGTGATTCCCAGATGCAGCGGGCAATCCACCGCGTCGGCCAGTTGCATATAAGCCGCTACCGCCAGGAACACGTCACTTGCCTTCACCGCGACCTTATATTCGTGGAAATCCTGATCCTGCAGCAGCTTGATGTGGTCGAGCGCACTTTCCACCAGCGCCTCGGGGCAGGGCTCGCCATATTTCTCCAGCAAGTCGCGCTCCAGCGATCCGCCGTTCACCCCGATGCGAATCGCGCAGCCATTCGCCTTGGCCGCGTCCACCACTTCCTTCACGCGGGATGCGGAGCCGATATTGCCCGGATTGATCCGCAGGCAGGCCGCGCCCGCGTCCGCCGCTTCCAGTGCGCGCTTGTAGTGGAAATGGATGTCGGCGACGATCGGCACCCTCGCGGCGCGCACGATCTGCTTCAGCGCCGCCGTCGATTCCTCGTCCGGGCAGGACACGCGGACGATGTCCACCCCCGCATCCTCGCACCGGCGAATCTGGTCGATCGTCGACCGCACGTCGTGCGTCAGGGTATTCGTCATCGTCTGCACAGTGACGGGCGCGCCGCCGCCGACGGGAACATTGCCGACCATGATCTGACGCGACTGCCGCCGCGCGATATCGCGCCAGGGACGCAGGCCGGGATTATGCTCTGACATGAAGGGGCTCCAGTTGTTGCTGCCCCTATAGCCGTTTAGAAGCGGGCCGTGAAGGACGCCGCGACCTGATCCGTATTACACGGCCGTCATCGGGGCCTTTGGTTGCCGATTTTCGGTGCGTTGTTAAAGCACGCTATAAGCCCTTGCCAATCCAAGATGCGGAGTACCGTCATGTCCAACATCCACTCTGGCCGGTGGTCCCTCGTGATCCATGGCGGGGCTGGCAGCATGTCCCGCTCCAACCTGTCCTCGCCGGAGGACGCGAAGGCCCGCACGGGCCTGAACGCCGCGCTCGATGCCGGTAGCGCGATCCTGAAAAAGGGCGGGGGCGCACTTGATGCGGTCGAGGCGGCAGTGAAGGTGCTGGAGGACGATCCGCATTTCAATGCCGGGCGCGGATCGACCTTCACCTACGAAGGCCGCAACGAAATGGACGCCGCGATCATGGACGGCACGACGCGTGCCGCAGGCGGCGTTGCGCAGACCACCCGCACGCGCAATCCCGTCAGCCTTGCCCGCGCCGTGATGACGAACAGCCCGCATGTGCTCCTGAGTGGGGAGGGGGCGGACAGATTCTCGGTGGAGCAGGCACTGGAACAGGTCGATCCATCCTGGTTCGCAACGCCGGAACGCCTGCGCCAGCTGGAAGAATTGAAGAACCGCAGCCATGGCCATTTCGATACCGACATGAAATATGGCACGGTCGGAGCGGTAGCGACGGATGCGCTGGGCCATGTAGCCGCGGCCACATCGACTGGCGGTCTCACCGGCAAGCGCTGGGGCAGGGTGGGGGACACGCCGGTGATCGGCGCGGGAACCTACGCCGACGACCGCGCGTGTGCCGTCTCCGCAACAGGTGTTGGAGAGTACTTCATCCGGATCGGCATAGCCCATGAAATCGCGGCGCGCGTTCGCCTGATGGGCGAGACATTAAACGAGGCTGCTCAGACCGTTATCCATGAACTTGGCGAAATGGGCGGGGTAGGGGGCGTCATCATGACGGCGCCGGATGGACAAAGTGCCTGGCTGTTCAACACCCCCGCCATGTACCGGGGATCGGTCAGCGCTGACGGCACGCGCCGCGTCGCTATCTATGGAGATGAGGAGTGATGGTCGGCTGAGGTCTATAGCCCGAAGTCCCATTCCGGCAGGCCAGGCACTTCAACGCGGAAAGTGAAGATCGACCCGGCAAGCGGCTGCTCGGCCAGTTGGACATCGGAAAGGCCGGTGCGCGCCGTGGTCACATAGGCCGTGCGCCGGTCTTCGCCGCCGAACACGATCATCGTCGGCCGCGTCACCGGCAAGGCGATCTCCATCAAAATCTCACCCTCGGGGGAGAGCCGGGCCACGCGTCCCCCATCGAACAGCGCGGTCCAATAGCAACCCTCCTGATCGACCGATCCGCCATCCGGTCGCCCTTTTCCGAACGGAAACTGATGCAGGATGCGCCGTCCCGACAATGTCCCCGTGGCCGGATCGCACTCGTAGCCGCGCAACGCGTGACTTGGCGTATCGGCATGATAGAAGCGCCGCCCATCCGCGCTGAACGCAGCGCCGTTGCATGTCAGCATACCGCCCTCGATCTTCGTGATCACACCGTCGCGGTCCAGTCGATAAAGCGCCGCATCATGCGCGGACTTCTTCAAGTTGACGCTGCCGGCCCAGAATCGGCCCGCAGGGTCGGTGCGCCCGTCGTTGAAGCGGATGTCCGGGCTCGCTGTGAACAACTGCTCTCCAAACGGCAAAGGTCTGGCGTCCCAGCCCTCCAGCGTTGCAAAGCCCTGCTTCATCGCAAGCAGCAGTCCACCAGACTTCCGAAAGGCGAAGCATCCGACGGGCGCATCGAAGGTACGGATTTCGTCAACACCACTCTCCGGGTCGAAGCGATGCAAGGCGTTGGCGGCAATATCCACCCAATAAAGCCGCTTCTCCCTGGCGTGCCAGCGTGGCCCTTCGCCCAATTCCGCGTGGGCTTTCAAAGCTATCATGGGCAAGAACAGGTCCGATTGTGTCATAAACGCAGCTATTCCTTGTTTTTCGACGCTTGGCGACTTCGTACGATTGCATATTGCCAAGCGATGGCTAAGCAAAGCCTAGGGCAATATTGCACGTGAAATACGAAGGACAGGACATGGCCAAGCCCGAACCCTGGCGTCTCGAACTCGACCGCTATCCTTTTGTGACGACTGCGGACACGCGTTTTCGCGATCTCGACATCATGGGCCATATCAACAATGTCGCCATGGCGGGAATCTTCGAGACCGCACGCGTCCGTTTTCACCATCATCTTGGCCGCCACCCGCATGATCAGGGCGTCCGCTGGCTGGTTGCGTCGGTGCATCTGGAATACCTTCAGGAGGCGCATTTTCCGCATGAAATGACGATAGGCTCTGCCATCGGCCATGTGGGGAATACAAGCTGGAAGGTGCTGTCCGCCGCCTTTCAAAATGGAGAATGCGTGGCGATCTGCGACAGCATCGTCGTCACGCATGGGCCCGACGGGCGACGGATCGTCGACGACACCTTGCGTGCGGCTATGGCAGCGAACACAATCCGCCAGCCCTGAAACAGGCGGGTCTAGACCGCCTGCATACTCAGCCAGAGGGATAGACCGGGGCCGGGCTTTGCGGGCGCCGCCGCCGCAGCGATCCGCTGGGCATCGGCACGTGCGCGGATCAGGATCGCGGGCGGTACGTCAGCGGTATGATAGATGCGGTCTGCTTCGCCCATGAGCCGCGCGGTCTTCAAGGTAAGGTCGTCCGGGTCCGCCGAGGACAAAGTGATCGCCACCATCCGGTCGGTAACCGGTTCGGCCGCCGCAGCCAGCCAGCGTTCCACAGCGTCCGCGCTCTGGACCTTGAGTGGGTCCAGCGGTCCACCGGTGGCGAGAGCGGCATCGAGTGCGCGTCGCCGTTGCGCCGGCGACGGCCACCGCGCCTGAATCGCCGGTCGCAGGCTCTCCAATGTCCGCGCCACTATCCCGAGGCTCGCGGGCAGCAGCGCCTCGATCCGCTGCCGCACGGCTTTCGCCAAGCCTGCGGACGCGCCTCCGGTGCCGACCGCGACGAGCACCGGATCGCGATCGACGATGGCAGGCAGCGTGAAATCACAATGTTGAGGGCGATCCACAGCATTGACGAGCACGCCACGTGCCTTCAGCCGAGTGATCGCAGCCTCGGCCTCCACATCTTCTTCCATGGCTACGATGGCGAGCGCCGCCTGCGCCTCTTCTCCGACGATCTGCGCACCGGCGCGCTCCAGCAGGCGGCGCTTTGCGTCAGCGGCGTCGCCCGTGCCCACGAGCATGACCGGTCGGCCTGCCAGCCGGAAGAACAGCGGCAGGCTGTGCATGGCGCTACGCCAGCCAGTCGGGAATGATGTCCCCGTCGATCAATGTCTGGATCGGGGGCCGCGGGCGCACCACTGCCCATTTGTCGCCCGATACCAGAACCTCCGGCGTCAGGGCGCGGCTGTTATAGGTGCTCGCCATCGTGGCCCCATAGGCTCCAGCCGTCATGAACGCGACCAAGTCTCCGGCCTGAACATGGTGCATTTCGCGGTTCGTTGCGAAGGTGTCACCACTTTCGCAGACCGGGCCGACGATGTTCGCGGTCGTCAACTTCCCACTCGGTTTCACCGCCCTGATATCATGCCAGGCATCATACAGGCTCGGCCGAAGCAAGTCGTTCATGGCAGCATCGACAATGACGAACGGCTCGCTCGCGCCCTGCTTGACGCGTACCACCTGCGAAAGCAGCGCGCCTGCATTGCCGACGATCACGCGGCCAGGCTCGAACATTAGCCGGACGCCCCAGTCCTTCGTGACGCGCGTGACCATCTCGCCATAAGCGGCCGGGCTGGGCGGAACCGGCAGGCTGGGATCATAGGGAACGCCCAATCCTCCCCCAAGATCGGCTGTGCGGATGTCATGCCCTTCGTCCCCTAAAGCTTCGATCAGAGCGCCCACCTTGAGGAAGGCGGCTTCCAATGGGGCGAGGTCCGTCAGCTGGCTGCCGATATGGACGGCGACGCCCTGCACATCCAGGCCGGGAAGCTGCGCCGCCCGGTCATAAGACGCAATCGCCCGGTCATAGGGAATACCGAACTTGTTCTCGGACTTGCCGGTGGAGATCTTCGCATGCGTGCCCGCATCCACATCCGGGTTGATGCGATAGGCGACGCGCGCCACCTTGCCCGCTGCGACGGCGACCTCGTTCAGCATTTCAGCCTCCGGTTCGCTCTCCAGATTGAACTGGAAGATACCGTGTTCGAGCGCCAGCTTCATTTCCTCGGCGGTCTTGCCCACGCCGGAAAAGACGATCCGGTCGGCAGCTATGCCTGCCGCCAGCGCCCGCAGCAGTTCGCCGCCCGATACGACGTCGGCGCCCAGACCAAGCTTCGCCAGCGTGGCCAGCACGGCGGCATTAGGATTGGCCTTTACGGCGAAAGCGATCAATGGGTCCTCGAGCGCACGCAGGGCATCGCGGAACACGCCGACGTGACGCGTCAGCGTAGCGGTCGAGTAGACGTAAACCGGCGTGCCCACTGCTTCCGCAATCGCGGCCATGGGCACATGCTCGACGTGCATCACGCCGTTACGATAATCGAAATGATCCATGTGATCTCGCTCAGTCGGCGGTTGGCGGCAAATTGAAGGGATCGTCCTGCCGTTCCTTCGACTGCGTCAGCAGTTCGGCGTTGCGTTCGGGCCGGGATTGCGGTGACGGCTCCATCAGTTCCTGCGGCGTCTGCGGTGCAGTCGCCCCGCGCGCAATCGGTATTGCAGGCGCGCCCTCGGCTGGTTTGAGCGCCTGCCGTCCTCCACAGGCACCCAGCGCCGCCAGCAGAGCGATGCTTGCAGCCAGTCGATATCTCATAGCTTCGGCTCCTTCGCACGTGCTTCGGCAATCCGCGCCCGTACCTGATCCGGCGCAGTGCCGCCATAGCTGCGCCGGCTTGCGACCGATGCGTCGACGCTCAGCACCTCGTACAGCGTGTCGTCGATCCGTGCATCGATGTCTTGCAAGGCGGGAAGGGACAGCTCCGCAAGCTGAACGCCTTGATCCTCGGCCAGCTTCACCGCGCGCCCCGTGATATGATGCGCCTCGCGAAACGGCACATTGGCTTCGCGCACCAGCCAGTCGGCCAGATCGGTTGCCGTCGCATAGCCGCTTTCCGCAAGCGCCCGCATCCGATCAGCGCGGAAGGCAACCGTCTCGATCATCCCGGTCAATGCGGCGATCGACAGGCCCAGTAGGTCATGCGCTTCGAAAACCGGTGGCTTGTCGTCCTGCATGTCCTTGGAATAGGCAAGCGGCAGACCCTTCATGGTGATGACGAGAGCCGTCATGCACCCGGCGATGCGCCCCGAATGGCCGCGGACGAGTTCCGCTGCATCGGGATTGCGCTTCTGCGGCATGATCGA
Source organism: Sphingobium sp. (assembly GCF_033795625.1). Lineage (GTDB taxonomy): Bacteria > Pseudomonadota > Alphaproteobacteria > Sphingomonadales > Sphingomonadaceae > Sphingobium. The sequence continues at coordinate 40,733 of NZ_JARYGI010000007.1, read as the reverse complement.
ACTGCCGGTGGAGTAAGCGTCCGGCAGTTTCACGAACCCGAACGGCTGGCTTGCCCATATCACGAACTCCTCGGCCAGGCGTGAAAGATGCAGACTGCATTGGGTGGCAGCCATCAGGTAATCCAGAGCAAAGTCCCGGTCGGACACGCTGTCGAGGCTGTTGGCTGTCGGCCTGTCGAAACCAAGCGCCGCCGTGGTGGCATGGCGATCGATCGGAAAACCCGTCCCCGCCAGGGCCGCTGCGCCAAGCGGACATTCGTTCATCCTTGTCCGCGCATCGGCGAAGCGCGACCGGTCCCGGCCGATCATCGCATGGTAGGCCATCAGATGATGGCCCAATGTCACCGGTTGCGCCGACTGCAGATGCGTGAACCCCGGCATGACGGTATCGGCATGTTCCTCGGCGCGATCCAGCAACGTGGATTGAAGCGCCGCCAATGCGGTCTCCACTTCGTCGACTGCATCACGCACCCACAGGCGAAAGTCCGTCGCCACCTGATCGTTGCGGGACCGGGCCGTGTGCAGCCGCCCTGCGACCGGCCCGATCAATTCGGAAAGCCGTGACTCCGTGACCATGTGGATGTCTTCGAGGTCCAGGTTCACCGGAACTCCGGATGCTGCATATTCTGACGCTACGCTGTCCAGGCCCGCGCTTATGGTAGCTGCGTCTTCTGCGGACACGATCCCCTGCTTGCCCAGCATTGCGACATGCGCCTTGGACCCCGCGATGTCCTGCCGCCACAATCGCTTGTCGAAGGGGATGGAGGCGTTTATCTCGCGCATGACTGAAGCGGGACCGGCGGCAAATCGCCCACCCCACATGCTATTGGAGACTTCCTTGCGATCCGTGATGGCCTTGCTCCTGCTGACCGGCGTACTTGGCGGATGCGATAGGCAATCGCCGCCGTCCGGGCAAGCCGCTGCGAACGATATGGCCGCTGGCAATGCAGCAATTGCCATGACGCCCGACGAAGTGCCAAGCACCAAGGGCGATGACGATCAAGCCGCCTTCAAATTCACGCTGGACCGTAGCAAGAAGGGGACCCCCGCCCCCAAGTTCACTTTCGCTGCGCCCGGTGGTGGAGACGCGACCCTCCAGGATTTTGCGGGTAAGCCTCTCCTCGTCAACTTATGGGCGACGTGGTGCACGCCCTGCGTCGCGGAAATGCCTACGCTGGACGGGGTGGCGGGCAGCTATGCGGGCAAAGGACTGCAGGTCCTTACGATCTCCCAGGACAGTCAGGGCGCCGAGCGCGTTGATGCCTTTTTCGCGAAGCGGAAGTTCAAGCATCTCAAGGCCTGGCTGGACCCGGAAAACCAGTTCGGCTTCCATTATGCTACCGGTCTTCTACCGACCAGCGTGCTGTATGATGCGGAGGGCAAGGAAGTGGCGCGCGTGATCGGCGCAATGGATTGGGAGGGGCCCGAAGCCAAGGCATTGCTGGAGGAAGCGACAGGTTAGTCCTGGCGTCGCTGATTTCAGATCCGCGTAAGTCCTTCAAAGCGCCATCCACTGGCGAGCGGCAGCGCTGTTTCGCAAAAGGCGCACTGTGCCATCACTCGGCCGACGAGCCAGTGGCTCTTGCCGCATCCTGGACAGGCGTTGGCGCTGTTCTGGCGATAGAGCAGCATGGATTTGGCAGGCACGGAGCGCCTGATCCGCAGAGCGGGTTCGGGTGATGAGCTGCTCAACATATCCATGACGGCCTCCCTGCATCATATATCCGAGACAGAACGTGCGGCAGGCGAAATGTTTCCGCAACGCGATGAACCGGTCCGCTAAAGTAGATTTATGCTTTTGAGACATTCGCGCGACCACACATGTTAACGGCCCGATTGGCATGCGAACCGTTGACTCAGGACAGCCATGCGCTATGGCGCAGGCGCACCGGGATTTACCCGCTTCGACCGCCGGTTGATGCATGGTGCGGCCATGGGTGAAGGGCGCCCTTTCAAGAAGACGCTCTGCCGGTTCGGCCCCGCTGTCGCATCCTCCCCATCCGCGCGGCCACCAGCTTTTGCGACGGAGACGCACGACCAATGACAGCCATCGGACAGGACACACTCGGCACCCGCGATACGCTCAGCGTCGGCGGGACGGACGTTGCCATTTACAGCCTGAAGAAGGCTGCGGCAAAGCTGGGCGACGTATCGCGCTTGCCTTTCAGCATGAAGGTCTTGCTGGAGAACCTGCTCCGCTTCGAAGATGGCGTCACTGTCACCGTCGAGGACATCCAGGCTATCGTCGACTGGCAGGTCGAGCGGAAATCCGTTCGTGAGATCCAGTATCGCCCCGCGCGCGTGCTGATGCAGGACTTCACGGGCGTTCCCTGCGTCGTCGATCTGGCCGCCATGCGTGACGCGATGAATGCGCTGGGCGCAGACGCGACGAAGATCAATCCTCTGGTTCCCGTTCATCTTGTGATCGACCATTCCGTCATGGTCGACGAATTCGGCACGCCCAAGGCGTTCGAGGATAACGTCGAGCTTGAGTATCAGCGCAACATGGAACGCTATGAGTTTCTGAAATGGGGCTCCAAGGCGCTGGACAACTTCAAGGTCGTTCCTCCCGGCACTGGCATCTGCCATCAGGTGAACCTGGAGAATATCGCACAGGCTGTCTGGTCTTCGGCTGGCCCGGACGGCGTGACCGTGGCCTATCCCGACACCTGCGTCGGCACCGACAGCCATACGACCATGGTCAATGGCCTCGGCGTGCTCGGCTGGGGCGTGGGTGGTATCGAAGCCGAAGCGGCAATGCTCGGCCAGCCTGTTTCCATGCTCATTCCCGAGGTCGTCGGCTTCAAGCTCACCGGCACCTTGGCCGAAGGGATTACGGCTACCGATCTCGTCCTAACCGTTACGCAGATGCTGCGCGCCAAGGGCGTCGTCGGCCGCTTCGTCGAGTTCTACGGTCCCGGCGTTTCGGCGCTGTCGCTCGCGGATCGCGCAACCATCGCGAACATGGCTCCGGAATATGGCGCGACCTGCGGCTTCTTCCCGATCGACGACAAGACGCTCGACTACATGCGTCTGACCGGCCGTTCGGAAGAAAACATCGCGTTGGTCGAAGCCTATGCCAAGGAGCAGGGTTTCTGGTTGAACGTCAGCGATGCAGAGCCTGTATTCACTGACACGCTGGGCCTCGACATGGGTACGGTCGAGCCTTCGCTGGCCGGTCCCAAGCGTCCGCAGGACAAGGTAATCCTTTCGCAGGTCGATGACGTGTTCAACGCGGATCTGGCGAGCATCTACAAGAAAGCCGCTCCGGCGCGGGTGGATGTCGAAGGCAAGGACCATGGCATCGGCGACGGTGATGTCGTTATCGCTGCGATCACCTCCTGCACGAATACCTCCAACCCGTCCGTTCTGGTTGCGGCGGGCCTCGTCGCCAAGAAGGCATTCGAGAAGGGCCTGAAGCCCAAGCCGTGGGTCAAGACCTCACTTGCTCCGGGATCGCAGGTTGTCACTGACTATCTGAACAAGGCTGGTTTGACGCAGTATCTCGATGCTATCGGTTTCAACCTCGTAGGCTATGGCTGCACCACCTGCATCGGCAACTCGGGCCCGCTGGCTCCGGCTATCAGCAGCGCGATCAACAACAACGATATCGTCGCCGCCTCCGTACTGTCGGGGAACCGCAACTTCGAAGGCCGCGTGTCGGCCGACGTTCGCGCCAACTTCCTTGCTTCGCCGCCGCTGGTGGTGGCCTATGCGCTGAAGGGTTCGGTCACGACGGACTTCGTTGCCACGCCGATCGGCCAGTCGCATGACGGCACGGATGTTTTCCTGAAGGACATCTGGCCGAGCAATGACGAAATCCGCTCGGTCATGGACGGCGCGCTTACCCGCGACATGTTCCAGAGCCGCTATGCTTCCGTCTTCACCGGCGACAGCAAATGGCAGGCGATCGACGTGACCGGCTCCGACACGTACACATGGCGCGCCGGATCGACCTATGTCGCCAATCCGCCCTATTTCGAAGGCATGGGCATGACCCCCGCGCCCGTTTCCGACATCATCGATGCAAAGCCGCTGGCGATCTTCGGTGACTCGATCACGACCGACCACATCTCGCCCGCCGGCAACATCAAGGCGACTTCGCCGGCAGGCGTTTGGCTGCAGGAGCACCAGGTCGCGCAGGCGGACTTCAACAGCTACGGCGCGCGCCGTGGCCATCATGAAGTGATGATGCGCGGCACCTTCGCCAACATCCGCATCAGGAACCAGATGCTGGACGGCGTGGAGGGCGGCATGACTCGTTACAACGGCCAGATTATGCCGATCTATGATGCGGCGATGCGCCACAAGGCCGACGGAACGCCGCTGGTCGTTATCGCGGGCAAGGAATATGGCACGGGTTCGTCACGCGACTGGGCGGCGAAGGGTACGAACCTGCTTGGCGTACGCGTCGTGGTGACGGAAAGCTTCGAGCGTATCCATCGCTCCAACCTGGTGGGCATGGGCGTCCTTCCCCTGCAGTTCGCAGAAGGGCAGAGCCGCGAAACTCTTGGCCTGACGGGCGATGAGACCTTCACCATCACTGGCGTGTCGGGTCTCAAGCCGCGCCAGATGGTGCCGGTGCAGGTAACGCGAGCCGATGGCTCCACCTTCACTTTCGAAGCGCTGTGCCGCATCGATACCGTGAACGAACTGGACTACTTCCTGAACGGCGGCATCCTGCCCTACGTTCTTCGCAAATTGGCCGCATAACTTCTACGTAGGAAGCCCCGTTCAACGACTGGGGCTTCCTACGTCTGCAACGGGGCCTTTGCCGGTCGAAACATTTTTCCAACTCGACAAAAGTTGGGCCGCATCCCTAATCGGCCCGTGACCAAGACCGCTCTAATCGTCAGACATGTCCCTCGCGAAGGCGCAGCCGGGTTTCTCGCGCCGATCGAGGCGGCGGGCTACTCGATTGAGCGCATCGATGTGGCCAATCCTGCTTTCGAGGCAGTAGATCTATGCGCGCCCGACCTTCTCATCATGATGGGTGGGCCCATGGGCGTGTATGAAACGGACATCCATCCCTGGATACCGCTTCAGATTAAGAAGCTGGCGGCGAGGCTGGAAAAAGATCGTCCGACACTGGGCGTTTGTCTCGGCAGCCAGATGATTGCCGCCGCTCTGGGTGCCCCGGTGTACCAGGGTCATACATTCGAACTGGGATTCGCGCCGCTGGAACTTACCGCTGCAGGTAAGGGCTCTCCGGTCAAGCATCTGAGGGGCGTCCGCGTGCTCCATTGGCATAGCGACACGTTCGATCTGCCCGATAATGTCGAACTGCTGGCCTCTACGCAGCATTACCGGCACCAGGCCTTCAGGCGCGGCGCGAATGTGCTTGCCCTGCAGTGCCATGCCGAGATGGGTGAAGATCCCCGGTTCGAGGATTGGCTCACGCATTTCTGGGCCGATCTGGACAGCGCTACTCAGTGTCCCAACGCTCTTCGCGAGGATCACGATATTTATGGACCCGCTGCCGTAACTGCGGGGCGCGTCATGATCGGCGAGTGGCTTGCCGGGCTGAACGCCTAGCCGGTTCCCGCTTTCGCCTGAGATTGCTATCGTTCAAGCTCTCACTGCCGGAAGGATCATCGTGACCGCTATCGCCTATCTCAACGGCATGTTCCTGCCCTTATCGGAGGCTCGCGTGTCCGTGCTCGACAGAGGCTTCCTGTTTGCAGACGGGATTTACGAAGTCGCGGCGGTACTGGACGGTAAACTGGTGGATAGCGCGTCCCATCTGGCGCGGCTGGCACGGTCTTGTGCGGAAATAGCCTTGCCTTTGCCGAGAGATCGAAGATACTCAGCGGGACCTCGTGGCGCGCAACGCCCTGGTTGAGGGTCTGGTTTACTTTCAGGTTACGCGTGGAGTTGACACCGTGCGTGACTTCCTCCCGCCTCAGAATATTTCGCCCACGCTGGTGATGTTCGCGACGCCCAAAGCCATCATAGCTTCTCCTGCCGCTCAAAAAGGCGCCAGCATCAAGACCGTCCCGGACCTGCGCTGGGCACGACGTGATATCAAATCTATCGGTCTGCTGGCGCAGGTGCTCGCCAAGCGGGAAGCTGCTGCCGCAGGATGCGACGACGCTTGGTTGGTCGATGAAGCTGGCCAGGTGACCGAAGGCGCGTCGGCCACGGCTTTCATTCTCACTGCCGACGGCGTTCTGGTTACGCGGCCCAATTCTCAATCCATTCTGCCGGGCTGCACGAGTGCGGCTGTCACAGCCCTGGCACAGGAAACGGGCATTGCTCTCGAGTATCGACCCTTCACCGTCGCGGAAATCCATTCCGCGCGCGAAGCCTTCCATACCAGCGCATCGACCTTCGTCATGCCCGTGGTGCAAGTGGATGGCAAAGCTATCGGCGACGGCAAACCCGGCCCCGTCGCAAAGCGGCTTCGCGAACTTTACGTGGATTTCGCGAGAAGAACGGGCACCTAGTTTGAAGTCTTTACGGCAGCTTCATTCCCGCAGAGCGCTGTCACGTACCCGGATCAAGGGGCCCAGGATATAGTCCATGATGCTCTGGCGGCCCGACTTGATGTTTACTTCGGCCGTCATGCCGGGAATGACAGGTTTTCCAGCGCCAAACTTCGTGGTCTCCGCTCGCAGGCGTACACGGTAGAAGACTTCGCCCTTGGCATCCTGGATAACGTCGGGAGAGACATCCACCACGGTTCCAGCCATCCCGCCATATATTGCGGAATCATAGGCCGAGATCTTGATGTTCGCAGGAAGGCCGGACCAGACTTGCCCGCGGTCCTTGGGCGCGATGCGGGCCTCGATCATCACCACTTTGTCGACAGGCACGATTTCGGCAATCGGCTCGCCGCCGCGGATCACACCACCGACCGTCTGCACGTAGAGTTTGTTGACGATGCCATCCATGGGCGCGCGAATCTCCTCGCGCGATTCCTTGTCGGAATAAGCCCCCAGCGTTTCATCGGCCTTGGCGAGTTCCATGCGGAGTTTCGCCGCTTCGGCCTTCGTTTGCTGCACCGACTTGGTCCACACTTCACCCCGGCGCGCTGAAGACTCACTGAGTTCCGCCATGGCTTGGGGAATTTGGCTTTCCACATCGGCAATCCGGGTCTGCAGCGCCAGAAGCATGGAGCGCTTGTCCAGCACTTCACGCTCGGAAATCGCTTCGGCTTCGTAAGCGCGCTCCAGCTTGCTCAGCTGGGTCATCATCAGCGTCTGCTCGCTCCGCAGGTTCTTCAGCCGGGCTTGCAGACCGGCGATTTCGGCACGCCGCGCGCGTGCCTGCTCCGATATGATGCCGGTTTCCTGCCCCCGCTGGTTCCGGCTGGAGTAGAACAGCGCCTCTTCCGAGGCGGCAATGTCCGGAGCGGCCTCCGCAAGCTCGGCAGGAACCGTGAAGTTCGATGCGCCGCTCACCTCGGCGTCCATGCGCGCCAGGGCGATGCGCTTGGCGACGACGTCTGTGCGCGCGTTCTCTAGGTCCGCCGTGGTAAACTGATTGGTCACACGCATCAGGATCTGGCCTTTGCGCACTCGCTGCCCTTCACTGACCAGCAGATCGTTGACGATGCCACCTTCGAGATGCTGCACGACCTGATTCTGTACGGAAGGCAGCACGCGCCCGGACCCGCGCGTAACCTTGTCGACCTGAAAGAAGACCGCCCAAGCCAGAAAGGCAACGATCAGCAAAGCGAGAACCTTCAGCACGCGCCCTTGCCTGTCCGTCCTGATTCGGGCGCTCCAGGGTGCGACTCCGTCGATAGGAGCGCTAGCCACCTTGATGTCGCCTGCAAAGGCTGCGGCCAGTTCGCGGCTACTTACCCCTTCAAACAGGCTGGAACCGCCCATCGATCGGATGATTCGATCCCTGATCGCGCTGAAATTCATATCCTGATCCCCGAAAATCTCAGCGGCGTTTACCACTCATTATCCTTAAGAATGTTTAATGATCCCCAGAGACATATGGGGACGACCATGCAGCGGGTTTCAGATGAGCAGACGGGCATCAGCCTCTTCGGGCGGATAGCGGGCGCCATTGGTTTGGCGCCCTCACCCCATTCCCGCGCCCGGGAAGGCATGGCGGCGGCCCGCCATTGGCACGGCTCGGTCGAGCCGGCTTCGCTGGTGACGTGTCTTGAGCGGCTCAGCGCGCTCTGCGGCAAGCCAACGCCGCGTGACATGCTGATTGCAGCCTTGCCGCTTCCGAATGGTTTCATGGACCCGCGCCTCGCACCGATTGCGATGGCGCGCGCCGGCCTCGACGCCCGGTGGGACGTCCGCCCACTGGCCAGCCTCACGCCGCAGGACCTTCCCGTAATCATGCAGTTGCGTGATGGTGCATCGGTGTTGCTGGTCGGATTGAGCGACGATCCTCATGCGACCATCATCGATGCGACCGGCGAGAAGACGGTGCCGTTGCCGATACTCAAGGATCTGGTCAGCGAAGATGTACTGGTCTGCGGCCACATCGACCCTGCGAACGGCCTGGATCTGGACGACGAGCGTACGTTCGTCCGCCGTAATCCGCGCCTCTGGCTGCTTGGTACGTTCCTGAGCGAACGCAAGCGACTCGGTCAACTCCTCCTCGCCGCCGCGCTCCTCAACCTGTGCGCTCTGGCGATACCGCTTTATATGCGCGCTGTTTATGATCGCGTGGTGCCCAATCTGGCGATCGAGTCGCTCTGGGCGCTGTCTGCCGGCGTTGCGATCGTCCTCGTCTTCGAATTCGTGTTCAAGCATGTTCGCGGCGGCTTCATCGATGCCGTAGGTGTTCGTGTCGGCCAGGCGATCCAGAATCGCGCCATGGCATCGTATCTCCACGCGCGAGTCGGACATGCGGACAACAGCGTCGGCGGATTGATGACGGCTTTACGCGATGTGGAGGGACTGGCGCTGCTGGTGCCTCAGGCCGTCGTGACCTTCTGCATCGATGTGCCGTTTTTCTTCGGCTACATTGCCCTCATCATGCTGATCGGCGGATGGGCCGTGGCAGGACCGATCGTCGGCGCAAGCGCAATGGTGCTGGTCGGGATCACCGCCGCCTACGCGCTGAAGCTGTCGAGCCGCCGCTCATCGAAGCTGATGCATGCGCGCAGCAATCTGGTGGTCGATGTCACCGAGGGGCTGACGACGATCAAGGCCAATCAGGCCGAGCGCCACTTCCTGCGCCAATGGGACATAGTGTCCGACCATATCGGCATCAGTTCCAGGGTTGCCCGCAAGTGGAGCGACCTTCCCGCGTCCATGGCGGGGCTGCTGGTGCAGATGGTGACCGTGATGGTGGTGATCATCGGCGTGTTCCAGATCAAGGCGGGGATCATGACCACGGGTGCGCTGGTGGCCGTCACGATGCTGACCGGGCGCGCCATGGTGCCGGTGTCCGCAGCCATTTCCATCGTGTCGAAAGGCTATCAGAGCCTGTCGCAATTTGCCGCCCTCTCCAAAATCCTGGGCGCTGAGCCCGAGCGCGAAACATCGGACCCTGCCGTGAAGACTCGCGCCATCAAGGGCGACATCCGGCTGCAGAACGTCGTGTTCTCCTATGCCGAAGCAGCAACGCCGAGCCTCAAGGACATCACGCTCTCTATCAAGCCGGGCGAGAAGATCGCGCTCATCGGCCGGTCGGGATCGGGCAAGTCTTCGCTGCTTCAGTTGCTGGCGGGACTGCATCAGCCGCAAGGTGGTGCCATCACCATCGATGGCAACGCGATAGACCAATATGGCGTCAGCCACCTCCGGCAGAGCATTTCCTATTCGGCGCAGGACGCGACGCTGTTCAATACCTCGATCTGGGGGAACATATTGCTTGGGCTTCCGGAACCGGAGGCTGATATAGTCGAGCGGGCCATCGCCGCTTCCGGCCTGGACCGTTTCGTCAGCCGCAGTGTGGAAGGCTATGGCCGCAACGTGGGACCGAATGGCGTCAAGCTGTCCGGCGGGCAAAGGCAGTCGGTGATCCTGGCGCGTGCGCTCCTGCGCGATCCGCCGATCCTGCTTCTGGATGAACCCACGGCCGCGATGGACATCAACAGTGAACAGGCAGTGATCGAGGGTTTGCGCGACGTTGCGAAGGATAGGACGCTGATTATCGCTACGCATCGCATGGCGTTGCTCGATCTGGTGGACCGCGTGATCTGGCTCGAAGAAGGCAAGATTTTCGCCGACCGCCCCCGTGCCGAGATCCTGATGATGATGCGGGGCCAGCAGGCCGCGAACCAAGCCGCCTGACCCACGATGCTGGTGAGGGTTTGTTAAGGTTAATTGTCTACCAACATCTGTGAAACTGGTCTGCGCATTGATGCGCGGCCTATCCTTGGGGAACGTACGTGGCGGGTGCTTCAGCAGAAGGCGAAGTCAATCACTGGCCGGCATTCGTCGATGTGCTGACGACCGTGATCATGGTCGTCACCTTCCTGCTCGTCATCATGAGCGCGGCCGTGATGGTCCTGTCGCAGCGCACGCTCCAGACGATCAAGGCTCAGATGGAGGCCAAGGAACACAAGACCAGCGACAGTATCGATAACGCGTCGTCGTCTTCCAAGGATCGGAATGGCGAGACCGTCACTTCGCAAGTCACTGCCGAAGCGGGGAAGTCCAATGCCGAGCTAGGTGATGTCTTGCGGACGGACAAGCCGATCAACGGTAGCGAGCAACTGACCATCCGGACGCGCGAAACGCCTGATACGCTCAAGCTGCAGATCAAGGCGATGGAGCAGCCCGACGACAGCAAGGGCGTGGAAGTCAAGACTGCCGACGTGCTGTTGCGCGTTACGTTCGAGCCCATGGCCGTTCGCTATAACGACGACGCAACCAAGCAAGTCACGGACTTCCTCAGCACGCGCCAGGCGGCGGGCATGAAGTATGAAATCTGGTCGTTCGCGCCGCAGACTTCCTCGATTACCGAAGCGCAGCGGCTGGCCTTCTACCGCGCGGCCATGACGCGCAACCTGCTCGTGCGGGCCGGGATCAAGCCTGCCGATATCTATACCCAGATCCGCGTGACGGACCCGTCCTCCAAGGACGGCCACAACGTCCGCGTCGTGCTGAAACCCTGATGCCGCACTACCAGCGAAAGTATACGTGACAATGGAACAGAAAATCCGGTCCGAACTTCTGAAAATGACTGCGGTCATGCTGGTGCTGCTGGGCCTCGGCATCTACGCGCATGAATTCGTGATCGCGGGCATTCAGGCCAAGGTCGCGCTGAACCTGTCGATCTTCGCCGTGTTCGGCCTCGCGGCGGGCATCGCGTTCCGCCATGTTCTCAACCTCAGGAACGAAGTGCTGGCGCTCAAGGCGCTCAAGGTCGATTATGGCGACCGTTCGCGGCGGCCGCTCGATTTCTACAAGCATCCGGCGATCGTGTTCCAGGAACCGGAGCTGCTGGGCCAGGGCTATCGGCTGATTACCGAGGAACTTGGCAAGCAGGACGGCCTGCAGATTTCCAATGCGACGGTGCAGGTGCTGTTGCACGACGTTGATCAGCGCATCAACGACCGCAAGTCGACGCTCATCTATTTCTCCGGCCTGATGGTGTTCCTGGGCCTGCTCGGCGCATTCATGGGCCTCATGAAGACCGTCCATTCGGTGGGCGACCTCATCGGCGGCATGGATGTGTCCGGAAATGCTGGCGGCGATAGCTTCGGCAAGCTGATCGAGGGCATGAAGGCGCCGCTGAACGGCATGTCCGTCGGCTTCTCCTCATCGCTTTTCGGCCTGATGACCTCGATGGTGCTTGGCGCGCTGGAACGCTTCATGACCAGCGCCATGAAGACGCTGCGCAACGAGTTCGAGCATTGGCTCTCGAACCTTGCGGCTCTCGAAAACCCGAACGGCGAGGCCGCGGCCCGCTCGACTGGCGACCTGAGCGGCGTCGTGCGGGCGCTGGAGATGGGCGGCAAGCAGCTACGGGATTTGCGCGAAGCCGTTGCGGGCGGCGCGAACATCAATGCGGACGCTCAGCGGTCAATCGTGCATATGGCCGACGCCGTGACCACCTTGTCGCAGTCGGTGCAGCAAGTTTCCGACCCGACGCCGCTGCTCCAGCCGATCGCCGATGTCGTGGCCGAACTGGCGCATAATCAGACGTTGATGGTCGGACAATTCCAAGGTCTTTTCGATATGGCGGAGCGCGACCGCGCGGCTATCCGGCATATGCTGGAAGGCATGAACGCCGGGATCGATCGGCAGGGAATGCTGGACGGACCGCAGCTTCACCAACAGCTGGATCGGATGGTTGCCCTCCAGTCGGAACTGCTGGCGTACAGCGCCGATGCGCCGATGATGGCTACTCCCGTGGGAGCCGGGCCGGATGTCCGGCGTGGTTGGCTCTCGATTTTATGGGCCCCGAGCCCCTCCACCCTGGCACGGCGCGAGCGGAAGAAACTGCGCGCGGAAGTACGGGATGTCACGCTTAGCCAGCGCAAATTCGCGCGTTCGGTGGAGCAGGCGCTCGATCATTCGATCGGCCAGCTGGAGGCGGGACGACGCAGCGACCATGCGATGCTCGCGAATATGATCGCGCAGAATGAGCGCAACCAGGCGCGTCTCACGGCGATGCTGGATCAACTGCAAAGCAGCGCCCCCCGTGCGGAAGGCACTCCCGATCTCGCCGCCGAACTTCACGGTGCGCGGCAGGAAATGGACTTGCTGCGCCGGCGCATGAACCTTTCGCAGGAGCATGAGTCATCGCTGCCGGCCGCGGCCGCCGAAACGAACAGGAAGGCATCGTAACATGACATTATCCTTGCGCCGCCTCTTTGGTACAAAACCAACCTTCAGCCGCTCCGCCGCGCGTTACGCCTGCAAGCTGGAGGGATCGCTGATGGTCATTGACCGGATGGCGAGTTTCGAAGGCCGGGTGATCGATCTTTCCAGTGGTGGGGCGATGTTCCGCCCGCGCCTTGCCTATCTCATGGATCGCCGCGACGTGCCGATCTGTCTGACCGTGGGTCCGGTGGAGGTATTCGGCCGGATCATGAGCACCAGCCCCCAGGGTTTCGGCCTGCGCTTTGATGAACCGATCGAGGAAGAGGAACTTAGCCAGATGCTGGCCCTCGAAGCGCCCGCCATGCCGAAGTTCGCGGCGCGCGCAGCAGCCCGCTAGAGCATTTCGGCCGGATCGAACACGGACCATCCGGTACGCTGCACGAGCCGTTCGAGCGCCAATGTGCCGAGTTGCGAATTGCCGCGCGCGTTTAGGCCGGGCGACCACACGACGATGGATGCGATGCCGGGCGCTACGGCAAGAATGCCGCCACCTACGCCCGATTTGCCGGGAAGACCCACTCGATAGGCGAATTCGCCCGATCCGTCGTAATGGCCGCACGTCATCATCACTGCGTTGATACGGCGCGCCCGCTGCCGTGAGACGATCGTGCGCCCCGTCTCAGGGTTTATGCCGCCGCACATCAGATATCGTCCTGCCAATGCCAGCTGTCGGCAACTCAGGGCCAGGGCGCATTGATGGAAGTACACACCCAAGGTACGTTCGACGGAGTGATGGATGTTGCCGAAGGCGCGCATATATTGCGCCAATGCCATGTTGCGGAAGCCCGTCTCCTGCTCGGCATGAGCGACTTCCTCGTCGATCATGATGCTTTCGTCGCCGGCCAGACCGCGCACGAAGCGCAATATCTCTCCGATCGTCTCGCCGGGCTGGTGCCGACCCAGCAAAATGTCCGAGACCACGATGGCACCGGCATTGATGAAGGGATTGCGGGGGATGCCCTGCTCGGCCTCCAACTGCACGATGGAGTTGAAGGCGCTTCCTGAAGGCTCGCGGCCGACTCGCTTCCACAAGGCGTCGCCGACCATCCCAAGTGCAAGAGTAAGGCCGAACACTTTGGAAATGCTCTGGATCGAGAACGGAGTGTCTGCGTCGCCCGCGACATGGCAGGTGCCATCCAGCTCTATGACAGCGATGCCGAAGCGGCTGTCTGGGACGGCCGCCAGAGGCGCGATATAATTGGCTACCGTTCCACGATCGGATATGTGGGCCATCTCGAGCGCAATGTCTGCAATGATTGAGCTGAGCCGGTCGTTCATGCCTGTTCCTCATTGCCTGCTATCGCGTTGAGCAGCATTATGCCGGGATGCGAACGATATCCAGCGAAGTGGCCGTGCGGCTCTATTACCTTGATGACGGGGAGGGTGGTACGGCCTCTACGCTGTTCTATGGCCCGTTAGGTGAGGCGTTGGCGATCGCCGCGGCAGAACCGGATGATGTGCAGGCGGGATTGTTTCTCCAGACCAGCAACGATGTTGTCGCCTATCTTGATCTGGTTGAAGATTAGCGGCTTGCCATAACCCCCGAATGCAGAGTGTGAAGTAGAGGACCGTAACGCACTTTGCATATTTCCAACACGTGATTTCAGTGACTTAGGAGAGGCTGGATGACATCCGGTGCGCAGGACAAACGGCAGCGACGTGTCTTGCTGGAGGTGTCGGACGGGATAGGGCATTTGCGCCTGAACCGGCCGGACAAGATGAATGCGTTCGATGCGGCGCAGTTTGCGGCGCTTGCCGAGCGGATCGATCAGATCGCCGGGCGGAAGGATATCCGCTGCGTCGTGCTGTCAGGTGCGGGACGCGCATTCAGCGTGGGGCTGGACCTGGAGGTGCTTGCCGATACGAGCCTGCCGGATCTGATGCCGCGGACGCATGGTGACGCGAACGTCTTCCAGCAATGTGCCTGGGGCTTGCACACCCTGCCTGTGCCGGTGATTGTAGCCGCGCATGGCTTCGCTTTCGGAGCGGGGTTTCAGGTGATGCTCGGCGCGGACATTCGGATTGCCGCGCGGGATCTGGAATGCGCGATGATGGAGATCCGCTGGGGCCTTGCGCCGGATATGGGAGGCATCGCATTGCTGCGCAGCATTGTGCGCAGCGACGTGGCTCGCGAAATCATATTTACGGGCAAGCGGATGAAGGCGGAAGAGGCCGAACAGGCAGGCGTGGTGACGCATGTCGCGGACGACCCGCTTGCCATGGCCATGAGCATGGCAAGCGGCATTGCGGCCTCCAGCCCCGACGCGATCCGGGCCAGCAAGCGGCTGCTCAATCTGGAAAGCGATGCCGCCGCCATATTGGTCGAAGAATCGCGTGAGCAGGCGGCATTGCTGGCTTCGGCCAATCACCGCGAGGCCGTGGCGGCGGGCATGGAGAAACGCCCGCCGATATTCCGGGACTGACTCCTCAGATCACGCTGAGGCGCGCAACTTCCGTTGTCATGTTCGCGTCGCTGTAGAGCGTATATTCATTGCCTGCCTGCGTGTAGTGCGCGGACGCGTCCATGGTCAGGCTGTCATTGGCATCGAAGTTGACGGTCAGGTGCGACGTGTTGCCGCTGCCGACGATCGACTGGATGAAATTGGCATCGATGTTGAGGCTGCCCTGAACGCCGGTGCCACCGAAGTCGATTTCCTCGGTATGGGTGAGGACGCTGAGCAGGCTGCCGCTGTTCACCGGGCCGCCGCTGTTGGCGAGCGTCACCGTGTCATAGCCAGCGCCGCCATCGACTGACCAGGCTTGCGCCAGATTCAGTGTGAAGCCGTCGTTGAAGCTGCTGCCGGTGACACGCTCCATTCCGTTGAGAGTGTCGCCAGCGGCATCGCCTGCCGAGCCTGTTCCGGTCGCGCCGGACAGGTTGAGCAAGACTGCCGCCGCCGAGCCCGAGTAATCGGCCGTGTCGGTGTCAGCACCGCCTGTCAGTATGTCGGCGCCTCCGCCACCGATCAGGGTGTCGTTGCCCGCGCCGCCGTTCAGGGTATTGGCCGATCCATTGCCGATCAACGTATCGGCCTGGGCCGAGCCTGTCAGATGCTCGATTGCGATGTAGCTGTCGCCCGCCGCATCGCCGGTGTTCGACGCGTTGTTGGCCAGGCTGGCGACGACACCGCTGGAGGCACTCGCGTAGCTGGCGGTGTCGTTGCCGGCCCCGCCGTCCAGAACGTCCCCGCCTGCGCCACCTGACAAGATATCGTCGCCGTTGCCGCCGCTCAGCGTGTTCGCGCCTGCGTCGCCGCTCAGCATGTCGGCAAAGGCCGAGCCGATCAGCCTTTCGATGCTGCTGTAGCTGTCGCTCGTAGCTTCACCCGTATTGGCGAGGCTGTTGGCGAGATTGGCTGTGATGCCTGCGGTAGAATTGGCATAGCTTGCCGTGTCGTTGCCGGAGCCGCCCGTCAGCGTATCCGCGCCGAGCCCGCCCGCCAGTATGTCGTTGCCATCGCCGCCGACCAGCGTGTTGGCGCCCGCGTCACCGATCAGCATGTCGGCAAAGGCCGAGCCGATGATGATTTCGATGCCGCTCAACGTATCGCCCGCAGCGTCCGAGCCGCTTCCGGCGGTGCCATTCATGTAGACGGTCACCGCTGCGCCCGCGCCGCTATAGTCTGCGGTATCGATGCCCGCGCCGCCCGTCAGGGCATCCGAGCCGAGCCCGCCGATCAGAATGTCGTCGCCATTACCGCCGTCCAGCGCGTTGGCGCTTCCATCGCCCGTCAGCGTATCGTTATTCACTGAGCCGGTCAGGTTTTCGACGCCACTGTAGCTGTCACCCGCCGCATCTCCGGTATTGCCAGCGGCATTGGCCAGACTTGCGATAACGGCTGCGTTTGCGTTGGCGTAGCTGGCGGTATCGGAGCCGGTGTTGCCGATCAGCACGTCCGCGCCTGCACCGCCGACCAGCGTATCGTTGCCGAGGCCACCGTCCAGCGTGTTCGCGTTGCCATCGCCTGTCAACGTATCGGCATAATCCGAACCCAGCAGGTTTTCGATTGCCGTCAGGGCGTCGCCCTGCGCGTCGCCGCCGGAACCCGACTGGCCGTTGAGATAGGCACTGATGCCGGACGCCGACGATGCGTAGCTCGCCGTGTCGGTGCCTGCGCCGCCGTCCATAGTGTCCGAGCCCGTGCCGCCGACCAGCGTATCGTTGCCAGCCTCGCCATAAAGTTTGTCCGCGCCCGCGCCACCCTGGATCGTATCGTTGCCGTCACGTCCATAGAGTGTGTCTTCGCCGGTGCTGCCTGCCATCGTGTCTGCATGTGCGCTGCCGATGGCGATCTCAAAGCCACTCAGCGTATCGCCTGCCGCGTCACCGCCGGTCTGCGCTCCGCCAGCCAGGGATAGGGAAACCGCGGCGCTGGATGCGCTGTAATCGATGGTGTCGGTGTCGCCGCCGCCGATCAGAATGTCCGCACCCACGCTGCCGTAGATGATGTCGTCACCCAAGCCGCCATCCAGTCGCTCACTGACCGTTCCGCCGCTCAGGCTGTCGGCGAAGTTGGTGCCTGCCACGCCTTCGATGGAAGTGAACGTATCGCCTGACGCATCGCTGCCGGTGACGACCAGCGACCCGCTGGCGAAGCTGGCGGCGATGCCAGCCGCCGACGTGATGTAGGACACGGTGTCCGTGCCCAGGCCGCCGTCCAGAGAGTCCCCGCCTGCGCCACCGACAAGGATGTCGTTGCCGCTGCCGCCGATCAGCGTCTGGCTGCCGGTGGTTCCGTATAGCATGTCGTCATAGTCGGACCCTACCAACGTTTCGATGTTGGAGAGGCGATCGCCCTGGGCTTCGCCGCCGGTGCCGAGCGTGACGCCATCCAGATAGGCAACCACGCCTGCCGTCGAGAGGGCATAGGTGGCAATGTCGGTGCCCGCGCCGCCATCGATGGTGTCGGCGCCGGAGCCACCGCTCAGCGTGTCGTTACCACCGTCGCCATTCAGGATGTCGTCGCCGACATTGCCGCGAATATCGTCATTGCCATTGCCGCCGCTCAACGTCTCATTGGCGTTGGAGCCGATGATGGTGTCGTTGTACGCCGAGCCGATGGCGGCCTCTATCGAAAGCAGGACGTCGCCCTGCGCGTCGCCATTCGCCGATGTCGTGCCGTCCAGATTGAGCGTGACGGCGCTGCCTGAGTCCGCATAGTCGGCAGTGTCTATGCCCGCTCCGCCGTTCAACTGATCGGCACCCGCGCCGCCGTGCAGATAGTCGTTGCCATCGTTGCCGTTCAACACGTTGTCGCCGCTGGTGCCGTACAAAATGTCTGCGTTCAGGCTGCCCGTGACATTCTCAATGCTGACATAGCTGTCGCCCGCCGCATCGCCGCCCGAGCCGCCAGCGCCATTAGTAATGTCGAGGCGTACCGTGACGGCGCTGGCCGACGCGGAATAGTCGACGGTATCTGCCTGGCTGCCGCCATCGATCAGGTCCGCGCCAGCATCGCCCCGGATCACATCCGCGCCGTCGTTGCCGTAAATCCGGTTGTCGCCGGCGCTGCCCCAGAGCGTATCGTTCAGGTTCGTGCCCACCAGGATCTCGATGTTGGTCAGGCGGTCGCCTGCCGCTTCGCCCAGCGTACCCGCCACGCCATCGAGGCCGATGCTGATTCCCGTCCCGGCGCCTGCATAGGATGCCGTATCGATCCCTGCGCCACCGTCGATGGTGTCGGCGCCGCCCAGGCCCCGGAACCATTCATCCGCGTTCGTGCCATAAGCCGTGTCGTTCTGGTTGGTGAGATAGACGACCTGCATATTGGTGTAGGTGTCGCCTGCCGCATCGCCGCCCACGCCCTGTGTCGTCCCATTGAGGTAGATGGTGACGCCGGTGCTCAGCGATACATTCGCCGGATTATTGGGATCGGTGCCGAAGTAGAGGGTGTTGGTGCCAAGGCCGCCGATGATCGTGTCCGCGCCCGCGCCGCCGCTGATCATGTCGTCACCATCGCCGCCATTAAGCGTGTCGTTGCCTGCCAAGCCGGACAGGCGATCGTTGCCCGCACCGCCTAGGATGACATTCACGCCGCTGGTGCCGATCAGCGTATCATTATTCCCCGAGCCCGTGATGTTTTCGATCGAGACATAGGTGTCGGCCAGCGCATCGCCACCCTGGCCGGTGCCTCCCAGATCGACGGTCACGCCCGCGGCGCTGAGGCTGTAGTCGATGGTGTCGGTGCCGTCGCCGCCGTCGTTCTTGTCCGTGCCAGCGCCGCCCATGATGATGTCATTGCCAACGCCGCCGTTCAGCGTGTCATTGTCCGCGCCGCCGTCGATGATGTCATCGCCGTTATTGCCGTTGATCACGTTCTGGACGGCATCGCCCGTCAAGGTATCGGCGGAATTCGACCCATTGAGATTGACGAAGTTGAGCAGCGTATCGCCCGCCGCATCGCCCAAGGTACCGGTCCCCGCCAGCAGCGACACGGCTACGCCCGACGAGGCGGAGATGTAGGTCAGGGTGTTGATGTCGAGGCCACCGTCCAGCACATCCGCGCCGCTGCCGCCATCGATGGTGTCATTGCCGGCTTGGCCATAGATGGTGTCTGCGCCGGAGCCTCCGTTCAGCGTGTCGTTGCCGTCTTCGCCGTACAGCGTATCTGCGCCGCCATTGCCGGAGAGGGTGTCGCCTCCAAGCCCGCCCCAGATGATGTTCGCGTTGTTATCGCCGCTCAGGACATCGATAGAATTGGAGCCTTGCAGGTTTTCGAAGTTCGTGAGGGTGTCGCCTGCCGCATCTGTGCCGGTGCCCGTACCGGAGCCGGTTAGCAGCGACACGGTGACGCCCGCACCGCTGTTGGAATAGCTCGCGGTGTCGGTCCCCGTGCCGCCGTCCATCACGTCCGCGCCGCCACCGCCCTGAATGGTGTCGTCGCCGTCCCCGCCCTGAATGTTGTTAGCGCTGCCCGAGCCGATGATCACATCGCTATAGGCCGTCCCGATGGCGTTCTCGATGCTGATATAGCTGTCGCCGGCCGCGTAGCCGCCGCCGCCGTTGCTACCCAGATTGATGGAAATCCCCGCGGTGCTGACGCTGTAGTCCACCGTATCTGTGCCGCCGCCGCCGTTTATGGTTTCGGCACTGGCGGACGCTACGAAGGTATCGGCGGAGCCTGACAGCGTGAAACGCTCGACATTGACGAAGGTGTCGCCCTGGGCGATGCCGGTGGAGAGGGCCGCATTGTTGCGGTTTACGATAAGGCCGCTCGTCGAGCCGCTATAGTCCACCGTGTCGATGTCCGCGCCGCCGTCGATCGTGTCCGCGCCAAGGCCGGCGGCGATCAGATCGTCTCCGGCGCCGCCCAGGATGGTGTCTGCATTGTCTGAACCGATGATGATGTCAGCCAGCGCGGACCCGACGACGCGTTCGATGTTGATAAGGATATCGCCATTTGCGTCGCCTGCAACGCCTGCCTGGCCGTCCATGCGGACGGAGATGCCGCCCGACGAGGAATAATCGGCAGTGTCGAAGCCTGCGCCGCCATCGAGAGTGTCCGCGCCCGATCCGCCGACCAGCGTATCGTCGCCGTCATTGCCGAACAGCGTTTCGTTGACGCCGGTGCCGTAGATCGTGTCGGCGTAGGAGGAGCCGAGGACGCGTTCGACTGACTGTATCATGTCGCCCGCTGCGTTACCGCCGGAAGAGGCCGTACCATCGAGTCGCAGGGTGATCCCTGCGAGTGAGCCGGTATAGTCTACGGTATCGGTGCCAGTGCCGCCGTCGATGGTGTCGGCCTGTGCAAAACTGATGAAGGTGTCGTTGCCGCCCCAGCCCCACAGGACCGTGGACGCCGTGGTGCCGCCGCGAAGAGTATCGCCATAGGCAAGCGAGCCTTCGATCCGTTCTATGCCCGACAGTGTGTCGCCTGCGGCCCAACCGCCCGATCCTGCAGTGCCATCGTTGGCGATTGTGACTGCCGCGCCGGAGTTGCGATAATCGGCGGTATCGGTGCCGTTGCCGCCGATAAGCTGATCCGCGCCGAGGCCGCTGGCGATAATGTCGTTGCCCTCGCCGCCGTTCAGAATATCCGCGCCATTCGCGCCGAACAGGAAGTCGTCGCCTGCGCCTGACAAGATCGTCGAGCCATTGGCGCTGGCCGTTATCTCATCGTTCTGCCCCGAACCGATCACGATCTCGACGTCGAAGATCTGGTCGCCCGCCGCGTCGCCGGCGGTGCCGAAGCTGCCGTCGAGATAGATCTTCATGCCGCTGGAAAGCGACGCCGAATAATCGACGGTGTCCACGCCGTCGCCGCCGCGATAGATATCCGCGCCCGCGCTGTTGATGAAGCTGTCGTTGCCCGACGCGCCCGTGAAATCCTCGTTGGCGCTGCTGCCCTCGAAACGATCATTAAACGCCGAGCCGACGACTTTCTCGATGCCGGAAAGCGTGTCGCCTTCGGCATCGCCGCCGCTGGATGCTGCTGCCATGCGGATCGTGACCGCCGAAGCCGACGCCGAGTAGTCGGCGGTGTCGATGCCGCTGCCGCCCGTCAGCGCGTCAGCGCCTGCGCCACCGATCAGCGTATCGTCGCCGATGCCGCCCGCCAGCACATCGTCACCCGCTTCGCCGCGCAGCAAGTCGTCGCCATCGAAGCCGTCGAAATTGTCTGCGCCCGCGCCGCCGATCAGGATGTCGCCAAGGCGGGATCCGACGAAGCGCTCGACATTGGCAAAGGTGTCGCCCGCCGCGTCGCCGCCGGACGCCGTGCCCTGGGTAAGGTCGATGATGACTGCCGAGCTGGAGGTGCTGTAGCTGACGGTATCGATGCCCGCGCCGCCATCCATCTGGTCTGCGCCGCCGTCGCCGCGTAGCGTGTCGTTGCCGCCTTCGCCCATCAGTATGTCGACGCCGGTGCCGCCCGACACTACGTCATCGCCATCGCCGCCAAGCAGCGTGTCGTCGGAGAAGGTGCCGGTGATCGTATCGGCGAAGGCTGATCCAATGACGGACTCCACGCCGGTCAGGCGGTCGCCAGCGGCAATGTCGCCGCTGCCGGAGGAACCATCGAGATTCACGGTTACTCCGGCCGCCGCAGCGGCGTAGCTGACTCGGTCGAAGCCTGCGCCGCCGGTCAGCGTATCCGCGCCTGCACTGCCGATCAGCACGTCGTCCCCTGCGCCGCCGTCCAGCGTTTCCGCCGATGCGCCGCCTGCCAGCGTGTCGGCATAGTCCGAACCCAGCAGACGTTCGATGGAGACGAGGGTGTCGCCATTGGCTTCGCCGCCAGTGCCGCTGTTGGTGGCGAGGCTGACGGTGACGCCGCTGGTGGCATGTTCGTAGGAAGCCGTGTCGGTGCCGTTGCCGCCGTCGATGGCGTCGGCGCCTGCGCCGCCTTCGATCACGTCATTGCCGTCCTGGCCGATCAATATGTCCGCGTTCGCGCCGCCGATCAGCGTGTCGCCGAATGTGGAGCCGATGATCCGTTCGATGTTGAGGAGGGTGTCGCCGGTGGCGCTGCCGCCAGCGCCCTGGTCGATGCCGTTATTGTAGACGGTGACTGCCGCCGTCGACGCGGAGTAGTCCGCCGTGTCGGTGCCGATGCCACCGTCCAGCGTATCGCTGCCCTGACCGCCGACGAGCGTATCGTCGCCCGATCCGCCGTCCAATGTGTCGCCGCCGGCACCGCCGTCGAGGGCGTCGTCGCCCGCGCCGCCAACAAGGCTATCGGCATTGGCCGAACCTGTCAGAGTGTCGTTATTGGCCGATCCGACGACTCGCTCGATCGTGGAGAGCGTGTCGCCCTGTGCGTCGCCGCCCGTTCCGGTACCTGTCGCAAGGTTGATGGCGACGGCGGCGGCCGATGCCGAATAATTTGCCGTGTCGAAGCCGTCGCCGCCCGTTAGCGCGTCGGCTCCCGCGCCGCCGATCAGCGTGTCGTCGCCGGAATTGCCGATCAGGCTGTCGGCACCTGTGCTGCCGTAAAGAGTATCGGCATTGGCCGAGCCGCGTAGGGTTTCGATGTTGACGAGGGTGTCGCCATTCGCGTCGCCGCCAATGCCTGCGGTGCCGTCGAGATAGGCAGTGACGCCTGTGGCCGATGCGGAATAGTCCGCTATGTCGGTGCCTGCGCCGCCATCCAGCGCGTCCGCACCTGCGCCGCCCGAAAGCGTGTCATTGCCGTCGTCGCCGAACAGTTGGTCGATGCCGCTATTGCCTTGAAGCACATCGTCGCCCGCGCCGCCTTCGATGCGGTCATTGCCCGCGCTGCCGGCGATCGTGTCGCCATAGGCCGATCCGATAACGCGCTCGATATTGGTCAGCGTGTCGCCCAGGGCGTCGCCGCCACTGCTGGCGACGCCATCCATGCGCACGATCACGCCTGCAGCGGCTGCGGCGTAGCTTGCGGTGTCAGTGCCCGCGCCGCCGTCGAGGCTGTCCGCGCCTGCGCCGCCGACCAATGTGTCGTCGCCGGTGCCGCCGGAGAGGCTGTCGTTGCCAGCCGCGCCCGTGAGTACGTCATCGCCTGCACCACCGAGGATGGTGTCGGCATTGGCGGAGCCGGTGATGCTGTCGTTCTGGCTGGTGCCGATGACCTGCTCTACGCCGTTCAGCACGTCGCCTGCAGCAAAGCCGCCGGTCGATGCCGTGCCGTCCATGTACACAGTCACGGCCACCGCATTGTTGGAATAATCCACCATGTCGAAGCCGCTGCCGCCGGTCAGGATGTCCGCGCCTGCACTGCTGTAGAGAATGTCGTCGCCCGTGCCGCCATCGACCAGATCGCCGCTGGTGGAGCCATAGATGTTGTCAGCCTGGCTGGAGCCGATAACGGACTCGATGCCGGTAAGGACATCGCCCTCCGCATCACCGCCGACCGAGACGGTGCCGTCCATGTAAAGCGTCACGCCTGCCAATGACGTGGCATAGGTCGCGATGTCGGTTCCCGCGCCGCCGTCGATGATGTCCGCGCCGAGGCCGCCCGCCAGCGTATCGTCGCCTGCTTCGCCGCGCAGGGTGTCGTCGCCGCCGCCGCCCTGGAGCAGGTCTGCGCCAAGGCCACCCAGCAGGGTTTCCGCGCCATTGCCGCCGAACATGCGATCGTCGAATGCAGAGCCGATCAACTGCTCGATATTGACGAGGATGTCGCCTGCCGCATCGTTGCGGCTGCCCGATGTGCCGTCGAGATAGACAGTGACTGCGCCGAGAGCGCCTGCATAGCTTGCCGTGTCGAAGCCGATGCCGCCGTCGAACTGGTCCGCGCCCGCGCCGCCGATCAGCGTGTCATCGCCCGAGCCGCCAGCGAGAATATCGTCGCCTGCGCCGCCCGAAATCGTGTCCGC
Organism: Sphingobium sp.; assembly: GCF_033795625.1. Lineage (GTDB taxonomy): Bacteria > Pseudomonadota > Alphaproteobacteria > Sphingomonadales > Sphingomonadaceae > Sphingobium. Next base: position 16,686 of record NZ_JARYGI010000007.1, on the reverse strand, counting down.
GCCCGCGCCGCCCGCCAGTTCGTCGCCATTGGCCGATCCGCCGAGCGTATCGTCGAAGGCCGAGCCGAGCAGGCGTTCGATGGTGAAGAGCGTGTCACCCGTTGCGTCTCCGCCGGTGCCTGCCGTGCCGTCCAGGGCCACGGCAACGCCGCCGGTCGCTCCCGCATAATCGGCTGTGTCGGTGCCTGCGCCGCCTTCGAGACGATCCGCGCCCCCGCCGCCGACGAGGATGTCGTCGCCGGCATTGCCATAAAGCTGTTCGTCGGCCGCGCCACCGCGAATGATGTCGGATTGCGCCGAGCCCAGCACGCGCTCGATGCTGGTCAGCATGTCGCCATCGGCGTCGCCGCCGCTGCTGGCGAGGTCGTCGAGATTGACGGTCACTGCGCCGACCGATGCGGAATAGTCCGCCGTGTCGGTGCCTGCGCCGCCGTCGATCGCGTCGCTGCCTGCGCCGCCGGTCAGTATGTCGTCTCCGGTGCCGCCCTGCAGTGTGTCGCTGCCAAAGCCGCCCGAGATGATGTCCGCGCCCGCGCCGCCGATCAGCGTGTCGTCGGCGGTCGCGCCGGTCAGCACGTCGTTTTGGGCCGAACCGATGATTCGCTCGACCGAAATGAGCTGATCGCCTGCCGCATCGCCGCCAATGCCCGCCGCGCCGCCAAGGCCGATCGTCACGCCTGCGGCCGAGGCCGAATAGTCCACGGTGTCGAAGCCGCTATTGCCGTCCAGCGTGTCTGCGCCTGCAGATCCCAGGATCGTGTCGTCGCCTGCGCCGCCATTGATGCTTTCCGCCGCCGCGCCGCCGCGCAGCGTGTCGGCGAAGGCCGAGCCGATCAGCCGCTCTACATTGGCGAGCGTGTCGCCTGCCGCTTCGCCGCCGGTCTGCGCGCCGCCATCGAGGCCGACGTTCACGGCGCTTGCGGAGCTTGCATAGCTGACCGTGTCGGTGCCCGCGCCGCCGTCCAGCGTGTCCGCGCCGGTTCCGCCGAGCAGCAGGTCGTCGCCTGCCCCGCCGAGCAGGCTGTCATTACCTGCGCCGCCGTTCAATATGTCCGCGCCTGCATTGCCTTCCAGCGTGTCGGCGGCACTGGTGCCGTTCAGCGTGTCGTCGTTGAGCGAACCGATGACGCGTTCGATATCGGTGAGGGTGTCGCCAGCGGCGTCGCCGCCCAGCGAAACCGAGCCGTCGAGGTTGACGGTGACGGCAGCCGTCGATGCCGAATAGTCGGCGGTGTCGGTGCCTGCGCCGCCGTCCAGTGTGTCCGCGCCTGCGCTGCCGAACACGATGTCGTTGCCCGCGCCGCCGAGCAGCGTGTCCGCGCCGATGCGGCCGGAGAGGCTGTCGGCAAAGGCCGAGCCTTCGAGGATTTCCGCATTGGTGATCACGTCACCGGCAGCGTCACCGCCTGTGCCGATCGTACCTGCCAGGGACGCCGTGACGCCCTGTGCCGACCCGGCGTAGCTGACGGTGTCGAGGCCGTTGCCGCCGTCGATGCTGTCCGCGCCTGCGCCGCCGGTCAGCATATCGTCGCCCGATCCGCCGAGGAGGGTGTCATTGCCCGCAGCGCCGGAAATGATATCGTCGCCTGCCTGGCCGGAGAGTATGTCTGCGCCAGCGCCGCCCGTCAGCACGTCGCTATCGCCGGAGCCCAGCACGCGTTCGATGCTGACATAGCTGTCGCCCTGCGCATCGCCGCCGATGCCCGTCGATCCGTCCAGCACGACCGTAACGCCCGTTGTGGACGTGCTGTAGTCGGCCGTATCTGTGCCCGCGCCGCCGTCCAGCACGTCCGCGCCCGCTCCACCCGAAAGTATGTCGTTGCCCGCACCGCCAAGCAGCGTGTCGCCGCCGCCATTGCCGGTAAGCGTATCGTTGCCGCCAGCGCCCTCCAGCGTTTCGCCCGCGGAGCCGCCAGTGATGATGTCGTCAAAGGCCGAGCCGACGATGCGCTCGATGCGGACCAGCGTGTCGCCTGCCGCATCGCCGCCCGACGCGCTCGATCCGTCGAGGATGACCTGGATGCCTGTTGCTGAAGTGGAATAGTCTGCGGTGTCGAAGCCTGCGCCGCCGTCCAGCGTGTCCGCGCCAATGCCACCCGACAGGATGTCGTCGCCAGTGCCGCCATCGATGATGTCCGCGCCTGCGCCGCCGGACAGGGTGTCCACGCCTGCGCCGCCCTCGATTGTCTCGTCGCCGGTCGATCCGGTCACGCTGTCGTCGAAGTCGGACCCGATGATGCGTTCGATGTTGACAAAACTGTCGCCCTGCGCGTCGCCGCCAGTCCCGGTGCCGTTAAGCAGGTCGATGGTTACGCCGCCGGCCGAATTTGCGAAGCTGACGGTGTCGACGCCGCTGCCGCCGTCGAATGCGTCTGCGCCTGCGCCGCCGTCCATGCTGTCATTGCCGGAGCCGCCGAGCAGGCTGTCATTGCCAGCGCCGCCGCTCAACACGTCGTCGCCCGCGCCACCTTCCAATATGTCGCTGCCGATGGAACCGGAGAGGCTGTCCGCCTGGTTCGAGCCGACAATGCGCTCGATCTGGACCAGCCGGTCGCCCGATGCGTCGCCGCTGGAGCCGAAGCTGCCGTCGAGGGCCACGGTGACGCCTGCGCTCGATGCGGAGTAGTCCGCCGTGTCCGTACCTGCGCCGCCAATCAGCGTATCGTTGCCAAGGCTGCCGGTCAGCACGTCGTTGCCTGCGCCGCCGTCCAGCGTTTCGCTGTCATTGCCGCCGATCAGGCGGTCGGCATTGGCCGAGCCCACGATGCGTTCGATGCCGGTCAGCGTATCGCCAGCTGCATCCCCGCCTATGCCGGTGCTGCCGTCGAGGCCGACAGTCACGCCCTGCGCCGAGGCCGAGTAATCGGCCGTATCCGTGTCGACGCCGCCGTCCAGTATATCCGCACCCGCGCTACCGCGTAGCACGTCGTCGCCCAGCGCCCCGCGCAGGGTCTCTGCGCCTGCACCGCCGCCCAGCGTGTCGTCGAAGTCGGAGCCGAGCAGGATTTCGATCCCGGTCAGCGTGTCGCCCTGTGCGGTACCGCCTGTGCCCGCGCTGCCATCCAGGCCGATGCTGACGGCCGAGGTGGAGTCGACATAGCTTGCGGTATCGGTGCCCGTGCCGCCGTCGATCTGATCCGCGCCGTCGCCGCCGACGATGATGTCATTGCCTGCGCCGCCGCCCAGGCTGTCATTGCCGCCAGCGCCTTCGAGGCGGTCGTCGCCTGCGCCGCCGTCGATGCTGTCCGCCAGCGATCCGCCGATCAGGGTGTCGCCATTGGCGGAACCGACGAGCCGTTCGACATTCAGCAGCACGTCGCCCGCCGCGTCGCCACCGCTGCCCGCACGGCCGTCCAGATAGGCCGTGACCGCCGAACCCGAGGCGCTGTAGTCGATAGTGTCGGTGCCGCCTTCGCCATCCAGCGTGTCCGCGCCAGCGCTGCCCAGCAATATGTCGTCGCCCGCGCCGCCGAACAGGGTTTCAGCGCCTGCGCCGCCGCCCAATGTGTCGGCAAAGGCCGAACCGACGAGCCGCTCGACATTGGCAAGCGTATCACCCAGTGCCTCGCCGGCCGTGCCTGCCGCGCCCGACAGGCCGATGGCCACACCCGACGCCGCATCGGCGTAGCTGACCGTGTCGGTGCCGCTGCCGCCATCGATGCTGTCTGCACCCAGGCCGCCTGCCAGGATATCGTCGCCGGTGCCGCCCGTCAGAATGTCATTGCCCGCGCCGCCGGTGACGCTGTCGTCGCCCGCTGCGCCGTCCAGTACGTCGTCGGCATTGCCGCCGATGATAACGTCGCCCTGCCCTGAACCAGTGACGCCTTCGATGCCCGAGAGCACGTCGCCTTCGGCATCGCCGCCAGTGCTGGGGCCGCCATCCAGGCGCACGTTCACGCCTGCGCTGGAGCCCGCATAGCTGGTGGTATCGAAGCCGGAGCCGCCGATCAGCGTATCCGCGCCTGCGCCGCCCAGCAGAAGATCGTCGCCCAAGCCACCGATCAAAGTGTCGGAGCCTGCATTGCCGCGCAGGATGTCGTTGCCTGCGCCGCCGTCCAAGGTTTCGTTCTGGCTCGTGCCGGTGATCGTGTCGTCAAGGCTTGAGCCGATGACGTTCTCGATGGAGGACAGGGTATCGCCCTGCGCGTCGCCGCCCGCGGACAGCGAACCGTCCAGATTGATGGTGATCGCGCCGGTCGAGGTCGAATAGTCCGCCGTGTCGCTGCCCGCGCCCCCCGACAAGGCGTCCGCGCCTGCGCCGCCGTTCAGTATGTCGTCGCCGGTTCCGCCCGAGAGGCTGTCGTTACCGGCGCCGCCCTGAAGCACGTCGTCGCCTGCATTGCCGTGCAGTTCGTCGGCATTGGCCGAGCCGCCGATGGTGTCGGCAAAGCCGCTGCCTTCGACGATTTCGATGCTTGCGAAGCTATCGCCTGCCGCATCGCCGCCCGTGCCGCCGGCAGTGAGGTTCAGGGTCACGCCAGCGCCCGCCAGTGAAAAGTCCGCCGTGTCGGTGCCCGCGCCGCCATCCAGAAGGTCGGCGCCTGCGCCACCGCGCAGGATATCGTCGCCTGCATTTCCGTGCAGTTGCTCGTCAGCGGCGCTGCCGTTCAAGGTGTCGGCGAAGGCGGAGCCCGAGACCACTTCGATGTTGCTGAGCAGGTCGCCTTCGGCAAGCCCGCCGACGCTGGAAGCGCCATTCAGGTTCACCGTGACGCCTGTACCGGACACGCTGTAGTCGATCGTGTCGGTGCCGGTGCCGCCGTCTATGCTGTCCGCACCTGCGCCGCCGTCGATCGTGTCGTTACCCGCGCCGCCCAGCAGCGTATCGTCGCCGCCTGCGCCCGTGATGCTGTCGTCGCCCGCGCCGCCTTCGATGACGTCCGCTGCCGAGGATCCGGCAAGGGTGTCGGCAAAGGCCGAGCCTACGATCCGTTCGATGCTGCTGAGTGTGTCGCCCGCCGCGTCACCTTGCGTGCCGGTGCCCGTTGCCAAGGACACAGCGATGCCTGCAGACGCATCGGAGTAATCTGCCGTATCGAAACCCGCGCCACCGATCAGGCGATCCGCGCCGCCGCGGCCGCCCAGGCGATCGTCGCCCGCGCCGCCGGTCAGCGTGTCGCCAGCGGCAGTGCCCAGCAAGATGTCGTCGAAGTCCGAACCGATCAGGTTTTCGACATTGCTAAGCTGGTCGCCTTCCGCAGCGCCACCCGTCGAGGTCGAACCGTCCACGGATACTGAGACGCCGGACGTGGACGTCGAATAATCGACGGTATCGATGCCGCCGCCGCCGTCGATCCGGTCCGCGCCCGCGCCGCCGTCCAGCAAGTCATTACCCGCGCCGCCGCGCAGGTCATCGTCGCCGCCGCCGCCCGTGACTGTGTCGTTGCCTGCGCCGCCGTCCAGAACGTCCGCCACGTTGCTGCCGGTGATGACGTCGTCCAGAGTCGAGCCGATCACGCCTTCGATGCTGATGAGCTGGTCGCCGGACGCATCGCCGCCGATGCCGAGCGATCCGTCCAGTGTGACGTTTATCGCACTGGCCGACGCGGTGTAGTCCACGGTATCGAAGCCCGCGCCGCCGTCCACGATATCCGCGCCGGTGCTGCCCAAGATGCGATCGTCGCCTGCGCCGCCGCGCACGGTGTCACCGCCCGCGCCGCCGCCCAGAACGTCGCCGAAAGCCGAGCCTTCGAGAATTTCGATGCCGGACAGGCTGTCGCCCGCGCCATCGCCGCCAGTGCCGAGCGATCCGTCCAGCGAAACCGCCACGCCTGCGGTCGCGCTGGCATAGCTGGCGGTGTCGATGCCGGAGCCTCCGATAAGCTCGTCCGCACCTGCGCCACCGTCCAGCAGGTCGTCGCCGCTGCTGCCGATCAGGATGTCGCTGCCCGCGCCGCCGGTGATGATGTCGTCGCCCGCGCCGCCGGTCAGTCGCTCGTCGGCAGTGCTGCCGTTCAGCGTGTCGTCGAAGCTGGAGCCAGTGACATTCTCGATCCCGATCAACTGGTCGCCGGTCGCATCGCCACCCGAACTGGCCGAGCCGTCCAGGTTGATGGTGACGGCCACGCTGGAGGTCGAATAATCCACGGTGTCGGCTCCCGCGCCGCCGTCGATCACGTCCGCGCCCGCGCCGCCATTCAGCGTATCGTCGCCATCGCCGCCGCGTAGCGTGTCGTTGCCTGCCGCGCCGCTGATGATGTCGTTGCCTGCGCCGCCGACGAGTTCGTCGTTCTGCAAGCCGCCGGTTAGGGTGTCGTTGAAGTCCGATCCGACCAGCCGTTCGATGCCGGTCATCACGTCGCCCTGCGCGTCGCCGCCGGTGCCGGTGCTGCCGTCCAGCCCAGCGGAGATCGCGACAAGTGAGGAGGCGTAGCTTACCGTATCGAAGCCGCTACCGCCGTCGAGAAAGTCAGCGCCCGCGCCGCCTTCCAGCGTATCATTGCCCGCGCCGCCCGAGAGCGTATCGGCACCGTCGCGCCCGACGAGCACGTCGTCGCCCGCGCCGCCGGAGATGTCGTCGTCACTGGCCGCGCCACGCAGGGTGTCCGCGCCGGAGGAACCGACAAGCTTCTCGATGGAGACGAGCTGATCTCCTTCCGCGTCGCCGCCAGTGCCGGTGCCGGTCAGCAGGTCAACGATCACGCCAAGTGCCGAGCCGCTATAGTCCGCCGTATCGGCGCCCGCGCCGCCGTCCAGAAGGTCCGCGCCTGCGCGCCCTTCCAGGCGATCGTCGCCGCCGCCGCCGATCAGGTCTTCATCCGCCGCGCCGCCGGTCAGGGTGTCGGCAAAAGCCGTACCGATGACGCGTTCGATGGAGGACAGCACGTCGCCGGTCGCGTGGCCGCCGAGGCCGGTCGAGCCGTCGAGTGAAACGCTGACGCCCGCGCCCGAAGCACTGTAGTCGGCTGTGTCTCGTCCTGCGCCACCGTCGATCGTGTCGCCGCCTGCGCCGCCCTCGATGAAATCGTCGCCATCGCCGCCAATGAGCGTGTCGGTATTCGCGCCGCCGCGCAGGGTGTCGTTGCCCGCGCCGCCTTCGAGCTGGTCCGCGCCGCTGCGTCCGGTCAGCACGTCATCGAAGGTGGAGCCTATGACGACTTCGATGCTGGACAGGACGTCTCCTTCCGCGTCGCCGCCGATGCCGGTCGATCCATCCAGCGTGATCGTCACGCCAGCGGCAGAGTCGGAGTAATCGGCCGTGTCGATGCCCAGTCCGCCGTCGACGATATCGGCACCTGCACCGCCGTTCAGCAGGTCGTTGCCTTCGCCGCCCTGAAGCGTATCGCCGCCTGCGCCGCCCAGCAGCGTGTCGTCGCCGCTGCCGCCGATCAGCAAATCCTGGCCGCCATCGCCGGAGAGCCGGTCGGCACCGCCGCCGCCTTCCAGCACTTCATCGGCACCGACGCCCGTGATGGTGTCGGCATATTCTGAGCCCAGGATCATTTCGATGTTGAGAACCGTATCGCCCGCAGCGTCGCCGCCCTGTCCGACGCTGCCGTCGAGCGTGAGCGTGATGCCGCTGGCGCTGGCCGAATAGTCGGCAATGTCGAAGCCTGCGTCGCCATCCAGAATGTCCGCGCCTGCACGACCCGCCAGCGTATCGTCGCCCGCGCCGCCCGTCAGGCTGTCCGCGCCGTCGCCGCCGATCAGGCTGTCGTTGAAGCCCGAGCCGACCACGGCTTCGATGCTAGTCAGCATGTCGCCCGCCGCGTGGCCGCCCGATGCGTTGCCGGTGCCGAGGTTGATCGCGACGCCCGCGTCGGAATCGCTGTAGTCTGCGGTGTCGAAGCCCGTGCCGCCGTCCAGCACGTCCGCGCCCGCGAGGCCGCTCAGCCGGTCGTTGCCGCCCTGGCCGCGCAATATGTCGTCATCACCCGAACCATAGAGAGTATCGGCAAAGGCGGAGCCGGAAAGGCCTTCCACATTGAGGAAGCTGTCGCCCGCCGCGTCGCCGCCCATATTGACGCGCCCGTCCAGGCCCGCGACGATAGCGGCGTTGGAAAGGCTGTAGTCGGCGATGTCGGTTCCCGCGCCGCCGTCCAGAGCATCGGCCCCGCCGCCACCCTGCAGCATGTCGTTTCCCTGGCCGCCGTCCAGCGTGTCGCTGCCGGTGCTGCCAGTGATCCGGTCGTCGAAGGCCGAGCCGATGATATGTTCGATCTGCGAGAGCCGGTCGCCCTGCGCGTCTCCGCCAAGGCCGATGGCCCCGTCATTGGACACGATGATGTTGGAGGACGATTGCGAGTAGTCGGCCGTGTCGAAGCCCGCGCCGCCGATCAGCTCGTCGCTGCCGAGGCCGCCGCGCAGCACGTCGTCGCCTGCGCCGCCCGACAGGCGGTTGGCATTGTCGTTGCCGGTGAGTTCGTCGGCGAAAACAGAGCCATTCACGCCTTCGATGTCGATCAGGCTGTCACCTGCCGCATCGCCGCCGCTGCCGAGCGATCCGTCGAGGGCAATGCGTACGCCGGCCGCCGAACCAGCGTAATCCGCGATGTCGAAGCCGACGCCGCCTTGGAGGATGTCCGCGCCTGCGCCGCCACTCAGTATATCGTTGCCAAGGCCGCCCGACAGGCGATTGACGCCCGCGTCGCCGCTCAGCACATCGTCATGGTCGGACCCAGACAGGTTTTCGATGCCATCGAAGCTGTCGCCCTGTGCCGTGCCGCCGGTGGCGGTGCCCGTGGCGAGGCTGGCGGTCACGCCGGTTGCGGAGTCGCTGTAGTCGGCAGTGTCGCTGCCTGCGCCGCCGACTAGATGATCGGCCCCTTGCCCGCCGCGCAGCGTGTCGTCACCGCTTTGACCATAAAGGATGTTGTCGCCGCTATCGCCGATCAGCGTGTCGGCATAGGCGCTGCCCAGCACGCGTTCGACGCCGGAGATCCGGTCGCCCTCGGCCACATCGCCGGAGGAGGCATTCCCGTCCAGCCGGACCGTGACAGCGCCCTGCGCAGCCGAATAATCCACGGTGTCGAGGCCATCGCCACCTTGCAACTGGTCCGCGCCTGCGCCGCCGACGAGAATATCGTCGCCAAGGCCGCCCTTCAGCACATTGTCCCGATCGTCGCCGGTCAGGCGGTCGGCATGGTCGGAGCCGACCAGCCGCTCGATACCCGAAAGTGTGTCGCCCTGCGCATCGCCGCCGATCCCGGTGGAACCGTCTAGGGCAACGGTAACGCCGCTGGCGGAGCCGCTATAGTCGGCGGTATCGTTGCCTTCGCCGCCCAGCAGGATATCCGCGCCAGCGCCGCCTGAGAGCATATCGTCGCCCCCGCGGCCTTCCAGCCGGTCGTCGCCTGCGCCACCGATCAGGCGGTCGTCGAGCGTAGAGCCGATCACGCGCTCGACATTGCGGAGCACATCGCCATCGGCATCGCCGCCTTCGGAAATGCCGCCGTCGAGACGCACCGTCACCGCAAAGCGCGATAGGCTATAATCCACCGTATCGGTGCCCGCGCCGCCGTCCAGAATGTCCGCGCCGCCAAGGCCCAGCAGCGTATCGTCGCCGTTATTGCCAATCAGGGTGTCCGCCCCGGACGTGCCGATCAGCGTGTCGTCGAAGCGCGAGCCTTCCAACCCCTCGATGCTGACGAAGCGGTCGCCTACGGGATCCCCGCCATCCAGCGTCGATCCGTCCAGCGCCACGCGCACGCCGGTTGCCGAACCATCGTAGCTGGCAATGTCGAAGCCGTCGCCGCCATCCAGCGTGTCCGCGCCCGCGCCGCCTTCCAGCACATCGTCGCCCAGGCCGCCGCGCAGGGTTTCCGCGCCTGCACCGCCGACGAGATGGTCCGCCTCGGTCGAGCCAGTCAGGTTTTCGATGCTGGTATAGCGGTCGCCTTCCGCGTCGCCGCCTGATCCTGCATGTCCGTCGAGATAGACGGTGACGCCAACCGCGCTGTCGCTGAAATCGACGGAGTCGGTCCCTGCGCCGCCGTCGATGATGTCTGCGCCTGCGCCGCCCTTCAGCGTGTTATCGCCAGCGTCGCCGGTAAGCCGATCGGCGAAGGCGCTGCCGGTCAGCCCTTCGATGTTGGCGAGGATGTCGCCTTGCGCGTCGCCGCCGACACCGGGCGTGCCGTCAAGCGAAACGGCTACGCCTTCCGTGCCGCCGGAATAATCCGCGACGTCGAAGCCCGTGCCACCGTCCAGACGATCGGCGCCCCCGCCGCCCCGGAGCACGTCATTGCCTGCGCTGCCTTCAAGATGCTCGTCCGCATTGCTGCCGATCAGCGTGTCGCCGCGCGCCGTGCCGATGACATGCTCGATGCTGGTCAGGGTGTCGCCTTCGGCCTCGCCGCCATGCGAGACGGTGCCGTCAAGATGGATTTCGACGCCGGGGCCTTCGGTGCCGCTCAGCGCCCTGGAGTAATCGACGGTGTCGAACCCTGCGCCGCCGTCGAGCCTGTCCGCGCCTGCGCCGCCGTCCAGCCTGTTGTCGCCTGCGTTTCCGGTCAGCTGGTCAGCATATGCCGATCCGGTCAGCCCTTCGACGCCTGAATAGCTGTCCCCGCGTGCGTAGCCGCCAGCGCCCTTGCCCGTGGCGAGATCGGCCTGCACGCCGACATTGGACTGCGCGTAGCTGACGACATCAAAGCCTGCGCCGCCGTCGATCTGGTCTTCGCCCGCGCCCGCCACGATCTTGTCATTACCGTCGCCAGCCGTGACGATGGTACCGGGCGGGTTGGAAAACAGCACATTGACCGGATCGCCGGTGACGGGATCGGTGACGACCATGTCGGACGCGCTGTTGACGATCTTGATGCCGAAATGGGTGGAGACTTCGACGCTGTTGGAGCTGTTCTTGCCGTCGGTCGACAGGCCGAGCTGGACCGGCAGGAAAAATTCGTCCTGAAAGCCGCTGGACGCCGCAGCCTTGCCATCGGCAGGCAGATTGTAGACGAGTTGGATATCAAAGGAGAAATGCGACTGGCTGGTGGGCACGTTGACGGTCTTGCCCTGCGCATCGACCATCGTCGTGATCTTGGTGATCTTGCCCTCGTCCACGGTGACGAGCCAGCCCTTGTCGGTCTGAGTTGCATTGGCGATGGAATAGCCCGCCGGAAGCGAAGGGATCAGGATCGACAGCAGTTGCAGGTTCTTGGCGGGAACCATCGCCTCGACATGCAGCACGCGCAGCGATGTGCCCGATGGCACGACATTGGGATTGTCGGCGAAGATCGTGTCGTCGCCCGAGGTGCCGCTGACGCGTTCTACCGAAGACTGCGCGCTGTAGCTCGCGTCCTTGGATGATCCCGCCCCGCCAGTCGATCCGCGGACGACCGTCGCGCCGGCTTCGGCGGCGGTAGAGACGCCCTCCTGGTTGAACAGCGTGAAGGTGAGCTTTGGAACCAGCTTGCCGATCCCTGCCGGGCCAATGGCATCATCAGGCGCGGGCTCGATGGAGCGAGCGGACGGAGGGCTGGAAGGTGCGCTGGAACTGGAGGGCGTGCTGCTGATCTTCTGGGTGAGGCGCTTGGCGTCCTCGTCCGAACGATGCTGGTTCTCCTCCTGCGCCGCGGCATTGGCCTGGCTCCTGGCTGAATCCAGCGGCTGGATGCCGGTTCCTTCGGCTGCCTTGTCGCCACTGGCTTTCTTGTCCTGCTCGTCATTCGCGGAGGAGGACGAGAGGCCGAACTTGACCGGCGACACCTGTTCCTTGATTTCGCCGACGCCATCGACGGCGGCTTCGGCGGCGACGGTCTTGTCCTTGAATATCAGCTGCGGATTGCGGCCGGAGAAGACCGCAAGCGCCATGCCGGGTATGATGATCTTGGTGCCGTCCTCGAACAACAGGACGACATCGACGTCGATGATCTCTGCTTTGAACGCGCCGTAGAAGCGCTCCAGTATGGCACGGCCGTCGTCGCTGAGCTGGACGACCTTTGCGTCTCCGTAGTTGGTGTCGACCTGCCCGGCGCTGACATCGATATCGGCAGCATCGCCAGCGGCGTCGCTGACAGCATGGGCCACGGGCGTCTTGATCGCCGCGTCCTTTCCGCCTTTACCCGAACTACCTTTGATTCTCGCCATTCCGCGAAGTCCCTACATGTTCCGGAACAGCGTATCCGCTGGCAGGTTTAGATATGGTAAACGCGAAATTTACTGTTACTTGGCCGTGCCCGGTGCAGGCACCACCAGCGGGGGCAGAGGCTCGCCGCCGCTGACGAGATCGAACAATCCGCCGAGCTTCTGGAGCACACGGAATTCGGTGGCGGTCTTGGCCGTCATGTTCGCGACCTGATTGGCGCGGGCGTTGAACAGGATCTGCTGGCTGTCGAGCAAGTCGAACACGGTGCGGCGACCTTCGCGGAATTGCTGGGCGTAGAGATCGACCACCTTCTGCGCGGATGCAATTTCCGATTCGATGGTGACTATCTTGCCGCGCGCCGCCTCAAGTGCGTTGAAATCGATGCGGATGTCCTGCTCGACTTCACGGCGGCGGCGATCCAGTTCGTAGTCGGCTTCGCGCAACCGTGCGGCGATGCGATTGCGCACGGCAATATCCGCGCCGCCATTGAAGAAATTGTAGGTGACGGTCAGCATCGCCCGCGCATCGCGATTGGTGCCGGTGCGGCCCTGGACATCGTCCCGCCAGTTGCCCTGCGCCTGAAAGGCGAGGCGGGGAAAGAAGGTGCCGGTCTGGCTGGCGCGCTGGCGATCGAGGGAGCGGCGATCCTGTACGGCCTGCGCCATTCGGGGACTGCGCTCGTCGATCAGACCCACCGCGGCATCGGCCGAAACAGGCAGGGCGGCGGCGGGTGAGGGCAGGTCGATGGCAAGGCCGGGAAGATGGTTCGTCAGGCGACGATAGGATTCGCGTGCCTGCTGGAGGGCGCTGGTCCGGTCGAGCAATGTTGCGCGCACATTGTCGAGCCGCGCCTTTGCCCGGCTGATGTCGGCGGAGGTGGTAAGGCCCAGATCGTTCTGGATCGTGACGATCTTCACGATCTTCTCGTTCGCCGCAATCTCCTGATTGGACAGGTCGACCAGCTTCTGCTGCTGGAGCAGGGCAAGATAGGCAGTAGCAATGTCATAGGCGATCGCCTCGATCCGCTCGCGCGTGGCCCACTGGGCGCTGCGGTAGGTGGCGCGGGCGCGCTTGATGTCGTTGATCGTGGTGCCGAAATCCCAGACATTCTGGCTGAGCGTGACGACGCCTTCACTCCGCCGGAGTGTCGAGTCCGCGCCGATCTGCGGCTGGTTGAGTTCGCCGCCCAGCGCGACGGTCGCGTCGAGATGCGGAAGATAGCCCGAGCGTGCTTCGTCCACGCCGTACTTCGCGTCGTCCTGGCGCGCGAGGGCGATCTGTATTTCAGGGTTGCCCTTGAGCGCTTCGACAATGGCGTCGCGCAGGGATTCCGTTGCGCCCGGCGGCGGTTCGAGATTTTCGCGGGCGGCTTGCGCGGTTGCCGCGGAGTCGGTGGGCAGCGGCGGGATCTTGCCGTCGGGTCCTATGGCATAGGGATCGTTCAAGGCCGAGATTGGGGGCGTCTCAGCGGTTGCGGCCTCGGCGAGGGTAGGCGCGTTCAGCGCGGCGACCGGTGTCCCATCGGGCTGAGGCCCTGCCACATCGGCAGCGGACAGCGCCGCCCCCTGCAGCAAAAAGGGAAGCGACAACGCTATGATGGCAGCGCTGCGCAAAATCCTGGACTTATGTGTCATGCCCTTACCGACCTTCTCTTGTCTGAGCGCGCCCGTCTTGATGCGAAGCCGCTACGATCTTTGAGAAGGGGAATGACGGAACATGGTTAAGATCGAATTAAGTGTAAAAAGGGTTGGAGTAACGCGCCGGAACCTATGCTGCGCGTTGCTCCGCAAAGATCATTTCGAGCCTCTGGATCAGGTCATCGAGGGGCGGCGTGGGTGAACGGCGGATCGATGCGGGCTTTTCACGCATCAAGCTCTGCATCCTGCGGCATACCATTGCGAAACCATCTTGCGTGTCGGCCATGTTCACATTCCCCGGTTGTCGAGAAACTTTGTATTAGAACGTGGTTAACAAAGCATTTGCACTCGTCCGACCTGCGATTAGCCGCCCGGCCTTGGGCGTGGCCTGGTTTTCCCAAATGCGAAGGCTGCATCTGGCAAAACCCAGCAGGAGATCAGCGCACCCATCAGCGTAGCGAAGCCCAGCACGCCTATGATGCCGGGCACGGTTTCGCCCCCGGCCAGCATGAGGCTCACGACGCCCACGACTGCCACGGTGATCGCGGCGTTTGTAATGTTGTTCGCCGCTATCGTGCGCGACCGCTCTTCCACCGGGCTGTGCGTTTGGAGAATGGCGTAGAGCGGCACGATGAACATACCGCCAGCAAAAGCGATGCCGAACAGGTCGGCCATTATCCGCCAACTGCCGGGGGTCTCGACGAATTCCCGGATGCCGGCACCGGGCGAGACTATGCGATAGGCGCTGGTCGAGAGCCAAAGATCTATCATGCACCCGGCAAGCGCCAGCGCCGCAATGGGCACATACCGGGCGGAGACCTGGCCCCGCAGCAGCCTGTTCACCAGCAGCGAGCCGAATGCGACGCTGAGCGAGAAGATCAGCAGGAACAGCGTGGCGACTTCCTGCCTCGCACCCAGCACGCCGCTCACCAGCGGCGCAAATTCCGCCAGAAGTATCGCTCCGACCGCAAAGAACCAGCTTATGCCGAGGATCGAAAACCAGACCATCCGCCCATGCCGCGCAGCTTTGAGGATCGTCCAGGTGCTTTTGAGTATGTTGCGTTCGATCTTCAGCCCTTCGGCGGCGGAGGGTGCCGAAGGGACGAAGAGGCTCGCGACGAAACCGAGCAAAGCGATGCCGATCGCAACGAATCCCGCCGTCATGGTGGGAATGATTCCCGCCAGCAATTGGCCGCCCAATATGGCGAGGAAAGTACCCGCTTCGATCAGGCCCGTACCGCCCATGATCTCGTTCTTGTGCAGATGCTGGGGCAGGATCGAGAACTTGACGGGCCCGAAGATCGTGGAGTGCAGCCCCATCAGGAACAGTGACCCCAGCAGCATGGGCACCGACTGCAGCCAGAAGCCGCCGAGCGCAAGGCTCATGATGCCGACTTCGGCGGTCTTGACGATGCGGACCAACTTGGCTTTGTCCCATGCGTCGGCGAGTTGGCCAGCGAGCGCGGAGAATAGGAAGTAGGGTAGGATGAAGAGGCCGGTTGCAATGGTCGCCAGCAATTTCGCCTTGTCCGGTTCGGCGGCGTAAAGGCTGAAATTGGCGAGGAACAGCAGCGCGAACTTCAGCAGGTTGTCATTGAACGCACCCAGAAACTGAACCACGAACAAAGGCGCGAAGCGGCGTTTCAAAAGCAGCGAAAGGTCTGGTGCGGCCATCAGTCACTCCGGCAAGGCATGTGGCGTAACGCACAACCTGGAGCGAAGGTAATCCAGCCAAGCGGCGTTTGCCAAGCCATAGCGCAAAGGCGCTGTGCGCGGTCGATACTGGCAGGTCGTTACGGAGCGACATATCGGCAAGCTGGCTTTCGCTAATTGGCGTCACCTGGTACACTTTCGGTTCATGTCGCAGACCGCCCGCATCCTCCTTGCTTTGATCATCGGCATCGCTGTTGGCATATTGGGCGCGCGGATGGGGTGGAATACTGCCGCGGCCATTGCCGAGCCTGTCGGCAATCTGTGGCTCGATGCCCTGCGCATGACGGTCGTGCCGTTGGTTGTGTCGCTGCTGATCACCGGCATTGGGCGTACCGCCGATAGTGCGCGGGGCGGCAAGCTGGCGTTGCGGTCGGTCCTGCTGTTCGTCGGCCTGTTGTGGCTCGTCACCCTGATCGCGGCGTTCCTGGTCCCTGCCTTGTTGAAGATGTGGCCGATGCCTGCCGAGGCGGCCGCTGCATTGAATGTGGCATTAGGACAGGCGAAACCCGATGTCGGCGCGGCGCCAAATCTTGCCGATTTCCTCAAGACGGTCGTGCCGACCAACCCGATAGCCGCCGCTGCCAGCGACGCGATGCTGCCCCTGATACTCTTTGCCACGCTGTTCGCGATTGCGGTAACGCGGCTTGAGCCACAAGCGCGTGACCGGATCACGGGGCTGTTCGGCGCCATCGAACAGGCGATGCTGGAGATCGTCAGCTGGGTGCTCTGGATAGCGCCGCTAGGTGTGTTTGCCTTGGCCTTCGTCGTAGGCATGAAGGCGGGCACATCGGCTATCGGCGCGCTGGCTCTGTTGCAAAGATTGGCGGCAGTCAGAGGTAGGCTGTCGCTCTGCGCCGATCAGGCGGCTGCTGCGAAATGGTGGTTGAGCATGCCCATGGCCTCCGTCAGCGCCGAGGGCCCAATGCCAAAAGCTCTCTCCACAAGGCGCACCTCGCCCCTGATGCCGGGCTGCAGGCACCAGGGGCGAGCCTGTCCTTTGCGCAGGGCTCGCATGACTTCGAATCCCTTGATCGTGGCATAGGCCGTGGGGATCGATTTGAAACCGCGCACCGGCTTGATCAGTATCTTGAGCTTTCCGTGATCGGCCTCGATCACGTTATTGAGATACTTCACCTGCCGGTGGGCCGTCTCCCGGTCCAGCTTTCCTTCGCGCTTCAATTCGGTGATCGCTGCACCATAGCTCGGCGCTTTGTCGGTATTGAGCGTGGCAGGCTTTTCCCAGTGCTTCAGGCCTCGCAGGGCCTTGCCCAGGAACCGCTTCGCTGCCTTGGCGCTGCGGGTCGGCGA
>NZ_JARYGI010000079.1:0-3327 GCF_033795625.1 Sphingobium sp. | reverse complement strand
CGCTTCAAATGACCGACGTCAAACTGTCGAAGTCCTCAGATCGATCCCCGAACGACCCTATTTCCGCACCCTGTTAAAGGGCCGGCATGACTCCGCATCCCAACTACATCACGCCGCAGGGCTACGCCGCCCTGCGCGAGGAATATGATCATCTGCTCGGCACCGAACGCCCTCGGATCGTCGAAGTGGTAAGCTGGGCTGCGGGCAATGGCGACCGCTCCGAGAACGGCGACTATCTCTATGGGCGCAAGCGGATGCGGGAGATCGATGGGCAACTGCGTCGCCTGTCGAAGAAGATGAAGGACGCGAAGATCGTCGATCCTTCGCAGCAGCCTGACAAGAGCCGCGTCTATTTCGGTGCAACGGTCATCATCGCAGACGAGGACGACAATCAGCGCACACTCACCATTGTGGGCAATGACGAGACGAACACCGATCAGGGCCGCATCGGCTGGGGCGCTCCGCTGGCTCGTGCGCTTCGCTCCGCAGCCGTGGGCGACGTGCGGCGGGTGATGCTTCCCGCTGGCGAAAAGGAGTATGAAGTGGTGGAGATCAGCTACCCGGCCGCTTAGGCCGGTGCTTGCTTCGCCTTGTACCCGAACGCCTGTTTAGCGAGCGCCACGACCGCGGGATCGGCGTCCGGCATGTCCATCGGCACCAGCTTCTCCAGTGTTTCAGCGACATAACGCAGCGCCGCGATGCGCCCGGCCTTGCGGCTGTTGTTGTCGATCACCTGCCAGCGCGCCTGTTCCGTGTCGGTTTTCCTGAACATGTCGTGCATCGCGTCGAGATACTCCGCGCGCTTGTTCCGGTTGCGGTAATCGTCCTCACCCGTTTTCCAGCGTTTCCACGGCGTATCCAGCCGCTCGGCCAGTTGCTTGTCCTGCGTTTCCTGAGTGATGTGGATGAACAACTTGACGATGTTCGTCCCCGAATCGATTTGCTGCGCCTCGAAATCGTTGATCTCTTTGTAGGACCGCTTCCAATCTTCCTTCGGGCAGAAGCCCTCCACGCGCTCCACCAGCACTCGGCCGTACCAGCTGCGGTCGAAGATCGCGATGTTGCGGTCGGCGGGCAGCCGGTTCCAGAAGCGCCAGAGATAATGGCGATGCCGCTCTTCCTCACTCGGCGCGGAGATCGGCCACACGTGAAAGTAGCGCGGGTCCCATTCCGCCGTCATCCGCTGGATGATGCCGCCCTTGCCCGCCGCATCCCATCCCTCGAACAGGATGACGCTGCGTTTGCCGTGGACGATGTGTGCGACCTGCACCTTGGCCAGCCGCTCCTGCAGGTCGGCTAGCGTGGCCTCATAGTCGCCAGTGAATTTGGCGCCTGACTCATGATCTTTGAGCTTTATCGTCATGGCGCCACCTTGGGCCGTCTCGACGGCAAAGTCAGCTATCGATCGCCTTGCGAATGCGATCGCGGACGACCTTGATGCGGTTGGCAGCTTCCGAAAAGGTCATGACATCGGCGCGATTGCCATTGGCGCGCGCATCCTTGGCCGAATCTTCATAGCCTTCAAGATCGGTTTCCAGTGCATCCACCAGGATTTCCGCTTCGTCTTCGGTGAAGGTCAGGGTGAGGTTCTTCATGGCGATGTTCTCCTTTGCGATGCCTCCTATTGCGCACGCCGCCACAGCGCAACAGCCTCAAGCAATGTTGAGGGCGGGTCGGCCGTGCTCCACGGTGAACGTCGCGGCCGTCGAGATCGGCGCGCCTTTCTCCGTCACCATCGGCACTACGCGGCACTGGCTCGTCCACGTCTCGGGCGTGACATCGCACAGCAGATAGCCGCGTCGGTCGCCGGTATATTTCAGGAACGGATTGCGCGCGATGATCCGGTCGGTGTTCGCCCGCTTGTCCGCTCCGTCGCCGCCCGAGGAGATGGACGTGCTGACGAATTCCACTGCAACCGCGTCTCCAGTGCCTTGCTTCTGGCGCAGTTCGCCCGCGAAGTTCTGATGCTCGTCGCCGGTCAGCACCACGACATTGTCATAGCCCTTCAGGCGCGAGAGGAGACGCTCCCGAGGCGCATCATAGGCCGCCCAGCTATCCATATTGCGGATCGCCGCAGGTTCGTCGCCAGTGCGGCGGTCGAGCGGCATGACCATCACCTGCTGCGCGATCGCGTTCCAGCGCGCGGCCTTCTGTTTGAGGTTCCGGTCCAGCCACGCCTCCTGCGCCTCCCCCAGCACCTGCGCTTTGGGATCTGACACACCTGCGCAGATCGTCTTGAACCCATCGTCGCAAGGCTGGTCGCTGCGGAACTGGCGCGTATCGAGAAAATGCAGATCGACCAGATTTCCGTATATCGCGCGGCGATTGATCTGCATGGCTCCCACTGTCGGGAAGGAGGACTTCCGCAGCGGCATATGCTCGTAATAGGCCTGGAATGCCGCGGCCCGGCGCAGCGCGAAAATCTCCTGAGGGTCGCCCCCCTGATCGATGAGCCCAACCCAGTTATTCTCCACTTCATGATCGTCCGGGGTCAGGAACCAGGCAGCGGCGGCGTGCGCTGCCTGCAAGTCCGGATCGAGCTTGATCTGCGTGTAGCGACGGCGATAATCCTCCAGGCTATAGAGCAACTGCCCTTCATGTGCCCGAACGAAGGGGCGCGGCAGGCCGTCATAGCCGAACGGCACCGGCGAACTGCGGCCTTCATAAATATAGTCGCCATAATGGAAAACGAACGCCGTATCCTCGTTGGCGAGATGGCGGTAGGCGGTGTACCAGCCATCCTCGTAATTCTGGCAGCCCGCGACGGCAAATCGCAGCCGGTCGGCAGCCGTGCCCGCAGCGGGGAGCGTCATCGCCTTCCCCCGCATAGACCGTTCCCGACCGATACGGAAGCGATACCAATAAGGTCGTGCCGGTTGCAGCCCCGCAACCTCGACATGGACGCTGTGATGCAGTTCCGGGCGGGCGATCGTCGTACCCTTCGCAACGACCGCATGGAACGCCGCATCTGATGCAACTTCCCAGTCGACGTCGACCGGAGCCATGGGCATGCCGCCATGGCTGTCCTGCGGATCGGGGCACAGCCGCGTCCAGATGACGAACCCGTCAGTCGCGGGGTCGCCCGCAGCCACGCCAAGGCGAAACGGATACGCCGTGAACAGCTGTTGTGCTCGGAGAATGGCAGGGGCGGAGAGTAGGCCACCCGCGGCAAAGGCACCGATCAAGGCGCGGCGAGAGAAGCTGTGAGACATCGATCCTCTAGGGTGAAAGAGGGTAAGGGAAGAGCGTCTTTAGCAGGGTGCGGAAATAGGGTCGTTCGGGGATCGATCTGAGGACTTCGACAGTTTGACGTCGGTCATTTGAAGC
>NZ_JARYGI010000078.1:0-3706 GCF_033795625.1 Sphingobium sp. | reverse complement strand
TTGAAATCCGTCATCGTTCCGTCCGTCCAATCTCCGCCAAGCATGCTCAAGCTTCACGATTTTTGCAACAGAGCCCTCGCCCGGCCCCATCTGCGCTGAAGGGCAACAAGGCGCCGGAAATCCCATGGCGCCCGCTCACATCAACAACCCGTGCAGCGATCTTATCCCAGTTAACAAGGGTCTGCGTAGCGTTATGTTCGCGCACCGTGACCGGCGCAGTATCACGCAGAAGATCGCGCAAGGTCATCGACTGGCCGGGGACGACTTCGCTAACCTCGTAGAGCGACATCACCGTATCGCGCAGCGCGCGCATATAAGCCTTGTTCGGCGCTTTCTCGTTCCAGCCCCGGCGCTTGAGATACTCATCGACGAGGTTAAGGCCGTCAGGCTCCAGTTCCTGTGTGAGCAAATCCTCAAAAGCACAGCCCCACAGCTGGCCTTCCCAATGGTCGCCGATTACGTCGAAGATATCATCAGGCTCAAGATCAGTCGCCTCGCATGCCGGGCCAAGATGCGCGACCAGCATGTCGTCCATCATCTCGTTCCAGGGAGCACGCCTCAAATACTTCATCAGTCCAGAGAGATCGTGAGCGGATTTCAATCTGGACATTCAGGCAGGCCTTTCCACGCCAAGGCGGCGCATTTCGCGATAGATGGTCGATCGACCGATGCCGAGTTGCCGCGCCGCTTCTGTCGGAGAGATGCGGGCGTCCACCAGCTTTATGGCGGCATCCACCTTGGACATGTCGAGGGGCTGACGGCCCGGCTGCTTGCCCTTGGCGCGTGCGGCCGCGATGCCGTCCTTGGTCCGCTCGGAGATCAGCCGCCGCTCGAAATGGGCGATGGCCCCGAACACATGGAAGATGAGTTCCCCCGCGGCTGATGATGTGTCGATCTTTTCCTCAAGGCTCAGGAGCGCGATGCCCTGACCGCGCAGCGCCTCGACTGTGGCGAGCAGTTCGGCCAGCGAACGCCCGAGCCGATCGAGGCGGACCACTGCCAGCGTGTCGCCCTTTCGGGCGTAGGCGACCAGCTCGGCCAGACCGGGCCGCTCCATGCTCTTGCCCGACATGACGTCGGTGAACACCTTGATGGCGCCGGCCTTCTCAAGGCGCATGGTCTGCCCCGCCACGTCCTGGTCGCCGGTACTCACGCGGGCATAGCCCAGAATATCACCCATACCGCGTGTCTCCCAAACGGCCGTTCTGTGGACGCTCTGAAGGGTTGCCGCTTCGCCCCATCCCAGCCGTCCACATACTATGTCTCTTTACTGATCGCCGTCCATAGACCCAGAAGACCTTTTGTGGACGGGGAATCGGCATGGCCAGGCGCAAGCATCAACTCCTGACCGAGAGCGAGCGCGATCAGATCCTCGCCATCCCGACCGACCGAGACCATCTGGCCGGGCTATACAGCTTCGAGCCTTCGGATATCGAGATCATCGGCGCGCGGCGTGAGCGACGGAACCTGTTGGGCGTTGCGATGCAGCTCGCCCTTTTGCGGCATCCGGGCATCACGCTCGCGCAGGTCATACGTGATAGGGGCGTGATACCCCATGATCTCGCCGCTTTCGTCGCGGAGCAGCTTGGCCTGCGCGTAACTGATCTGGCCGACTATGCCGCGCGGGATCAAACGATGACGGACCATGCCCGAGAGTTGGCGGCGCGCCTGGGCCTGCGTGGTCCGACCCGTGCCGATGTCCCCTTCATGATCGAAGCGGCGGCGACAACGGCATGGGCGACCGACAAGGGGATGACGATTGCGACCGGCGTTGTCCGCGCCCTTCGCGAGGCGAGGATTCTGCTGCCGTCCATCTCCACCATCGAACGCGCCAGCAGCGCGGGACGTGCCCGCGCCCGCAAGAAGGCCGCCTACGCTCTGATCGCCGATCTCAGCGCCGAACAGGTCCACGCCCTCGATCGGCTCTTTGACGACGCCGGCAGCATGAGTCAGCTCGCGTTGCTCAAGACCATCCCTGTCGCGGCCAGGCCCGATCACGTCCGCCAGATCCTCGACCGGCTGAGGCAGGTGCGGAAGATCGGCATTTCTCCGGACGTGGCTGGCCGCGTCCACGAGGACCGATTTCGGCAATATGTCAGGGAAGGCCGCGCTTCGCCTACATATATGATCGAGCGCTATATTCCCTCCCGGCGGCGCGCCACGCTGGTTGCGTTCCTGCTCGACCTCGAAGAACGGCTGACCGATAGCGCCCTGGAGATGACGGACAAGCTGATCGGCGGCATCTTCACCCGCGCGAAGAACGCTCAGGCGCGTAGCTACGCCACCACGTCGAAGAACGTGGCGCGACTGATGTTGCTCTTTCGCAGGACGATCGACACGCTCACCGATGCGGTCGATACCGGCGAAGACCCTATAGAGGCCCTGGATGCCTCGGTCGGGTGGAACACCCTCCTGAGGGCCAGGCCGGAAGTGGCGACGATCGCGGAAACCGCCAGTCTCGACCCGCTGACGGTCGCGGCCGACCGCTATGCGACGTTGCGCAAGTTCGCTCCCGACCTGATCGAGGCGCTCCAGTTCAAGGCCGGAAAGGGCAGTGCCAAAACCATCGCCGCCATCGAGATGCTGCGCGACCTCAACAGGTCGGGCAAACGCGATCTGCCTGCCGACGCTCCGATGCCCTTCCGCAAGGAATGGCGGAAAATCGCCGTTGGCGATGATGGCAAGATCAACCGGCGGCTCTGGGAAATCGCGACAATCGCGCATCTGCGCAACAAGCTGCGCTCCGGGGATGTCTGGGTGGAGCGATCGGCGGGATACCGCCGGTTCGACAACTACCTGCTCAGCGAACCGAAGGCGAAGCCGATCGTGTCGGCTCTCGGCCTGCCACCCACAGCCGGCGAATGGCTCGAACAGCGGGGCCGCGAACTTGACTGGCGGCTTAAGAAATTTGCCCAGCGCCTGAAGCGCGACGCTCTGGAGGGTGTGCGATATCGCGACGACCGCCTCCAGATATCCCCCGTTCGCACGATCGCGACGCCCGACGCCGAAGCGCTGGCCGACCGGCTCGATGCCATGATGCCACGCATCCGCATCACCGAGCTACTGCATGAGGTGGCGCAGGAAACCGGCTTTCTTGCGGCGTTCACCAACCTGCGTACCGGCGAGCCGTGTCCCAATGAAAACGCGCTGCTCGCCACGATCCTCGCCGATGCGACCAATCTCGGCCTGTCGCGCATGGCGGCGGCGAGTCAGGGCGTCACGCGCGATCAGCTCCTCTGGACCCATGACGCCTATATCCGCGACGACAGCTACCGCGCGGCGCTGGCCCTCCTCATCAACGCGCACCACCGCCTGCCATTCTCACGAGTATGGGGCGACGGCACCACGTCCAGTTCCGATGGCCAGTTCTTCAGGGCCGCGAAGCGCGGCGCGTCGGGCGGCGATATCAACGCCCGCTATGGCGTCGATCATGGCTTCAGCTTCTACACCCATAATTCTGATCAGCGCGCGCCCTACCACGTCAAAGTGATCTCGGCCGCGACGCATGAGGCGCCCTATGTCCTCGACGGCCTCACCAGCCACGGCACCGATCTCAGGATCGTCGAGCATTACACCGACACCGGCGGGGCGACCGATCATGTCTTCGCGCTGTGCCGGATGCTGGGTTTTCGCTTCAGCCCGCGCCTGCGCGACTTTCCCGACAGGCGGCTCGCGCCGATCGCGCCGGTCACGGCCTATCCGTCCA
>NZ_JARYGI010000077.1:0-3725 GCF_033795625.1 Sphingobium sp. | reverse complement strand
AAACTGGCAAAGGCAGCGCTTCATCAGCCCTCCGCTGCCAAACAGGCGTCAGAACGCGAGGTT
The DNA here is from genome assembly GCF_033795625.1 of Sphingobium sp. Taxonomy (GTDB): domain Bacteria; phylum Pseudomonadota; class Alphaproteobacteria; order Sphingomonadales; family Sphingomonadaceae; genus Sphingobium. The sequence goes on along the minus strand of NZ_JARYGI010000077.1, from coordinate 3,662 downwards.
GATAGAGGTGCCCACCTGTTTGTCGCACATTGATGCGGAAGATGGCCGTTTTTGTGCTTGCGGGAGTCGAAGGCCGGTGTTCCGATCGCAACCCCATTAGCGGACGCTCGAGTCACAAATGGGGGGATCCAAAAACGGTCTTTCGTTCAGGTCGATCTTTGCCATCCCGGTCGCTTTTGATGCAAAAATCAAAACTTTTGCATCAGATTGAAACCTGAGGAAAACCAGCCCCTTCCCTGATGCAAAAATCTGATGCACGATTTCGGTCATGATATACGGTTATGCGCGCGTCTCAACCACCGGCCAGGACTTGGCCCAGCAGCTCGCCCAGCTCACCGCCGCCGGGTGCGTGAAAATCTACCGAGAGAAGATCAGCGGCGCGACGGCCGAGCGGACCCAGCTCAAGCGCGCGATCGGCGCGCTTGACGATGGCGACGTGCTGATGGTGACGGCGACCGACCGCCTTGCCCGCAATACCCGCGACCTGTTGAACATCCTCCATGCGGTGAAGGAGGCCGGGGCTGGCTTCCGTTCGCTGGCCGAGCCGATGGTGGATACGACTTCGCAATTTGCCGAGGTGATAATCGCGGTGTTGGGGATCGCGGCGAGCTGGGAACGGGAGCGGATCACCGAGCGCACCGCCGCAGGGCGTGTCCAAGCAAGAGCGCGTGGCGTCAAATTCGGACGTAGGAGCGCCCTCACACCACATCAGGGGTCGTGCGGCTGAGCGGAACAAGAAAGTGTCGTAAGGGGCATTATTTCTTTTCAAAAGTCCCATTCGGAATTAGGTTGGCGTAGCGGTCTGAGGCCGCCGTTTGCGACGGCGTCGGGCACGGAGAAGTCGTAGCTCCCGAGGAAATTGATGTGACGCCAGAATATCGGCGAGAGTCGAGCGATATCGGCGGGCAGCGGTGGCGCCCCGGCCTCGCTGAGTTGGCGCACGGTTTCCTGCATGTAGACAGCGTTCCAGTGGACGATGGAGTTGAGGGCGAGACCGAGGACCCCGAGCTGCTCCTCTTGGCCTTGACGCAAAGGGCTTCTGATTTCGCCCCGATCGCCGTGATGGACGCGCCGACCGAGCTTGTGGCGCAATTCCTGCCGGTTGAGCTGAAACAAGATCCGTCGGCGGAACGGTCGGTCGTCGATGTATCGCAGGATGTGCAGCGTCTTGATGATGCGCCCCAGTTCAGACAGGGCCTTGGCCAGGGTCGTTGGGCGGTCTTTGACCTGCAGCATGCGCATGACGCCTGCGGCCTTGAGGTGGCCGAGCTTGATCGACCCGGCCAAACGGATCAGGTCGGACCAGTTTTCCCTAATCAGATTGATTTTGATCCTGCCCCAGGCAATCTCATCGAATTGTCCGTAGCTCGCCTGGCGGTCGATGCGCCACAGCTTCGCGCCGCCGATGTCCGCCAGACGGGGGCTGAATCGGTAGCCCAGGAGCCAGAACAGGCCGAAAATTGCGTCGGAATAGGCAGCGGTGTCGGTCATAATCTCCAGAGGATCGAGCTCGGTTTCCTGCTCCAGCAGGAGAGCCAGGACGACCAAACTGTCGCGCAAGGTGCCGGGGATGACCGCTCCGGCCAGCCCGCTGAACTGATTGGAAATCATGTTGTACCAAGTGACGCCGCGCTCCTGGCCATAGTATTTGGGATTGGGGCCGGCATGTATGGCGCTCGACGGAGCGACAAACCGCATTCCGTCCGCGCTGGCCACCTCTCCGGCGCCCCAGTGGCGAACGATATCCAGGCGATTGTGGGCGGCAACGATCGCGGCGTTCGCCGCAGCTATGGTCTCAGGCCGAATGAAATTCTGATTGACCCAAGACAGCCGGTCGCGACGCAGAGCCGCAATTTCCGGGCGCACAACTGGCTCAAGACCGATGTTGCAGGCGCCGCCGACCAGGGTTGCGCACAGGCTTATCTCGAAGTGCTCGACGGTGGCCTGACGCTCGCTCAGATGGGTAAAGGACTTGGCGAATCCGGTTCGCGCCATGACTTCAAGAAAGATGTCGGGCATCCCCGCCTTCGGCATGCGCGTTTGGACGGCGCCGCGCAGCGCACGAAGGCTCTCGGATTCATCAAGCTTGTCGAGGGGCGTGACCACAATCCCGGTCTTGTCGGCGACCGTCTCGAAACGCAGGTCAGGATTGTGGCCGGCGCGCGCGACGACATGTCGATATGCCTCGTCGAGAAGGCGGGAGAGACCGTCAATCTCAGTGTCGGCTTCCAGAGATCGGCCCAGGGCGCGTGCCACCATCAACCTGGAATTGTGCCAGGACTCGCCCTCGAGCATCCCGCGCCGAGGATCTCCGTATCGGATGCCGGGCTTGGCGAACACATCGCGATGCTTGATCGCGAGACGCCATGCATCGATGATCGCGAAGACATAGGCTTTCGGGTCCCGCACACTGCCTTCATGATCCAGGACATGTTGCCTCCACGCCTTTGGGATCGCAGCGGTCGGTGCGCCGCGCATCTTGGCGAGAGACGACCAGTCGTCTACGCCCTTGAGGTAGCTGATCGCGGCCTTGACGTTTTTGCCGCCCGGGGCGGCGTCGGTCTCGATGCGGTTGGTGATTTCGAAGAACAATTTCCGGGCACCCCGCCACTTTCTCCGCAGTTGGTCGTAGGGCTTGCTCTCTGCGGGCTTGGCGATCGCCTCCACCTTGGACATGGCGGCCTCGATGTCGGGACGGGGCAACCGCTCGAAGAGCACATCTCTCCATTCATTGAGGGGCAGGACATCGTCGGTCAAAACCAACAGACCCATCGCGTGGAGCAGCATCGCGGCGCCATCGAGATCGCGCAGACTGCGCAGACGGTCCTGTTTGTCGGCGGCTTCGGCCCCCTTCACCAAATCGGCAAGCAGAACCTCGGCCAGCTCGGCGGCATCGTCCTGGGCCGCCGCTTCGAGCGTATGGAAGAGCGCGGCTACAGTCGCGGTTCGACGAGGCTCCTGAAGGGCCGCAATGGCCGAAGGCTTGCTGACACGCGCTACCCGCGCGAGCCGCTCAAGGGTTGTCGCGGGAACACCCCTTGGTGGCGCCGGCCGCAGATTGAACGCCCGGACCGCATCGAGCCGATCAAGGTGACGGAAGAGCTCGGTCGGCATGCGCTTGGAGGGCACTGTCCGCAGCGCGTCCAAGGCGGCGAACGTGGATGTGTCGCCATCGTCAAACAGGGCGGCGATGCGCGCGCGTTGGTCATCGCTCAAGCTGGCGACCAGATGGCGCCAAAGCCTGGTCCGCGCACGATCGCGGATTCTGCCGACCAATCGCTCGACGACCGTGACGCCTGGCAGCAGCACCTTGTTGGCGATCAGCCAGGCCGCCGCTCGATCAATCAAGGGGCCGGGCCGCTCGTCGCCGCTCCAACAAAGGGCGTAGAGCCATCTGGTCAATCGGAAACGCGCCACCGCGTTGTCGCCAAAGTCCGTGAAGCCGCAGTGCGTCCGGATGAGCGCGAGGTGCCGGATGCGCCGGCTTCCCGCAAAATAGGCGTCCACGTCCGTGGCGGGCTCAAGAGCGAGTTGTTCGATCACGGTCGCCAGGACCGACGCGGGGATCTCGGAAGGAGAGACTGGAAATGCGCCCAGAAACCGGGCGCTCGTCAGCATCACGGTGAAGCCGAGCCGATTATGGTCTCCGCGCAGAGTTCCAA
>NZ_JARYGI010000076.1:0-3887 GCF_033795625.1 Sphingobium sp. | reverse complement strand
AGCGACCCATTTGACCCTCCAGACTGTCGCCTCATCATAGCATATTTAACGCGTTTCCACACAGTCTGGACCATAAGCCTGCGCGTCCCAACGCGTTGCGAGACTCCTTGCTCCCCGAGACGCGCGATAGTTGGCAGGCTGCTGGTTTCGTCACGTTGCGCATCGACTGAGGATCGCCTTGGCGAGTGTCAATCGATGAACAACAGGGCGGGATTTTCCAACGTGGCCTTGATCCGCTGGACGAACGATGCGGCATCCCATCCGTCGACGACGCGGTGATCGAAGGACGAGGAGAGGTTCATCATCTGGGCGATCCGGATCTGGCCGCGGTCGACGATCGGCCGCTCGATCATCTTGTTGACGCCCAGGATCGCCACTTCCGGACTGTTGATGACAGGCGTGGTGGCGATGCCGCCCATGGCGCCCAGGCTCGTGATCGTGATCGTGGATCCTGACAGGTCGGCCTTGGCGGCTCGTCCCGATCGCGCCAGACCTGACAGGCGCGACAATTCCGAAGCGGTGGTCCAGATGTCATGACGAGCCGCATCACGCATTACGGTCACGACCAGGCCTTGTGGCGTCTGCGTCGCGATCCCGGCATGGACCGCCGTGTACCGCCGCACGACGCCGGACACGTCGTCATAGAGGGCGTTCAACTGGGGAAATTCAGGAAGAACCCGGACCAGAGCGCGCACGAGGAATGGCAGGATCGTGAGCTTTTGCTGACCCTCGATGCGTGTCGCGTTCATGTGTCCGCGCAGCGCCTCCAACTGCGTGACATCCACTTCCTCGATGTAGGAGAAATGCGGGATGCGGCGCTTGGTGTCCTGCATGCGCTCGGAGATCCGCCGTCGCAGGCCGATGACGGGAACTTCCTCGATGCCATCCTCTGCTTCGCCTTGCCTGACGGCGATGCGCTCGGGCACCCGGCCGGACGGCATCGCCTCGACTGACGAAGAGGCCGTGTTGGCCAGGTAAGAGTCGACATCGATCTGCCGGATCCTTCCTGCCGGACCCGACCCTGCCACCTGGCGCAGGTCGATCCCGGAGTCGGCCGCTCGCTTGCGTACCGCGGGCGAGGCAAGAACTTGTGCTTCCACTGGATCTGCGCGCGCAGGCTCGATCGCAGGTTCGGCGATCGCCGCGACATTCGGCGCTTCGTCCACTTCGGCTTCGCCGGCCCCTGATGGCGCTTGCGCCTGGTCGCCCCCCACATCAAAAGTCAGGATGACCCCGCCGACCGGAAGCATTTCACCTGGCGCCCCCACCCGCTCGACGACGATGCCGGCGAAGGGCGCCGTGACCTCTACCGTCGCCTTGTCGGTCATCACATCGCACAGGGGCTGATCCTCTGCGACATCGTCTCCAACGTTGACGTGCCAGGCGACCAGTTCGGCTTCCGCGGTCCCCTCGCCAATGTCTGGCAGCCGAAATACTCTCTGTCCCATCTTCAACGCTCCACAGCCCGGCGAAGCGCAGCGCCTACGCGCGCAGGGCCGGGGAAATAATCCCACTCGAAAGCATGCGGATAGGGTGTGTCCCAACCGGCAACGCGTTCCACTGGTGCCTCAAGGGCGTAAAAGCAATGCTGCTGCACCAGCGCCGCAAGTTCCGCTCCAAATCCGCAGGTCAACGTCGCTTCATGCACGATGACGCAGCAGCCCGTCCGATTGACCGAGGCGACGATGGTGTCGAGGTCAAGCGGCATGAGTGTACGCAGGTCTATGACCTCGGCGTCGATGCCGCTCTCTTCTGCCGCCGCCAGCGCGACATGCACCATCGTACCATATGCGAGCACAGTGACTGCCTGGCCTGACCGCACAGTTGCCGCCTTGCCCAGTGGCACGGTATAATGTCCTTCGGGCACTTCGCCTGCGGCATGCTTGGCCCAGGCAGTCACCGGCCGGTCATGGTGACCGTCAAACGGCCCGTTATACAGCCGCTTGGGTTCGAAGAAGAGAACGGGATCGTCATCTTCGATCGCCGCGATGAGCAGGCCTTTGGCATCATAGGGATTGGAAGGTATGATCGTTTTCAGCCCGGCGACGTGCGTGAAGATGCCTTCTGGCGACTGGCTATGCGTCTGGCCGCCAAAAATTCCGCCGCCATAGGGCGTGCGCACGGTGAGGGGCGACCACCATTCTCCAGCGGTGCGATACCGCATCCGCGCCGCCTCCGAAATCAGCTGGTCCGTGCCGGGGTAGATGTAATCCGCAAACTGGATCTCCACGACTGGCCGCATCCCGTAAGCGCCCATGCCTACCGCCGTGGCGATGATCCCTCCTTCTGCGATCGGCGCATCGAACACGCGCGTAAGACCATGGCGCTCCTGCAGCTTGTCGGTCGCGCGAAAGACACCGCCGAAAAAGCCCACGTCCTGCCCGAAGATCACCACCTTGGGATCTAACGCCAGGCAAACGTCCATGGCGCTGTTGATCGCCTGAATCATGTTCATCCGCGCCATTATTACCCCTCCAGCATCTGCGCGCGCTGCTTTTGCAGATGCGCTGGCATATCTTTGTAGACATCATCGAACATCGAGGCGCGGTCATGCTGCGGCCCCTGCCCCAGGGTGCCAAGAGCCTCGGACGCCCTGCCCTCCTCGCGGACATGCTCCACAAGCTCCTCCTGCAGCGCCAGATGCCGGTCCGCGTCCCATTCCCCCATTGCGACCAGATGATCGCGCAGCCTTGCGATGGGATCGCCCAGCGGCCAGGCCGACGCCTCGTCGGCGGCGCGGTAGCGCGCGGGATCGTCGCTGGTGGAATGACCATCGGCGCGATACGTGACGAGTTCGACGACCGTCGCACCCAGATTGGCGCGGGCGCGCTCGGCGGCCCACTGGGTCGCGGAGTAAACGGCCAGAAAGTCATTCCCGTCCACCCGCAGCGCCGGCAGGCCATAGGCTAGGGCGCGCGCGGCGAAAGTGGTTTCGTTACCTCCTGCGATACCGGCGAACGAACTGATCGCCCACTGATTGTTGACGATATTGAGAACGACCGGAGCGCGATAGACCGAGGCAAAGGTCAAGGCGTAATGAAAGTCTCCTTCGGCCGTTGCACCATCGCCGATCCACGCTGACGCGATCCGGCTGTCGTTGCAGGCAGCAGACGCCATCGCCCAGCCGACCGCCTGGCTGTACTGAGTGCCCAGGTTCCCGGAGATCGAGAAGAAGCCGGCCTCCCGGCTCGAATAGAAAACGGGCATCTGCCGCCCCTTCAGCCGGTCCCCGCTGTTGGAGTAGACCTGGTTCATCATGTCGCGCAGCGGCCAGTCTCGCGCGACGAGCAGGCCCTGCTGGCGATACGTCGGGAAACACATGTCGTCCCGGTCGAGCGCCATGGCCGCCGCAACAGCCACGGCTTCTTCGCCGGTGGATTTCATGTAGAAGCTGCTCTTGCCCTGCCGCTGTACGCGAACCATGCGCTCGTCATAGGCGCGCGTCAGCATCATCGCCCGCAAGCCTCGGCGAAGCGTGTCGGGCTGCAGTTGGGGGTTCCAGTCGCCTTCCGGCACGCCAGCGTCATTGAGCACGCGGATAAGCCGAAACGGATAGTCGCGCATTGCCGAGGCATTGGTGTCGAATGCCGGACGCGGGCAGGCGCCGGGTCCCTCGAACAGGATGCCGGAAAAATCGGGAGCCTGCCCCGGTCGCGCTGCGGGCACAGGGACATGAAGGGAAAGCGGCACATGATTCTTCGGATAGGTATTCTTCATTGAACATCCCCCAGCAGGGTGGCGCGCTCGACGCGGACGATGGCGCGCAGCTTTTCGACCAGCAGGCGTGCGACGGCGCCATTTTCAAGTTGCACCTCGATGTCGATCAACAAGACATCGCCCGACTGGCGCGCACATATCTGATCGGGGATGATGTTGCGCTGCGCGAA
>NZ_JARYGI010000075.1:0-3949 GCF_033795625.1 Sphingobium sp. | reverse complement strand
CTTGAAATCCGTCATCGTTCCGTCCGTCCAATCTCCGCCAAGCATGCTCAAGCTTCACGATTTTTGCAACAGAGCCGCCTTTATGCCCCGGTCCGCTTCAAAAGCGAGGAAGGTCGCGACGATGGCAGGGCTCGTGGGCAAGCTGTCAAGACCGCGGGCGTCGCACCAGGCGACGAAGATCTTCCAGTCGGAGCCATAGGCGCGTTGGGTCGCTGATGAGCGCGACGCCTGCGCATAGTCCGCCGCGCGGGCGACCTCGGCACGTAAGATGTTGGGAAGGGTGCCCTGTTCGAGCAAGTCGGGAACCGAGCCAGCCATCTTACCGGGCCAATTCGATGGCGATGCCGATGTCGAGCTCGTCCCAGGCCCGCTCGGTGGCAAGCGCGGTAGCACCGAGGCTGTGCGTCAGCGCCAAGCAGGCGCGGTCACCCAGCGACAGCCCGACCCCGCGGGTCACGGTGCGAAGTTTACCTGAGGCGATTGCGGTCTCGGCGTCGAACGCTCGGACATTGAGCCCGAGCAGCAGCAGGGTCTCGTCGATCTCCGCGTCGGACAGGCCACGCTCCTGAAGCTTGGTCACGACCTCCGCGAGATTCACCGAGCTGATATAGGCCGTGCGCAGATGCGGTTCGATACGGTCCGACCCAGGTTCTTCCTGGATGAAGGCGATGACGGCCGAGGCATCGAGAACGAAATCACTCACGCGCGGCTTCCGCCCGACGATCGGAAATCAGTTCATCGGCCAGGCTCACGCCCTCCGGAACGTACTGGCGGATGATCGCCCGCACTCGCTGGATCGCCGCCTTGAACGAACGCAAGCGCAGCTCGCCATCAACCACTTCCATGCGAACATCGTCGCCATCAGCAAGCCCGAGCTCCTTGCGGACGTCGGCCGGGAGTTGCAGGCGACCGCCCGACACGATGCGGCCCTTATATGCGGTCATGACAGCCTCGAGGGTTTGCGTCGCTAACGCTTTACCACGGTAGCAACAGCCTCGCTATACACACTTTCACCAGCCTGTATCCTATGTCCGAGAATCACACTTCACGGACAGGTAGAATGGGGCTATGATGTTTTGGGTTTTCCGTGTGAAAGCACGAATGGACAGCAGGTAGGATGCGGGTGGACCAGCAGACTGACGAAAGGGCAGGGGGCTCAGGAATGTCGGGCCCGACAAGCGTGCTGGTTCTCCCTGGCGACCTGTCTCCAGCTTCGGTGTCCGAACTCGTTGGCGAGGTCGAAGCCGCCCGGGCTTATCGCCTGCGTTCTCGCAGCGCCAATACGCTACGCGCCTACGCCAGCGACTGGCGCCAGTTCCAGGACTGGTGCTGGGGCAGGGGGCTCGAGCCGCTTCCCGCACTTCCAGAGGTTGTCGCTACGTACCTGGCCTCGCTCGCCCGCGCTGGCCGCGCGGACAGCACCATCACCCGCCACGTCGCCGCGATCGTTTGGCAGCATCGCCATGATGGCCTGCCGCCGCCGACCGCGCACGACACCCACCAGCTGATCGCCGATACCCTTTCCGGGATCCGCCGCGAACAGCGGCTGCGGCCAACTCGCAAGAAAGCGGCGATCAGCGCGAAGGATCTGGCGGGCATGATCGGCAAGGCGGACAGGTTGACCACGCGTGCCGTGCGCGACCGGGCGATCCTGGCGCTGGGGCTCGCCGCGGCGCTACGCCGCTCCGAACTGGTGGCGCTGCAACTGGCGGATGTCGAACTGGTCGCTGCCGGGGTGACGGTGCGCGTGGGCCATTCTAAGACGGATCAGGAAGGCGAGGGGGCCACGATCGCGGTGCCGACAGGTAAGATCCTGAGACCCGTCGCGCATCTTAACGCCTGGTTGGCCATTAGGGGCGGCGAGCCGGGACCGCTGTTCACGCAGATCGGGACAAAGGGGGAATACACGGCCGCAGCGATGTCCGATCGCTCGGTGGCGCGCCTCGTCAAGCGCTATGCCAGCCTCCAGGGGCTCGATCCTGACGTGATGGCGGGCCATTCGTTGAGGGCGGGGTTTCTGACCGAGGCGGCGCGGAACCGGGCCTCGCTCGCCAAGATGCAGGAGGTCTCGCGGCACAAGTCGGTGAAGGTCCTCCTCGACTATGTGCGATCGGCCGAGATGTTCGACGATCACGCCGGGGCCGGGTTCCTTTGACTTATGATGGGCGCATTACATAGAACGAGCACTGAATACGCTAGCGCCCGGAGCTGACGGAAAACCTTCAAAACGAGCTTTCCAGTCAGTGCCCCAATCCAACTGGATTTTCCTGCATCATTGGCATATCGATCGACGCACTGCCGATTTGCGGTCACCACTGTTAAACAAAATGTGATTTCCGACACTATCGGCGCGGCAGCTCGCGACCAACTCAAGCCATTCATTGGCACGTACGGGAATGGCGTTTCCTCCCGGAACCCGCCATTCCCGTTTCACTGAGCGGTCTGGCAGCAGTCGCCCCACTCGGCCGCTCAACAACTCGATCGCCGTACCCAGAAGCAGACACTCGCTGTCGCCGTCATCGATCGGCAGGAAAACAAGTTGTTGGACTTTGCGGTCGTTCCCATGCTCGTCCGCGAAAGACGGGTTTCCGATAAGCCGGTCATCCCAGCGACGCAGGGACCATAAAAAGCGGGCTCGGCGAACCGATGGTCCACCGAGCCCAAGGATGGGTTAGCGTGATATCGCACATGGAGAAGAGCCCCATGGAAGATGGATTAGAAGATCAGCGAAAGTTACGCCAATCTGCGAAGGTTCGACCGCTTGGGCTTGCCGCTTCCCGAATAGATCAGGGCGGCGGCCAGCGCCGCGCAGCCTATGCCGCTGGCCGCCCCTGACGGTGTCTTGGATGAAACGTGGCTGCGTTCGTCCAGCGTCGATTGATTTCTCGATGGGACATGGCCGGGTTCGAGGCTCATTGTCGTCTAGGCTCCAACTTCATGATCGAAAGGCGGTCGTATTCACAGACCGCTCAAATGTTGTCCGGATCGCCGGTCCATGGCGCAGCGTGTCCGAAACCACCGCTCCAACCGCAGACTTGCGCGGCAAACTGCGCGCCATTGAGCATCGCGGCGTCGAGCGGTTGATCCGCCAGGATCGCGCTTAGAAATCCTGAAATGAAGCCATCGCCGGCCCCCAGGGTATCGATGACATTGGCGGGCAAGGCCGGCTGCAGCACACGGCCGCCGGCATTGGCGGCCAAAGCGCCGTCCTTGCCGCGCGTCAGCACCACCGCTTCGGGACCGTAGCCCAGACACTCATCCGCGAGGGCATGCGCTGCCTCTTCGCTCAGGTGCGATGCCGACAGGAAGAGGAAGCGCACATGAGGTGCCACTTCGCGCAGATAGTCCGCATTCCAGCGGTCGGACATATCGAACGAAAGGGACTTGGCGCTTTTCGAGAGGAATGGAAGAATTTCGTCCAGCCCGCTGTAGATGCTGGTGTGGACGTGATCGAACGATGCCACGTAGGCGAAATCGTCATCCTCCCAGCCATAGTCCGCACGCACACCCGGGCTGCTTTTTATGAAATGCCGATCACCGTCCACGTGGCCGATGAACGCGCGAGCATTGGCACCGGGACGGACACGCAGCCGCGTGATGTCGATGCCTTCTGCTTCCAGCGCCGTGCGAACGACGCTGCCGCCTTCATCGCCGCCGATACAACCTAGGTATCCGCAGAAGGCGCCCAGCCTGGCCGTCATCACCGCGACGTTCAGCGCGTTTCCGCCGGGGTACTGAACCCGGGCGTTGACATAGGTGTCGACGGTATTGTCGCCGAGACCGAGGATACGGATCATGCCGGGCGCCTCCAATGGCTCTGTTGCAAAAATCGTGAAGCTTGAGCATGCTTGGCGGAGATTGAACGGATGGAGCGATGACGGATTTCAAGTGGCGCCATTTCCAGGGTGATGTGATCCTGTGGGCGGTGCGCTGGTATTGTCGCTATCCG
>NZ_JARYGI010000074.1:0-4817 GCF_033795625.1 Sphingobium sp. | reverse complement strand
TGGCAAAGGCAGCGCTTCATCAGCCCTCCGCTGCCAAACAGGCGTCAGAACGCGAGGTTGATAGAGGTGCCCAGGTGGCTGACGCTGTCAGCCACCTTCAAGGGGAGGTTGAAGCCGCTAGGGCGCCGCGCTCTTAGAACCGGCCCCGAATACCGACAAGTATGGTGCGTCCCGGATTATATTCGTTGAACGTCGCGTTCGGGAACTGGAAGTAAGAGCTTTGCGCTTCCTTGGTGATATTGATGACGTTGACGACGAGAGTCGGCAGGTAATCGTTATTGAAGATCTTCGAGAGATCGACATTGCCCGAGAAGTCGAGCTGCGAGTAGCTGCGGCCGAAGATGGCAGCCTGCGGAAGGTTGTTCTGATTGAACGTGGATGACTGCGATCCCTCATTGTACGTGTAGGTCAGGCGGCTCGATATGCCGTGGCCTTCATAATAGCCGGTCAGGGTGTAGGTCGTCGGCGCCACACCAAGTGCGACCGGCGGGATGGTGCCTTCTCCCTTCTGGTCGATCAGCGTCAGGTTGCCCTGAACGCCGAACCCTTCCACACCGACATATTTCGTCAGGAAATCCAGCGGCTGGGTAACCTGGAACTCAAGGCCGTTCACCTTCAACTTACCGTCGGAATTAACCTGCTGCTGGATGCCGATGGTGACGCTGCGCGGGTCCTGACCCGGAGCAGCGCGTGAGATGAGCGCCAGCCGCTGCGCTTCGGTCAATGACTCGAAGTTGATCCCGAACTGGTCGAGATAAGAGAATGGCACTGTGGTCAGGCCGTTCACGGTGAATCCGCTGATCGATTTCCGGAACGCCGCGACGGAGATCACGCCCTCCCTGCCGGTGTAATATTCGAAGCCCAGATCGATATTATCCGAGATGTAGGGGTCGAGCTGATTGTTACCGACAGTGCCCACGTCTGCGGAGGGCTGAACGAAGCTTGCACCCGGCAGCAGCTGGTTGGGATCGGGCCGCGTCATCGTCCTGGAGATGGAGGCGCGTGCCACCGCCTTGCCAGCGAATTCGAAGGCGACGCTCGCCGACGGCAGGAAGTTCGAATAGACCGCTCGCGTGGTTGGGAAGGTCAGGATGTTTGGATAGCGCCCGCCATCCGCAAGCTGCCCACCTCCGGGCAAGACGTTGCGCGGATCGGGGATGCTGACGCGGCCGCCGACGATCTGCTCGGTCCGCACATAGCGCAGGCCGCCATTCAGACGCAGCACATTGTCGCCGACATCGAATATGCCATTGGCCTCGACGAAGGTGCCGGTCACCTTCTCCCGGATCAGGCCGCCATTCGCGCCGCTGCTCGACGCGCCGGTCTCGGTAGCCGAAGCCAGCAGGGCGTCATAATTGGTCGCGCCCTTGAACTTGTCCCAATCCACCGTGACGAAGCCATTGCTTCCCGGCAGCAGGTAGCTTGGCACTGCGGCGGTCGGGATGAGCGAGCCTGCGTAAGTGATCGGCGGTGCGCCTGCGGTCGCGTTAGTGCCATAGCCTGGCAGGAAGCCGGGCTGGCCCACCGCACCCGGCTGGTTGAGGCCATTGCAAGGCGTCGTGGTGGTGTTGGGCGCGAGCAGCGTAACGCTGGGGCCATTGCCGCAGATCGCATTCTGCCATGGGTTCGTGTTGTCGAATGGCGTAATCCGCCGCTGTCCATCGTCGTAAGAGCCGCCCACACGAACGCTGAATCGCCGCTCGTCGCCGAACAGCAGGCTGCCGCGGACGCCCTTCGTCTTGGTCGAGCGTTCCTCGCCGTTCAGGTTGACGCGACCGCTACCGTTCCAGCCGAAGTTGGCAGGGTTGTTGAGGTCGACATTCGTTGCGATAGACGGAATGCCGCCGTCATTCGCATAGGTCACCGTAGCCCCGCTGTTGGGCGGCGTGATCACCAGAACCGTCGGGCTTTCGCGGCGGAACGTGCTCTTCGTGTAGTTCGCCTGTATGTCGCCCTTGATCCAGTCGTTCACGACGAAATCGAGGCCGGGGTTGACGCCGTAGAATTCCTGGTCGTCCTTATACGGGCGATATTCGAGGAAGAACTGCGCATTGGCATAGGTGCCGCCGGTGACGACGCAGCCGGTGACGCAATCCGCCCGGTCATAGGTGGTGTTGAGCGGAATGGCCGCGCCGTTGCGCCCGACCCAGTTCATCGCCGTCCGGGTGAATTCGGTCTTCCGTTTGCCGTACATGCCGTCGATATAGAAATGCAGGGCATCGCTGGGACGCCATTCGACTGACGCAATGTAGTTCTGGCGCGTGCGATCGCCGATTTCCGTCCTCGGGCGGCCAAGGCGAGGGATCAGGCCATTGTCGATCTGATCGATGGTCGCGTTGGGATTCCGGCTCAGCAAGAATGCCTGGTCGATGGCGGTGCCCGGGATCAGGCCGTTGCCCGCATTGGCCGGAACCACGCTCGGGATCGTGAAGTTGCCGCCGCCGGTCGGGTTCGCCGTGCCGCTGGTACGCTGCGCAGGCGTCAGATTGGGATTGGTCCAGCCGATGGTCTCAAAGCCATCGACCCGGAAATTGTTGCGCACGGCAGCGCCGCCGACGAGGACGCCGAAGTCACCGAAAGTCGCGCTGGCGACGACATGGCCGCGATAGCCCCATTTCTCCGCGCCGCTGACCTTCGAACCCTGAAGGCCGTAGCTGATATAGGGCTTGGGATTGTCGAACGGGCGGGCGGAGCGAAGATTGACCGTGCCTGCCGCGCCACCTTCCAACTGGCTCGCTACCGGCGACTTGCTGACGGTCAATTGCGTGAACAATTCGGTCGGCAGGAGGTCGAGATCGACTTCGCGATTGGTGCCCTGCGCCTCGAAGCGGACGGATGCGATGGATACCGGCGTGCCGTTCAGCAGCACGCGGGTGAAGGCCGAACCAAGGCCACGGATGGCGACGTTCGCGCCTTCGCCCGTGACTTCGCGGCTGATGGTGATGCCCGGAATGCGGTTCAGCGATTCCGCGATGTTGGTATCTGGAAACTTGCCGATATCCTCGGCGAAGATGCTGTCGGTAAAGCCGACCGAACTGCGCTTGGCGTTGGTCTGGCTCTGAAGCGAGGCGCGGAAGCCCGTGACGACGATGTCCTGCGATCCGGTCGCGGTCGGATCGGCGGGAGGCTGGTTCGCGGAATCGATGGCTGTCGGAGACGTCTGTCCAGCACCCTCTTGCGTCGGCGCGCCAACGGGCTCCTGAGCGCTGCTGTTCGATGACGGCGTCGGGGTGTTTACGGTCTGGGCCAGAACCGGCCAGGCAGTTGTGGCCAGCAACAATGCAGACACCGAACCTGCACGACGAACAAAATGAATTTTCCCCATACGTCCTCTCCGAAGAAGGCGGCCAATCGTCGAGGCCTGCCTGTACTGTCGTCGCCATGATTCGCGATGTGTGTTTTGATAGCGCTATCAGTTTGAAGTCGTCAATCCTTATCGACGATTAGGCTAGTATCTGCTGCAAAAAGGCAGGAGCGACAGCAATGTGGATCAGCATTGTCACCATTGTCGCAAGGCAAAGCTGATACCGCTAAACGGGTGAATGAGCGCCGGGCCGCAAATCGATCCGTATCCGACCCGATCGTTGCAGCGGGCACGGTCCTTGCGCCATCGACATGCGGAGCACCTCCAAAGGATTTGAAGGCGTCCTCGCAGGATCAAACATAGGCGTTCTTGGTAGATGGCGGCACAGGGGCGGTAGTCACCGGAGCGGTTGGCATGCTCGCCATAAGATTGATAGCGCTATCACGTTCTGTAGCAGAATGCCCCAGTGCTCCGTTGATCGCGGAGAGGATCTATTTGACAGGTCGCCTTCCCAATATGACGCTCCCGCGAAGACATTACGCTCGTCGCTGGTGTCTTAGGTAACATCGGCGAGAGCGGCACCGCGTCAAAATCTGGCGCTGGACGATCCCCGCAGATGCTCGTGGTGAACATCGCGGCGATTACAAGTGTCTAACCTCGGGCGGAAGCGAGCTAAGCGGCTTTCCGGAGAACCCGACCTGCAATAGGATGTGGTGGACAGGGCTGGATTGCCGGAAGCCACTAGAAAACCGCAGAAAACCGTGGGTTTTGGAAGGACGTTGCGGGCGTTTGTGTAGCAGGTTGGTGTACAACGGCAAGCTGGCTTAATCGATCCAGATACCTAAATCGGCAACGAATCCCGATTTGCGGGCGTGTGCGTGTCCTATCGCGATTCCAACGGTCGTGAGTTGAAGGTTCTTCAATGGGGTCTCTTGCCAAGCGTCAAAGGCATCTGAAAGCCGCGGCACATGCGGTGAGAACTTCTCGATGATCTCATCTTGAGAAAGCCTCGCGGATATCGTCAGGTTCCATGCAGTTTCCCGCACATCGTCGGGCAGCCCATTAGTCTTAGACACTTGATCCCAAGTTTCTTTGTCAGTTGCGTTGGCTTGAACATGGGCAGGATTATGTACGGCGGGAAGGAATAGAGCGGGATTCTCCGCGTAACCTGAATGGACGCCTAGCTGAGCGGCTAAAAACCCTCCGGTAAAGAAGGCCGGATATTCCTCGCCGAGTATATCGCGCAGGTTACGTTCTCCTATGGATACCGTGGCGCACCGCTGCGCTTCCAAATACGTGTAAGACGAATGGGATCGTGAGATGTTATCGATGTAGGGATTAATGCGCTCGTTCAGTACGCTGTACATCAGCGGCAAGTTCACGACGTTTAATGCGCGGGTCCTTCCGTTCAGGAAGCAAAACGCTAGCTCTGCACATGATCTGCCCCCTTCTGAGTGGTCCAGAATCTCTGTTATTTTGGATTATGAAGGAGTTTGGAAATGGGCAAGAGGCA
>NZ_JARYGI010000073.1:0-4912 GCF_033795625.1 Sphingobium sp. | reverse complement strand
GATGCAGGACTATCTGAGAACCATCCTCACCGCCGAGCCCAAAGCCGCATGAACCCAAATTACGATGCGATCCTGTCAGCGGATCAGGATACCCGCGCAGGTCTCTTTACCGCGACCGCTCAGCGCCTCGGCACAACGCCGCAGAATGCCGAGAAGGACTTCTGGGTCTGCTGGACGCTCGATGCGCTTTTCAACGGACTTCCCGAAGGCCCGAGGCTGCTGTTCAAGGGTGGCACTTCACCGTCAAAGGGATTTGGCCTCATCCGCCGCTTCTCCGAGGACATCGACGTCACGGCTTCCGCGACGACCTCGGCGAAGCCGCGAGTGTCGAGGAGCTGCAGGCACTGAGCCGCAAGAAGCGCGATGCCGCGCTCGATGCGATCAAGGCGGCCTGCGAGGCCTATATCAACGGGCCGCTTCTGGAGCAGCTGTCCTCGATCGCTGCAGCGACCGCCGTACGGATGGGGCTGCCCGTCGACTGACTCCACATCACACCGCAGATGGAGACAGCCAGACGCTGCTGTCAACAACAAATCAGGCGTAGTCCCTGCCGCGTGAATTACATTTTCACCGGTCAACGCGAAGCCGATTGAGCCGTTGTTCATCGATATCCAAGCCGGTTCCTGGCCCTGGAGGCAATTTAAGCTTACCGCCGGTTATCGTCAGAGTGTCCCGCGTAATCCGATCATCAACATCGAGAAAGAACGACAGTTCAGACGAGCTCATAGAAGTGCTGTGATGGGCGGTCGCGAGATGCGCGCCCGCCAGGGTTCCCAGTTCGCTTTCGGCCTGACTTCCGACTACGACCTTCATCCCATGGGCTTCAGCAACGTGCATCACCTCCTTGGACTTCGTCACGCCAGTGCGTGCTGTTTTTATACTGACGATCCGACAATTCCCTAGCTCGGCCTCTCGCACGATCTCGTGTGGCAGAAAGGCGCTTTCGTCCAGCATGAAGGGCGTCCGGCACACTGCAGCAACCCTGCTACGCCCGACAGGATCGGTTCCGGGACACGGCTCTTCAATCCAAGCAAGTTGAAACTGATCCCACGTCGGCAATGTTCGCTCGGCGATTTCGGCCGAATAGCCCTGGTTGCAGTCAGCCGTCAGCTGCGCATCGGGCAATGCGTCGCGTACCGCGCCGATCATCGTGGTATCTCCTGCAGGATCAAGCCCGGCCTTGAGTTTGAACCAGGATATGCCAAGTCGTTCGTGCAGTTCGATCGCCTCTTCCGCCACCGCTTGGGGAGCGCTGGTGCCCAGAATATGGCAAACGGCGATCGGACCTCCAAACCCGCCGATGAGCTTGTATAACGGGATGTTCAGCAGCTTAGCGCAAAGATCATGCAGCGCGACGTCGATCCCCGCCTTGGCGCAATGGTTCCACGGAAGCACCGCCATGCGTCGCCAGGCCTCTTCGATGTTGAAGGGATCGAGACCCGCCAGCGCTGGAGAGAAGTAATCGTCGATAGCCGCGACAATGGATTTCGAGGTTTCACCATAGATCATCTGGCGTGCGGGGGCTTCGGCCCACCCTTCGGCCCCCTCGTCGCTAAGGATTCGAACCAGCACATGCTCCAGGTGCGAGAGACTTCCCGCCGCAAACTTTACGACATGCTTCAGTGGCAGGCGAAATGGAATGGCTTCGATCGATCTGATCTTCAATTTGACCCCTCCCGTAGCGCGCCATCTCGATTGTACCCCGCGGATCAGGCTCGCCGCGACGGCCACAGATCGATACATTATCCATAAGCTGGCAAGAATACAGTCCCATGGCCATGGGACGTTCTGCGGAAGCCTGATCGTGCCCAGGGAAGTGTTTAAGGAAATGGCTCCGGATGAGGTGGCCGGCGCCTCTCTCGTCGACCAATCCGCTCGAACGGGTCAACAAGCAGATCAAGTGCCAGGCCGATGGCATCGGCATCTTCCTGACATCACCACCGTCCGACTTCTCGGCGAACTCATGTTGAAGCAGAATGACGAACTGTCCCCCTCGCCGCACCGTGACGCTGAAAACGACCGCCGCTTGCGCAATAACCGCACATCAGCCACCTAGCATTGGCAGCCTGATCATCCTTGGCCCTGCCGAGGATCGCTGTTCATGCATCACGCCACGGAGCACTACCGAAGGCTTGATTAAAACCCTTTGTGAGCTTAGGCTCACAGCCACATAAAAGTGCCCAGCAGGAAGGGTCAGAAAAGCAAAAGGAGCGGTGTCAATGTTCGAAGAATCGGGCGTGTCGATTACCAACGCGTCGTCCGCTTTCCGCTATCTCCCATCCGTGATCGAAAGCATGGGCCATGACAGCTTCAGCCGAGAGCTGATAGATTTCCTAAATGCCGCTTATGGTGCGGAGCATTGTACGTTATTTCGCCTCAGCGATCAAAAGCCAAGCGAGATTTTCGCCGCCAGCCGAGATGGGTCGGATACAGCCCATCGCCAGTTCGACTTGTATGTTTCGCGTGCCTACTGGCGAGATGACAAGGGCATAGCAGCCGCATTGGATGGAGGCTCGACGGCCATGAGCGGAATGAGCCGCATAGATATTCGGGCGATGCCGGTAGGCGACCATCGTAGCCGTCTTTACGGAAGCACGCATATCCGTGAACGGGTGCTCTTGTGGGAGACTATCGGCGGCTGCACGATAGGGCTCAGCATATTGCGCCCGGAAGAACGCGGGTTGGCGACCGATGGCGAGATCGCCGAACTTGGCACGGTCTCCAGGGTCCTGATGGCAATCGCCAGCAAACACGCCGAGATGATCGAAAGCCGGTCCCGCTTCTCTCTCGCTTTGACATCCCTCGCAGAGATCGAGGAGACCATGAAATCGGCCAGCATCCAGCTGCCGAAGCGGGAAGCGCAAGTATGCGCTCGGATCGTATTTGGCATTTCGACGGCCGGTATCGCGGTTGATTTGGGTGTCGGTGAAGAAACGGTAATGACCTACCGGAAGCGTGCCTACCAGCGGCTATCGATCGGCAGTCAGCGCGAACTTCTGCTCTGGTATGTCGATCAATGGAGTGCGGTTGCCAGTTCTCGTTCGAAGTGGATGCCTGTGAAATCGCTAGGGACCGCTACGGTCAGGCATTGAGCCGATGACTGCCCGAACGTATCGGCGTACGTTCGGGCAGCTTGGAGCTTTTGCGGTGATTGGCATGATGCGCCCAGATTGTGGCACAAATTTCCACGGCTGTGAGGAAAGTGGCGTCCTGGCTGGCTTTAAGCGTAAACGCGCGGCGCTAGCGTCTCGCTTCGTTGCATCAGGCGGCGAAATTTAGACCGATCCCAACCTCGCGCGCTGTGTATCACCCCGCGGTTGTTCCAGATCAAGAGGTCATGCAGCTGCCATTTGTGCTTATAGATGAACTGCTCCTGGGTGGCATGATCGAAAAGTTGCTGCAGCAGCGCGGCGCCTTCCGTGGGATCCATGCCGATGATCTTGCCATCGGATGCCGCATGAGCGAGAAAAAGCGCCTTTTGGCCTCCCGGGATAGTGCGCACCAGCGGATGCACGGTGGCTCCCAGCTTCGTACCTTCCCATCCATCTGCCGCCTTGTTCTCGCTGGCATAGGGATGTGTCATCTCGAGCCCCTCGAGACGATCTTTCATGTCCTGGGATAAATTCTCATAGGCAGCTACCATCGAGGCATACCAAGTGTCGCCACGCTCGGGAGGAATTTCGAGCGCATGGAGAAGCGTGATATAATTGGGTTCGCTCTTGAACGATCCGTCACTGTGCCAAGGTTCACCTCCATCGCCGTAGGAGGCCGCGGCACTTTGGTCGGGTAGCTTGCTACCATCCATGGCCACATTACCCAGGCGCAGCAACCTCGGTTCGGTCGCCGATGCAAATGCCGGCTCGACGGGTGGGATAATGATCCCCAGCGCTTCGGTGAACGCCACGTGGGTGCTTTCACTCAGCTGCTGGCCGCGGAAGAGCAGGATCAGTTCGCGGTCGGCAAGATCCAGCAGGGCCTGCGCCATCGGTGCATCTACAGGCCTTTCGAAATCGAAGCCGATTATCTCGACGCCGAAGTTGCCCAGCGATTTGGTGTTCAGTGTTGCGGCAGCTTCTTGAGTGTTGGTCGACATTGCTTTCTCTCCTTGCTCGCATCCGTTCGAGCGTGTCGTATCGCGGTTCTGATAGTGATTTTTGATGATCCGATGTGTCCCCACTGTAAGGGACATTAGCTCACAACATCCTGCCGCAGCGTTCGCGCCGCAAGGAAGAGGTGGAACGCCGACCAGAAAGCCAACAAGCTGGCGAGCGTCAGCGCCGTCCGGCGGCCCAAGGATTGCGCCATTTCGCAGGCGACGTTCGCGGCAGCTGCATCGCCGCATAGCTGCCGGAAACTGCCACTCACATGATAGTCGAGAAGCAAGTCGGTCAGCCCACCAACCAGTGTCGGCCCCAGGCCGATTCCGACCAGATTGGTGAAGAGCAGAAAGATCGCGATCGCCGTAGCGCGCGAACGAGGGGTTGCCATGCTCTGCACCATCGCATGACCGGGTGCGAAAACCACGGAATTCATCGCCATCGACACGCAAAGCAGGACCAGAGACAGATTGGCATTGCTCACCCAATATGCGCCGCAGGCAAAGGGCAGGCCGATCAAAAGGCCGTAGGCGGGAATTCGGGCATATCCGCCGACATCAGCTTTGCGCGCGCGGTCGGCCAGATAACCGCCTAAGCTGATCCCCGCGACCCAGCCGATCCCGGTGACGATCCCCAGGCGCACGCCTATTTCGGCCAGGCTCAGACCGTGCACGCTGTTGTAGAAAAACCCAAGGAAATAGCCGATGCCGAAATTGAGCATCGCGGTGATGCAGCATCCGACCCAGGCTGTGTAGAAACGCGATCAGCAGATCTGTGCGGGTTTACCGTTTGCGGTGGAGCAACGAGATTTGTTA
>NZ_JARYGI010000072.1:0-5000 GCF_033795625.1 Sphingobium sp. | reverse complement strand
CATTTCGCAGCAGCCGCCTGATCGGCGCAGAGCGACAGCCTACCTCTGACTGCCGCCAATCTTTGCAACAGAGCCCTGGGATCAGAGATCGCCACCTCGACCGATCGGGGCGAGGCGATCGTCGCCGGCATGGTCAATCGCCTGCGGCTCGACCGGATTGTTCTGCCTGCGGCATCGACGCTGGAACGGCTCGCCCTCATCGTGCGGGCCCATGCACGCAAGGCCGCCCATGCCGGACTGATCCGCGATTGCTCGGCCGATCAGGAAGCGGCACTCGAACGCCTGATCGCATCCGATGACAATGGTCGCACCCGTCTGGGATGGCTACGCGAATGGCCGGAAGCGCCATCGGCGTCGAACCTGAAGGGGATCGTCGAACGGCTCGACGCGGTGCGCGGCATCGGGATCGCAACCGATCGGGCACGACGTATCCATGCCGCCCGCTATGCCGTCATCGCCCGGACCGCCGGCATCGTCACTGCGCAACACCTCCGGCGTCTCGAACGCCCGCGCCGACTCGCGATGCTGGTCGCCTCCATGATCGAGATGGAGGCGGCGCTGACCGATGCCGCCTTGGTCATGGTCGAGAAGATGGTGGGGGCGCTGTTCCGCCGCGCCGACCGTACCCGGTCCGACCGGCTGCTCGGGCAGGCACGGATGCTGAAAGACACGGCGCGCTTTCATGTCCGGCTCGGCCGCTTGCTGGTCGATGCACGCGCGAGCGGACGCGACGCCTTTCGCACGATCGATGACCGGGTGGGCTGGGATCAGCTCGAACGCAGCATCCGCTTCGCCGAGGATCTGACGCGTGCGGCCGATGACGGTCTGGAGGAAGTGGTCGAACGCTACCCTGCCGTGCGGCGGTTCGCCCCGACCTTCCTCGCCGCCTTCACCTTCCGGACCGCGAGATCGGGCGATCCGCTGCTCGGCGCGATCGAGGCGCTGCGAACGATGTACCGCGACGGCCGATCGGTCCTGCCGAAGCGTGTGCCGACCAGCTTCATCAAGCCACGCTGGCACAAGGTCGTGCAGCCGGCCGAAGGGACAATCGACCGCCGCGCCTATGAGATCGCGGTGATCGTCCACCTGCGCGAACGGCTCGGATCAGGCAGCATCTGGGTAGATGGCAGCCGCGCCTATCGCACGCTGGACGATTACCTGCTGCCGGTGCCCGCCTTTGAGACGATGCGCACCGATAGCGATCTGCGCCTCGCCGTGCCGTCCCGTTTTTCTCAATGGTATGAGGAACGGCGCGCGATGCTGACCCAGCGCATGACCGAGGTGGAGCGCGCAGCCGCGGCCGGCGAACTGGTCGACGTAACGATCGAGCGCGGGCAGTTGTTGATCTCGCCGATCCGGCGATCTCCGTCCGACGATGCCGAGGCGCTGAAGGCCCGGCTCTACGCGATGCTGCCGCGTGTCCGCATTACGGACCTGCTGGTTGAGGTCGCCGCGTGGTCGGGCTTTGCCGACCGTTTCGTTCATGCCCGCAGTGGCGAGCCGGCCTCTGACCAGTCCGCGCTGATGGGGTCGATCCTCGCCGATGCGACCAATCTCGGCCTCGGGCGCATGGCGGAAAGCTCGCGTGGGCTGACATTGTCACGCCTGCGCTGGACTGCGGAATGGCATGTGCGCGACGAAACCTATCTGTCGGCGCTGGCGGCGATCGTAGACTGCCACACCGCGCATCCGCTCGCCCAGGTCTGGGGACCGGGCGACACATCGTCCTCGGACGGGCAGTTCTTCCGCGCCGGCGGTCAGGGCGAGGCGCGCGCCGATCGCAACGCCCGCTACGGCAGCGAACCCGGCGTGCTGTTCTACACCCACGTCACCGACCGCTTCACGCCGTTCCATACCAAGGTCATAGCCGCCAATGCTGGTGAGGCCGCGCATGTCCTCGACGGCCTGCTCGATCATGAGAGTGAACTGGTGATCCGCGAACATGCGACCGATACCGCCGGGGCGGTCGATCATGTCTTCGGCTTGTGCCATCTGCTCGGCTTCCGCTTCGCACCGCGTATTCGCGACCTCAACGAACGCCGCCTGTATAGCCTGTCGTCGCTCGATCCTTGGCCGACGCTGCGCCAACTTGTCGCGGGCCCGGTCAACGTTCGCGCGATCGAAGAGGATTGGGACGAGACGCTGCGGCTCGCCGCCTCGATCCGCGCCGGCACCGTCAGTGCCTCGGTCATGCTGCGCAAGCTGGCGGGTTTCCCGCGTCAAAACCCCGTCGCCCGCGCGCTGCGTGAGATCGGGCGGATTGAGCGCACACTGTTCATGCTCGACTGGTTCGACGATCCCGAACAGCGGCGTCGCACCGGCAGCATCCTCAACAAGGGTGAGGCCCGCAACGCGCTCGCCCGCGCCATCTTCTTCAACCGCCTCGGCGAACTGCGCGACCGCACCTTCGAGAACCAGCGCCATCGTGCCTCTGGCCTGACCCTGCTCACCGCGGCCGTCACGCTCTGGAACACCGTCTATCTCGACCGCGCCGTCCGGCATTTGCGCGCCAGCGGTGTCGAGGTGCTGGACGAACTGCTTGCCCATGTCGCGCCATTGGGCTGGGAGCATATCGGCCTCACTGGCGACTATCTGTGGAGCGAGATGGACAAGCCCCGCGAGCGGTTCAGGCCGCTCCGCCTCCATCGGAACGGTCGGGATGCTTAGCGTACGTTTTCGAACATTCTCTCACCGGCCCCCGCTTTCGCTTGCAAAGCGGCGGCGGCTTCGGGCGACATCATTTCGTTGGTCGCCTCAGCCCAAAGCGTTAGCCATCGGTCGAATAGCGCCGGCGTAATTCGTGATTTGTGCTTCAAATGAGCCGGCACCGGTTGACCCTTGTATCGACCACTGGTGAGCATCACCGATGACCAGAATGCCGCCAGCTTTTCGAGATGTTCCGGCCAATCGGCGATCGCGTCGTTGAAGATCGGCCCCAGCTCGGCATCCTCGCGGACCCGCGCATAGAACAGCGTCACGAGACGGCTTAGCCCTTCCTCGTCAACCTGCGTATCGTCATCCATTGACCGACTCCGAAATCATGTATCTACGCTACATGTATCACCGGGTTGGAAACATGCAACAAGAATGCATATATATTAGTGCAGCGTCGATTGGGCGCTGTGACCGGGAAGCGACATGAAGCTGACGCGCTACACCGACTATGCCCTTAGGGTGCTGCTTTACCTTGGAGCGCGGCCTGATCGGCTATGCTCGATTTCCGAGATGGCGGGTGCCTATGCGATCTCGCAAAACCATTTGATGAAGGTGGTTCACGACCTCGGAAAAGCGGGCTTTGTGGCGAGCGCTCGGGGGCGTCTTGGCGGAATTCGCCTCGCGCGACCGCCGGGTGAGATTATCATCGGATCGGTCGTGCGGCACACGGAGGATGGGTTCGATCTGGTCGATTGCGGAAGCTGCATCATCGCGCCGGCGTGCGGAGCGACGGGCGTTCTTCGCGAGGCGCTTGCCGCATTCATGGCCGTGCTCGACAGCTACACGCTCGACGACCTGTTGGCGAGGCGGGTCGATATGCTCAGTCTCTTTGCACCCGAAGCGGCATAGAGGCTCTGCCGATGGAGGAGGAATGCGCGCGCTATCGTTGTGAGGGAGAAGATGGCTCGCCGATCACCGTTTTGGAGTTTCAATACTTCGGTCAAGCTGAAACGAAACCCGGCCGACGCCGTTACCCAGGTGCGCAGCGCCTAGAGTCTGTCCTGGCTGATTTGAATCGGTTGCGGGATTGAACGAACCCGCTGACGCGGGACTGGCGTAGGTGTTGGCTGGAATGGCCTCCTGATGGGAAGGTTTGGTTGCTGAGACCAACCCCTGACCAGGAGACCATCCCATGGCTGATACCACGATAGCGGTGAGCCCGCTGCGCCGCCGTATGATCGACGATATGATGTTGCGCAACTTGTCGCCGGCCACCCAGCGGTCCTACCTTCACGCCGTCACGAAGTTCAGCCGCTACTTCGGACGCTCACCGGATCGACTTGGGCTCGAGGATGTCCGAGCATTTCAGGTCTATCTCGTGTCGCGGGGGATTTCCTGGCCGTCGCTGAACCAGACCGTGTGCGCATTGCGCTTTTTCTACGGCGTGACGCTGAACCGGGGCGAGATACCTGAACGGATTGCCTATGCGCGCACGCCTCGCAAGTTGCCGGCGATCTTGAGCCCTGACGAGGTGGTGCGCTTTCTTGAGGCGGTGCCGTCCTTGAAGTCGCGTGCCGCGCTGACCACTGCCTATGCCGCAGGACTGCGCGTATCAGAGGCGGTGAGCTTGAAGGTCAACGATATCGACAGCGATCGGATGCTGCTGCAGGTTCGCCACGGCAAGGGTGCCAAGGATCGCACGGTGATGCTCTCGGCCCAACTGCTCGCGATCCTGCGGACGTATTGGCGCCTGACGCGCCCGGCCGACTGGTTGTTTCCCGGCCGGGGCGAGAGGCCGATCGACGTGACCGTGCTCCATTCGGCCTGCCGGTCAGCCACCAAGGCGGCGGGATTGACCAAAAAGGTCAGCGTGCACACGCTGCGCCACAGCTTCGCCACCCACCTGTTGGAAAGCGGCGTCGATATCCGCATCATTCAGGTATTGCTGGGGCACAACAGCCTGTCGACCACGGCGCGCTATACCCAGGTTGCCACGACGACGATCGCCTCGGCGCAGAGCCCGCTCGACCGTTTGACACTTGAGGTGGTGCCGCCCGCCTGAGCCGGGGCGATGCGTCCTGATCTGGAGGTGGCGGATATCTTCCGCCGGCATGGTCCTGCTTTTCGTCGTGCCCACGGCGGCCATATCGGCCGCGTGGAGCGCCGCGTCATGTCGGCGATCGAGCTCTGCCGGACCGCGGCGCTCGGCGGACACGTCGAGGCGTGCGAGGACTGCGCGCACAGCCGGGTCGCCTACAACTCCTGCCGCAACCGGCATATGTGGACGGCTCCCTCTTGCAAGAGGCTGAGAGGATAATTTGATCGGATCGATTGCGATCATATGT
>NZ_JARYGI010000071.1:0-6008 GCF_033795625.1 Sphingobium sp. | reverse complement strand
ATTTCGCAGCAGCCGCCTGATCGGCGCAGAGCGACAGCCTACCTCTGACTGCCGCCAATCTTTGCAACAGAGCCGCGGTTTGTATTGGCGACTGGAAGAACGAATCAAAGCCCTCGAATCGCGGTGCGGATCGATGATGGGCGCAGATGGCTCGATCTTCGCGACCCGTCGGGCGCTGTATCCGGAAGTGCCTCCACATCTGCTGGACGACATGACGGCATCGATCAGCGTCATCTTCGATGGCTATCGGCTGATCAGCGCGCCGGACGTCATCGCTTATGAAAAGAGCACTACCGACGCAGGAGACGAATTCCGACGCAAGCGCCGCATCGCCTGCCGCGCCTTCAACACGCATCGCCATCTTTGGCCGCAGATCGTCAGGCACTTTGCGGCGCGCGACATCTATAAATATGTCTCGCACAAGCTGCTGCGATGGTTTGGCGCGCCGATATTGCTAATGGGGCTATTGAGTTTCAGCCTGGCATTGCTGGCGGACGGACATCCGCTTCACGCCGCCGCCCTTTGGGTCTTCTGCATTGCTGCCTTGCTGATCGGACGCATCCTTACCGTGCCGCTGCTTACCCCCATGACGGAGATCCTGCTGTCCATCGGCGCTACATTCCTGGGTGTGCTCGACGCCGTGCGGGGTAAAACCTACCAGACATGGGCACCTGCAAAGTCGCGTGACTGAAGCATATAAATCGTTCGAACCTCACCCCCTGCTTGCGTATAGAGGCGCCGAGATCCGCACGGAGAACAAGGGTGATTACGTTTCAACGGGCATCGAAGGCCGCGATCAAATGGGCCTCCTTATCGATGCTCAAATTGCGCAAAGCTGCACGCGCAAAAAGTGGCTATGGTTGCCCCGCCTGCAAAAAACCCGTCGTCGGGTTCTTTCGCTACGGCGCAAATCCGCGTTGGGGCTGCCCCTCCTGTGGCGCCTCCCCTCGCCAACGTCTGGTGGCCCATCTGCTCGATAGCGGCGGCCTCACGATTCCGCCGGGTGGGTCGGTCCTGCATATCGCTCCGAATGAAGCAGGCCTCGTCCGCCGGTTTCAGGCGCAAGCGGGCGACTATGTTCCCGCCGACCTTCACCCGGAAGTCTATGCGCTGGAAGGCATCATACCCCTCGACCTGATGCGTTTCGAAGCAAGCCAACGATATGACGTGATATATGCCAGCCACGTCATGGAGCATGTCGAAGATGACGCTCTCGTACTCTCCAACATCTATGCGGCGCTAAAATTCGGCGGAGAGGCATGGCTCATCGTCCCGCTTTGTGACAAGCCCACCATAGATGGCCATAGGGGAATGTCACAGCGCGAGAGAGAAAAGCGCTTCGGGCAATGGGACCATATCCGCCAATATGGACCTGATTTTGCCGACCGTATCCGTACTGCCGGCTTCAGCCTTGAGATGATTGCAGCGCGCGATCTGAGCCAGGTCGTACAGGATCGCTATGCGCTGGATGACGTCATTTTTCGAGCGCGCAAGCTGCAAGTTGATGGGCTGCGATAGTCCCACAACTTGGTAAGCGAGACAACTCCGCGTTTCAGCTGCATTGCTGCAGGATATACAGAATGCCGCACTGCAACATATGCTTGTTCATCGGAGAGAAATTTAGTAATTCCTATCGTAATAGTCGCGCCCGGCCGTTTGGCCACATTTGAAGTCGAGGTCGAGCGATGAATGCCCCATATCGGATGGAGCAGTCCGGATCCATAATAGCGGTAAAGCCTGCGGAGAAACGTCTCCGGCGGCTGAGCCTCTATCTGGAATTGATGGCGCTCGACAGCCTCGCGATTGTCATCGCCTTCTTCCTCGTGGGACTGATTCGGTTCGACACGGCTGCGCTGTCCGGCCTCCGCCTGTCGACGATGCTGATTCCTGTTTATCTGGGATATGCGATTCAGGGCGAGACCTACAGCAGTTCCGCTCTGCTGACGCCACGGGTCAATGCCTCCAAGGCGCTGGCTGCGCTGCTATATGCCGTGATCACGATCATCTTCGTCTTCTTCGCAATACGCGCAGCGGACACCGTATCGCGCCTGACCTTTGGCGCCGGGGCCACGCTATCGGCAATTTTCCTCGTCGGCTTGCGCTTCGCTTTCTGCCGCTACGCCGAAAGGAGACTTGAAGGATCCCCGATCAACGAACTCCTCATCATCGACGACGTAGAGTTGGAGTGCCCACGGGTAAACCACCTCGTCCACACCCGCGACATTGGCTTTGAGCCCGATCTTGGCAATCCCGAAATGCTTCAGCGCCTTGGCCTGCTGGTCGATGGATTTGAGCGCGTGGTCGTAGCATGTAGCGCCGAACGCAGGACCCGTTGGACGATGCTTCTACGCGGCGCCAACATCAACGGAGAGATCGTAGCGCCTGAATTCGATTCCACGGGTATCGTCGGGATTGGGCTGTTTAGCGGTCACGACACGCATATCGTATCGCGCGGGCCGCTCAGCACCTCCAACCGGGCCAAAAAGCGTATGCTCGATCTTCTGCTGACTGTACCAGCGATCATCGCATTGACGCCTCTGTTGCTGGTCATCGCGATCGCGATCCGACTCGACAGTCCGGGCCCGATCCTGTTCAAGCAGAACCGCATCGGACGCGGTAATCGCATGTTCAAGATCATGAAGTTTCGCAGCATGCGTGTGGAAACCTCGGACAGCAGCGGCAAGCGTTCGGCCTCCCGCGATGATGATAGAGTGACCCGGATCGGCAAGTTCATACGATCCACCAGCATCGACGAGCTTCCCCAGCTGTTCAACGTCCTGATCGGTGACATGAGCCTCGTGGGTCCACGTCCCCATGCGCTCGGCTCGATGGCGGGCAACCAGCTTTTCTGGGAAGTGGATCATAAATACTGGATGCGCCATTCGCTGAAGCCCGGAATTACCGGACTCGCGCAGGTTCGGGGCTATCGCGGCGCTACCGAAGTGCCGGATGACCTGATCAACCGGCTGGGCGCTGATCTGGAATATATCGAGAGTTGGACCCTCGGCCGGGAGTTGGTGATCCTCGCGCGAACATTGGGCGTCGTGGTCCATCGCAACGCTTTTTAGCTGCGCCGACAGAGCAAACTATCCGACGGTTAACTAGGTTGAGTTATCAGCCCCCCACGCTATGCTGCATCGCAGCGACATAGATCAGTTGGGGGCCTTTGATGTATCGATTGACGCGAGCGGTAGCTTCCGAAATTCCGGAGGCGCTACAGTCGGCCCTTTCGTGTGAAGGTGCACCTGTAGGCTCTGGGGTTTAACATGACATCACCTATTCTTGTCACTGGCACCGCAGGTTTCATTGGTCACGCGACCGCGCATCGGCTGCTGGAACGAGGTGAAACTGTAATCGGCGTTGATAACGTCAACGATTATTACGAGACGTCCCTGAAGGAAGCCAGGCTTTCGACCTTCAATGGGCGCCGGGAATTCAGCTTCCATCGCATGGACATATCCGATGCAGAAGGCATCGCGGCGTTGGTGCGCGAGAACAAGGTGACGCGCGTGGTGCATCTCGCCGCACAAGCGGGCGTGCGCTACAGCATCGACAATCCGTTCGCGTATGAAAAATCCAACCTGGCCGGTCACTTGGCGATCATGGAAGCTTGTCGGCATGCGGAGGGCTTCGGGCATTTGGTCTACGCGTCTTCCAGTTCGGTTTATGGCGATAAACCGATGGGCGGCCAGGGCTTTGTCGAAGACGAGCCTGCCACGAACCCCGTGTCGCTATATGCCGCGACCAAGCGCTCCTGCGAGCTAATGAGCCAGTCCTACGCAAAGCTATACGGCTTTCCCCAGACCGGCCTGCGCTTCTTCACGGTATATGGTCCATGGGGTCGCCCCGACATGGCCTATTTCGGCTTCACCAAGAAGATCCTGAACGGCGAGCCCATAGAAGTTTATGGTGAAGGCAAAATGGCTCGCGATTTCACCTATATCGACGACATCGTCGATGGCATCGTCGGCGCTTTGGACAATGCACCGGATAAGGGCGAGCATCGCGTCCTTAACATCGGCGACAGTCACCCGGTCGGTTTGATGGAAATGATCGAGACACTGGAGCGCGCTATCGGCAAGTCCGGTGAGAAAATCATGCGGCCTATGCAACCCGGCGATGTGACGGCCACTTACGCGGACGTTTCCAAACTCAACGCGCTGACGGGATACAAACCCAAGGTAATGCTCGAGGAAGGGCTGAACCGCTTCGCCCGGTGGTACAAGGACTACTACAACATAGCGTAGTTGCGAATTCTCACATCGCGTGGTGCGTTTTCATGCGATACACTGCGGACAAATACTTAGTAGTCGGTTGTACTCGATGGATTTTCATCGGGTGAAGCAGGCCGTGGGTGTTCCAAATCATGTCGTGCGTTTGATCAGGTCACTAATCTTCGGTTGATCAGGAGACGTGCGGCAAACCGCTTACTGGCCGTCGACTAAGTGCGACACCGTGGAGGACGTTGGTGCCGGGCAAGTCTGTTGTTTTTTTTGCTTCGCATGCACATGGAGGAGTTCGGGAAATATGGACCAATCTTGCGGAAGGCTTCCATGAGCTTGGCTATTCCGCACGTCTGGTAGGTTTATATCCCCTTCCCGCGATCACCGAGCCGCCAACGAATATCCTCGCATGGACCTATGTCATTCCCGGTACGCCGACCGGATTGAGTGGCAAATTCCGGATGCTGCGTGAATTGGCGCGATGGATGATCACGGAAAAGCCACAAGTCATCATTTCATCGATGCCTGCCGCAAATGTTCTCGTACCGTTTTTCGCTCGTATTTTCAGCCCGGCAACGCGAGTGATAATCTCCCATCATTCTCCAGCCAATGTATATAAGCCTGGCTTGAATTTGCTGGATCGTTTTACCGGGCGCGGTAAAAATGTAGCTGCTGTGGTCAGCGTTTCGAATTCGGTAAACCGCACGTTGAATGGCAAACCCGCCGCGTACAAGGCAAAGCGCGTCACGATAAATAATGCGATCCCGCCCCGCATCGAAGATCTACTCGAGCGGCTGCGGTTACAGGCAATCAATCGCCCGGAAACTCGGAAAATCGTGGTGAGCGGGCGCCTGGAGTGGCCTAAGAACCACCCCATGCTGATCCGTGCTACGGCATTGATGCGCGACGTCGAAGTCGATGTCCTCGGCTGCGGCGCGGACGAGGATGAACTGCGTGCGATGATAGACGATCTGGGCCTCACGGACCGGATGCACTTGCTTGGCAATCGGGACCGCGAAGAGGCGCTCACCTTTTTGTCGAGAGGCGATGTGTTTGTGCAGGTAAGCCTCTTCGAAGGGCATAGCCTTGCATTGATCGAGGCGGCGAAACTCGGTCTTCCGCTGGTAGTGTCGAACGTACCAAGCCAGGTTGAAGCGATCACGGCCAAAGACGGCACGCGATGCGGGATCGCAGTCGATCTGGAGGATGATGCTGGACTGGCGCGCGCTGTCGAATCCATCCTTGATGATCCCCAGCAGCGAGCCCTTTGGAGCGATCGGGCTTTGAAGCTGGCGCGGGAGTGTACTTTCGAGCAGATGATGAAGCAGTATGTGGCTTTGGCCCGCCCGTTGATCACGCCTGCAGAGCGTTCGATATCGGCCGCTATCGAACCGGCAGGCTGAAGATGAAACTGTTGACGGCTGACCCCACAGCGGCGGACGATCGCCTGCTTCTGCCTATCAGACGGGGGCCCTTGCTCTTCGCTTGGGTGATCCTGATAATCTTCTGCTTGCTCGGGCCCTTCATGTCGTACAGCGGCTTGCCTGGCACGGGCGAGGGAAGCCCCCTACGGCAGGCGGGGTACATCACCGTCTTCGCCCTCGCGGTCATCGGCAGCCGCCCGCTCATCGACCCCAAGAGGATGCTGGTCGTGCCGATCGCCATCGTCGCGGCTTTGGCCTGGGTATGGCTCAGCATCGCCTGGGCTCTAGCAGGGTGCGGAAATAGGGTCGTTCGGGGATCGATCTGAGGACTTCGACAGTTTGACGTCGGTCATTTGAAGCG
>NZ_JARYGI010000070.1:0-6630 GCF_033795625.1 Sphingobium sp. | reverse complement strand
AAACTAACAAATCTCGTTGCTCCACCGCAAACGGTAAACCCGCACAGATCTGCTGATCGCGTTTCTACACAGCCTGGCCCACTACCTGTCGCCAAATGCAGCGACTCGCTCAATTAAATGGCCAGAAGTTTTTCGATCTTGCTGTCTTAAGCGAGGCATTCCACGGTAACATGCTCCATTCCCGGCAAAGCAAGGGTCTTTGCCCGGATAGTGGTGCTGTCGGCGGGTCCTGAAAGGCTTATGATAGCCGCATGAGCATGGGGACCTACGCGCCAGACGTGGAGGTCGGCAATCGTCGCGCCCTGCGCTTCAGTCAGTGCCCGGATGCGCGCCGTCAACTGCGGCTCGGCTGTGTCGAGCAGGATGGAGGCGGTGTCGGCCATCAGGCCCCAGGCCCATCGGGCAATCACGACCGCGCCCATGATGCCGATGACAGGATCCAGCCACAACCAGCCAAGATATCGCCCGCCCAGCAAGGCCGCGATGGCGAGCACCGATGTCAGCGCGTCGGCAAGGACGTGGACGTAGGCCGCGCGCAGATTGTTGTCGCCGTGCTTTCCCGTCGAAACGGCATGATCGTGATCGTGGTGATCGGGAGGTGGAGCGTGATCATGCGTATGTCCGTGCGAATGCCCATGGTGACTATGATCCTCCGCCAGCATGAAGGCACTGACGATGTTGATCGCCAGTCCGACGCAGGCCACCAGAGTCGCTTCTCCAAAATCGACATGGATCGGTTGCAACAGGCGCATTCCCGATTCGATGGCGATGCCGAGCGAGACCACGCCCAGCAACAAGGCGGATGCGAATCCAGCCAGATCTCCCACCTTTCCGGTGCCGAACGTGAAACGCGGATCACGAGCATGTGTCCGGGCATAGCGATAGGCGAGCGCGGCCACCCCGAGGGCACCGGCATGAGTCGCCATGTGAAACCCGTCGGCCAGCAGCGCCATCGATCCAGTCGCCCAGCCCGCGGCGATCTCCACCACCATAGTCACGGCGGTCAGCCAAACGACCCAGAGTGTTTTCTTCGCATTCCGGTCATGTCCGGATGCGAGATAGATGTGATCGAAATAATGCTTGTCGTCGTGATTGCTCATGCACAGGGTCGTAACGACTGGGGCCGCCCGGTCAATTGCGCAACGCGCCTCTTCCCGCAATGCCCACGGCGAGTTAGGGCATGTGGATGTCATCGCAGCCTGCCACCAATAGCCTGTCCTGCGATCTCGCCATTGTGGGCGGTGGACTGGCCGGAGGGCTTGTTGCTCTGGCGATCGCTGAAAGACATCCCTCCGTTCGCATCTTGCTGATCGAGCGGGAAGGAACGATGGGCGGCAATCACGTCTGGTCTTTCTTTGACGGTGATGTGGAGGATGCGAACCGTTGGCTGGTCGATCCATTGATCGCGCATCGCTGGGCGGACGGACATGAGGTGCGCTTTCCCGGATATCATCGCACGCTGCCCACGCCGTACAACAGCATCACCTCGGCCAGGTTCGACACACACCTGCAAAATATGCTCGGTGATCGGATCGTGAGGGGCAAGGCAGTACGCCTGACGCCCGATGCGGTGATGTTGGAAGATGGACGCGAGATTGCAGCGAAGTGCGTTATGGATGCGCGCGGCGGCGGCGATGTGTCCGTGCTGGAGTGCGGATGGCAGAAGTTCGTCGGGCAGACCTTGCGCCTGTCTGCACCGCACGGACTGACGCGGCCCATAATCATGGACGCGACGGTGGCGCAGATCGACGGCTATCGGTTCGTCTATCTGCTACCTACTGGCGAACGGGAGATATTCGTCGAGGACACGTATTACAGCGACGGCCTGGAACTCGCGGTCGAGGCGATCCGTACGCGCATCGGCGAATATGCCAAGGCCCAGGGCTGGGTCATCGAGAGAGTCGTGCATGAGGAAACTGGCGTCCTCCCGGTCGTACATGGCGGCGACTTCGATGCGCTGTGGCCAAGTGCCGATCCTATGGCGCGCGCAGGGGTGCGAGGCGGGCTGTTCCATCCGATGACCGGCTACTCGCTACCCGATGCCGTGGCGTTCGCGCTGCACATGGCGGAGCGCTGGCCGCTGGAAGGCGATTCCCTCGCAAACGAAAGCCGGACATGGGCAAAGCGACATTGGGCGAGCGGAGGCTATTACCGGCTGCTCGGCAAGATGCTGTTCCGGGCTGCGGACCCCGCTTCCCGATACCGCATCTTCCAGCGCTTCTATCGGCTGCCCCCCGCACTGATCCAGCGCTTCTACGCAGGCCGCTCGACGCTGGCCGATAAGGCGCGCATCTTGTGCGGGCGTCCGCCTGTCCCCATAAGCAGAGCACTTAAAGCATTGATGCGCCAAGGATGATGATGAACAAGAAAGCTATCGTCGTTGGCGCCGGGTTCGGCGGCCTCGCGCTCGCCATTCGCCTGCAGTCGGCGGGCATCGATACCATAGTAGTCGAGGGCCGCGATCGTCCGGGCGGCCGCGCCTATTATTGGCAGAAGGACGGCTTCACCTTCGACGCCGGGCCGACCGTCATCACCGACCCCAACTGCTTGGCTGAACTCTGGCGCCTGTCGGGGCACGACATGGCGCAGGACGTGACGCTGATGCCGGTATCGCCCTTCTATCGGCTGAACTGGCCGGACGGGACGAACTTCGATTATTCCAATGACGAAGTGTCGCTGCGCAAGGAGATCGGCAAGCTGAACCCGGAGGATGTCGCGGGTTACGAACGGTTTCTCGACTACAGCGCGGGCGTGTTCAAGGAAGGCTATGAGAAGCTCGGTTCGGTCGCGTTCCTCGACTTCGCTTCGATGATAAAGGCGGCTCCGGCGCTGGCGAAGTATCAGGCGTGGCGATCGGTCTATTCGATGGTGTCGAGCTTCGTGAAGAATGAGAAGCTGCGCGAGGCGCTCTCGTTCCACACGTTGCTGGTCGGCGGGAATCCGATGAACACCAGCGCGATCTATGCGCTGATCCACAAGCTGGAGAAGGACGGCGGCGTCTGGTTTGCGAAGGGCGGCACCAATCGGCTGATCGCGG
Source organism: Sphingobium sp. (assembly GCF_033795625.1). Taxonomy (GTDB): domain Bacteria; phylum Pseudomonadota; class Alphaproteobacteria; order Sphingomonadales; family Sphingomonadaceae; genus Sphingobium. Next base: position 3,593 of record NZ_JARYGI010000070.1, on the reverse strand, counting down.
GCATGGTGACGCATTTCGAGCGGATCGGCGGCACGATGCGCGTTGGCGATCCAGTGGTGGAGATCGAGACGGTGGGCGATCGCGCAACGGCCGTGCGCACGGCAAGCGGCTGGCGCGGCGAAGCGGACGCGGTGGCCAGCAATGCCGACCTGATGCACAGCTATCGAAATTTGCTCGCCAACCATCCGCGCGGCGCGAAGCAGGCGGACAAGCTGACGCGCAAGAAATGGTCGCCTTCGCTCTTCGTCGTCCACTTCGGGATCAAGGGGACGTGGCCGGGTATCCCGCACCACATGATCCTGTTCGGCCCGCGCTATGAGGGGTTGCTGACGGACATCTATCAGCATGGCGTGCTGTCGCAGGACTTCTCTTTATATCTGCATCATCCGACCGTTACCGATCCGTCGATGGCGCCGGAAGGGTGCTCCAGCTTCTATGCGCTCTCTCCGGTGCCGCACATGGGGAAGCTTCCCATAGACTGGGCGCAGATGGGGCCGGTCTACGCAGACCGCATCCTAGGTGAGATCGAGAAGCGGCTGATCCCGGACATCCGCAGCCGGATCGTGACGCAGTTCCACTATGCGCCGGACGATTTCGGGCGGGATCTCAATGCGCATATGGGCAGCGCCTTCAGCCTCGAGCCGCTGCTGACGCAGAGCGCCTGGTTCCGCGCGCATAATCGCGACGATGTGATCCCGAACCTGTATCTGGTGGGCGCGGGAACGCATCCGGGCGCAGGCATTCCGGGCGTGGTCGGCAGCGCCAAGGCGACAGCCGCGCTGATGCTGGATGACTTGCGCGTCTGACGCTACGAGTGATGGAATGACCATGAAACGCCTCGCCGTCTATTGCGGCTCCGCCACCCCCTCCGACCCTGTATATATCGAGACTGCGCGCGAAGTCGGCCGCACATTGGCGCAGCACGGGATCGCGGTCGTCTATGGCGGCGGGCGGCTGGGCCTGATGGGCGCAGTGGCGGACGCGGCGCTGGCGGCGGGCGGCGAAGTGATCGGGGTCATCCCGGAGGCGCTGGTCGGGGCGGAGGTCGCGCATCGCGGCTGCACGGAATTGCGGGTCGTCGCCAACATGCACGAGCGCAAGGCGCTGTTCACTGACCTGTCGGACGGCTTCGTGACGATCCCCGGCGGCGTCGGCACGATGGACGAGTTGTGGGAAGCGGTAAGCTGGGCGCAGCTTGGCTATCATGAAAAGCCGGTGGGATTGCTGAACGCGGCTGGGTTCTACGATCATCTGATCGCGTTCAACCGGCACATGATCGACGTCGGTTTCATTCGCCCCGCCCACGCCCGGATCATCGTGCATGGCGACACGATCGAAGGTCTGCTGGACGCCATGGCCGCCTATCAGCCGCATGAGACGATCTTCCGCATGAAGGCCCATAATCTGTGAAGCTCGACCGGGCGGCGCTGGTCGCCCAGGCGCGGGAGAGTATCTCGCGCGGGTCGAAATCCTTCGCGATGGCATCGAAGCTGTTCGCGCCCGCGACGCGCGAGCGGGCATGGCTGCTCTATGCGTGGTGCCGCAAGTGCGACGATCTGGCCGATGGGCAGGACCATGGCGGAACGATGACCTCGGTGGAGGATGCGGCGACGCGGCTGGCGACGATCCGCACGCTGACGGACGCCGCGCTGCGGCGCGAGGCTACTGGCGACCCGGCTTTCGATGGGCTGGGCGTGGTCGCAGCGGAGTGTCGCATCCCGCATGGCTTTGCGCGTGACCTGATCGAGGGCTTTGCGCTGGATGCAGCCGACTGGCGGCCGCAGACGGAAAATGACTTGCTGCAATATTGCTATCATGTCGCGGGCGCAGTCGGCCTGATGATGGCGGTGGTGATGGGCGTCGATCCGCAGGACGAGGCGACGCTGGACCGGGCATGCGATCTCGGCCTTGCGTTTCAGCTTGCCAATATCGCCCGCGATGTGGCGGAGGATGCCGAAGCCGGGCGGTGCTATCTGCCACGCGACTGGCTGACGGAGCAGGGGATTGCGCCAGACGCGCTCATGGCGAACCCGGCGGCGCTGGCGGTGCTCCAGCAGCGGCTGGCGAGCAAGGCGGCGAACTATGAGCAGAGCGCGCGGCATGGCACCGGCGCGCTCGGGTATCGCAGCGCATGGGCCGTGCTGTCCGCTGCCGGCATCTATGGCGACATAGCCCGCGAAGTCGCGCGGCGCGGGCCCGGCGCGCTGGACAATCGCGTAATCACCACCAAAGCGGCCAAGCTTGGCTGGGTCGCGAAATCAGCATTTCAGGCAAGAGGACGTGCGGCAAAGTGGCCCGCCGAGATGCCCCGGCAGGGCCTCTGGACGCGGCCTCGCGCCGATTAACCGCTGGTCGTGAGCACCGGCGTTTGCTGATGCTGCACCACGCGCCAGACCTCATGCTCCAAACGGCGGAGTGTCGAGGTGCAATGCGCGCTGTAGGGAGCAGCCCCTTCGCGACTGGCGCTGGCGTGGTAAGCGATGACAATCAGGCCCTCCTGAGGCCGCATCACCTGCTGTTGTTCGAAAACCACCGTCGACCAGCTTGGCGTATGTGTCACAGCCTCGATCGCCTGCTGTCCGGTGAAAACGAATGGCTTTTCAGGCAACACCATCACGCATTCGTCGTCGATGAGTTCGCGATAATGATCCGTGTCGCCCGTCCACAGGCTTTCCTCAAATTCCCAAACGCGTTGATCTTCCACGACGGTTCTCCTTCAGCGGACCATAAGCTGCCTGATGGGCTATCGTTCCTCGACGCCGATGGATCAGGCGCCGCCGATCCCTTCGATGATTTTCCCCGATCCGCCGCATTCCGGGCATTCCCGGTCGTCAAGTCGTCCGGTGCCGCTGCATGTGGCGCACAGGTTTTCACCTGTTCCCGGCGTGCCGGGGGCGGCGACATCGCCGGGGTTCAGAGGTTCATCGGTCATTGCGGCTTCCTTATCTGTAGTTGATCTCTCAAGAACGCGTGAGGTGCCTGCGGGTTCGGAGCCCGTCGAAACTCCTAACCTAGGTGTGGAAATGGAACATGTTGATTTCCGGCAGGTTTCGCCGTCAGCTATTTCGGGAGACCATCATGAACATATCTGCACGCATCCTCGGACTACCCTTGATCCTTCTCGCCGCGCTGCCGGCTTGCTCTCGCAATGATGCGGTGACGGCAGATCAGGCCGGGAATGCCTCTGCCGTCGGAAACATGTCCCTTGCGAACGGAGCCTCGGGCAATAACGGCATGATTGGCGGAAGCGCGGGCACGACCGGGGGCGCAGCCGGTGATCCCGGCATGGGCACGGCGGGAACGCTGGGCACGGCAGGATCGTCGACCGGAAGTACCGGCACGGCGACGGGTGCAAATCCTGAGAGCGCGACAGGAGGGGGAGCCGCCGGAACTGTCGGCACTTCGGGTGCAAGCACAGGCAGCGGCACTACCACAGGGGGATCGGGCACGACTGGCGAATAGGAATTACGCTTCAAATATCAGTAGTTTACATGAGTTAATGGCCAACCGGACCTGTAGCTGGGCACCTCTATCAACCTCGCGTTCTGACGCCTGTTTGGCAGCGGAGGGCTGATGAAGCGCTGCCTTTGCCA
>NZ_JARYGI010000006.1:0-150436 GCF_033795625.1 Sphingobium sp. | reverse complement strand
TCGCCAAAGTGTTCAGCGCCACCTGGCAGCGATGCCGGGTTCATTTTATGCGCAATGCGCTGGCCCATGCCGGCAAGAGTGGACGCCGGGTCGTGTCGGCATTCATCGCCACCGCTTTCGCCCAGGAAACTCCAGAGGCCGCAAAGGCCCAATGGCGTAGCGTCGCCGATCAATTGCGCCCTACCGTGCCAAAACTCGCTACTCTGATGGACAGCGCCGAGGAGGATGTGCTGGCCTACATGACCTTCCCAGCCCAACACCGCACGAAGTTGCACAGCAACAATCCCATCGAGCGGCTCAATGGCGAGATCAAGCGGCGCACCGATGTTGTCGGTATCTTCCCCAACGAAGAGGCGATTACCCGTCTCGTCGGCGCTATCCTTCTGGAACAGAACGACGAATGGGCCGTCCAACGCTGCCGCTACATGACACTTGAGAGCGTCTCAGGTTTAAGCGATAATCCCATCATCACGTTGCCTGCCATGGCAGCATGATCAATCCGGCTTAGCCGGAGGTCGCTGTGGCTATCCCAGCGAACCTACACCACGCTGTGGGACACGATCGCCCGGCTGGCGTGCAATCGCTTTGGCAAACGCTTCGTCACCCTGACTGTCCATCGATCGGAACGGGACATCAAAAAAAATGCGATCTGCGCCGGCCGCCATCAAGCGGTCCGTCAGCTCTGCAAAGCGATCGCGCCTCCAAGGCCACCCCCCGACGCTCGTAAGCGCCTCGTCATCAATACCCACGATTACAATTTGGCCACTCGCCGGTCGGGCACGTATCCTGAACTGCGCATTACGCAGGGCAAGGTCAATGGGATCGCCAAAGTCCGACAGGCCAATCAGCACCGTAATGCCGACCAGCCATGCAAGAAGCTTCAGCTTGCCGGGGGATGCTGAAGCACCGTGCTGGACTTTTGGATTTGGCATTCTTTGACCCTTCTCGCCACCGCAGTAGCTAAAAGTGGTTACGGAAATGCAAATCATCTCCCTCACATTTACGGGGATGCCGTTTAGCCGACGTCAGGCGCGCTAAGCGGAGAAGCGCTCCGGCGAATAGGGCGCGGGATCGATCCCAGCGATGCTGACGTGTGGCTCCTGGTTCAGCAGGAGCGCGCTTGCAAGGTGCGCCGCAGCGGGGGATGTCTGGATGCCAAAGCCTCCCTGACCTGCGAACCAGAAGAAGTTTGGCTGCGCACTGTCATAGCCATAGACCGGTAAACGATCCGGAGCAAAACTGCGCAGACCGGCCCATTTGCGCTCGACCGCCGCAATGCGCCAGTCGACCACCTGGTGCAGACGGTCAATGGCAGTCGCCACCGCCACCTCATCCGGGGCAACGTCGCCGGGAGCAGCAGGCTCTTCGTCATGCGGAGACAGCCAGAGCCTCCCGCCGCCCGCAGGCTTGAAATAGAACCGCTCGTTAATGTCCAGGACCAGCGGAAGATTGGCAGGGACTTCAGGCTCTACGCGGAGTTGGACCACCGTCCGTTGCAGGGGCCGAATGCCGAGCGGAACGACATAACATCGTTTTGCGACATCATCTGCCCATGCACCGGCCGCGTCTACCAGTGTCACGCAACGGAAAGAGCCACCGGTCGTCTCGACCGTCCAACCTTGGTGATCATGTTTCGCAGCCATCAGCCTTGCGCCAGTCTGAAGGGCCCCGCCACAGCGCGCGAACTGACGAAAATAAGCGGCGTGGAGCGCGCCCACGTCGATATCGGCAGTGCTGGGTTCTGAAATGCCGTGCGTCCACTCTTCCCTGAGGCCGGGGATACGAGCGGCAAGATCGGATGCCTGCAAACGATCCAGACTGATGCCGCTGCCGGCAAACTGATGAGTGAAGTTGTCTATTGAAAGCCTATTTTCCTGCCGGCCGATGTGGATGGCGCCGCGGGGATGTAGAAAACTCGTGCTGGAAAAGTTGGAGTCAGGATTTGCCAGCAGCGGACCCGATGCGGACGTCAGTGGCTGCACAGCCGGACCACCATAGCTTTCCGTCCAGAATGCGACGGAGCGGCCCGTGGCATGATAGCCGGTGATGTCTTCCATCTCCAGGATAAGGACACGCGCGTGCGCTGCGATCTCAGCGCCCAGACTTGCTCCGGCGATTCCTCCGCCGATGATGATGATGTCGTAATCGGTCATGCTGCTGGGGCATGCGCATTCCAGAAAGCGTCGATACGGGCAAGGGCATCCAGCCGCACCGGGTCGGTTTCGCGCAATATCTCATGAGCGGCTTCCGAACCGTACATGTGGAGAGTGGCATTAGGGAGGCGGGCGGCGACCCGGCGTATGGCTTCCGGAGATACCAGCGCATCGGCGTCAGTCCCTACTATCAGCGTCGGTACTTCCATCCGCTCCAGCGCTGCGGACTGCTCCAGCGCCGCCGTCGCTCGATAGGACTGATGGAGCCAGTTCCAGCTCGGCGCGCCCAGGCTGAGATCCGGATAGGCCCGCCGCCAGTAAAGCTCATCCTCGTGCCGGGAAACGCAATGCGTCAACCGTCGCTGCCGGGCCTGCAGCTGCAGTTCGGATGCTTCATTCTGTGTCCATGCAGCTGCGCTCGGCCCGGCAATTCGACGCATCGCCGCGATGATCAACCGAGCCAGCCAGCCGGGTATCCGACCACTGTTCAGGCCCAGCATGGGCGCCGTCAGCACGGCCGCGTCGGGCTGCAATGCGCCCTCCACCATGGCGCGCAAGGCCAGAAACCCGCCCATGCTGTGTGCCAGGACGACATGAGGGCCAACCCCCTGCCCCTTCCATTCAATTCCATAACTACGCAGATCTTCGATCCACTGCGTAAAATCCACCACATGGCCAATGGTGGGATCGGTGCCCAACCGCCCCGAACCGCCCTGCCCTCGCCAGTCGAACGCCGTGACGGCCCATCCACGGATCGCAAACCAGGCGATGATCTCCAGATACTTCTCGATCATGTCGCCACGCCCGGCCAGAATCAGCATCTGGCCGCGCGTTCCCTCACCCATGCGATAAACGCGATGCGACCAGCCATCCGGCGCGATCCATTGGTCAAGCGCTCCGCCTTCGGGCCATGTGCGGAACTGAGAGGGGCTTTGCTGCATCAGAACATGGTTACGGTTTGGTAAGGCGTCTGGTCTAGTTCTCTTTCTCCATGACTTGGGAAATCTTGAAATTCGCGCTTCTCGGCCTGCTGGCGTGCCTTCTAGTGGTTGCAGCCGTGACTGACCTACGCGCCCGCATCATCTCCAATTCGCTGAACTTGGCGATTGCCCTGCTTGCACCGCTGTACTGGTGGGCATGTGGCATCCCGTTCTGGCCGGACGTGCCCCTACAGATAGCGTTGAGCATCGGCGTGTTCTCCATTTTCGCCGGGCTGTTCGCCCTCGGCATGATGGGCGGCGGAGACGTCAAGATGCTGGCGGCGCTCGCCCTATGGTTTCCGTGGCAGGCGCTGCTGATGCTGCTGATCATCATGTCGCTGGCGGGGGGCGTAGTGACGGCCGCGACTATTATTCATCACAAGCTGGCACGCCGCGAAGGGCCGCCTGAGATACCCTATGGAGTCGCCATCTCCATCGCCGCGCTTTGGCTGGTTGGCGAACGATATATTAACCAATTTGCGTGAAGAGGAAGGCTGGGACCGGTGGTTCCAGCTTGAGGGAGGCAGTTTTCGTCATGGATGCCAAGAAAATCGTACTGCTTGTGGGCGCGCTGATCATAGCGGTCGCGACGGCACTGGTGGCACGCAACATGCTTTCCTCGTCAGGCGGAGCACCACAGGCGAGCGCATCGGCGATGCCGGTCGAAGCGGACACGCCCTTCGTGCTGGTAGCAACCAAGGCGCTGCCGGTAGGTACCATTTTGGACGCGGAAAGCTTCCGCTTCCAGCCTTGGCCCAAGGACCTTGTGGAGCAGGCTTACTTCCTGAAAGGCCAGATGGAGCCGACCAAACTCGCCGGGAGCGTGGTACGCAATGCGATCACCGCCGGACAGCCGCTGACGCAGGGGGCAGTCATACAGCCGGGTGATCGCGGCTTCCTTGCTGCGGCGCTGGGGCCTGGCATGCGTGCCGTCACCGTGCCAGTGCAGATGTCGAACTCTGTCGCGGGTTTCGTGTTTCCAGGCGACCGCGTGGACATGATGCTGACGCAGTCGGTAACAGGCGGCGGCGACGGCGAGCCGCTGAAGGTCTCCGAAACCATCCTGCGCAATCTTCGCGTGCTTGCCACCGATCAGCGCACCAATGCGCTGGGCGACGACGGCAAGCCCGTCATTCAACCCTATTCCAACGTCACGCTGGAAGTGACGCCCAAGCTCGCCGAAAAAATCGCGGTTTCCCAGACACTGGGCTCGCTCTCGCTCTCCCTGCGCTCGATCGCCGATAGCACGGCGGATCTCGACGCGGCAATCGCGGCCGGAGACGAGACCCTGCCAGACGGCAGCGATCCCGCCGCCGAAAAGCGCGTGCTGGCGAAGATCGCCGCCAGCCCCATCGACAAGGGATCGACCTTTGCAACGGGTGCCGATGTGTCGCGCTTCCAGCGCCGCAGCGTGCCTTCCAAGCCTGTCACTGTCAGCCCCGAGGGCGCGCCGATGGCAGCCGGTGGCGTGCCGGTAGGCCCAGTGGTCCGCGTGGCGCGTGGAACAGATGTGACCGTAGTGCCGGTCGGAGGGAAGTAAGATGACTTTGACCAAGTTCCTTGCGCGGAAAAGAAGCGCGTCCTTGCTGGCGATCGGGCTCGCGCTGGCCGGCGGCTTCGTCCCGACTGCCGCGCTGAATGCCGCCCCCAGCGTCAGCAGCAACGTCGATGGCGCCGTGGTCTTATCGGTGGGCGCAAGCCGGGTGATCAACCTGTCAGCCAAGATTTCCGACGTGATCGTCGTCAATCCGGCCGTTGCGGACGTGTATGTCCGCTCGTCCACGCAGATCTACATCCTGGCGAAGAACCCGGGCGAGACCACCATCTCGGCCGTCAGCAAGAGTGGGCAGACGCTGTATTCCGCTGTCATACGCGTGGGCAACAACCTGACAAGTGTCGACCAGATGCTGAAGCTCGCGATTCCCGACGCTGACGTGCAGGTTTCGACCATGAACGGCATGATCCTGCTGACCGGCACGATCAAGGCCCCCGAGGACGCCGCCGAAGCCGAGCGCTTGACGCAAGCCTTCGTCGGTAAGGAGGTGACGGTGGTAAGCCGCCTGCGCACCGCAACGCCGATCCAGGTGAACCTGCAGGTGCGGATCGCGGAGGTGAGCCGGAACTTACTTCATCAGGTGGGAATGAACTGGTATCTTAAAGACCCCACACAAGGCTTTAGAGGGCATATTGCGCGAGCAAACCGCGATTTTGTCGCAGTGGATGGCGCTGGCAAACTGCAGTTTCAAAATCAGCCCACCGATAATAGAACTACTCTTGGTTTTATATCGAAGCTTTTCGGCATGGATGTGGCGGGCGCTCTCGACCTTGCTGAGACATCAGGTCTCGCAACATCGCTTGCTCAACCGAATCTCACGTCTTTGTCAGGCGAAACTGCAAGTTTCCTCGCAGGTGGCGAATTTCCTTACCAAGTGAGCAACGGCCTCCAGGGTAATAGTATCGAATTCAAACAATACGGCGTTCAATTAGCCTTTACGCCAACCGTACTCGCTGATGGCCGAATCTCGTTGCGTGTAAGGCCTACGGTATCAAGCCTAGATTTCTCAATTAACTCGGCAGTTCCTGCTCTTAAGAGCCGTGCTGTGGAAACTACGGTCGAACTAGGGTCGGGCCAAGCTTTCATGATCGCCGGACTATTGAACAATGATACATCGAACAACATCGACAAGATTCCGGGTATAGGCGATATTCCAATTCTCGGCAGCCTATTCAAATCACGCAAATTCCTGCGCAACGAAACTGAGCTGGTCGTCGTCATCACGCCTTATCTCGTAAAACCCGTCAACGCACGGGACATCCGCCTGCCCACCGATGGCTTCCGCAGCGCGACTGAGGCGCAGGGCCTGTTCCTGCAGCAGGGCTCCGATGGCATCAGTGGCGCACGTGATCCCGGACCGAAGATCGCCCCTTCGGCACCCGACGCATCGCCCATCGCACGGGCGACCTCGACCAAGCAACCCAAGCTCGCCAAGTCCAGTGGCGCCGCCGCTCCCGGCTTCAGCTTCTGATGGGAAGGACCGTAAAGATGGAACGGAATTCGATGCAACGGCCCTTCTCCCGCTACACCTTTCTTGCCGGACTGGGGCTGGCGGTGGTCAGCCTTGCGCTGGTGCCCAAGGATGTGGATGCGAAGCCGCGAGGCACATTCAATCGCGGGATGCAGTCGGAGCGACAGCCGGTGGTGAGCTACACCAACTTCGCCTATGACGTGCAGGTTGGCAGCGGCGGCGGACTCTCGCCAAGCGAAGCGCAGCGGCTGGATGGTTGGCTGGCGTCGATCGACATTGCCTACGCCGACCGCGTGATGGTCTCGACGGCCGGCCACGCTTATGGCTCGACGATCGCCGACGACATTGCCGATCTGGTGGCGCGGCGCGGGTTACTGATCGAAGAAGATGTTTCGCCTTCGTCGCAGCAGGGTCTGGTCCGCGTCACCGTCCGCCGCCCTTCGGCCAGCGTACCAGGCTGCCCGGACTGGAGCGACAAGCCGGAAACCAACGGCATGGGGAGCACGTCGCGCAACTATGGTTGCGGCGTTAACGGCAGTCTTGCCGCGATGATTGCAAACCCGGAAGACCTTGTACGCGGCCAGACGGGCACCAGCGATCTGCGCGGAGCAACGTCGAACCGCGCCATTCAGGTGTATCGCGACAAGATACCCACCGGATCGGGTGATCTCAAGACTCTCGCAGGGGGCAACTGACAATGAACGCACCATGGAAAGGCGCAGGCATTGCCGTGCGCGATCCGTTCCAGGCGTTCGTCTGCGACGATCACAGCTTCGATGTGATCCGCAGCGTCGCCATCGAGCTTGGCTGGCCACCGGAAAAGGTAAACAAGGGCGGCCTCCGGAATGCAGTGCAGACGCTGTCGGTCAGCGCCAGCCCGCAGATCCTGTTCGTCGACCTGTCGGAAAGCGGAGATCCGCTGAACGACATCAACGGCCTTGCGGAAGTATGCGAACCTGGCACTGTCGTGATCGCCGCTGGGCAAGTCAACGACGTGCGCCTGTATCGCGATCTCGTTGCCAGCGGTATTCAGGATTATCTGCTTAAGCCCCTCAACTCAGACCATCTGCGCGACACCATCGCACAGGCGCAGGCCGTGTTCATGGCGCCCCGCACCGACGCGTCGACGGAGCATCCTCATCTCTCGGTGGCGGTTATCGGCACGCGTGGCGGTGCAGGCGCCTCCACGGTCGCGACATCGCTGGCCTGGCTGCTCAGCGACAAGGGCAAGCGCACCACTGCCTTGCTCGACCTTGATGTGCATTTCGGCACAGGGGCCCTCGCCATGGATCTGGAGCCGGGCCGCGGTCTTACCGACGCGATCGAGAATCCCGGTCGTATCGACGGCCTGTTTATCGAGCGTGCGATGGTGCGCGCCAGCGACCGGCTCGCCATCCTGTCCGCCGAAGCACCGATCAGCCAGCCTATGATGACGGATGGCGGCGCCTATTATCAGTTGCTCGACGAATTCCGCACGGCTTTCGAATGCAGCGTGATCGATCTTCCCCGCGCGATGCTGATCGCCCACCCGCACCTCATGAACGATATCAGCGTCACGATGGTCGCGACGGAAATGACACTGGCGGCGGCGCGGGATTCGATCCGCATTCTCTCGTGGCTGAAGAGCAACGCTCCGCAGACGCGCGTGATCATGGTCGCCAATCGCGTTCATACGGCCGCTTTGGAGATCAGCCGCAAGGACTTCGAGCAGTCGATCGAGCGGAAAGTGGACGTTATCGTTCCCTTCGACGCGAGGCTCGCCGCTCAGGCCGCGAAGCTCGGCAAGACTCTGGCGGAAGTGGCCAAGGGCAGCAAGACCGGCGCGGGCCTCGTCCAGGTCATGGATGAAGCGCTTGGCGCGCTCGACGATGCGGCCGATGGCAAAGGCAAGACCAAGGCCAAGGGCGGATCGCTGATGGGCAAGTTCACCGAATTCAAGGCGATCATGCCGGGCAAGAAGGACAAGAAGGCCGCGCTAGGCCGCTGAAGGCCGTGGCGGAGCAGCACATTGAACGGACATGGTGAGTGAGCATGACGGGACAGATGCGAAATGGATAGCCAACTGATCCTGCTGATCGTGCTCGTTTTTAGCGCGATCGGGCTGACCATGCTCGCCTTTGCAGGTCCTTCGGCACAGAAGGCGCAACAGCGTCGCATGGCGCTGATCCGCGGACGTCATAGCGAATCCGCCGACGCGATGCTGGAAGCGCGGATGCGCAAGGCGATCTCCAATCGCACCACCGAAGACATGAAGCTTCTGGTGTCGCTGATCCCCAATCCGGAGAACCTTAGCAAACGCATCCGGCGCACGGGCAAGAAATGGACGCTGGGTCAGTATATGACCAGTAGCGCCGGCATCTTCATTGCGCTGACTGGAGTCATGGCGCTGCGCGGCTATGCGCCGCTGATGATCCTGTTCGTCGGGCTCGCTGCGGGCCTCGGCCTGCCGCACTGGTATGTCGGCCGCCTGATCGGCAAGCGCGTCGACAAGTTCACCAAACATTTCCCTGACGCGCTCGACCTGCTCGTCCGTGGCCTTCGATCTGGCCTGCCGATCAGCGAGACGCTCGGCATCGTCGCGAGCGAGATTCCGGGGCCTGTGGGCGAGGAATTCAAGCTGATCAGCGAGCGCATGAAGATCGGCCAGACCATGGAGCAGGCACTGCAGGAGACTGCCGACCGCCTGGAAACCGCGGAGTTCCAGTTCTTCGTCATTACTCTGGCGATTCAGCGGGAGACCGGCGGCAATTTGGCCGAAACCCTGTCGAACCTCTCAACCGTGCTGCGTCAGCGTGCGCAGATGAAGCTGAAGATCCGGGCGATGTCGTCGGAATCGAAGGCATCGGCGTATATCATCGGGTCGCTGCCGTTCCTGGTGTTCGGCATGATTTCCTACATCAACTTCCAATATATGTCGCCCTTCTACAATGGCGATCCGGCGGGTATGTTCGGCCTCAGCCTGATGCAGCTGATCGGCATCGGCGGCATGGGATGGATGGGCATCGGCGTGTTCATCATGTCCCAGATGATCAACTTCGAGATTTAAGGGAGGCACGAGGATGCAAGCTGCAACACCCCCCGGAGCCACTCTGCTGGGCATGACTGCGACTGATGTCGGGACGCTGATGGCGGCCTTGGCGACGTTCGCCGTCATGTTCGCGCTCTATACCGTGATGACGGTGCGCGATCCGATGACGAAGCGCGTCAAGGCACTGAACGAACGTCGCGAACAGTTGAAAGCGGGCATCACCGCATCGACGGCCAAGCGCCGCGCCAAGCTGGTCCAGAAGAACCAAACGACCGATCACATGCGGTCTTTCCTATCGAACCTGAAGGTCTTGCAGGACGATCAGTTGAAGGAGGCGCAGGTCAAGCTGGCGCAGGCAGGCATCCGGTCGAAGGATTGGGCTGTCGCCGTCATCTTCGGCCGCATGATAACGCCGATCGTCGTTGGCAGCCTGGTCGGGCTTTGGCTCTACGTGCTGGGCGGGCAGCCGGACTGGGGGCCGATGAAACGCTTCGGCTGTTTCGCGATACTCTTGCTGCTCGCCTACAAGGCGCCGGATCTGTACCTCGACAACAAGGTGACGAAGCGTTCGGCCGAAATCCGCAAAGGACTGCCCGATGCGCTCGACTTACTCGTGATCTGCGCCGAGGCGGGCCTTACCGTCGATGCGGCTTTCAATCGCGTCTCGAAGGAACTGGGCAAGGCCTATCCCGAGTTGGGCGATGAGTTCCAGCTTACAGCCATCGAGTTAAGCTTCCTGACCGAGCGACGCATGGCGTTCGAGAACCTTGCCAATCGCGTCAAACTGGACGCGGTGAAAGGCGTAGTCACGACCATGATCCAGACCGAGAAATACGGCACGCCGCTCGCCTCCGCCCTCCGTGTACTGTCGGCCGAGTTCCGCAACGAGCGCATGATGCGCGCAGAGGAAAAGGCCGCGCGTCTCCCCGCTATCATGACCGTGCCGCTGATCCTGTTCATTCTGCCGACGCTGTTCGTCGTCATCCTTGGTCCGGCCGCCTGCTCGATTTCGAGCGCCTTTTAAAGTTTAAGGGCGCTAGGCCCATATTCTGCCAGCGACGGCATCCAGCCGCGCGATCATCTCAGGGTCCCGCGCTTCGGGCGCAGTGATGATCGCGTGGTCGAGGCAAGTGTCGATAGGGCTCGGTGCCCGCTCCGCCGGAAGCCGCGCGATGAATTCCAGCACCAGTTGCCGGGCGCGCGCGGCATTCTCGTTTAGCACCCTCAGCACGTTCGTGACCTCGACCCCGGCCTCCTCTTCCCGCCAGCAATCGTAATCCGTGACCATGCCGACCAGTGCATAGGGCAGTTCCGCTTCCCGGGCGAGTTTCGCTTCCGGCATCGCCGTCATGCCGATCACATCGCAACCCCACTGCCGATACATCAGGCTCTCCGCGCGTGTGGAAAATTGCGGCCCCTCCATCGCGAGATAAGTCGCTCCGGTCGTGACCGGCGCGCCCACTGCAAGCGCAGCTTGCGTCACGAGATCCGAGAGCCGGGGACAGACCGGGTCGGCCATGGAGACGTGCGCGACCAGCCCCTTGCCGAAGAAGCTTTTCGTGCGAGCAAAGGTGCGGTCGATGAATTGATCGACGACTGCGAAATGGCCCGGCGGCAAGTCCTCACGCAATGACCCGACAGCGGAGATCGAGAGGATGTCGGTCGCGCCCAGCCGCTTCATTGCGTCTATGTTGGCGCGGGAATTCAGATCTCCGGGCGCCAGATAGTGGCCGCGACCGTGCCGGGGCAGGAAGATGCAGCGCACACCTGCGATCCGCCCCACCAGTAGATCGTCCGATGGCTTTCCCCAAGGGGTCGTGACCGGCGTCCAATGAGCATCCTCCAGCCCATCGATCCTGTACAGGCCGGAGCCGCCGATGATGCCGATCGTCCATTCGCTCATATTCGCCTCACGCACTTGATTGCCAAGCCCCCGTCACGGCTTTGCTATAGCCGCTTGGCAATGACAGCTTTATGATGCCAGCTATAAGCATGTGAGAGGAAAATCCTTGAAACGCAGTCTTCCGAGTTTCGCAGTCACCGCGTCGGCACTCATCATGGTGCCGTCTCCAGCGTCAGCCGCACAGCCGATTTCCGGGCGTTGGCTCACGGAGAACGGCAAGGCTATCGTCCAGATCGGCCCCTGCGGCGGGGCCATGTGCGGACAGATCGCCAAGGTGGTGAAACCCACTCCCGGAGCGCCGCGAAACTACGCTCACAATCCCGACGAGAAGCTCCGCAATCGCCCCATCGAGGGACTGACGATCCTCAGTGATTTCAACGACGCCGGCAGTTTGTGGAAGGGGCAAATCTACGATCCCCAGTCGGGAAAGACCTATGCCTCTAAGCTGGCGCGCAATGCGAACGGTACGCTGAAGGTGCAAGGATGCATTGCCTTCTTCTGCAAGACGCAGATCTGGACGCCAGCGCGGTAGAGGCTATTCCGAAAGGATGAAGCGCGCGCCGGCCATGGCGTGAATCGTGGTGCAGTCGTAGATCGGCAGCACGTTGGCCTTCACGTCGACGATCATCTCAAGCTCCGTACAGGCAAGGATCACGGCCTGCACATGCTGCTTTGCAATGTCGGTCAGCTGGGACTTCATGAAGCGTTCGGAATCGCGCATCGCTTTGCCCAGCACCAGCTCGTCATAGACGATATGGTCGATGCGCTCGGCGAGCTTCATGTCGGCGGGGAGCAGTGACACGCCATGTGCGACGAGGCGCTGGCGATAGAATTTCTCCATCATCACGTTGCGCGTACTGATGAGCGCGGCGGACTTGATGCCGTCAGCGTTCATCTTGTCGCCTACGACTTCGGCGATGTGTATGATGGGGATGCCCACAGACGCCGCCACCGCATCATAGACCTTGTGCATCGAATTGGCGCAGATCAGCAGCGTCTGCGCGCCAGCCGTCTCCAGCCGCTGCGCCGCGCCGATCAGTTCGCGCGACGCGGAGTCCCAGTCGTCGGCACTGGCGCTGCGGGCGACATCGGCAAAGTCCAGGCTCTCGATCAAAATCGGCGCGCTGTGCAGGCCGCCCTTCGCACGCGCGACCGCCTGGTTGATGATCTGGTAATAGCGGGCCGTGGAGGTCCAGCTAAGCCCGCCGATCAAACCTAATTTCCGCATGTTTTTCCCAAGGCCAGAGCACAAGAACGCTCCCGCTGCCACATGCGCGATGCAGACGGCAGGGGAGCGGCCTTACCTAAACACAGGTGGCTTAGTGCGCCAAGCCTTTCACGATTTCCTCGACCATCTTCTTGGCGTCGGCGAGGAGCATCATGGTGTTGTCCATGTAGAAGACTTCATTGTCGACACCGGCATAGCCCGCGCCCCCCATCGAGCGCTTCACGAACAGCACCGACTTTGCGTTCGCGACATCTAGGATCGGCATGCCGTAGATGGGTGACGTCTTGTCCGTCTTCGCCGCCGGGTTGGTGACGTCGTTCGCACCGATCACGAAAGCGACGTCGGCCTGACCGAACTCGCCGTTAATGTCTTCCAGCTCGAACACTTCGTCATAGGGCACGTTCGCTTCGGCCAGCAGCACGTTCATGTGGCCGGGCATACGTCCCGCAACCGGATGGATCGCGTATTTGACGCTGACGCCTTCCTTCTTCAGCAGGTCGCCCATTTCGCGCAGGGCGTGCTGGGCCTGCGATACCGCCATGCCGTAGCCGGGCACGATGATGACGCTGTCCGCCTGCTTCATCAGGAACGCCGCGTCTTCGGCCGACCCGCGCTTGTACGGGCGGTCGATGACAGGACCACCGGCGCCGGACGGACCTGCATCGGCACCGAAGCCGCCCGCGATCACGCTGATGAAGCTGCGATTCATCGCCTTGCACATGATGTAGGACAGGATCGCGCCCGACGACCCGACCAGCGCGCCGGTGATGATCATCGCGCTGTTTCCGAGCGTGAAGCCCATCGCGGCGGCGGCCCAACCCGAATAGCTGTTCAGCATCGAGACGACGACCGGCATATCCGCGCCGCCGATGGGAATGATCAGGAGGAAGCCGATGATGAAGCTCAGCGCTATCACTGTCCAGAACAGCCACGGCGCCGCGACGGTTGGCGCGGCCATCACATAGAACCAAGCGATCAGACCGAGGATCGCGACCAGTGTGCCCAAGTTGATGACATGACGCCCAGGCAACATGATCGGCTTGCCCGACATGTTGCCGTTGAGCTTCAGGAACGCGATGACCGAACCGGAGAATGTAATTGCACCGATGGCAACGCCAAGGCCGAGTTCAATGCGGCTGGCATTGTGTATCTGGTTCGTGGCCGCGTCGAGGATGTTGAACGCGGCCGGATTGAGATAGGCGGCCGCACCCACCAGCACGGCGGCAAGACCGACGAGACTGTGGAACGCCGCGACAAGCTGCGGCATGTCCGTCATCGCGATCTTGCGCGCGGTGATGAAGCCGATGACACCACCGATGGCGATGGCGGCGACGATCTCCGGCAGGCTCGTCAGATCATGCGTGTAGAGGGTGGTCGCAACGGCAATCGCCATGCCGGCCATGCCGAAACGGTTGCCGGTGCGGCTCGTCGCGGGGCTGGAGAGCCCGCGTAAAGCTAGGATGAAGAGGACGCCCGCGACCAGATAGGCCAGCGCGACGAAGGGCGGAACTGCGGTGACGGCTTCGTGCATCACTTGCGCTCCTTCTTCTTGTACATCGCGAGCATGCGCTCGGTCACGGCAAAGCCGCCGAAGATGTTGACCGAGGCGAACACCACCGCCAGCAGGCCGAGATATTTGGCCGCAGCACTGCCCGCCTCAGCAGACGCGACGAGCGCGCCCACGATGATGACGGAGGAAATGGCGTTGGTGACTGCCATGAGCGGCGTATGCAGCGCCGGCGTCACCGACCACACCACATAATAGCCCACGAAACAGGCCATCACGAAGATGGATAATATTGATACGAAGTCCATATTGGCCCCCTTGGCTCGCCGCTTTCAGCTAGCGGCCCCGCGCAACCCCGACATGCCGGGACCGCGCCCTTGTTTCTAAAGAAGTCGCTCGTTGACGACTTTGCCGCCCTGCGTCAGGCGGATTGCGTTGCCGATTTCTTCGTCCAGTACCGGCGCGTTCTTTTCCTTGTCCCAGAAGGCAGACAGGAAGTTATAGAGGTTGCGCGAGAACAGGGCCGATGTATCCGCGGCGACGCGAGAGGGTACGTTGCGATGGCCCACGATCTTGACGCCGTGGCGCTCCACGACTTCGCCGGCTACTGCGCCTTCGACGTTTCCGCCCGCTTCCACTGCGAGATCGACGATGATGCTGCCCGGCTTCATGGACGCAAGCTGCGCGTCGCTGATGAGGCGAGGCGCGGGACGGCCGGGGATCAGCGCCGTCGTGATGACGATGTCCTGCTTGGCAATATGGCTGGAGACCAGTTCGGCCTGCGCGGCTTTATATTCGTCGGACATTTCCGTGGCATAGCCGCCGGAACCTTCGCCTTCGATGCCCTTGACGTTCTCGACGAAGATCGCTTTGGCGCCCAGGCTTTCGATCTGCTCCTTGGTCGCGGAGCGGACATCCGTCGCGGAGACCTGCGCGCCCAGACGCCGCGCGGTCGCAATCGCCTGAAGCCCTGCAACGCCGACGCCCATGACGAACACGCGCGCGGCCGATACTGTGCCGGCCGCCGTCATCATCATCGGGAAAGCGCGGTCATATTCTGCCGCAGCGTCCAGCACCGCCTTGTAGCCAGAGAGGTTGGACTGCGAGGACAGGATGTCCATCGACTGCGCACGAGTGATTCGCGGCATGAACTCCATCGCCAGTGCTTCGAGACCTGCCGTTGCATAGGCATCTACGCGGGCACGCTCGGCGAATGGGTTGAAGCTCGCCGCAACCCATGCGCCCGGCTTGGCGCCACTGATCGTCTCTGCTGCGGGAGCCTGCACTGCCAGCACGATGTCCGCACCGGCCACTGCAGCCGCGCGGTCTGCGACCGTTGCACCCGCCGCCACATAGGCATCGTCCCCGATAGAGGCCGTCACGCCCGCGCCAGTCTCAACCGCGACTTCGGCGCCCAAGGCGATGAACTTCTTGGCGGTCTCCGGTGTCCCGGCAACGCGCCGTTCCCCCGGAGCCTGTTCTTTCACAATAACGATCTTCAACTGCATCCCCCCTTGCCGTGCCGGATTTCTTCTACCGGCTGTTCAGCTAAATGTGCGCTCGCCTCTTCAGGTCGAAATCAGAAGAACCACGACTGCGGTCAAACCGATGCTGACGATGGTGCCCCACTTCATGAAGTTCAGAAAGCTGACGTAGGTTTTCTCGGCGTTCTTGATGTTGCCTTCGGAGGCCATGTCCATTCCCTCTTGATGTCCAGCGAGTTGGCTTCCTCTTATCGACAACAATCCAGACCCTCAACCCCGCCTGACAGCCAAAGATTTATGTGGGAGGCTTAATCGCGTCTTTACCGCGGGCCGCTACGTAAGTCTTCTGTCGGAAGTGAGAGGGGAACACGGTTTGCGGGACGACACGCCCATGCTGCTGCTGATTGACGATGAGCCTGCGCAACGCCGGCTGGTCGCGGCACTGGCTTCTCGTGCGGGCTGGCGCACTTTGTTCGCTAATGACGGCGAAACGGCGCTGGCGACACTCGGCACGCAGGACGGCTTGCGGCTGGACGCCGTAATGATCGACCAGTGGAGTCCGGATTATGACCCCACTGATCTTGTGCGCGATATTCGCGAGCAGCGTCCTTCCCTGCCCATCCTGATCCTGACAGCCCACAATAGCGTGGCAACAGCAGTGCACGCAATGCGCGCCGGAGCGACCGACTATCTTTCCAAGCCGATTGCGCCCGACCAGTTGCTCGCTGCGCTGAACGCGACGCTGAGCGCCGCGCCCGACAGCCGGGAACTGCGGCCGTTGACTGAGAAGATATCGGCACCACTCGCCTTCGAGGAGATCGTCGGCTCCGCGCCGCAATTCAGGGCAGCGCTGGCCGTAGCCGCCAAAGCCGCCCGCGCGCGTATTCCCGTGCTGATCGAGGGTGAGAGCGGCGTCGGCAAGGACGTCATCGCCCGCGCCATCCATGCGGCGTCGCCCCGCTTCCGGCAACGGATGGTCGCAGTGAACTGCGGCGCGATACCCGCGAACCTCGTCGAATCCGAGTTGTTCGGGCATGAACGCGGCGCATTCACCGGCGCGTTCGATCGCCAGTTGGGCAGGTTCCTTGATGCCGACACCGGCACGATCTTCCTTGACGAAGTATGCGAACTGCCGCTCGACGCGCAAGTGAAGCTGCTACGCGTCCTGCAGGATGGTGAGGTGCAACCGTTAGGTGCCCGCATACCCGTCCATGTCGACGTACGCGTCATCGCTGCGACCAATCGCCGCCTGCTCGATGAAGTGGAAGCGGGGCGTTTCCGGGAAGACCTGTATTATCGTCTGAACGTCGTCCAACTCACCATTCCGCCTTTGCGCGAACGATCGGGCGACATACCGGCGCTCGCCCGCCATCTGCTCGCGCGGATCGCCGCGCAGCCGGGCCTGCGTAGCCTTGGCATTACAGGCGAGGCATTGGCCTTGCTGATGCGGCATGAATGGCCGGGCAACGTCCGCCAGCTGCAGAACGCCCTGTTCCGCGCCGCGGTGCTTTGCGACGGTGACGCCTTAACGCCGCAGGACTTTCCGCAGATCGCCGCCCAGATCATAACGCGCCAGAATGGCAGCAACCCGCCAACTCCACGCGTCAGCCATGGAGAGGCGGCCGGCATCACTCTGTTCGAAACGGACGGCCATGTCCGGCAGTTGGCCGAAATCGAAGCGGACGTCGTGCGCCTTGCCATCGGTCACTATCGCGGGCGCATGAGTGAAGTGGCGCGGCGGCTGGGGATCGGACGATCCACGCTGTATCGCAAGCTCGCCGAACTCGGGATCGACAGCGCAGCCTAGCCATTTTTGACGTGGCCATGGCCGCTCCGCGGTTGAATTCGCAGGCGCACTATGCTTTGGCTGCTCACATGAAGACAGCGCTTCCCTGCCTCGCCCTCCTGCTCCTCGTCACAGCCTGCGGACGGCAGGAAGCGGTTTCCGAAGTGCCCGACAGCGAGGCACTTGCCGCAGCGGCTAAGGCCGCAGCCGACAATGCGGCCCAGCGTGCCGGGGTTGAGGAGGCAGAAGCTACGGAAAACCGGAATTATGTAAATCAGGCCCGCGGCTTTTCAATCACGCTTCCGGAGGGTTGGACCCGCAACGCGCAGGCGACGAACGCTGACGGCATCGTTTCGGAAGATCCGGGCGCCGGAGCCGACATCCGGGTTTTCTGGTCCCCCAACGACAATGACAAGGATCTCCAGCAGGTCGTTGAAGCGATGAACACCCAGTCGGAGGCTGTGGACGGCGACTTCGTAGGCGGCAGCGAATATCGCGGAACCGCCAATGACGGCGAAGGCAACAACATCGCCGTACGGCTGGTTCGCAAGAAGGACGGATCGCTGGTGTCGGCGACGTTCGTCTATCCCGAACTGCTGAGCGAACAATATCAGGGCATCGCTCAGCAGACGCTGGACAGTCTGCGGGTGTTCGACGGCGCGGGTGGCGGCGAGGCCCCGGCGGCAGCGAATGCATCAGCGGCTGCTACTAACGCGGCAGACTAAACCTTCTCCCGCGAGGGAGAAGAAGCGCGATCAGCCAGCCGCCAAAGCAGCATCCCGCAAGCCGCGCCAGACATGCAATGCCTGCACCGTCTCGGGCACGTCATGCACGCGCACCATCTGCGCACCGAGATCGGCGGCGCGTACCGCCAGCGCGAGGGAACCGCCAAGCCGCTGCGCTGCGGGCGCCTCGTTCGACAGCGCGCCGATCATGCGCTTGCGACTGCCTCCGAACAGCAGCGGCACGCCGAGAGCCGAAAACAGGGCAAGCCGGTTCACCAGCGCCAGATTATCGGCCAACGACTTGCCGAACCCCAGCCCCGGATCGACAATGATCTTCGCCTGCGCGATTCCGGCAGCCTCGCAGGCGGCGATCCGCGCCTCCAGCCATTCGAACACATCCGTCGCCACATCGGCATAGCCGCCCCGGTTCTCATGTGGATCATCGCCAGTCGAGGGGGCGTGCATCAGAACCACCGGGCACCCTGCCCGTGCGACCACATCCATGCTGCGCGAATCGTGCAAGAGCGCGCCGATGTCATTCACGATCGCTGCGCCCGCGGCCAGCGCGGCTTCCATCACCGCAGCCTTGCGCGTGTCGATAGAGACCGGCACGCCGGATGCCGCCAACCGTTCGATGACCGGCACGACGCGAGCGATCTCGTCGCCTTCCCACAGCTTTTCCGCGCCCGGACGCGTGGATTCGCCGCCCACATCTACAAGGGCCGCCCCAGCCGCCGCCATGGCGAACCCTGCATCCGCCGCGCCTTGCACGTCCCCGATATGCTTGCCTCCATCGGAGAAGCTGTCGGGCGTCAGGTTCAGTATGCCCATGACCTGCGGCGTGTCGAGGCGGATGGTGCGCTCGCCAAGAGTGATCGGCGGACGCGGCGCGCCTATATTCGCGGCAAGCGATTGCGCCCGCTGCGCCAGTGGCTCGGGAAGCTCTGTTATCCAGAGGGGAAAGTCTACGACTGAAACGGTATCGCGGAAGACCCGCAGGCCATTGTGGACGGCCACCACTTCATAGGCCTGAAACCAGAGCAGGCCGTTACCGATGCGCGCGGTGCGACCGTCAAGTCCAACAGGCGTGTCGACGAACCCCACAGGGCGCAAAGTAAGGCGGGCATCGGCAGGGACTTTGGATTGGGTCATGGGCGTGCAGTACAGCGGATGCGCCCGCTGGGGAATCCCCGACTATCTGCCTTTTGCCGAAGCTCCGGCAGGCGCTGCCTGCGCCGCCAACCCGACCCGAAGCGACTTCAACGAAGCGAGCCGCCCCCGGAACGCGGCTAGATCGCGGCCTGCCAGTTGCGCCGTGGTCGTGAAGCTTACCGACGCCGGGTTCACGGTCCGGCCGTTGCGATACAGCTCATAATGGAGATGCGGTCCCGTCGAGAGGCCGCTGGAGCCGACATAGCCAATCACTTGCCCGCGCCGGACCTGCTGCCCCGGCGACGCGGCGATCCGGCTCATATGCGCATAGCCCGTGGCGATGCCGCCGCCGTGGCGCAGCTTCACGTAATTGCCGTGGCCGCCATGCCGTCCGGCAAATTCGACCACGCCATCCGTCGCGGAATAGATCGGCGAGCCATAAGGCGCTGCGAAATCGATACCTGCGTGCATCCGCGTGAAGCCGAGGATCGGGTGGCGCCGCATTCCGAACCCCGATGTCTGCCGACCGGCCACAGGCCGCGCGAGCACGCCGCGCCGTTCGCCAACGCCCGATGCCTCGAACCATTCGGTGCGCCCGCCGGTCGTCCACTTGAGCATATCGATAGCTTTGCCGCTGGTGCGCTTCAGACCGGCGTAGAGCAAGTCACCCACTTCGGCCTCGCCGGTTTGGGCGCGGCGATGGGCGACGATGATATCGTAGCGATCTCCTGCATTCAGAGAACCGATCGAGATCTGCTGAGAAAGCGTACGCAGGTAGGACTGGATCGCCTTGGGCGGCGCGCCTGCCGCACGCGCGGAGCGGTACAGGCTGTCGCCTACCAAGCCCTGAACACGAAGCGGCGTGTCATCCACATGGATCGGGATGCGCCGCGCCTGCAGCGAGCCGTTGACTCGCGTCACGTCGATTGCAAGGTCGAGCCGGGCGCGGAAGGAGAGGCTTTCCAACGGACGCGGCATGGCGCGGCTGGTGCGACGGCCCAGCGTGATGTCGAGGCGCGTGCCGGGCTTCAGCGCGTCTCCCATGTCGAGACCCGTCAGTCCGATGACGCGTCCCGCATCGGCACTGCTGACGCCCGCGCGAGACAAAGCGCGCGCGAAACTGTCGCCACTGCCGATCTGCGCAGTGAGTTGAACCTGCGGACGTTCGGGCGTTTCACGCAGCGGCGAAACCGCGTCGGTCGCCCCCATATGGCGACCGCTGTCGGCACCCAGAGCTAATGGCGTGATCGTCTGGCTGCGAACTTCGTCGAACTGTTTTGCGTCCATCACCGGATCGGTAGCGCCGGGAACGGGTGCGAAGCCGGGAGAAAGAGCGATGGCACTGGCGCATAGCGCGGTGCAGGTGGCAAGGCCGCGGAACCAGGTAAGGCTGCCGACGCGCTGACCGAGATCGGGGACGAGTTCTACATCCTCCGCCCAATCGCGCAGGCGCGTGCGCCGGTCCCGCGTATCGATAAGCGGCTTGGGACTGGCAATGGCCTCAGACAGCCACAAGGATGCGGCAGCTCCGCCCTGGGCCAATCCGAACTCATTCTTCTGAAACAACCGGCATCCCCCGGATCATCGTCTGCTGCCATGGGCCCCATGCCGTGACATCGCGGCCCTGGTTGTGGAGACATAAGGTTAAAGTCAATTTAAGAGCTTGCGCCGACTCGCTTTTCTGCGGCGGGCCGTGCGGGATAGCCGCTCAGCACCTACATGTGCATGGAACCGACCTTTCCAGCCGTATTTTCCGGTTGCCCCTCTTGCGCCTGCGCCCTGCTTGCCCGACATAAAGTCATGGCCCAGTTTGCCCGCTCTGCCGTGACCGCCGTTCTCGGTCCGACCAACACCGGCAAGACGCATCTAGCCGTCGAACGGCTATGCGGCCATTCCAGCGGGATGATGGGCTTTCCGCTGCGACTGCTGGCCCGCGAAGTCTACGAGCGCGTGGTCGCCATCAAGGGCCCGGATAGCGTGGCGCTGATCACCGGAGAAGAGAAGATATGCCCCCCAAAGGCGCGCTATTTCCTGTGCACTGCGGAGTCGATGCCGGTCGATGGCGACTATGCCTTCGTGGCGCTGGACGAGGCGCAACTGGGTGCCGATCCCGAGCGCGGCCATGTGTTCACCGATCGCCTGCTTCGGGCGCGGGGGCGTGAAGAAACGATGATCCTCGGGTCCGCGACCGTCGCGCCGCTCGTGCGCAAGCTGGTGCCGGACGTGGAGATCATCGGCCGGCCGCGCTTTTCGACGCTGAGCTATGCGGGCGCAAAGAAACTCTCGCGGCTGCCCAAGCGGTCGGCAGTCGTCGCCTTCTCCGCCGAGGAAGTCTATGCCGTCGCCGAAATGCTGCGACGGTTCCGGGGTGGTGCTGCGGTAGTGATGGGCGCGCTCTCCCCAAGCACCCGGAATGCACAAGTGAAGATGTTCATGGAGGGGCAGGTCGACTATCTGGTCGCGACCGACGCCATCGGCATGGGCCTCAATCTGGACGTCGCGCATGTCGCATTCGCGTCCTTGCGCAAGTTCGACGGACATCGGACGCGGCGCTTGTCGATCACGGAAATGGCGCAGATCGCCGGGCGCGCGGGGCGGCATCACCGGGACGGGACGTTCGGCTCTCTGGGCGGCGAAGGCAGCGACGCCGCGTTCACGCCCGAGGAGATCGAGGCGATCGAGGAACATCATTTCCCGCCGCTTGACTTCCTCTACTGGCGCGACGGCGCGCCGAGGTGCGATACGCTGGATGGGCTGATCGCCGATCTGGAAGCGCGTCCGGAGGTGCCCGAACTGCGCGCCGCGCCGGAAGCCGTCGATTTGTCGGTCCTGAAGCGCATGGCCGACGACCCGCTGGTGATCGAGCGGGCTCGGAACAAACAGCAGGTGCGGCGGCTATGGGCGGCGTGCGGTCTGCCGGATTTTCAGAAGCTGGGTGCAGATCACCATGCGCGGATGGTGTCACGGCTGTGGCGATTCCTGTCGGAGGGGCAAGGCTACATCCCGCGCGACTGGTTCGCGCAGCACCTCGCGCGGCTGGACACGGTGCAGGGCGACATCGACACGCTGTCGGGCCGAATCGCGGCGGCGCGGACATGGTCCTACATCGCGCATCGCCCGGACTGGCTGGAATATCCGGCGGAGATGGCGGAGCGCACGCGCGCGCTGGAGGAGAAGCTGTCCGACGCCCTGCACGCGGCGCTTACCCAGCGCTTCGTAGACCGGCGAACGGCCGTGCTTTTGCGCGACATGGGGCAGAATATCGCGCAACTTCCGGTGAGCGTGGAGAAGGACGGTTCGGTCCATGTCGACGGAGAATCCATTGGACGACTTGACGGATTTCGTTTCTCGGTTGATCCCGATGCACGCGGAGAGGACCGTCGCATGTTGCTGGCGGCTGCAGAGAAAAGACTTGGGGCGATATTACGCGTGAAAGTGGATGAGTTGTTGGCGGCGCCTGATGCCGCCCTGATGCTGGAACCGGGCGTCGACGGCGTGCCGACGATAAGCTGGGACGGCGTTCCCGTTGCGACGCTGCATGCCGGGCAGGTCCTGATCACGCCGGAGGTCCGGCTGGACCGGGCCTTGCTGGGCTTGGGACAGGATGTGCAGAAGCGCGTTGCTGACAAGCTCGGCGCGTGGATGGCGGCGCAGAAGGAACGCCATCTGCTGCCCCTGGTGAAGATGGCCGCCGCTGCTAGCGATCCCGACGTCGCGCCTGTCGTGCGCGCCGTGTTCGCGCAACTTGCCGACGCGGGCGGGATCATCGAACGGACAGAGATCGACGCATCGCTCGCGCATCTCGACAAAGATCAGCGCTATACCCTGCGCAAATCGGGTATCACGGTCGGGGTTCTCGATATCTTCCATCCCGGCCTGCTGAAACCGGGCGCGGCGCTCTGGCGCATGGCACTAATCTCCGCACGCAAGGGCAAGCCGATGCTGCCGCTGCCGCCCGCTGGTGCGACATTGCTGGCGCTGGAAGGACGCGAGACTGAGATGGGCGCGCGGATTGCTGGCTTCCGGGGCTTTGGGGCGCAGTTCCTGCGAATCGACATGGCCGAGCGCATGGCGCGCGCGGCGCACGATACCATTGCAAAGGGAGAGCCCTTCCATGCCCTCGATCTACGCATCGTGTCGCTCGGACTGCTGGAGCCCGCTTTTCTACAGTTGATGCGCGCGGCGGGTTTTCGGCCCGTGGAAGCGGCGGAGGGCGGACCGAACTGGGCCTTTCGCGGGCGGCAAAAAGCACGCCCTCCCGAACGTCAGCAACGTGGCCGCAATACCGGCCCCCGCCCCACCGATAAACCCGTCGCTGCCCCCGCTCCGTCACCTTCGGCTGGGTCTGCCTTCGCCGGGTTAGCCGCGCTGCTGGGGCGCAATGGCTGAGCGGGCATGAATATGGCTGCGTCGGGCCCGACGCTGCGGATCGACAAATATCTTTGGTTCGTGCGGCTCGCCAGCAGTCGGACCAACGCGCAGAAGCTGGCCGAAGAGGGGCACATCCGGATCAATGGGCGCCGCGTGGAACGGGCCCATTCGCCCGTGCGCGCGGGCGATCTCATCACCTTTCCCTTCGGTCAGAAAGTGCGGGTCGTGCGTGTCAGCAGCCTGCCACAAAGGCGCGGCCCCGCGCCCGAAGCGCAGGCATGCTATGAAGAAATAGTTGTCGGCGGCTGACACAAAGCAGCCCGCTTCACCACCCAATGATATTGACGCGGGCCGAGGGCATCAATAGCAGGGCGCAATTCAGACCCGGGAAAAGGCCCCCATAATGACCTACGTCGTGACCGACGCCTGCATCCGCTGCAAATATATGGATTGCGTCGAGGTATGTCCCGTGGACTGCTTCTACGAAGGCGACAACATGCTGGTCATCAATCCCAGCGAGTGCATCGACTGCGGTGTGTGCGAGCCCGAATGCCCCGCCGAAGCGATCCTGCCGGACACTGAAAACGGCCTGGAAAAGTGGCTGGAGCTGAACACGAAATTTTCCGCCGAATGGCCCAACATCACGGTCAAGGGCGAAGCCCCGGCCGACGCCGACGACTTCAAGGGCGAAGAGGGCAAGTTCGAGAAATACTTTTCGCCAGAGCCCGGTTCGGGGAACTGATACAACGAAACTGCTGCTTTGGAATGTAGGCGATAATCTGCATTGTGATGGTGGCTCGTGCGGTTTTATGCGCGGGCTGGTAATTTTATAATGAATCTGCTATATGCTTCGCAGCAGCGGGCGCCGTCGCGTCCGTGTGGAGTTAGATCGTCCCATGATCCTTAGGTGACGTTGCGGGTCGACCGCATGTATCCCATTATTACATGCTGTCTGCGCGACATTGATTTCTCCTTGTTGTGATGGAAAGGTTCCAAATGGCTGCCAAAGCGCTGTCCTTTGACGTCGGTGATTACGTTGTTTACCCCAAGCATGGCGTGGGCCGTGTAGTCGAACTGCAGAAAGAGCAGATCGCGGGCATGGAGTTGGAGCTCTATGTGCTGCGCTTCGAGAAAGAGCGCATGACGCTGCGCGTTCCGACCAACAAGGCCGAAGGCGTGGGCATGCGCAAGCTGTCCTCCAACAAGACGCTCGAAGAAGCCATGGACACGCTTAAAGGCAAGCCCAAGGTCAAGCGCACCATGTGGTCGCGCCGTGCGCAGGAATATGAAGCGAAGATCAATTCGGGCGACCTCGTATCGATCGCCGAAGTGACGCGCGACCTGTTCCGCGCCGACGATCAGCCCGAGCAGAGCTATTCGGAACGCCAGATCTTCGAAGCGGCATCGAGCCGCCTCGCTCGCGAACTCGCCGCGATGGAAGAGACGGATGAGCCGGGCGCGCTGAAGAAGATCCTGCAGATCCTCAACGAAGCTGCACCGAAATATAACAAGGAAAAGGTCGACTGAGCCTTCCAGGGCAAGTGCGATTTTTGAAAAGGGCGTCCCTATGGGGCGCCCTTTCTTCGTTGGCGCGGCATTGCCCTCGATTGCCGCTTGCGCTCTAAGGCCATGATGGTTCGTTCCGCATTTCTCCTGCCGCTGATCCTGCTCGCTGCCCCGGCGTCGGCGGCAACTCAGGGCTATACGATCACGCGCTTCGACAGCGTGCGCGTCGATGCCCCGGTGCGGGTATTCGTGGCCACTGGAGCGGGAGTAACGGCGAAGGGCGAAGGCGATCGCGACGCGCTGGACCGCGTGGACATGCGGGTGTCCGGCAACCTGCTCGTCATACGCATGAAGTCGCGCCGGTCCGGCGACACGGGCGGCGGCGGGCCAGTCACGCTGCGTTTATCGACCGACAATCTGCGCCGCGTAACCCTGACAGGCGGCGGATCGCTCACCGTCGATCGGATGCAGGGCCAGCGCGGCGATATTCTGCTGGGCGGCGGGGGCGACATAACCGTTGGCGCGGTGACGCTCGATCAAATGACCGTAGCGTTGTCAGGCAGCGGCCGCGTCACACTCGCAGGCAAAGCCGCACGCGCCGACATGCGCGTGTCGGGACCGGGAGCATTGATAGCGGACGCCCTCGTGGTCAAGGACATCAAGCTTGTGAACGAAGGCACAGGAAGCATATCGGCAGCGGCGTCCGGCACTGCGGACATCAACGCTTTCGGTTCAGGAGATGTGGCCGTAACGGGCAAGGCCGCGTGCAAGGTCACGCACAACGGCGCAGGTCGTGTGCAGTGCGGGGACAAAGACTTTTAAGACGGCGACGCGGGCTAAAATGGCCCCTTCTTTGTTACGGCACATCGCCCCGCCTGATCTATGTTGGATTTCCTCCGCTTCCTAACCTGCCTCTAGAGACATTTACGCAGATCAGCGGCAAAGCCTCCCCGCTCCTGCGCGGTACACGCCTTCGCGTGATCAGATGGCGGGAGGCGTGAGCGGAGAGGCTTTCTCAGCCGGTGAACGGCTTTCAGGAGACGTGTATGCGATCGCGCCATCCCACTATCGAAGCATATGCCGCGTCCCGTTCAGCGTGAGCATTCCGGCCAGCGAGCGCGGCACGAGAATAGACTGGATCGACGCCGCGAAAGGCATCTCGATCCTGCTTGTCGTCTTTCACCATGCACACCTGACGGCTGCCTCGGTGGGTCATGGCTGGCACGTCTTCGCAAGGTTCGACGCGCTGTTCACGCCGGTCCGGATGCCCTTGTTCTTTGCCGTGTCGGCCGTGTTCGCCGCAAAGGCTGTCGGACAAAGCTGGCGGAAACTGTTCACCAGCAAGCTTGCGTATTTCCTGTATCTATATGGGCTCTGGACGACGATCTATTGGGCCTACTATCGATATCTGCTCCCGGAACCTGCCACGGGCCTTCTTGGCACCTCGGGGAAGCAACTGCTGACGATGTGGATCGTGCCGGTCAGCGGCCAGTGGTTCCTGTGGGTCCTGGCAATCTATTTCATCTTGGCGAAGGCCTTGAATAACATGAAGCATCCGCTGACATTGGCCGCGTTCTGTGCGCTCGCGGCGGTCGCCGAGAACCTGAGCCGCGACTATTTCGCGCATCATTCCCATCAGAAAGCCCTCCTCTATGCGCCGTTCTTCCTAGGCGGCCTGTGGTACGGGCGGGCGGCGCTCTCTCACCTTCCACAGCGTCCGCGCGCCGCCTTCGCCATTGGCGCATTAGCTTATGCGGCCGTCGCGATAGTGGACGAGATTTTGCCGCATGATCTGCCGGGCACCAGGCTTGCCCTGTCCGCTGCCGGGCTGCTGCTGGGCTGCAGCGCGACGGTGCTGTTGTGCCGATCCGACACGGTGCGTCGCTCGCTGAGCTTTTTCGGTCGCAACACGCTGTCGATCTATGTCGCGCATGGCCTGGTGATGACGATCGCGGCCAGCCTCCTGTCCTGGCTGGCGCTCCCTTCCCACAGCCCGCTCTGGATGACGCCCATGCTTGGCCTGCTTGCCGGGCCGCTGTCCTTGGGTTTGCGCAAATGGTCTGGCGAAGCAGGAGAGCGATGGCTTTACGGTATCGGCGGAATACGAGACGTGTTCAGGACGTTGCGGGACCGAACGCAGCCGTCCCCCGCCTGACCGAAATCTCAGACGCGGTCGGCCTGCACCACGATATCGAGCGCGCGCAGTGCGGATAATATCCGCATAAGATGCTGCGCGTCGTTGACTTCCAGGTCGATGACGTCGGTGTGGAACGGCCCTTCGCGGTTCACCAGTTGCAGGTTGAGAATGTTCGCCTTGTTCGCGCCGAAGATGTTGGCGACGGACGCCAGCGCGCCCGGCTGGTTCTTGACGATGATCGACAGGCGCGCAGTGCCGCCCTTCGATTTCACATCCCAGTTCAGGTCCACCCACTCGGCGTCCTGGCCGCATTCCAGCACCTTGCAATCAATGGTGTGCACTTCGATGGGCACGCCGACTCGACGCAGGCCGACAATCCGATCACCCGGAACCGGGTGGCAACAATCACCCAGCACATAGGCGATGCCTGGGGTCAGGCCCCGGATCGACACCGGCTCGTGCTGACGGGGATGCACTTCTTCGGCGCCGTCGGCCGTGGTGGAGCCGGGGATCAGCGCCTCCATGACCTCCGCGTCCGTCACGCGATGGGTGGCGATCGCGATCATCAGCGCGGCTCGGTCCTCCAGTTTCAGGCGCTTGAGGCCCGCGGCCATGCCCTTGGCTCCGATTTCCACGGGGAGGCGGCTTGCGATCTCCTCGTACAGCTTTTCGCCGAGGGCTATCTGCTCGCCGCGTTGCTTGTTGCGGATGTAGCGCCGAATCGCCGCGCGCGCCTTGCCCGTGACGACGAACGTCAGCCAGCCGGGCTGCGGCTCCTGCCCGTCTGATTTCAGTATCTCGACCTGATCGCCGTTTTCCAGTGACGTGCGCAGCGGCACGACCCGACCATTGACCTTCGCGCCGACCGTCTGATTACCCAGCCGTGTGTGGACCGCATAGGCGAAGTCGACCGGCGTCGACCCCTTGGGCAACTGATGCAACTCGCCCTTCGGACTGAAAGCGAAGATGCGGTCCTGATACATCGCCATGCGCGTGTGTTCGAGCAGCTCATCCGCGTCCTGGCTCTGTTCCAGGATTTCCACAAGATCGCGCAGCCAGGCTGCCTGCCCGTCCGGCTTCTTCTCCGCGCCGGGCGCCGACTGCTTGTAGGCCCAGTGCGCCGCCAGCCCGTATTCGCTGTCGCGGTGCATGTCCTTGCTGCGGATCTGGACCTCTATTCTCGCATTCTCGTCATGGATCAGAGTCGTGTGGATCGAGCGATAGCCGTTGCGCTTGGGTGTCGAGATGTAATCCTTGAACCGGCCGGGCACCATCTTGAACTTCTGATGGATGATGCCGAGCGCGCGATAGCAATCCTCGGTGGTCTCGGTGACCACTCGGAAGGCCATCACATCCGTCAACTGCTCGAAGCTGATGTGCCGCTCCTGCATCTTCTTCCAGATCGAGAACGGATGTTTTTCCCGGCCTGACACAGTAACCGGTATGCTGTTGCTGCCGAGCAGGATCTGCAGGCTTGCGGCAATCCGCTGGACCTTGTCCTCACCGCCTTCCTTGAGCTGTTCCAACCGCTTGGTGATGCTGTCATAGGCTTCCGGCTCCAGTTCGCGGAAGGCCAGCAACTGCATCTCGCGCATGAAGTCGTACATCCCGATCCGCTCGGCCAGCGGGGCGTAGATGTCCATGGTCTCCCGGGCGATGCGCTTGCGCTTCTCGGCGTTCTTGATGAAGTGCAACGTGCGCATGTTGTGCAGCCGGTCGGCAAGCTTCACCAGTAGCACCCGGATGTCATCAGACATGGCGAGCAGAAATTTTCGCAGGTTCTCCGCTGCGCGCTCGTTATCCGACTGCGCCTCGATCTTGGAGAGCTTGGTCACGCCGTCGACCAGCCGCGCGACATCCTTGCCAAACGCGCCCTCGATCTCCTCATACGTGACGAGGGTGTCCTCGATCGTGTCGTGCAGTAGCGCAGTGACGATCGTCTGGTCGTCCAGATAGAGGTCCGTCAGGATGCCGGCGACTTCGATGGGGTGACTAAAATAGGGATCGCCGCTGGCGCGCTTCTGGCTGCCATGTTTCTGGACCGAAAAGACATAGGCGCGGTTGATCATCGCCTCGTCCGCGTCCGGATCGTAGCTTTTGACGCGCTCGACGAGTTCGTACTGACGTAGCATTATTGATCCGTTGTGCGGTGTTGCGGCAGTTTCGCAACAAAAAATTGCGCTTTTGTGAGGTTAATCCCACAGCAATATGTCAGAATTTAAATTGCTTTTTGCAACCATCCACGATTCGGTCTATTGTTTTCAGTCATGACCCAGATGTTAAACGAGATCTTGAATCAGTGCCCACTTCCCAACGCACTGGAAGCGATGGGCGAGCGTTGGTCTTTCATGATCATGCGGGGCGCCATCAACGGCCTCAAGCATTTCGAAGAGTTTCAGAGCAATCTTGGCATTGCGCGCAATATCCTTGCCAACCGCCTGTCGCGGCTGGTGGAAAAGGGCATCCTGTCACGCGAACCGATGAGTTGCGATCGCCGCAAGATCGAATATCGCATGACCGAGAAGGGGATGGACCTGCTTCCGATGATGGTCGCCCTTCGGCAATGGGGCGAAAAATGGGAATGTTGTGTCGAAGGCGGACCTGCCCTGCATGACAAGCGTGATGGGCTGCCCATTCAGAAAATGAAGATTTTTGCGCACGACGGACGTGAACTGACGGCCGACGACTTGATTTGGGCACTGCCTGAAAGACAGTTGGCATCCGAGGATGCTCCCGGAGAGATGGCGGCCTGATCGCTAAGCGGACGGCAACAAGCGCGATGGCCCGCCTGCATCCGTAACCCCCTTCTCGCTTTTGCGAAAACCCGCTAAGCCTCCGGCATGTCGGTCAATCCCCTTCAGCCGCAGCCGTTTTTCGCGGACAAGAACCGGGCATTCTGGAACCTGCAGTCCCTCGGCTGGCTGGGTACGTTCGTGCTGCGCGGCGCATCGGGCGTGGCGAACGGGCAGGAATTGTCGTTCCTGGTGCCGGTGCTGATTTCCACGGTCTCGGGCTATTCCGTCACCCTTCTGATGGCGGTGATCTTCCGCTCGCTCCTGACACAGCGGCCCATCATCACCTGGGGTGTGTCGATCATCGCGGTGATCGCCTCGGCCGCCTTGTGCGCCTTCATCGACGCATGGGTGTTCGCGACGCAGAACCAGTCTAGCGCGACGGCCGGCCTGCAACTGTTTCTCGGCGCCTTCTATCTGGCGGTCACGCTGTTGGGGGCATGGTCGGCGCTTTATTATGCGATCAACTTCTTCCTGACGGTGGAAGAGCAGGCCGACCAACTGCAAAAACTGGAGCTACAGGCGAGCAACGCGCAACTGGCGATGCTGCGCTATCAACTTAACCCGCATTTCCTGTTCAATACCCTCAACAGCATATCGACCCTGGTGCTTCTGAAGCAGACCGACCGGGCCAATGCCATGTTATCGCGGCTGTCCTCCTTCCTGCGCTATACGCTAATCAACGAGCCGACCGCGCAAGTAACGCTGGAGCAGGAAGTGGAGACGCTGAAACTGTACCTTGAGATCGAGAAGATGCGGTTCGAGGACCGGCTCCGGCCCACGTTCAGCATCGACCCTGCAGTAGCGAACGCGCGGCTTCCCTCGCTGCTGCTGCAGCCGCTTGTCGAAAACGCCATCAAATATGCAGTGACGCCAAAAGAAGAAGGCGCGGAAATATCGGTCGTCGCGCAACCTGCCGGTGAAAACGTCCGGATCGTCGTGTCCGACACGGGTCCGGGATTGAATGATATCGTGGCTCTGCCAAGTCTCTCGACGGGCGTGGGACTGGCGAATATTCGCGATAGGCTGTTTCAGGCCTACGGGGAACGCCACAGCTTCGAAGCGCGTTCCACGCCCGGGGGCGGCTTTTCGGTCACCATCGAAATGCCGCTTATTACGGAAGATCCAATGAAAGTGGCCGCATGACAATCAGAACAATCCTCGTCGATGACGAGAGCCTTGCCATACAGGGCATGACGCTCCGCCTCGAAGCCCATGAGGATGTGGAAATCATCGAAACTTGCCAGAACGGGCGGGAAGCGATCCGCGCGATCAAGACGCATAAACCCGACCTCGTGTTCTTGGACATACAGATGCCCGGCTTCGACGGCTTTTCGGTCGTTCAGGGCATGATGGAGATCGAGCCGCCGCTGTTCATCTTCGTAACTGCCTATTCCGACCACGCCATCCGCGCGTTCGAGGCGCAGGCGGTCGATTATCTGCTGAAGCCTGTCGAGCCCGATCGTCTGGCCGATGCGCTGGACCGCGTGCGCCAGCGCCTCAGCGAAAAGCGGCAGGTGCAGGAAGTGGAACGGCTGCGCGAAGTGCTGGCCGAAGTCGCACCGCAGGCGATGAGCGACTTCGCCCCGGAAGAGGATGGCCACGCCGCCAGCCGCTATGAAAAGCTCATCAACATCAAGGATCGCGGGCAGATTTTCCGCGTGGACGTCGACAGCATCGAGCGTATCGACGCGGCGGGCGACTATATGTGCATCTACACCGCCGACAATTCGCTGATCCTGCGCGAGACGATGAAGGATCTGGAAAAGCGGCTCGATCCGCGCAATTTCCAGCGCGTGCATCGCTCCACCATCGTCAACCTCAGCCAGGTCAGGCAAGTGAAGCCTCACACCAACGGCGAATGCTTCCTGGTTCTGGAAAGCGGCGCGCAGGTAAAGGTCAGCCGCAGCTATCGCGACGTGGTGGCGCGCTTCGTACATTAAGCGCTGAATGGGCTTGGGGGGAGAAGATGGCCAGTCTGGAGTTATTCGCGCATCCCTTCTCCTCCTATTGCCAGAAGGCCATCATCGCCTTCTACGAACACGACATTCCTTTCACGATGCGCACCATTTCGCCGGACGAGCCGGAAAATGGGGAGGAATTGGCGCGGCTCTGGCCGATAAAGCGGTTCCCGGTGCTGAAGGACGGCGATCATGTGCTGTGCGAGGCCAGTATCATCATCGAGCATCTCGATATCCACGATCGCGGGAGCCTGCGTCTGGTGCCGGAGCATCGCGTGGCGGC
This sequence comes from Sphingobium sp., assembly GCF_033795625.1. Lineage (GTDB taxonomy): Bacteria > Pseudomonadota > Alphaproteobacteria > Sphingomonadales > Sphingomonadaceae > Sphingobium. The sequence goes on along the minus strand of NZ_JARYGI010000006.1, from coordinate 118,414 downwards.
GTTGCGCGTGCGGATGATGGACCGCTTCTTCGACAACTACGTCTCTACCCCGCAACAGAAGATCGTCTTAGATGCCTTGCGGCCCGACCATGAGAAAGATCCGGCAGGCGTTCGCGACGCACGGGCGACGCTAGACACCTCCTACGCATGGCTCGACAAGGCGATGGAGGATCGCGAATGGGCAGCCGCGGATCATTTCACCATGGCCGATTGCGGGGCCGCGCCCTTCCTCTTCTATGCGCATTGGGTGCATCTCATTGCACCGCAGTTCGCCAATGTCCTCGCCTACCGCGCCCGGTTGCTGGCACGCCCGTCTTTCGCCCGCGCGGTGGATGAAGCGCGCCACTTCCGATCCTTCTTCCCGCTCCCAGTGCCGGACGAGGACTAGCCGCTCAGCGGAACACCCATTGCCGGTTCAGCACGAACACGATCGCCGGCGTGAGCAGCATCATCGCAGGGACCGGCGTCCATTCCGCCCAGCCCATCCGGCTGACGCACAGCCATACCCACATTGCGTTGATGGCAAGGCTCACCAGCGACACCGCGACAAAGCGGATGGCGCGCGCCGCGTCACGATCCGCCCGCCCCTGATCGCGAAAGGTGAAGGCGCCATGCAACACATAGCCCGCCACCACCGCGACCAGATATCCCGCGACATTGGCGAGCTGCGGATCGACATGCGCAAGCGCCGCGAGCGTCCAGTAGATCGCCGCCTGAATGGCGGTCACGGTCACGCCGGTCAGGCCATAGCGCATGAGCTGCCAGAACAGCGCCCGCCGCTCCGGGGGCAGCGTAGTGAACGCTGCGATGATTTTCATGCACTACCCCTTTGCGCTTTGCTCGGCGCGGTCTAATCCGGCGCCCATGATATGGAAAGCCGCATGATGGACAGCGCGACCGGCAATGGCGGCATGTGGCGCACGCGCATCCTGCCCCGGATCGAACGGTGGTCGGCACAGGCGGACCGCGAATGGATGTTCGTCACGTTCATCCTGTGGGTCGGCCTTGCCTCCTTCTATGTCGTGTCGCACTGGAGCCAAGCGCACTGGCTGGTGCTGAGCGATACGGATGACAATATCCGCTTCGTGCAGGTAAAGGACTGGCTGGCGGGACAGGGCTGGTACGATCTGCGGCAATATCGGCTCGATCCGCCCGGCGGCGCGAACATCCATTGGTCGCGGCTGGTGGATTTGCCAATCGCCGGATTGATGCTGTTTTTTCGGCTGTTCACTGACATTCCCACGGCAGATCGCCTCGCCTGCGCCATCGCGCCGCTGCTGCCTTTATTGCCGATGATGTTGAGCCTTGCCTTCATCGTGCGGCGGCTGGCAGGCGGGAACGCGTGGATCATCGCTGCGCTGGCGCCGCTGGCCGCGGGGATGGGCCTCAGCATGTATATGCCGATGCGGATCGACCATCATGGCTGGCAACTGGCACTGACCGTGGCAGTGCTTGCCGGGACAGTGGACCGCAACTGGCTGCGCGGCGGGGTCGTGGCAGGCCTCGCCAGCGCCGTCTCCATCGCCATCGGCATGGAGATGATCGTCTATCTGGCGGCGGCGGGCGGCATCATCGCGCTACGCTGGGTGTTCGAGGATGGCGCGGCGCGGCGTATGCGGCCCTATGCGCTCGGTCTTGGCGGCGGGATCGGGCTGCTGTTCGTCCTGACGGCCAGCTATGCCAATCGTGCTCCGGTGTGTGACGCGCTCTCGCCGGTTTGGGTGGGGATACTCGGCGCGGCAGCGGGCGGCATGGTGCTGCTGACCTATCTGCCGCTGAGGAACTGGCAACAGCGGCTGACCGCCGGGGTCGTGGTCGGCGCGATCGTCGCCGCGTTCGCATTCAGCAATTGGCCGCAATGCCTGACCAGCGCCTATCAACTCTCGCCGGAACTGCAGAAACTGTGGCTCGCCAACATCCGCGAGGCCAAGCCGATCACTGCGCAGGCGCGCAATGTCGCCATACCGTTGCTGGCGCTGCCGGTGGTCGCGATTCTTGGTGCGCTCGTGGCCTGCTGGACGGCGCGTCGCGACAAAGAGACATTATGGGCGTGGGCCACGGTCACGCTGATGACGATCTTCGCGCTGGGCCTACTGTTCTGGCAGTTGCGCGCCGGGCCTGCCGCACAGTTTCTGGCGATCCCGGCAGCGGCCTGGGCAGCGTGGGCAGCGGCGCGAGCCGTGCTGTTCGGGCGACGCGCCTGGAGGATCGTCGGCGGTGTGGCAATGGCACTGGTTGCCGCCGTGCTGTTTGCTTATCCGCTCTATCCCGAAGCGAATCGGCTGATCGCGGACGTAATGGAAGCACCCCCAGCCAAGCCCAGCCCCGGCTTGGTTAAACGCACTGCAGCTATTCGCAAGGCGAATGGGCGCTGCCGGTCGCTCCCGGCGCTGGGGGCCCTTGACCAGCTTCCTTCCGCGACGATCTTCACGATGGTGGACCTTGGCCCCCGCATCATCGCAACCACGCATCATAGCGCCATAGCAGGCCCCTATCATCGCAACGGCGCCGCGATCCTCGACATACACCATGCGCTCGACGGCCAGCCCGAAGGGTTCCGTGCGATCGCCGCGCGGCATTTCGCGAAATATCTGCTGATCTGCCCCAACTTCCCCGAGGGCACCGTCTACCAGGCACGCAGCCCGAGAGGTTTTTATGCGCAATTGGTGCGCGGCAAGATACCCGAGTGGCTGAAGCTGGTGAACCTGCGCACCGGCTTCGCCCTGCCCTTCCAACTCTATCGCATCGACTATTCAGCGCCGAACCGCAAAAAAGCCCCTTAACAGGGCGGCCGAAGCCCCTTCGCCTATGCCGCCATAGACTTCAGGCCGGTACAGGCACTGCGGATGCGTGAAAATGCGCGCGCCATGGTCCACGCCCCCGCCTTTCGGGTCCTGCGCGCCAAAATAGAGCCGATCGATGCGAGCATGGGAAATGGCCCCCGCGCACATCGCACAAGGTTCGAGCGTCACCCAAAGTTCGCAATCGGTCAGGCGAAAATCGCCCAGCCTGTCCGCCGCCGCGCGAATCGCGACAATCTCCGCATGGGCCGTCGGATCCTTGTCGCGACGATTGCGATTTTCGCCCTCAGCTATCACGACGCCCCGCCGCACGATGACTGCCCCTATCGGCACTTCGCCCGCTTCCGCCGCCGCGCGCGCCAGTTCCAGCGCACGGCTCATATATTCGGACGGCGGGAAAGGCAGGGACATCGGAGCCCTCTACCGCCCGCGTGCGCGCGTGAGCAAGCCCCGCCGTTATTCCGGCTTCTGGACGTTGACGGTGGGGACCGCGACCGTCTCGTTACGTGTACCGACCTCAACCTTCACCACGTCCGCCTTGTATGCAGGCAGCGTGCCTTCCTTGACCGCAACGGCAGGCAATGTCGCATCGCGCGTTTGCTCGACCTTCAGGAGGCCGAACGCCATGGCCCCGCCGACCAACAACACGGCCAGCAACACCAAGCCCAACAAAAATCTTATCATTGCGTCCTCCTCGAACTATAGCATCCTAACGCAGATCAGCCTTTAAGGTTGCCATGTGTAACGAACCTCAAGGGTTGACGGATTGCCGAGTTCCGGCTATCCGCGCCGCTTTCCGGGCAACCCGAACCTTCTAAACCTTCTGAGTACAGGGCTGATTGATATGTCGCGCATTTGCGAGCTGACCGGCACGACCCGCCAAGTGGGCCACAACGTGTCTCATGCCAACAACAAGACCAAGCGGGTGTTTCTGCCGAACTTGCAGAACGTCACGCTGCTTTCCGAATCGCTGGAAAAGGGCGTCAAGCTGCGCGTATCGACCAAGGGCCTGCGCTCGGTCGAGCATGTCGGTGGTCTCGACAACTGGCTGCTGAAGACCAATGACGAGAAGCTGTCGCTCAAGGCGCAGCGCCTGAAGCGCGAAATCGTGAAGAAGCAGAAGGTCGCTGCCTAAATAGCCGCGACTCGCTTCCTGCGACTTAAGAGAGGCGGCCTCCGGGTCGCCTTTTTTATTGCTTCAAGTCTATTTCACTGCGTCAGGCTGGCCGGGATTTCGAACTTCAGGAGCAGGCTGCGCTGAAAGAACTGGTGATTGTCGTCGGACGCCATCCACAAAATCCTGCGGCCGCGTTCCTCCGACAGGGCCAGCGCCTCGAAATTATCGGCAAGTAGCGGCGGCGCGAATCGGGCAAGGTCCTGCGCGACCAGCACCGCCCCCGCCCGGAGCGGGGGGAGCTTTACCAATGCGATGACGGCCGTGAACCCTTCGTGGAGCGTGACACGGCGATTGAGCACCAGCAAATGCGAATCATCCAGCGCCACCACATCGGTCGGACGATAGCCCTGCGGCGCCCGATAGCTGAGGCGCAGCGGCGGTACGCTCTTCGACAAGGCAGGGTCCTGCTGGAACAGCAGCAGGTCGTTGCTGCCGTCCTTGCCATAGCCATATTCCGAAAACAGCAGGAAGCGGCCATCGGGCAGCCGCACCATTGCTTCACCGCTCCCCGTCTCCGGCCAGCGCTTCACCGCCGGCCATTCCATGCAGGCGTCCAGCCGCGCGAACCCGGCCGAGTAGCGGCAGATGCGCTGGATCAGTTCGAACGACACCCAATGCTTGCCGGTCGCCGGGTCATAGGTCTGCGCTTCGGAATCCCAACTATAGCTGGGCAGGCCCTTTTCCAGACGACGCACCGGAAGCGGCGCAACGAACTGCCGCCCGGTCTTCCCGTCCAGCGAAAAGCCGAACAACGTGCCCGAATCGCTCAACGCCAAAATGCTGCCGTCCGGCTTCACCTGCATCGACGAGATGCCGCCGAAAGCGGGATGGGTGCTGGTAAGTTGCCAGCCGCCAAGGAACCGGAAAGGCCCGACATGATCGCGACCGGGATCGTCACTGTCGAGCGCCAGCGGATGCACCGTCACCAGCAGCGAGCCCGACCGGCGCGGGGCGCTCTTGTTCGGCATGGGCGGCGAAAGCAGCAATATAGCCAGGAGAAGGATGAGGGCGATCCGCGACATCTGCACCGTCGATAGGAGATTTGTGGACCGAGCACACGGCAAAACTCACGCAATGTGAACGCAGGATAACTGAACAATCGCTGTCACCCGCGTTCAGCCTGCCATCAAGGCGAATCATCCATAAGGGGGTCATCGAGAGGGACAGTGATTCGAAAGTCGCCCTCCCGGACAGAGTTTGATAAGGAGTAACGCCATGAAGAAGTCCGCTTTCCTCAACATGGGTGCTGCGCTGGCAATGGGCGTTGCATCTTTCGTCGCTACCTCGGCCCCTGCCATGGCCCGCGATAATTATCGCGGCTATGAGCGCGGTTACGACCGGGGCGACTATTATCGCGGCGGCGACCGTCGCCAGTATCGCGGTGATCGCTACTACCGGAACAACGGCTATCGCAACGATGGCTACCGCAGCCAGAACTACTATCGTGGCGGCGACCGTTATTCCTACCGCTGCCGTGACAATGGCACGGGCGGCACCATCATCGGCGCGATTGCCGGTGGCCTGCTCGGCAACGAAGTCGCAGGCCGTGGCGACCGCACCACCGGCACCATATTGGGTGCTGGCGTCGGCGCTCTGGCAGGCCGCGCGATCGACAAGAACAATGGCCGCCGCTGCTAGTACCGGGCAGCGAACCATAGAATCGAACGAAGAGGCTGGCCCCGAGAGGGGCTGGCCTTTTTGTCGGACTCGTAATATTGTTTCGGAACGCAGCAACATTAGATCAATGCTAGCGACTGCGTTCTGGAGCGTTCCCGATGTCCGCCCTGCCCCTGCCCTTTCCGGCGCTCAACGCCGATTCCGCTGCCTTCCGCCAGCGCCTTCCCTATGATCATCGCCGTGCCGAACCCGAGGTGCTGCGTCCGCTGATCGAGCGCGCGCGGCTTGGCGACCAGGATCGGGCGGCGACGGTCAAGCGGGCAAAGGCGCTGCTGAAGGACCTCCGCGCGGCGCAGACCTATGGCTGGGTGAATCAGTTCCTCCAGGAATATCGGATGAACACGGCCGAGGGCATTGCGCTGCTCAGTCTGGCCGAAGCATTTCTGCGGGTGCCCGATCCCGACACTGCAGACCAACTCATTGCAGACAAGATCGGCGAAGGTGACTGGCGTGCGCATAGCGGCAAGTCGCATAGCGGCCTTGTCAACGGGGCGACATGGGGCCTGGTGCTGGGCCGCGTCATGGTGCGTGAGGACGATCGCGCCGGCGTCCTGCGCAAGCTGATCGGGCGCGCGGGCGAGCCATTCGTGCGGACGGCCGTCGGCGCGGCGATGCGGTTGATGGGCGAAGTCTTCGTGATGGGCCGCACCATCGAGGAAGCGATCCGCCGCATGGACAAGAAGCAGCATCGCGGCTTTACCGCGAGCTTCGACATGCTCGGCGAAGGCGCGCGCACCTATGACGACGCGGCGCGCTATTTCGACAGTTACGGCAATGCGATCCGGGAAATCGCCGCTCAGGGGGAGAAGGGTCACAGCATATCGGTGAAGCTGTCGGCGCTGCACCCGCGGTACGAGGCAAGCCAGTCCTGGCGCTGCATACCCGAACTCACTGAGATGCTGCTGTCGCTGGCGAAGCAGGCGGCGGCCAGCAATGTCGCGCTGACGGTCGACGCGGAGGAATCGCAGCGGCTGGTGATGTCGCTCGACATCATCGAAACTGTGGCGCGGCATCCTGAGCTTCGTGGCTGGGACGGGCTTGGCATGGCGATCCAGGCGTACAGCAAGCGCGCGCGGGCCGTGGTCGGCTGGGCCGATGCCGTGGCGCGCGACCGGGGCACGCGGATGGCGGTGCGGCTGGTCAAGGGCGCTTATTGGGACAGCGAAATCAAGTTTACGCAGGAGCGCGGACTGTCGGGCTATCCGCTGTTCACGCGCAAGGCGGCGACGGACGTGTCCTATCTGGCCAGCGCGCGGGACATGCTGGACGCGACGCACCTGTACCCCGCCTTCGCCAGCCACAATGCGCTGACGGTGGCGACGATCCTGCAATGGGCAGGCAAGCGGCGGGACTTCGAGTTTCAGCGGCTGCACGGCATGGGCGAAGGATTGTACGAGCGGCTAGTGCGCGACGAGGGGCATCATTGCCGCATCTATGCGCCCGTCGGCGGGCATCAGGATCTGCTGGCCTATCTAGTGCGGCGACTGCTGGAGAATGGCGCGAATTCCAGCTTCGTGCATCAGTTGGCGGATGCGGGAACATCCGAGGACGAACTGCTTGCCGATCCGGTGGAGAAGATCGCGCGAGTCGGCGGTGCGCCTCATCCGGCAATTCCCCTGCCGCGCGACCTGTTCGCGCCGGAGCGGGCGAATAGCGCGGGCGTGGATCTGGAGGATCGGGATATTCTCGCGCAGGTCATGACTGAGGTGCGGGCAGACATTGAAGCCCCGTTCGGGCTGAGCCCGTCGAAGCCTGCACCTGAACGAAGTGAAGAGACTTTGCCTGCGGCTCAGCTTCATCCTTCGACAAGCGCAGGACGAACGGACGTTGATGTCGAGAATATCGCGAAGTCTGCCTTCGACCGTACCCACGCCGCCTTCCCGGCATGGGCAGCAACGCCGCTCGCCGCGCGCGCCGAGTGCCTCGACCGGCTGGCGGACTTGATGGAGGAGCGCCGTCCGCAGTTGATGGCCATCGCCTGCCAGGAAGCGTTCAAGACGATCCCGGATGCCCTGGGCGAAGTGCGGGAGGCCGTCGACTTCTGCCGATATTATGCCGCGCAGGCGCGTCAGGGCCTAGCGCCCATCACCCTCCCCGGACCCACGGGCGAGCGCAATGTGCTGCGGATGGAGGGGCGCGGCGTGTGGATCTGCATCGCGCCGTGGAACTTCCCGCTGGCGATCTTCATCGGGCAAGTCGCCGCCGCGCTCGTAACGGGCAACACGGTCGTCGCCAAGCCCGCGCCGCAGACGCCGCTCATCGCCGCCGCTGCCGTGGCTCTGGCGCATGAAGCGGGCGTGCCCGTCGATGCGCTCGTGCTGGCGCCGGGCGGGGCGGAGATGGGCAAGGCACTGACCGCCGATCCGCGCATCGCGGGCGTAGCTTTCACTGGGTCGGTCCCGGCGGCGAAGGCCATTGCGCGCGCCCTGCTGGAAGGCCCGGAGGACCGCCCCATCGTGCCGCTGATCGCGGAGACCGGCGGCATCAACGCGATGATCGTCGATTCGACGGCGCTGCCCGAACAGGTCGTGCGCGATATCATCGTTTCCGGCTTCCAGTCGGCGGGACAACGCTGTTCGGCACTCCGGCTGCTGCTGGTGCAGGAGGAAGTGCTGGACCGGACGCTCCACATGCTGAAGGGCGCGATGGACGCGCTGGTCGTCGGCGATCCGACCGATAGCCGCACCGATGTCGGCCCAGTCATCGACAGACCGGCCTATGACCGGCTGATGGCGCATCGCGAGGCCAGCGCCGCCCGGATCGTCCATTCGGTCGCCGTGCCGAAGGAAGGGCTGTTCGTACCGCCGACAGTGATCCGGCTGGACAATCTGGACCAGCTCGATCGCGAAGTCTTCGGCCCTATCGTGCATGTGGCGACATGGCGTGCGGGCGAACTGGAGCAGGTCATCCGGCGTGTGAATGCCAAGCGATTTGGCCTCACCATGGGCCTGCACAGCCGCATTGCGCGCACCGCCGGATCGGTCGAAGCGCTGGCGGAAGTCGGCAATCTATACGTCAACCGATCGATGATCGGCGCAGTCGTTGGGTCGCAGCCCTTCGGCGGCGAAGGGCTGTCGGGCACTGGCCCCAAGGCAGGCGGTCCGCATTATCTCCATCGCTTCTGTGCCGAACGCGTGACATCGACGGACACCACCTCGGCGGGCGGTAACGCAAGTTTGCTCAGCCTGGAGGATGAGGGGTAGTTTGCCGGGGCGCAGAAGCGTAAGGGGCCTCTATCGATACCGGAGGCTCGGATGAACGAGGCAAATGACAGCACGCAAAACCTTGGGGCCAGGCGTCTCTCGGCCATCGAGACTGGCGTGCGCGGGCTGTGTCCGCGCTGTGGAAAAGGGCACATCTTTCAGGGCTTCCTGACGGTGCGCGACCATTGCGAGGTGTGCGGGCTCGACTATTCCTTCGCCGATCCGGCTGACGGCCCCGCCGTGTTCGTGCAGCTGTTCGCCTGTGTACCGGGCGTCATCTTCATCGTCATGCTGGAAATCATGGCAAGGCCGCCACTCTGGGTGCATTTGCTCGTCGGCGTCCCGGTGCTGTTGCTGACTACCGTGCTGCCACTGCGGCCGATCAAGGGCTGGCTGATCGCGGCGCAATATCTCACGAGAGCGCAAGAGGCGGGCACGTCCGAGCTGTGGAATAAGCTCCATGGCCGGAGAGAGGAAGATGGCCCCGGCCCGTCCTGAACGAACAGTCTCACGGTTCGACAAGTTTAGACCCGCCCCTTGATTTCCTGCTATTTTGTGACACGATACGGCTCCTCAACGAGTGGGGGCTGTCATGAATCTTTCGTGGGATACGTCTGTTCGATTTTTTCGTGGAAACGGCGAGCCGGGTTTTCGTTGTACGTTCAAAGGGTGCCTTGCGTTATTTGCTGGTATGTCGCCTGACGAGCGGTTCCTCGCTTTCGCGGAATTCGATCAGCCGGTAAGTATGGGCGGAAAGAACCAGCTTATCGAAATGGGTGCACGTGAACTGGAAGCGGCGGCGGAGTTGCTGAAATACAGGCCGCATTGAGCGGTGGTGTTATGGCGTAATACTGTTGATCCCCTTTCGAGGGGGGCTTAAACGCACCGCATGTCCCATGCCCCCTATCCCGCGCTACGCCTGCGCCGCACCCGTGCCTCCGCCTGGTCCCGTGCCATGCATGCCGAGCATCGGATCGCCGCTGCCGACCTGATCTGGCCGCTGTTCGTCACCGAAGGCAGCGGCGTCGAGGAGCCCATTGGCAGCCTGCCCGGCGTGTCGCGCTGGTCGGTTGACGGCATTGTCACTCAGGCGAAGCTGGCGCGCGACCTCCGCATCCCTTGCCTCGCCTTGTTCCCTAATACGCAAGCGGAACGGCGCAGCGATGACGGGGCCGAAGCACTCAATCCCGACAATCTGATGTGCCGTGCGATCCGCGCGATCAAGGACGCCGTGCCCGAGGTTGGCATACTGACAGACGTGGCGCTCGATCCCTACACCGCCCATGGGCAGGACGGGCTCCTGGACGATCGCGGCTATGTGCTGAACGACGCCACGATCGAAGTGCTGGTCGGCCAATCGCTCAATCAGGCGGCGGCGGGCGCAGACATCATCGCGCCCAGCGACATGATGGACGGACGCGTCGGCGTCATCCGCGAGGCGCTGGAGAGCGAAGGCCATGCCAATGTGCAGATCATGGCCTATGCCGCCAAATATGCGAGCGCCTTCTATGGTCCGTTCCGAGATGCCGTGGGATCGAGCGGGCTGCTGAAGGGCGACAAGAAAAGCTATCAGATGGACCCCGCCAATGGTGAGGAAGCGCTACGTGAAGTGGCGCTCGACTTGGCCGAAGGTGCCGACAGCGTGATGGTGAAGCCAGGGCTGCCCTATCTCGATATCGTGGCGCGGGTGAAGGATGCGTTCGGCGTGCCGGTGTTCGCTTATCAAGTGTCTGGCGAATATGCGATGATCGAGGCGGCGGTCGCCGCTGGTGCGGGAGATCGGGAGGCACTGGTGCTGGAAACGTTAATGAGCTTCAAGCGGGCGGGCTGCACCGGCGTGCTGACCTATCACGCCCCCTTGGCAGCCCGGTTGCTGGGCGCATGAAGCAGGAACTCCACCCCGGCGCGAGCATCATTGCCCTGAACGGCGTCGCGCCGCGCATCCATGAGAGCGCCTTCATCGCGCCGGGATGCCGGATCATCGGCGACGTCGAGATCGGGCCGGAGGCGAGCGTCTGGTATAATTGCGTGATCCGGGGTGACGTCAATCGCGTGGTCATCGGCGCGCGCACGAATATTCAGGACGGCACGATCATCCATTGCGATTCGGACAAGGACGGAAGCGGCGGCTTTCCGACGATCATCGGCGCGGACGTGCTGGTCGGGCATATCGTGATGCTGCACGGCTGCACGCTGGAGGATCGGGCGTTTGTGGGGCTCGGCTCGATCGTGATGGACGGCTGCGTCGTGGAGGGTGACGCGATGCTCGCGGCGGGCGCCATGCTGACGCCGGGAAAGCGCCTACCGTCTCGCCAACTTTGGAGCGGCCGCCCGGCGAAATTCATGCGCGAGCTGACCGACGAGGCGGTGATCGGCATGCGCAGCGGCGTCGAACATTATGTCCATCACGCCCACGCACATAAGGGCGCGGTGCGAGCAGCGCTGGACGAATAACGAGTCTTCCGGAACGAAGCTCAGGGCTGCGAGAGCATCGCTTTCAAGGCGTCCAGCCGGTCATTCTGCGAATCGACAGCCGCCAGCGCCTGAGCGCGCGCCGCATCGATGGCATCGACCGATCCGGTAAGCTTGCCATCGGCAATGGCGTTAACGCGTTCGGTATACAGCGTATCCAGCGCCGCCAGGGCAGAGACGCTGTCATTGCGGGCTGATTCCAGTCCGCTGATCGCAGCCTGCGCAGCAACCCAGGCCTCACTCGACACCGCTGCGCCGGACGCGGCCCGGGCCAGCCGCTCCGCCGCGGGATAGCCTTTGTCGAAAGAGGCAACTCCTGAAGCCGCCTGCGCTGCATAGCGCGATAGATCGGCATCGGACGCAGCCGGCGCGGCAGGCGCAGGTGCGACTGCAGGCGTTTCATAATCACGCGTCTCTACCGGACGACGCGCCAGCGAGGGATAGGCGCTGTTGTCCGCCACGCCTGCGGCACAGCCAGTCAGCAGCAATGCCAGTGAGGAAAGAAGCGGACGGAAGATCATGGCTCCCGCATCTAGGGTGCAAGCGTGGCCCTTGCAATGGTTGCAGATGCGCACCGGATTGGCAGGCCGGGCAAAAGCCCCTACCGGCATGCGCATGCTAAGCAACGTCATCGCCATTCTTCCGGTGTTCCTGATCCTGCTCGTCGGCTTCGGCGCAGGAAAAATCGGCTTTTTGGGCGATGGCGCAGCGACCTTCCTCAATCGCTTCGTGGTCTGGATTCCGCTCCCTTGCCTGTTGTTCGATGTGGTGGCGACGACCGACTGGGCTCGGCTCTGGCACCCCGGCTTCGTGGCAGTGTCGCTGATCGGCAGCCTTATAGCTTTCGCAATGGGCCTGATGATCGGGCGGCTACGCGGCCTTTCTATTGCCGACATGGGCGTGGAGGGGATGAACGCCAGCTACAGCAATGTCGTCTACATCGGCTTGCCGCTGCTGACGCTGACGCTGGGAAGTGCGTCGCGCCCTTATCTCGTGGTGGCTGGCACACTGACACTCACCACGTTGTTCATGGCGGGAGTCGCCCTGATCGAGTTCGGGAGCAGTCGAGCGCCCGGATCGCGGAAAGGCGGCTGGCGGACCCTGCTCGGAATGCTCGGTGGCATGGCGCGCAACCCCGTGATCGTGTCTCCCCTTGCAGGCCTGATCTTCTGGCTCACCGGGTGGCATCTACCCGCGCCCCTTCATCAGTTCATGACGATGCTGGGTGGCGTCTCCAGCCCGGTCGCGCTGGTGGCTGTCGGGCTGTTCCTGGCGCAACGACCTATTCTCCAGACCGTGCGGAAACCGGCCATCCACGCCCTGGCCTTGATAAAGCTGGTCGTGCATCCGGTGGTCACTGCCTGGCTGGCGTGGCGCGTCTTCGCCTTGCCCTCCGATGTGGCGATAATAGCCATAGCGATCGCCGCGCTGCCCACCGGCACCGGGCCTTTCATGATCGCGGAACTTTATGTTCGGGACGCCCGCGTCACGTCGGGCACCATCATCGTGACGACCCTGGCATCGGTAATGACGATCGCAGCGGTGTTGGCGCTCCTGCAACCCTAAGCGGCGAAGGTGCTTTGAAGCCTGAAAATGGGCTGGTTAAATGGCAATCCGGTTGACAGGCGGGACTCAATCCAATAACGGGCCACTTTCCCGCGCGGGGTCTTCCGGGGCTGATGCTCCTTGTTTCCGCGTCACGCAGTTTGGATTAGAAGAGAAAAGCCATGTTCGCAGTCGTGCGCACGGGCGGCAAGCAGTATCGCGTTGCCGCAGGAGACAAGATCGTGATCGAGAAGATCGCCGGCGAAGCTGGTGACCAGATCACGCTGGACGATGTCCTACTGGCCGGCGAAGGCAGCGACCTGAAGGACACCGCGGGCCTGACGGTCGCGGCAGAAATCATCGCGCAGGCGAAGGGCGAGAAGGTTATCGTCTTCAAGAAGCGCCGCCGTCACAACTATCGCCGCAAGAACGGCCACCGCCAGCGCCATACGATCCTGAAGATCATTGCCATCGGCGGCGAAGAGAAGAAGGCAGCGCCGAAGAAGGCCGCAGCCAAGACCGAAGACGCAGCGGCTGCAGAAGCCTGAGCGCGATTAGAGATCTGAGGAGTTTAGACAATGGCACATAAGAAAGCAGGCGGTTCTTCGCGCAATGGTCGCGACTCTGCTGGCCGTCGCCTTGGCGTGAAGAAGTTCGGTGGCCAGGAAGTGATCGGCGGCAACATTATTATTCGGCAGCGCGGCACGCGCGTATATCCGGGCCGTAACGTCGGTATCGGCAAGGACCATACGTTGTTCGCGCTCACCGAAGGCCGCGTGGTATTTCACGATGGCAAGCTCGGCCGCAAATATGTGTCGGTCGACATGATGGCGGAAGCCGCAGAATAACGGACGACATCCATTTCGGGTCGTCCAATGGGCGCCCCGGATGAGGGCCTTTCCTCCACAGGAAAGCAAATCATCGGACGAGGGAAACGGGGCGCTCCGAAAGGGTAGCGCCCCGTTTCCGCGTGTAACGCAGATTATGGCGTAACCTTTTCTTTTCCCTCATGGTTTTCTTGGAACAACGGCCTGTCTCGTGCGTCACACGAGTGGCCTTCCCAAGAAAGAGGCTGTCGCGAAGCCGTAACGCAAAGCAGGCAATGCGCCTGGCATTGCGGGGCTGACGACGAGAATAAGAGAGGACTACTCATGTTTGCACGCACAAGCCGCCTGCTGCTGCGGCCCGGCTGGGAAGAAGACGCGTCGGCGCTGGCTCACGCCATTGGCGAGGAGAGCATCGTGCGCAATCTTGCACGTGCGCCCTGGCCATATCGCGTTGCGGATGCCGAAGCCTATTTGAGCGCGGAACGTGAGCCGCACTTGCCCGATTTCCTGATCTTTGCACGCACGCGCGGCGCGCCGCGGTTGATCGGCGGCTGCGGGATCGCGCGTTCGGATGAGGGTGCGCTGGAGCTCGGCTATTGGATCGCGCGGCCTTATTGGGGTCTTGGCTTCGCCACGGAAGCGGCGCGCGCCGTCATGCAGATCGCCCGCTCCACAAGCCTCGACGGCATAGCTGCCAGCCATTTCATGGACAATGCCGCCTCCGGCAACGTCCTGCGCAAGATCGGCTTCCGCCGCACCGGCATCGTCAAGCCGCTGTTCAGCCCGGCCCGTGGGGAAACGGCCCCTTGCGAAATGTATGAGATGACTGACGAAGTGGCTATGCCGCGAACTGACCCGGCGCTCGAAGTCTATGGCGACGAGGTGCAACCGCTGGCCGCATGAATGCTGAGCCTCTCCCGTTGACAGGGAGAGGCTCAGGCGTCCCCGCTTTAGGCCGCTACCGCTCCCGGCAGCAGCGCGTCGGCATAATCGCTCGACGCCAGCGCAATCAGCGCGCGGTCGTCATGGTTCCAGGGATGGAAGCCGGGCAGGAAATAGCCGATCCACGCGCCCAGGATCTTGCGCACCATGCCGGGACGCCCGAACGCGAACCACGCCATCCGCGCCCAGACGCGGGGGCCGCTCAGGCCGTCCTGCCGCAGCAGTTCGAGGATACCGCGCGTACGGTGGTGGAAGAACCGCTGGGTGACAAGGAGCATCAGCATCGACTTCACTTTCCAACGCTTGAACCGGCTCCAGTCCCGCGTCGCATGCAGCCAGGTGTCGTAGGCGACGCCCTTGTGCTCGACTTCCTCAAGCGCATGCCAGCGCCACAGCTCCCGCGATTCGGCATCCGCATTCTCCAGATGATGAGAGTCGGCCAGCAACTGATGCGCCAGGATCGCCGTGAAATGCTCCAGCGCCATGGTCGCGGCGAGGTCCACGATCTTGGGCCGGCCCTTGATCTCATCCAGTGAGTCCGCCACGTCCTTCTCCAGCAGCGACACGTCATAGCCCGCATCGGTGACGCGGCGGTTGAATGCGACATGCTCGCGGCTGTGGATAACTTCCTGCTTGATGAAGGCATTGATTTCCGCCTGTAGCCGCGGCGGCGTGCCATCGCGGAACGCGCGAACGCTGTCGACGAAGAACGCCTCGCCGCGCGGGAACGTCACCGACAGCGCGTTGTAGAACGCCGTGCCGATCGGGTCTCCGCCCAGCCACCAGCGGGCCTGTACCGCCTCGCCGCTTTGTGCGCGGCCAAATCGGCGGTCGCGGGGCGTGATCGACAAGTCGGCGGGGGCGAGAGATGAAATCTCGGTAGCCATGGTGTTTTCCACTTTTGCTGTCTAACTGACATTGCTGCAAATAGAGGTTACTTACACTAGTGTCAATAACGCGCCGCCGTCTGAGCCCGCTCGAAAGCCGAACCGCCGCACTGGAAGCCGCACGCGCGCTGCTGCTGGAGGCAGGGCCGCAGGCCGTGACGCTGAAGGCGGTTTCGGCGCGCGTGGGGCGAACCCATGCCAATCTGCTGCATCATTTCGGATCGGCCTCCGGCTTGCAGAAGGCGCTGGCGGGCTATCTCGCGGACATGATCACCGCCACCATCGGGGACGCCGTGAAGAAGGCGCGGCGTGGCGAAGTGGCCCCGCGCACCATAGTGGACCTGACGTTCGACGCCTTCGACAAGGAAGGCGCAGGCGCGCTGGCGTCGTGGATGATGGCATCGGGCAATGAGGATGCGCTGGACCCGGTGGTTGAGGCGATCCACCGGCTGGTGGACGAACTCTCCGCGAGCGAACCCACACGCCCGCAGATCGCCGAACACACACTGGCGCTGGTGCTGAGTGCGCTGGGCGATTCGATGATGGGCGCGCCAATGGCGAAGGCGCTCGGGCTGCCGCGCACCATGGCCCGCGATCTGGCGACGCGGACGCTGTTCGCCTCGATGGCGCTGGCGGAATCGCCGGAAGTCGGCGCGGCGCTGACGGACTGGATGACGGCAAACGCGCCCGAGAATAAGGCGGGCTAAGCTTCGCCCTTCGCGCAAAGGTTTAATTTGCGACGGAATGCAGCTAAGGGCCGCCAATGCATTTTCTAGACCAGGCAAAAATTTACCTCCGCTCCGGCAGCGGCGGCCCCGGCGCCGTCAGCTTTCGCCGGGAGATGTATGTCGAATATGGCGGTCCCGACGGCGGCAATGGCGGCAAGGGCGGCGACATCATCTTCGAAGCGATAGAGGGCCTCAACACTCTAATCGACTTCCGCTACACCCAGCATTTCAAGGCACAGCGCGGCACGCCCGGCATGGGCAAGAACCGCTATGGCGCAGGCGGCAAAGATTTGATTATCAAGGTGCCGATCGGGACGCAGGTCATCGCGGACGATGGCGAAGGCACCGTGCTGGCCGATTTCACCGTGCCCGGCGAGCGCGTCGTGTTCCTGCGCGGCGGCGACGGTGGCCGCGGCAACATGTCCTACAAGACCAGCACCAACCGCGCCCCGCGCCAGCACGGCACCGGATGGCCGGGCGAGGAAATGTGGGTCTGGCTACGACTGAAGCTGCTGGCTGACGTCGGGCTGGTGGGGCTTCCGAATGCGGGCAAGTCCACTTTCATCAATCAGGTGAGCAACGCCAAGGCGAAGGTCGGCGACTATCCCTTCACGACCACCAAGCCGCAACTGGGCGTCGTCAGCCACAAGGGCCGCGAGTTCGTGCTGGCCGACATTCCAGGACTGATCGAAGGCGCGGCGGAGGGCGCAGGGATCGGCGACCGCTTCCTGGGGCATATCGAGCGATGCCGGGTGCTGCTGCATTTGGTCGACGCGACGCTGGACGATCCGGTGGAGGCATGGCGGATCGTGCAGGATGAGCTGGTGGCCTATGGCGGCGGCCTCGAAGACAAGCCGCAATTGCTGGCGCTGAACAAGGGCGATCTGCTGGGCCCCGAACTGATGGAAGACATTGCGGAGCAGATGCGCGAGGCAGGTGCGGAAGAGATCTTCATCATCTCCGGCGGCACGGGCGCGGGCATATCCGAACTGCTGGACCGCGTGATCCCCGAACTGGGACCGGAGCAGCGCAACGCCAGCAGCTATCGCATGGATGTCGATCCGGGGGAGGAACAGGGGGAAGCGGAACCGTGGTCGCCGCTGTAGCTTGTCGGTTGGCGCGCACCCTCCTCCCGTTCGCACAACTTCCAACTCCGTTCGGGCTGAGCCTGTCGAAGCCTTCTACTGAGCGCAGGCGAAGTCACTTCACTTCGTTCGGTAGAATCCTTCGACAAGCTCAGGGCGAACGGATTTTTTTCCAGGCTCACACTTCAAAGATATGCCCTCCGTGACTCTCGCCGGTTTCCCTCCTGCCCTATGCCGCCGGATCGTCATCAAGATCGGCTCTGCGCTTCTCGTCGATCCGACTGGCGACCCGCGCACCGCGTGGTTGCGCACCCTCGTCGGCGAAATCGCCGCGCGCCGCGCCGAGGGGCAGCAGGTCATCATCGTGTCGTCCGGTGCCATCGCGCTGGGTGCGCGACGCCTGGGCCTGTCCAAAGGCGGGCGCGGCAGTCTTGAGGATGCACAGGCCGCCGCCGCCGTCGGACAGATCGCGCTGTCACAGGCATGGGCGATGCTGCTTGGCGAAGAGGGCATCACCGCCGCGCAGATGCTGGTGACGCTGGACGATCTGGAAAACCGCCGCCGCTATCTCAATGCCTCAGCCACGCTGGAGCGGCTGCTGTCGCTTGGCGCGGTTCCGGTGGTGAACGAGAATGACAGCGTCGCGACTGCCGAAATCCGCTTCGGCGACAATGACCGGCTCGCGGCGCGGATCGGTCAGGCCGCTCGGGCTGACGCAGTTGTGCTGCTGTCTGACGTGGACGGGCTTTACACGGCCAACCCGCACGTCGATGCGACCGCTATGCTGGTAGAGAATGTGGAAAGAATCGACGCGAGCGTCATGGCGATGGCAGATGGCGGATCGGGATCCGGCATGGGCTCGGGCGGCATGCGCTCGAAGATCGAAGCGGCGAAGATCGCCACGGGCGCGGGCGCGCATCTCGCCATCATTTCGGGCCATGTCGAAGCGCCACTCGAAAGCTGGGCGAATGGCGGGCGCGGCACGATCTTCCATGCTGCCGAGAGCCGTCGGGCGCGCAAGAGCTGGCTTGCGGGGCGGCTGACCACGCGCGGCCACCTGACCATAGACGCCGGCGCGGAACGGGCGCTGGCGAGCGGCAACAGCCTGCTTCCCATCGGGGTGCGCAGCGTTTCCGGCAGTTTCGCACGCGGCGATGTCGTGGACATTCTGGCCGAAGACGGGCGCATATTGGCGCGCGGCCTCTCCGAATATGACAGCGGCGACGCCGTCAAAATCGCAGGCAAGCGGAGCGAGGATATCGCCGCGATCCTGAGCGATGTGCCCCGCTCCGTCCTCATCCACCGCGATCACATGGTGCTGCTGGCCCAATGACCCCATTTCGTTTGGCCGTAACCGGCGCGACGGGCTTCGTCGGCGCCGCGACACTCGACTCCGCAATCGCTGCGGGGATCAAGATCAGCGCCCTCACCCGCAAGCCGACCTTTCCACGCCGGGGCGTGACCTGGACGCCCGGCGCACTGGACGACCGCGAGAGCCTGGAACGGCTGATCGTCGATGCCGACGCCGTGCTGCACATTGCGGGCGTGGTGAACGCGCCCAATCGCAAGGGCTTCGCGGAGGGCAACGCCACCGGCACGATGAACGTGGTCGATGCGATGCGCCGCACCGGGATCCGCCGGATCGTGCATGTATCCTCGCTCGCCGCGCGTGAACCGCGACTCTCCGACTATGGATGGTCGAAGGAACTGGCCGAGCGGCACGTCATGGCGAGCGCGCTGGACTGGACCATCGTGCGCCCGCCCGCCATCTACGGCCCCGGCGACAAGGAAATGCTGGACGTCTTCAAGATGGCCTCGAAGGGCTTCGTCATGCTGCCGCCCGGCGGTCGCTTGTCGGTCATCGAAGTCAGCGATCTGGCGCGGCTGTTGCTGACGCTGGCGCAGGATCGCGGCGCAAGCCTCGCCCAGACCTATGAAGTCGATGACGGCACGCCCGGTGGCATGGCCCATGCCGAGTTCGGGCAGGCCATCGGCAAGGCGCTAAGCCGCCCGGTCCGTGCCCTGGCAACGCCGCGCTGGCTGTTGAATGTAGCGGCCGTCACCGACCGGATGGTGCGAGGCCGCAAGGCGAAGCTGACGCAGGACCGCGTCGCCTATTTCTGCCACACCGACTGGGTCTCACGGCCGGAAATGGCCGTCCCCACCAGCTTGTGGACGCCGACGGTCCGGCTCGATGCCGGACTGAAAGCCACGGTCGCAGGCTATCGCACGAGGGGCTGGCTCTAAACCGGCCTTCCCAGCACAAGCTCGACCGCAAAGGCCGCGAAGCTCAGCACCAGCCCGCCCAGAAATATACGGTAGGCATATCCCAGAAACTTGTACTTCTTGTGCTGGAGCACCTGCCCATTCTGGTAGATGTCGCGCAGCATCACGCGATACAGCGCCTCGTCATCATCCAGCTTCGCGACGATCCGGTCGGTAAATTCCTGCTCCGACAGGCTGGTGAAGATACCGAAGAACAGGATGTTGGCGTCCTCCCCCACCGGGCCATCCACGCGCGTAACCTTCGGCAGCACAGAGATGATCGCGCAGGTCGCCGCCAGAAATGCGCCCGTCGCCAATATCGCGATAGGGATGATCATGTGCCCGGTGCGTAACTGCCCCACGGCCAAAGTGAATACGACGAAGGCCGCGCCCATCAGCATATTGGCCTTCTGATCGGCCATCTGGCTCAGTTGCAGGTTCGCGGCCAGCGACGTGCGCACCAGATGGATGGCATTGGGCACCAGCGGGCGCTTGCCTGCATCCTGTATTTTTTCAGCCATCGCCATCCCCTTTGATCGAGCACAACCATCGCACCCCATGCACATTGCGGCAAGATAGCGCCTGATTACCGCCTTATTCCCTTGCCAAAGGGAAGCGATACAGCGCAGAAACCGCGCCTTGCACAGCTAAATACAGTCCAGAAAGACGAAAGCATGACCGATCGCCAGACCATTTTCGCGCAAGTCGCGGAACAGATCGCCCCGTTCAACAAAAAAGGCGTCGCGCTGACCGAAGCGACGACTTTTGCCGGCGATCTGGAGTGGGACAGCCTGACGGTCATGGATTTCGTGGCAGCGGTGGAGGATGAATTCGACATCCTCATAACCATGAACATGCAGGCGGAGATCGAGACTGTCGGCCAGCTTGTCGATGCCGTTGCGAAGCTGAAGGGCTGAAAACGACCATGACGCTCTCTGCACAGACCGCAAACGACGCCCAGACGCCCGACGAGATCACCGGCGCGCGCGACCTCCTCTCCAAATTCGACGCGCTGATCGCCGAGCGCGAGGCGCTGATGGCGACCGGCGTGCGCGACCCCTTCGCCATAGTGATGGACGAAGTGAAGTCGCCGACGCTCGCCGTCATCAAGGGCAAGGACACTATCCTGCTCGGCACGTACAATTACATGGGCATGACCTTCGACCCCGATGTGGTCGCGGCGGGCAAGCAGGCACTGGACGAGTTCGGCGCGGGCACGACCGGCAGCCGCGTGCTGAACGGCACCTATCAGGGGCACAAGGAAGTCGAGACCGCGCTCCGCGAATTCTACGGCACCGATCACGCCATGGTGTTCTCGACGGGCTATCAAGCGAATTTGGGCATCATCTCAACGCTCGCGGGCAAGGGCGATTACGTCATTCTCGACGCGGACAGCCATGCGTCGATCTATGACGGATGCTTCCTAGGCAATGCGGAAATCGTCCGCTTTCGCCACAACAGCGTCGAGGATCTGGACAAGCGCCTCGGCCGCCTGCCTACAGACGCACAGAAGCTGGTGGTGCTGGAGGGCGTCTATTCGATGCTGGGCGATATCGCCCCGTTGCCCGACATGGTCGCGGCCGTGCGCAAGCACCAGAACTGCATGATCCTGGTCGACGAAGCGCATGGCATGGGCTTTTTCGGGCCCAATGGCCGCGGCGTTTACGAGGAACAGGGTGTTGAGAAGGACGTCGATTTCGTCGTCGGCACCTTTTCCAAATCGGTCGGCACAGTCGGCGGCTTTTGCGTTTCGAACCATCCCAAGTTCGACGTCATGCGCCTCGTCTGCCGCCCCTATGTCTTCACCGCGTCGCTGCCGCCCAGCGTCGTCGCCACCGCCGCGACTTCAATCCGCAAGCTGATGCACGCGCAGGACAAACGCGCGCATCTGTGGGAAAACAGCCGCCGCCTGCATGGGGGCCTCAAGGCGCTGGGCTTCAAGCTCGGCACCGATACGCCGCAGTCCGCCATCATCGCGGTGATCCTTGATGATCAGACACAGGCCGTCGCGATGTGGCAGGCGCTGCTGGAACTCGGGCTCTACGTCAACATGGCGCGCCCGCCCGCCACGCCTGCCGGCACGTTCCTGCTGCGCTGTTCGCTCTGCGCCGAACACAGCAGCGATCAGGTGACGCAGATCCTGGGCATGTTCGAAGCCGCTGGAAAAGCGACCCGCGCCATTACTTAAGTCATGCTACCGATTACACGGGGATGGAACAAACCTTTCCCCTGTGCGTGTTCTGCATTATGACTATGCGATGGTCGGGGCAATCATCGATAGCGGAGAGGAGCTGCCGAAGTCGCGGCGGGTGCTTCGCCGCATCCTGGCGCTGCTGATCGGCTTACCTTTGATAGGGGCACTGGCGGCCCTTCTCTACTTCACCAGCGTCGCCAGCCAGGACCGCGAGACGGCCCTCGCCGAGCAGCGGCACAGCTTCGAAGTCATCACTCTCGCCAACCGGCTGGACGCCACGATCGCCAAATCGGAAACCACGCTCGCCCGCTATGTGATCAGCACCGATCCCGACATCGGCCGCCTGTTCCAGTCCCAATGGCGCGAGGCAGGTGCGCAGCTCGATGCGCTGGCGCGGGCCACCCGGAAGAGCAGCTGGCAGCGGGCGGCAGTCGGTGGGTTGCGCGAAGCCTATGTCGATCGTGGCCAAACGCTCAGCGAGATTGGACTGCGCACGACCTATGACCAGAAGATGGGCGCACTGTCGCAGTTCCACAAAGCGGGCTCAGCCGCCAATCTGAAGCACATCAACGAACGCCTCGCCGCCATCATCCAGGCTGAGAACGCACGCCTTGCGGAGCGAAGCACCGCCGTCAGCCTTGCGGGAGACCGAAGTGCGCGCGCCAATCAGACCTATCAACTCGTCGGGCTGGTTATCCTGGTGGGATCACTGTGCGCAGCATGGGCGGCCGTTTCCGCCTGGGCCGACCGGCGCAATGCCCGGCGGCTTGCCGACGCCGAAATGATCCGCGCCGACCGGCTGGAAGCCGCGGTCGCCAGCCGCACGATCCAGTTACAGGATGCCAATGCCCGGCTGAAGCAGGAAGCGACGGAGCGCGCCGCCGCCGAAGAAAGTCTGCGCCAGATGCAGAAGATGGAGGCCGTGGGACAACTGACCGGCGGCATCGCGCATGACTTCAATAACATGCTTGCAGTGGTGTCCGGCGGCCTGGAGCTGGCGCGCCGCAGACTGCATGAAAGCCCACAGGTCGCGCAGCGGCATCTGGACAACGCCATGGAGGGCGCCAATCGCGCATCCGCCCTGACGCGTCGCTTGCTGGCGTTCGCCCGCGCCGAGCCCCTGCTCCCAGCGGCAGTCGACCCCGATACGCTGATCCGCGACATGATCGAGCTGATAGACCGCACCATCGGCGACCAGATCGTCGTCACACTTGATCCGGCAGCATCCGGCTGGGCAATCTTCGTCGACCGGCACCAGCTTGAAAACGCGATCCTGAATCTGTGCGTCAACGCCCGCGATGCGATGGAAGGGCGCGGCACGCTCACCATTTCGACGGCGCAAGCGACGCTAGCGCCCGCCGAAATCGGGGAATGCCCCGGGGGAGAATATATCCGCCTGTCAGTCAAGGACAGCGGCTGCGGCATGACCCCCGAAGTGCTGCAGCGCGTGTTCGAGCCGTTCTTCACCACGAAGCCCGCGGGCAAGGGTACGGGCCTCGGCCTCAGCCAGATATTCGGCTTCGTGCGCCAGTGCTCCGGCGAAATCCGCATCCTGTCGGAGCCCGGCGCCGGCACGCAGGTCGAGCTGTACTTGCCCCGCAAGGCCATAACGGCGGCGCAGGCGGCCAAGATGGGCAGCGCGCCTGCCGAGCCCGACACGACCGATCTGCCGCCCACGCGCATCCTGCTCGTCGAGGACGACCCCCGTGTGCTTGCGCAATCGATGGAAGCAATAGCGGAACTCGGTCATCTGCCAGTCGCCTGCCCCTCCGCCGATGAGGCCACCGCCATGCTGGGACGCTTCGATGACATCGGCTTGATCGTCACGGACGTCCTCATGCCTGGAATGACCGGACCGGAGATGATCGCCAGCCTGCCGGAGCGTTATCGGTCGATCCCCGTGCTGTTCGTCACTGGCTACGCTGGCGATATCGAGAATGCGGATATGTTCGAAGGGCATCAGGTGCTGCGCAAGCCCTATACGCTCGCGGTCCTGTCCCGATCCATTTCGGAGGCGATTGGCAGGAACGGCCCCGACGCTACCGGATCGCACCCGTCCCAAACAGCCGAGGCAGCAGAGTGACAGCGCCGAGCAGCGGCCAGCGCCGCTGCCAAGGTTTGATTGCGATCTTAGTGCCTGCGTGCCGGTTGATCTTCCACGCCAGATAATCGATGCCGCCCGCAAATGTGAAGCTCGCCTTCGCCAGCCGCGCCACCGTCAGCCATTTGCCGCGCCGCTGGAGCGCGCGCCAGCGGCGGGCGTTGGCGGCGATGTCCTTGGCCGTGAATAGCGCGGTGCGACGCTGCGGACAGGCAGCGGCGAAGCGCGCATAGCGATCCGGGTCGCTGTCGACGATGGAGCCCGAACGCGTATTCCGCTCCGCCCGCAACTCCGCGCCATAGGTCAGCGCAAAGCCCGTCCGCCACACATGCAACGCATCGCCCGGCCCGTCGACTTGCGCTGCGGGGGCGGCAAGTTCCAACAGCGTCGGCGCGGCGCGCGAGACCGCCACGACTGCACGGGCACGCGCCAACTCGTCGGCCACCCACAGCAACCGCGTCGGCTGCGCGAACCGTGCCCACACGGAAACATTGTCCGCCTCCGGCCCGCAGAGCCTATGGAAATCCGCTTCGCTCAGCACCGCATATTTGGCGATCAGGCCGTCATGCTCGAACGGAAACACATTGGGCGGGATCAGCCGGTTGGCCCGCGCCAGCCAGCTTTTTCCATAAGCCACCCTGTAATCCGAAACGATCAGATAGAAATCCAGCATCAACCCGTCGAGGTTGGCTTCCCGCAGACACGATCCGTAGAACAGCACGGCCCGCGCCGCGCCCGGATAGACGCTCGCCAACGCAGCCGCCATCGCGACCGCGCGCGGGTCCGCGGGCTGCGCCAGTTCTTCCGTGACGAGAGCGGAGATGGAGGCCGTCACATCGGCGATCCCGAATCGTTTGCGCGCGCGTTACGCCGCCAGCCGCAGGAAAGGCACTGGCGCCGTCGAACGCAGCGTGATCGGATAGCCCTCGTTCGCCTCGAAGATTTCACCATCCAGAATGACGCTGCTGCGATGGCCCTCGATACGAATGGTGTCGCCCTGCTCCAGATGAATGCCGTGCATCTTCTGCGTCCCGAATCGCCCGACCAGCGCCGCGCCCAGCATCCGCAGGACCGCAGGGCCATTCTGATCCACTGCCATCAGCTTCAACGATCCGCGAGTAGTGTCGCTCGTCCGTGCGCCAAGCAGCAGCCGCTCCAGCGTCGTGACGATCAGCACCGCGAACTTGCCCGCCAGCTGCCCGTCGCGAATGAGGGAAATGGACACCGGCCTCGCCACGGGCGGCATGAACTTGCCGCGAATTCCGAAGATGACGGAAAACACCACGGCAATCGCCGTCAATATATGGCTCAACGTATTGGGCAGGCCGAGCGGATAGATCTTGTTGCGGCAATAAAGGATGTAGTCGGCCAGCCCCGCCCCGCCCAGGAACATGCCGAGCACCGGGCGGTCGTCGTTCTTCCCGTCAGACAGCGCGATCAGTTCGCGCACCACGACATGCTCCGACAGACCCGTCTTGGCGATCTCGACGATCCGCTCCAGCGCCTTGATGGGATCGCCATGGATGCCAAGGTCAAGCGCGATCAGGTTGGTCTTGCCATTGGGCAGCACCGCGATCGGCGGCACCTTGCCCTTGAAATGCTCGCCCTGATACAGCTCGGTCAGCGCCGCCTGCACCGTGCCGTCGCCGCCATTGATGACGATCACCGCTGGATTCACCCGCGCGATGGTCTGCAGGGCACGACCGATCTGGTCGACATGCTCCACTTCATAATGAAAGATATCCGGGTTGCCCGCACAATAGGTGCGCACGCGCGGAAGCGTCTGTCGATTCCCCGTGGATTGGGGATTGGACAGCAGCGCGACGCAGACCATCGGGGCCGGGACCTTTCGTTCAGGCGCCCAGAGGCTTGAAACTCAAGCCCTGGACGTAATTGAGGACGACGCGAATCTCGCGAGTGGAATGCCCGACCGCAAACTGCGTCTTGCCGAGCGGAGGCTTCCGCTTGAACGCCAGATCGGTGAGGCTGAGCTGTGGATTGCCCGAAAAGCCGCCGCCATCGGACCGATCGCTCTTGCCCGAGCCATTGGCGTCATGCCGCACATACAGCGCGTAGTTACCAGGCTTAGGCACCGCGACGCAGACGTTCAAAGGCCCCGCGACAGGAACAGGCAGTTCCACACGCTCGACGTATTTCCCTTTTTCAAGAAAGGTCTTCGAGTTCGCCTCGTAAAGCTGCACACGCAGCTTGCCGGTGCGTGCCTTCAATCCCTCGACATGCACGAGCACGGCCGAATCGCCGCGGTCACAGGCCGCAGCCTGCGGTCCGATGGCCTGCGCTGTCACTGGAGTAGCGGCGAGCGCAATAACCATCAGCGACGCGGCCAGCGAGCCGCCCACGTCCCGGACTCTTGATACTCCTCGCCCTTTTGGGGGCAGCACTTTCGACATGACCAACCAACTCCTGGCAGCTATAGCGCCTGTCTGGCTCGCACCCGACCTGCACAGACCCTGTTCGCCCACGGATGATATGGGATCGGTTTGCGGCCAAAACATGGTGATGGGACGACCACATATTGAAAATGCTAAGCGCCACTGATCGCTACATAGCGCGGCTCATCGCCATCCCCCTGCTCAGCACGCTCGTCATCGCCGCGATGCTGCTGGTGCTGGACAAGATGCTGCGGCTGTTCGACTTCGTCGCGGCGGAGGGCGGGCCGGTCAGCGTCGTATGGCGCATGCTCGCCAACATGATCCCGGAATATCTGTCGCTCGGCATTCCGATCGGCCTGATGATGGGCATATTGCTGGCGTTCCGGCAGCTGGCGCTGTCATCCGAGCTGGACGTATTCCGCGCCATCGGCATGAGCTACACACGACTGCTGCGCGTCCCCTATATGTACGCGATTGCGCTGGCGCTGGTGAACCTCGCCATAGTCGGCTTCCTTCAGCCCTATGCCCGCTACGCCTATGAGGGGCTGCGATTCGAGCTGCGATCGGGTGCGCTGGGCGCGTCGATCAAGGTCGGCGAGTTCACCACGCTCGGCAAACGCATGACGCTGCGGATCGAGGAAAGCCGGGAGAAGGGCACGGACCTGCATGGCATATTCATGCGGATCATCGGCAAGAACAAGCAGACGCTGGCCGTCACCGCCGCCAGCGGGACATTCCTGGCGACCGACGATCCAGACGTCATCATCTTCCGCCTTCGCAACGGCGTGCTGGTGAACAATGCGCCGGGCTATACGACGCCTCGCATCCTCAGCTTTTCGAGTCACGACCTGCCCATCGACTTGCCGCAGATCGAGCGGTTCCGCGGCCGCGGCGACGCCGACCAGGAGCTGACGCTACCCGAACTGGTGCGCGTGGGAAAGCAGACCAGCGATCAGGCGCTCCGCAATCAGGTGCGCGCCAACTTCCATTTCCGCATGGTGGAGGTCGCGATGATGATGCTCCTGCCGCTCGCCGCGCTGGCCTTCGCCATTCCGCCCAAGCGCTCGACATCGGCGCTCGGCGTGTTCCTCTCGATCGTGTTCATCGTGACCTATCATAAGGTCAACGAGTATGGCGAAGCGGTGGGGGCACTCGGCAAGATCGATCCGCTGATCGCCCTATGGGTGCCGTTCCTTGGATTCGCGGCGCTGATCCTGTGGATGTACCACGTCGTCGCGCATCGGCCCGGCGGTCAGCCGATCAGCGCGCTCGAGTTCGCCTTCGCCAAGCTGGGCGGCTGGATCAGGCGGCAACTGCGCTTCGGCCGGAAGCCCAAGGCGGAGGGCGCCGTCGCATGATGCTGCAATTCTTCCCGTCAAAGCGCGTCGCTCTCTACATGGGCAAGCTGTTCCTCGTCCGCACGCTCGCCGTGCTCGCCTTGCTCGTGATCGTCCTCCAGACGCTCGACCTGCTCGGCGAATCGGGCGACGTACTCGCCTATCCGGGGAACGGCGACGCGCAATTGTGGCAGTATATCATGCTGCGCGCGCCGCAGATCATCGCCCGCTTCCTGCCGTTTTCCGTGTTGCTAGGTACATTGGTGACGCTGGCCACGCTGAACCAGAACAGCGAGATCATTGCGATGAAGGCGGCGGGACTTTCCGCGCATCAGATCCTTGCGCCCCTGATCGTGGTGGCGCTGGGTATCGCCCTCTTCAGCTTCACCTTCAACGAGCGGATCGTGGCGCGCGCGTCGGCGACGTTGGATGCCTGGCAGGCAGTGGAGTACGGGCCCCTGCCGCGCGACAGCGGCGTCAAGACCAACATCTGGGTCCGCGACGGAGACGATCTCGTCACGGCCGCCATAGTCGGTGGCCGCGGTAATCAGACGCTCCTGCGCAATGTCGAGATCTTCAATCGCACGAACAATAGCCTGACGACGATCGTCCACGCGCCGCGCGGCCATTTTGACGCGAAGAATGGCGGCTGGATTCTCCACGGCGCCAAGTCCTTCGACGTTTTACGAGGGACGACCCAGTCGATTGGCACGTTCAGGTTCGGGCGCGACATTCGCCCGGATCAGTTCACGCTCGCGAAGGTGGATGCCGATGGCCTATCCCTAAACTCATTGCAGGCCGCGATCCACGACCTGAAGGACGCGGGCCGTCCGACTGCGGCGCTGGAAGGCAGCCTCTGGCATAAGGTTTCGGGGCCGCTGTCCGCCGTGCTGATGCCGTTGCTCGGGGCTGTGGCCGCGTTCGGGCTGGCGCGGTCGGGCAAGCTGTTCATCCGCGCGGTGATCGGCATGTCGCTCGGCTTCACTTACTTCGTGGCGGATAATTTTGCGCTCGCCATGGGCAATCTTGGAGCCTACCCGCCTATCATGGCCGCGTGGGCGCCCTTCCTGCTGTTCCTGCTGGTCGGCGAGACGGTGCTGGTCCGCACCGAGGAGTGAAGGCTTAACGCGCGCCCATCGTACTGCGCGCGATCTTGCCCACCAGCGGCAGCATCCCGGCATAGTTGGCGCGGCCATAAGTATCCTGCACATCCAGCGCCGCCTTCATCCGGCGATGCGCCTTGCCCAGCGCGTGATAGGGCACACTTGGCAGCAAGTGATGCAGCGCATGATAGCGCAATCCCACCGGCGCCCAGATCGCCGCAAATGGCGATGGCGGCGGCACGTTCACGGAATCTAGATATTGCGCCGTCACACTCATCGTGTCGCCCTCATTCTCCCACAGATGCGCGACCAACGTGCGCAACTGGTTTATGACGGTCATCGTCGAATGCACCGCCACACAAGTCAGCAGCGGCCGCCAGCCGAACAGGAACACGCTCCCCACCAGCGCCAAAGCGAACAGGCACGCGCCCGCTTCCTGGACATACCATTGCCGCCTGAATTCGCCCTCCGGCGCGCGGCGGCGGAAGGATGGATTGATCGACAGCGCGGAAAACCGCTCCTCCACGACCCGGCGCAGCGACGGGCTCAGCAAAGATAGCGGCGTCAGCACGCCAAAGCGCAGGATCACGCCCAAGGGCGCCAGCATCGCCGTCAGCACGAACAGCGGCAGCGACCACGGCTTCATCAGCGCGAGCGGCAGATATTCCGGATCGTTCGCCGTGCCATAACGCGTCCGCGCATGATGCAACGTATGCACCCCTTCATACATGAAGGAAGGGATCATCAGCGGTACCCCGATCAGCACATTCCACGCCAACCGGAACCCCGGCAGCGCACCCTTCCGGACATGCGTAAGCTCATGGATAAAGCTCGCCGCGCGATACAGCGCCAGCATCGCCACCAGCCCGGACAGCAGCACCAGCGGCACGCTTTCGAACAGCATCGCGCCCGCCAGCCCTGCATAACCCAGAGCCGTCGAGCCGAGAAAATCGGGCCAGTACACCGCCGGATTCGCCACGGCAAACTCCCGGTTCAACTCCGCCGCGACGCGCAGCATGGCGGCATCGTCGGGGATCGGCGCGGCCTGCTGCGCACTTGGCGCGCGCGACGGCGTGGCTATCTTCTCATACACGGTCATCACGGCTTCCTACTCGCCAATTGCGCACAGTTCGTGGCAGCAACATGGCATAATCGACATTGCGCCCCGCTGTCCGCCGTGACAAAGCGCGGGCATCCACAGTGCGTAACGATCCTCCAGCCAGAGCTGCATCATGGCCAATACCGACCTAGTGATCACACCCGTCAGCGGCAAGGCCGACCTCAAGGCTTTCGTCGATCTCCCCTGGGCGATCTACGCCAATAACCCTGCCTGGGTTCCGCCCCTGAAGAGCGAAGTCTATGGCCTGATCACGCCCGGCAAGAACCCCTGGTTCGAACATGGCGAAGCGCAATATTTCCTCGCCCGTCGCGGCGGCAAGGTCGTCGGCCGCGTCTCCGCGCATATCGACCATCTCGCGCTCGAAATGTCGCCCGAGCAGGGCATGGGCCCCGGCACCGGCAATTTCGGCCTGTTCGAGGCCATGGACGCAGAGACCGCAGCGGCGCTGATCGCAACTGCGGAGGATTGGCTGCGCGGCAAAGGCATGACGCGGGTGCTGGGTCCGATCTCGCTCTCCATCTGGGAGGAGCCGGGGCTGCTGGTCCACGGTCACGATCATCCGCCGACGGTGATGATGGGCCACAACAGCCCTGCCTATCAGGCATGGATCGAGGGCGCCGGATACCAGCCCGCCAAGCGCCTCAACTGCTATGAGATCAACATCGAGAAGGGCTTTTCCCCGCTCGTCCAGCGCATCGTGGAATCCGGCGAAAAGAACCCGCGCATCAACGTCCGCCGTGTCGACAAGAAGAATTTCGACAAGGAAGCGGCGATCATCCTCCACATCCTGAACGATGCGTGGGGACGCAACTGGGGCTTCGTGCCGATCACCGATAGCGAAGTGGCGCATACCGGCAAGAAGCTGAAACCCATCGTTTATGAAGACCTGATCCGCATCGCCGAAGTCGATGGCGAACCTGTCGCCTTCATGATGACGCTCCCCGACCTCAACGAAGTGCTGAAGCCCCTCAACGGCTCGCTCCTCCCCTTTGGCTGGGCGAAGCTGCTGCTGTGGCTGCGCAAGCCCCGGGTCCGCACGATGCGTGTGCCGCTGATGGGCGTGGTGCAGAAACTCCAGTCCTCGCGCATGGCAAGCCAGCTCGCCTTCATGATGATCGAACTGATCCGCCGCGATTCGGTGAGCAAATATGCCGCATCACGGGGCGAAATGGGGTGGATCCTGGAAGACAATCAGGGAATGGTCGCGATCACCAAAGCCATCGACGCCTTCACGAACAAGAGCTACCAGATCTACGAAAAGGCGCTCTGAGGCGCTGCCCGACCTAGCGCCCCCGCTTCATCCGCACCAATGCCTCGTCCAACGATTGCAAGAACCGCGATCGGTCTGCCTTGCTAAAGGGCGGCGGGCCACCGATAGCGGTGCCATCGGCGCGGAGGTCGGCCATGATCGCTCGAGTGGCAATGGCCGCGCCGATGGAGCTTAGGGTGAAGGGTTTTCCGTTGCTGCCGATCACTGTTGCGCCAGCCTTCAGACAGCGATCGGCGAGCAGAATGTCAGCCGTGATGACGATGGCGTCCGCCCCTGCCCGCTCCGCGATCCAGTCGTCGGCGGCATCAAAGCCGTCGCTGACCACCACCCGGTCGATCAGTGCATGGGCCGGTACGCGGATCGGGCTGTTGCTGACGATCGTCACCGGGACTTCGTGGCGGAAGGCTACGCGGTAGATTTCATCCTTTACCGGGCAGGCGTCGGCGTCGACGAGGATGCTGGGCATTGGTTATCTTTCTTCACGCCTCGTCACAGGCCTCAACACAACGTCATTCGCGCAAAACGCCCCGTTCCTGCGAGGGGATCCATCAACCTAGGGTCGAAGTTTTGCATAGGCTGCAGGATACTCGCCTTCGCTAAGGCTCGCACTTCGACCAGTTCAGTGCGACCAGAGTGGAGAAAGCGTGGCTTACCCCGGCCGACCTCCGCGCGGCTTCCCCGCGAAGGGCTTGCCGCCAGGTTTGCCCTTGAAGCCGGGGCGGCCACCGGGCGCGCCGGGACCACCCGGACGTCCGCCGAAGGGCTTGCCGCCACCACCGCCAGGGCCGCCTGCGCCACCGGGACGCGCGCCAAGTTGCTTGCGCTCCGGGCGGGCATCGGTCGGCTTGGCGTCATACCGGCGCGGGGGCGGACCATCGTTGCGGCGATTGTGCTTGGCTTCGGCGCGCGGAGTACCGCCTTTCACTTCCTCGATCATGACCGCGCCTTCGCCGTCCGGATCGTCTCCCGCCGTCCGCTTGACGGCGGTGATGAATCGGCCTGCGACGGGACGTGGAATCTCGAACAGCGTCTCATCGGCGGCAAGGCGGATCGCGCCGATCTCGCCGCGCGTGATGTGGCCGCGACGGCAGAGCAGCGGCAGGATCCAGCGCGGATCGGCATTGTCCTTGCGGCCGATGTTCATGCGGAACCAGACGGTATCCTCGAAGCCGGGACGCGGACCATCGTTGCGCTGCGGAGCCTGCGCGCCGTCCAGCAGTTCCTCGGGCGCGGGCATCCGGGCGCGGTGGACGCGGACCAAAGCAGCGGCGATATCCTCGGCGCTGCGTTCGGCGAGGATGCGCTGGGCCAGTTCGCGATCTTCATCGTCCACTTCCACGGGTTCGAGCACCATCGCGATCAGCCGTTCTCGGTCGTTGCGGCGAATGTCTTCGGGTGTCGGGGCGGAGATCCATTCGGCGTTGATCTTCGCGCCACGCAGCATCGATTCCACACGCTTGCGACGGGGATAGGGGACGAGCAGCACGGCGGTCCCCTTCTTGCCCGCGCGGCCGGTGCGGCCCGAGCGGTGCTGGAGGGTTTCGGCGTCGCGCGGCAGTTCGACATGGACGACGAGGCTGAGCGTGGGCAAGTCGATGCCGCGCGCGGCGACATCGGTGGCGACGCAGATGCGGGCGCGGCGATCGCGCAACGCCTGTAATGCTGCATTGCGTTCGTTCTGGCTGTGCTCGCCGGACAGGGCGACGACTGCGAAGCCCCGCTCGGTAAGGCCCGCATGGAGGTGGCGGACATTGTCGCGGGTGGCACAGAACAGCATCGCGGTTTCGGCTTCGTGGAAACGCAGCAGGTTGACGCAGGCATTTTCGATATCCGCGGGCGCGACGGTGACAGCCTGATAGCTGATGTCGCCATGGCCGCGATCCTCACCCACGGTCGAGATGCGCAGCGCGTCCTTCTGATAGCGCTTGGCCAACGCGACGATGGGCTTGGGCATGGTCGCCGAGAAGAGCAGCGTGCGGCGGCCTTCGGGCGTCGCGTCGAGGATCTGTTCGAGGTCCTCGCGGAAGCCCATGTCGAGCATTTCGTCGGCTTCGTCGAGCACGGCGGCGCGCAGTTCGGCGAGGTCCAGCGCGCCACGTTCGAGATGATCGCGCAGGCGGCCAGGCGTGCCGACGACGATCTGCGCGCCCTGGGAGAGATTGCGGCGTTCCTTGGAGGCATCCATGCCGCCGACGCAGGTCGCGATGCGCGCGCCGGTCGGGCCGTAGAGCCAGATGAGTTCGCGGCTGACCTGCAGCGCGAGTTCGCGCGTCGGGGCGATGATCAGCGCGAGCGGCTTCTGCGTCGGCATCGCAAAGCCTTCGGCGTTCAGCAGGTCGTCGGCCATGGCGAGACCGAAGGCCACGGTCTTGCCCGAGCCGGTCTGGGCGGAGACGACGAGATCGCGGCCGAGCGCTTCGGGTTCGAGGACGGCCGCCTGAACAGGCGTGGGGGCGGCATAGCCACGGGCGGCGAGAGCCTCTGAAAGAAGCTTGGGCAGAGTCGTGAAGGGCATTTTTATACTCGAATCAGTTTGGCACGCCGCAACGGCTGTAAATATGATGTGACGTCCGGAACGGCCGGCTCCCCATTTTTCGTATGTTTTTCAGCAGTTTCAAGACGCCGGATGCTAACCACCCAACGAAAACTGCTCATCCGGCCTGAAATCACTCCGGGGCAGCGTGCGCTAAAGAGCCTGCCCGGCTGCCCACCCACTAGCCCATGCCCACTGAAAATTATAGCCCCCCAGCCAACCCGTTACGTCGACAGCCTCGCCAATGGCGTAGAGGCCCGAAATCTTTCGGGATTCCATGGTCTGGGAAGACAGGTCGGCAGTGCTGATGCCGCCCAGCGTGACTTCGGCTTTGGCGAAGCCTTCGGAGCCGTTCGGGTGGAATTGCCAGGACGAAAGGCGCTGCGCGACGGCGGTGAGCGCCTTGTCGGCCTGGCTGGCGAGATCACCGGGGAGCGCGATGCGGTCGGACAGCGTTTCGGCTAGGCGGTCGGGCAAGGTTGTCGCGAGAATGGAGCGCAGGCTGGCTTTAGGCTTCAGTCGCTTGGCCTGAACCAGCCAATCGGCGCTGTTCGATGGCAGGAAGTCGATGGCGATCGGCTGACCGTTGCGCCAGTAGGAGGAGATTTGCAGGATGGCTGGCCCGGACAGGCCCCGGTGCGTGAAGAGAGCGGCTTCGCGAAAGGCCGTCTTGCCGCAGCGGGCGATCACGTCCGCCGAAACGCCGGAAAGCTCGCGAAACAGGGTTTCGTCGCCGCCGAGTGTCAACGGAACCAGCGCGGGGCGCGGTTCCACGACCTTCATGCCGAACTTGCGCGCGAGGTCATAGCCAAAGCCCGTCGCGCCCATCTTCGGGATCGAGGGGCCGCCCGTCGCGATCACCAGAGCTGGCGCGGATGCGGCACGCGCGCCGAAGGTGACGCTATAATGCGCATCGGCGTGGGCTATGTCGCTGATCGCCTCGCCGAGCGCGATTTCCGCCCTGCCCTTCGCGCATTCCTCCAGCAGCATGGCGACGATCTGCCGCGCGGAGCCGTCGCAGAAGAGTTGCCCGAGCGCCTTTTCATGGAAGGCGATGCCATAAGCCTCGACCAGCGCGATGAAATCGGCGGGTTTGTAGCGGCCGAGCGCGGACTTCACGAAATGCGGGTTGGCGGACAGAAAGCGGTCGGGCGCAGTGTGGATGTTGGTGAAGTTGCAGCGCCCCCCGCCTGAAATCAGGATCTTCTTGCCCGGCGCATCCGCATGGTCGATCACCAGCACGCGCTTGCCGCGCTGCCCGGCGACAGCCGCGCACATCAGCCCGGCGCCGCCCGCGCCGAGCACGATCACATCATAATAGTCGCTCATTCGCCGCGGCGCGTGAACCGGAACACCGTCGCTGGCGGGAAGTTGCGAACCGTCTGGCCGACGCGCGACACTTCGAGGTCCAGCGCGTTCAGCACCGACTGCGAGACCGGCGAGCGCAGCGAATATGTAAACTGCACGAAGCTGCCGCCCGGCTGCAGCATGGCGAAAGCTTCGGAGAGAATGGCGACATGCAGCGCCTTGTCCATCGCCAGCAGCGGCAGGCCACTCACGACGATCTGATAACTGCCCCGCTCTCCGGCAGCGTGGCCGGAGACGCTTTGCGCGGGGACTTCGAGGATCGACGCGCCGGGGAAATGGCGGCGCAGGCTGCGGGCGAAGCCGGGATTAATCTCCACGACTTCCAGCTTTTCAGCAGGCAAGCCGGTGGCGAGGATCGCGCGCGTGAAGACGCCCGTGCCGCCGCCTAGTTCCAGCACGCGACCGTCCGCCGGATCGAGGTCGCGCACCATCAGTTGGGCAAGATAGCGACTGCTTGGAACGACGGACGCAGTTTGACGCGGCTTCTTCACCCATGCGGCAAGGAAATCGAGATAGTCCCCCACTGCCGTCCGGCGGCTTTCCAGAGCCACGGCCCGGCCGCGTTTGAACTTGGGATGGATTGGCAAGATGCAAACGCTCCGTGGCGACCCTAGTTATGCGCTTCTGTTACCGTGACGGAGTGGGAACGCCAAGCGTAACGACACGCTGTTGCAGCCATTGCGCCACTGCCGCGATCCGCGCAAGGCTTCTCAGGTCCTCATGGGTTACAAGCCAGAAGCTGCGGATTATCTCGATCCGGTCCGCCATCAGGGGCAGAAGGCGGGGATCGCGGCTGCCGATGAAGTCGGGAAGTACGCCGATTCCTGCTCCTTCCGCGACGATCCGATGCTGCACATTGATACTGGTCGAGCGCAGGCTGGCCTCCAGGCCCGGCTCTACTTCGCTCAGATAGTTAAGTTCGGGGGAGAATATGAACTCGGGCACGTAACCGACCAACGTATGCTTCTTCAGCGTGTCGGGGTGCTGAGGCGTGCCAACACGCTCCAGATATTCGCGTGAGGCATAAAGATGCAGGCGATAATCGCCGAGCCGCTTGACTGAGAGGTGCCCCCGCTGCGGCCGGGCCAGCATCACCGCCATGTCGGCTTCGCGTTTGGAAGGATTGAGAAAGCCGGACGCGGTGATGAGGTCGAGGCGGATGCCGGGGTGGCGCGCATGGAAGGCGGCGAGGCCAGGCGCAAGGATCCATGTACCGAACCCCTCCGCGACCGAGAGCCTGACCTGACCAGATAAACTGCGTTGCTGCCCCGTCACAGTCTCCATCGCAGCCAGAGCAGCGCTCTCTGCAGCCTCGGCATGGCGGAACAGCGCCTCGCCACGCTCGGTAAGGCGGCGTTCCCCACCCGAGATTTCGAACAGGTCGGACTCCAGCGCGGTGGACAAACGGGCAAGGCGGCGGCCGATAGTCGTGGCATCCATCCCCAGACTACGCGCCGCCGGTGCGATCCGGCGCGACCGCGCGACGGCAAGAAATATCCGCAGGTCGTCCCAATCGAACATCGGCAAAACCACCCCTCATCGAAAGCGCGTTCTGCATTACTGCAGATGTAGCCTGCGGATCTGCGCTCTTGAATGCAAATACGCAATCGCAGAGTAGATGCGGCAATGAATCCGAGGTGGGCGACTGATAGACTGAGGGTCTTGCGCTGGTCCATCCGCTGCAGATAGAAATAGTTGATACGATAGACGGGACATGCTGGCCCACGGACAGCGCCGATGATAATCCCCTGAGAGCCTTTCTCACGGTGAGATGACAGGAGAGCCGGGGCGACGGCATCTGGTTTTGGAGCATGATGCGATGTTGACCCGTCTGATTTCCGCACTGATCCTAACTGTAGTCGCCACGCTCGCGCTGTCTGCGTGCGACCGACCGCAGCAGCCCCCTGCCATTGAAAATGCCGAGATCCGCAATGTCACCGAGAATGCG
This sequence comes from Sphingobium sp., assembly GCF_033795625.1. Taxonomy (GTDB): domain Bacteria; phylum Pseudomonadota; class Alphaproteobacteria; order Sphingomonadales; family Sphingomonadaceae; genus Sphingobium. The sequence goes on along the minus strand of NZ_JARYGI010000006.1, from coordinate 81,438 downwards.
GCACCCGCACTGACAAACGGTGGGGAGTCTGAGGAACAGGCGAATACAGCCTCCCCGAATACCTCTCCAGCTAATGAGGCCGGCCTGCCCACTGCGTTTCTTGGCCGTTGGGGGATGACGGAGGCGGATTGCGACGTCGGCCGGTCCGATACCAAGGGTCTGGTCACCGTCAGTGGCGACACCCTTAAATTCTATGAATCCCTTGGCAAGCTGATGAGCATGAAAACCGTGTCGCCAATGGAAGTGAATGCAAGCTTTGCCTTCAGTGGTGAAGGGCAGAACTGGAACAAGGACATGACCTTGAAGCTGGAAAATGGCGGCACGACCCTGGTGCGGATTGAAAAGGACCCCGCCGCTACATTCCGCCACAAAAAATGCTGACTAAACCATTATTTGCAGGGCCGCAGACTGACCATGACGCAATTTGACCTGACCGACGACCAACGCGAAATCCAGGAACTGGCGCGACGCTTCACAGCCGACGCGATCACGCCGCACGCGGCCGAATGGGATGAGAAGCACGTCTTCCCTCGCGCGACGATCAAGGCGGCGGCAGAATTGGGCTTCGGCTCGATCTATGTGTCCGAAGAATCCGGCGGCATCGGACTGGGACGGCTCGAGTCGGCCCTGATCATGGAGGCAATGGCCTATGGCTGCCCGTCGACCAGTGCGTTTATCTCGATCCATAACATGGCTGCGTGGATGGTCGACCGCTTCGGCGCGCAGGCTGTGAAGGACAAATACCTCCCTTCGCTCATCGCAATGGACAGGCTGGCAAGCTACTGCTTGACTGAGGCCGGGTCCGGCTCCGACGCGGCGGCGCTGAAAACCAAGGCTGTGCTGGACGGCGATCATTACGTTGTGACCGGCTCCAAGCAATTCATTTCCGGCGGCGGAGAGAATGAAGTCTACGTCGTCATGGTGCGCACCGGGGAAGACGGCCCCAAGGGCATATCCTGCCTGGTCATCGAAAAGGATATGGAGGGCGTGAGCTTCGGCGCCCAGGAAAGGAAACTCGGCTGGCATTCACAGCCGACGGCGCAGATCAACTTCGATGGCGTCCGGGTGCCGGTCGAGAACCGGGTCGGCGGCGAAGGGGAAGGCTTTCGGATCGCTATGATGGGGCTGGATGGCGGGCGGCTCAATATCGGCGCCTGCTCGCTGGGCGGGGCGCAGCGCTGCCTCGACGAGGCGATCGGCTACACCAAGGAACGCAAGCAGTTCGGGCAGGCCATTTCGGACTTCCAGAACACGCAGTTCACTTTGGCCGACATGGAGACGGAGTTGCAGGCGGCACGGACGTTGCTCTATGCGGCGGCCGTGAAGGTGACGGAGAATGCGCCGGACAAGACGCGCTTTGCCGCCATGGCCAAGCGGCTGGCAACGGATACAGGGTCATCGGTGGTCGATCGGGCGCTGCAACTGCATGGCGGCTATGGCTACCTGATGGACTATCCGATCGAACGTTTCTGGCGCGATCTGCGCGTCCATTCGATTCTGGAAGGCACCAATCAGGTGATGCGCATGATAATCGGGCGCGAACTGGTGCGGCAATGAGCGACGTGACGCTTCCCGATGTCCTGACCTCCGTAGAGGGTGGTGTCGGCCGCATCCGGCTCAATCGGCCCAAGGCGATCCACGCTCTGACGCCCGCTATGGTGGAGATTATCACGCGAGCGCTGCTGGCGTGGCGCAAGGATGATGCGGTAGTTGCTGTGATGATCGATCATGCGGAAGGACGCGGCTTCTGCGCAGGCGGCGACATCGCTTTGATCGCGAACAGCGCCAAGACCGATTGCGTGAAAGCGGAGCAGTTCTTCTTCCACGAATATCGGATGAACCATCTGCTGTTCGTCTATGACAAGCCGGTCGTCACTTTCATGGACGGAATCACGATGGGCGGCGGCGTCGGCATCGCCGCACCCTCCCGCTACCGCGTGGCTACGGAGCGGACGACGTTCGCCATGCCTGAGACGGGCATTGGCCTGTTTCCCGATGTCGGTGGCGGCTGGTTCCTGCCACGACTGCCGGGACGTGTCGGCGCATGGCTGGCGGCGACAGGGGCGCGAATCGATGGGGCGGATGCGCTGTCGGTCGGCATGGCCTCGCACTATGTTCTTAGTGATGCGCTGGAGGATGTGAAGGCGCGGATCATTGCCGATCCGGCGAACCTGCCCGCGATCCTCAATGCGGCGCAGGCGCCTTGCCCGCCTGCGAAGCTGGATGCGCAGCGCGATGATATCGACTGCCTGTTCGCTTCGGATCGCTATGAGGAAATATTGGCGGCGCTGGAGGCGGATGGTTCCGAATGGGCGCGCAAACAGTTAAGCGTGCTGGCGACGAAATCGCCCCAGACCGTCAAGGTGGCCCTGCGTCAGCTTGCGGAGGGCGCGAAGTTCACGGATTTCGCCGACAACATGCGCAACGAATATCGCATCGGCCATCACGTGATTCGTCGGCCCGACTTCGTCGAAGGCGTTCGCGCGTTGATCTTCGACAAGGACAATGCGCCCAAATGGTCACCCGCGACCACCGAAGACGTAACGGACGTGCTTATCGATTCTCTTTTCGCGCCTCTGCCGCCCGAAAAGGAATGGACCCCCTTGCCTGAACTGGGAGCAACATCTTCATGAGCTACGAAACCATCCTTGTCGAAAAGCGTGACGCCGTGACGCTGATCACGCTAAACCGGCCGCAGGCGCTTAATGCGTTGAACGGGCAGGTGCTCAAGGACCTCATCGCAGCATTTGCCGCCTATGATGCCGATCCTTCGCAGCGCTGCGCCGTCCTGACCGGCAGCGAGAAGGCTTTTGCGGCGGGTGCGGACATCAAGGAGATGGCGGACAAACCTGCTGCAGACTTCTTCCTTGAGGACTTCTTTTCGGAGTGGACTTCCAAGGTCACGGCCACGCGCAAGCCCTGGATCGCCGCGGTTGCGGGGTTCGCTCTGGGCGGCGGCTGTGAACTGGCGATGATGGCCGACTTCATCATCGCAGCCGATACGGCCAAGTTCGGGCAGCCCGAGATCAAGCTTGGCGTGGCCCCCGGCATGGGCGGATCGCAACGGCTGACACGGGCCATAGGCAAGGCGAAGGCCATGGAAATGTGCCTGACGGGCCGCATGATGGACGCAGCGGAAGCCGAGCGCGCAAGCCTGGTGTCCCGCGTGGTGCCGGCCGCTGAGTTGCTGGACGAGGCTCTGAAGACGGCAGGCTCGATTGCGGGCATGCCGCCTATGGCCGCCATCGTGAACAAGGAAATGGTGAATATCGCCTTCGAAACCGGGCTCAATCAGGGCCTGCTGACGGAACGCCGCATGTTCCAGATCCTGACGGCCACCGAAGATAAGGCCGAAGGAATGGCCGCCTTTGTCGAAAAGCGGCCTGGCGTCTGGAAAGGCCGCTAAGTTCAAGCTCAGTCCAATTTACACCTCAAATCAGTAGAGTATTTGTAATGACCCAGAATATTGCCATCATCGGATTGGGTAATATGGGCGGCGGCATGGCCGCCAACCTAGCCAAGAACGGCTATGCCGTGCGTGCGTTCGACCTGTCGGATGAAGCACTGGCGAAGGCGGAAGCAGCCGGTTGCACACGGACGAAAAGCGCGACGGAGGCGGTCGCCGGAGCCGACGCAGTGGTCACGATGCTCCCGGCCGGCAAGCATGTCGAGGCCGTATATAATGGCGAAGTCTTTGAAGCGGCGAAGGCGGGCACCCTGTTGCTCGATTGCTCTACCATCGATGTCGCAACCGCGCGGCGCGTCAGCGAGGCGGCTTCGGCAAAAGGCTTCGAGATGGTGGATGCTCCCGTTTCAGGTGGCATAGCAGCGGCGGCGGGCGGCACACTGACCTTCATGGTGGGAGGCACTGATGCCGCGTTCAGCCGGGCCAAGCCGATCTTGTCTGCAATGGGCAAGGCTGTGATCCATGCCGGCGGCGCAGGGACCGGCCAGGGCGCGAAGATCTGCAACAACATGCTGCTCGGCGCCACGATGGTGGCGACTTGCGAGGCCTTTGCCATGGCGCAGAAACTGGGGCTCGATCCGCAGACATTCTACGACATCTCCAGCGTCTCATCGGGTCAGAGCTGGTCGATGACAAGCTACTGCCCGCTACCGGGCGTGGGGCCCACAACTCCGGCGGACAATGATTATCAGGGTGGCTTTGCAGTCGCGTTGATGTTGAAGGACCTGAAGCTGGCTACGCAGGCTGCGCAATCGGTCGACGCAAGCGTGCCGATGGGGAATGCCGCCGAAGCTCTGTATCAGGCGCTCGCCAATTCCGGCAAGGGCGGCCTGGATTTCTCGTCCATGATAAAGATGCTGAGCTAAGCGATCAGGCTCCTGCGGAGCGGGAGCTTGACGATGAGCGGGCCGGGTGCGCCAGCGATTCGCTGCAGAATAGTTTGTTTTGTGTCGTTCAGAGCAGTGACGCTCGTGCTTAGGCAGATAAGCACATTCCATTTCAATTTTTACCGGGTCCGACGATTATCAGTGTCAGACCGAGAATACTGGCATCGTCGTGCGGGATATCTGCACGATCCATTTAGAAGGAGGGAAAATCCGGCAGGAAATATGTCGGGGACCAGCATTTTCTTGGTACGTTCGCCCAATAGCGCAGGGAAATTAGCGTCTTCGTGATGGACAGCGCCCCGAATCCGTGTTTCATATGGAGCATAAGAAAAACCCGGAGAGGCTCGCAAAGCCAAAATAAAAAAGCACACAAGGGGGCTAGTGTGGATCGGGTTCGTGCAAAACTTGAATGGTTCAAAACAACATTGCTTCCTCACGAAGCGGCGCTCCGCGGGCGCCTGAGGCGCATTCTTCCTCCTACCCAGGAGTTGGAAGACACCGTCGCGGAGGTCCTGGCAAGAGCCTACGCTACCGAGAACTGGGAACCGGTGACGGCAGGCCGCGCCTATCTTTTCACCATCGCCCGCAACCTCGTCATCGATAACGCCCGCCGTAACAAGATCGTCAGTTTCGAAACTATAGCTGACCTTGAACTGCTGCAGTCGGACACCGGGCTCGAAGGACAACTCCACGCCCGCGACGCGCTGCGTCAGGTCGAAATCATCGTCGAAGCACTTCCTATCCAGTGCCGCCGCGTTTTCGTTCTTCGACGCATCCATGAGAAATCCATGGGAGAAATAGCGGAAGAGATGGGCCTGTCCGTTTCTACCGTTGAGAAACATTTGGCTAAAGCAATCGCAATGGTTATGCGCGCATGGTCACAACGCGAAGAAATGGAATCGGAACGTGCAGGGGTCGGACGGGGGAAATCGGCAGGAGATCGAGCGGGAAGCCGCCAGGTTCCTTGTTCGGCTTCAATCTGAACCGGACGCCGAAGAGCAGTCCCGGATATGGGCCTGGATAGAGGCTGACCCGGCACACGCAGTCGCTTTTGCGCGGGCAGAGGCAGCCTGGGAACAAACCGAGCGACTGAAATCCTCGACACATCCAATCGATCTCCAAGCCGAGGCGACCGCTGAAAACCTATATGAGGAAAGCATCGTTCCAGCTTCGCGCTGGTCCAAAGCGCAGCGTAGCTTCATGATCGGAGGCGCAGTTGCCGCCTCTTTGCTGCTGGTTGGTGCCGGAGTGAACGCAAAAATGTCTGGCGATGGGTCCGGACTAGCCACGACAAACGGCAGCCGCTGCAATGGGGCGAAGAAATAAACGCCTAGTGCGACAAAGCGCCCCTCAGTGGCCGCTCAATCGCTTACTTGGGAACGCCCGCCGACTGCTGCATCCGACGTTCGGCAAACCATTGCTGGAGCATGGCTGCGGTACAGCCGGTAAAACCATAGCTGCCATTGACAGAACAACTGCCTGGCAGCGACTGCCGGCCGACTGCTTCCATAGTGGCGACCTGGCTGCCCCAGCCGGGGCCACCAGACACAGCGGGCTTCTCGCGCAATGTCTTGGGAATGCGGTAACGCTCCGATTCGGGCTTGCGCGCGCAGACCACGATCTCGTCCCCTTTTCCTGCAGGGCACGCGTCATTGCCATAGACGACCAGAGCAAAGATGCGTTCAGGCGGTTCCGCGGCTGCTGGAACAGCTGCCAGCAGGAAGGCGCCATATAGGCCAGTCGAAACAATGTTTTTCATATGGCTAGCTTCCGCTCGTCCGGCTGAACGGTTGCTGTATGAAACTGAGCACGCCTTCGCTTGAATTAGTTCGGGGGCGTGACGGCCGGGGTATCAGACGTGCCCGCCGCGGCTTCCTCCGCCTTCACACGGGCTTCGATTGCTTCGGAGTCAGCATCGATCGTGGACAGCCGCTTGGCGCGCTCAGCCGCAACGAGATCAGCCCAGCTTGCGTTATTCGCCTGTTGCCGTTCTGCCTTCGCCATCCGGGCCAACTGATTGAAGCAGCCAGTGAAGCCGCCTATTCCCGACGGTGAGCAGCTGTCGATGCCGGACCGTCCGACATATTCCAGCGACTTATACTGCTCGCCCCAGGCTTGGTTCGCGGGCGCGTTCGGATCGCCGCGCAGGGGTTCGGGAATGCGATAGCGCTCCTTCTCTTCCTTCCGGCCACACACGACCAGTTCGTCGCCTGCCGTCTTCGGGCAGGGATCGTCGCCATATACGATGACAAGATTGACCTTTTCATTGCTCGATTGCGCCGCTGACCTATCCTGCGCCATCGCGGGTGTGGCTGCCGTCATCAGGGCAAGGGCTGCAAAGGTCACGGTCTTCATCGGTCTTCGTCCTTTAAATCCGCGCCGAAAGCTTGATCGCGGCGCGGCACCCCAGGCGGATTGCGCCGCTAAGCAGCATATAGCCTAGCGCCTTTTCGGCACCATGCGCCAGTGCGGCATCGCGATGTTCAAGTTCCTCAGCCTGAAAATCCGCAACGAGCCCGGATAGTTCCGCGTCGGCATCGCCCAGCTCATCGCGCTGATGGGCGTAATGGCGGTCGATTTCGGTCTCTATGGCGGCTGTACATGCCATCGCCGCTTCGGGGCCCATGGCGGCCGTAGCCGCGCCCAGCGCATAGCCTGCGACATTCCACAAGGGCTGGAGCAATGTCGGGCGAACGCCGCGTTCCACGATCATGCGGTCGAAAGTCTGGCGATGGCGTTCTTCCTGCGCCGCCATCCCGGCGATCACGCGGCTAAGCGGGTGGCGGTCTCCCATCACCGCCAACTGCCCCGCGTAGATGCGGGTCGCGCCATATTCACCGGCCTGATCGACGCGGAGCATGGCGGATGTGTCAGGCTTCCACCCCGGCACCGGATAATCGCGGGCGGCTTTCATGCGGGTCTCCGTACCTTTGCCAACAGAGCGAATGTGGCGATGGCGGCCGCGAGGGACAAGATCGCATTATACCCCGCCAGCGAAATGCCGAACAGCGACCATGGCGCGACATCGCAGCGTGTCAGCGGCGTCGCCATGATGCTATTGAGAATGTCCGCCGCGCTGCCGCCGACCGGGGTGGTCGAGCAGGCTGTCAACCCTTCCCACCAGCCATATTCTACGCCCGCATGGAAAGCGCCGATGCCGCCGCTGACGGCAATCGCGAGAGCCGCAAGCGCCGTCAGAGTTGCGCTGGTTGAAAGCCTGGCGCGTGTCGCGATGGCCAGCAGGGCAAATACGATCGCCGCCAGATGAGCCCAACGCTGCCACATGCACATTTCGCACGGATGCAGGCCGAAGACATATTGCGACGCCAATGCTCCACCCAGCAGCAGCGCGGGGGCGAGGATGGCGATCAGTCGCGCCCTGGAAAGTGGCGTCACCTGATATCATCTCCGCACGGTAGCATGGCTCAGCGCTTTACGGGCTTACGAGCGGCAGGCGCTGCGCTGGCGAGCACAGGCGTTTTTATACCGTCCACACGGCCAATGGTCTGCATCGCGTAATAGAGCTGAAAGTCGTCTATGCCCTTCTTCTTCAACTCTTCCGCCGTCATCTTGAACCGAGGATCTTCCTTCGCATCCTCCTCCAGCGTCTTGTCGTCCACCTTGATCTCATTGATCAGATGGCGGCGCAGGTCGCTTTCGCGGAACTTGGGACGCGCCTTGTAATCGGGATCGGAAATCTGCGGCACGCGGATGTCGGGCTCGATGCCGCCTTCCTGCACCGAACGGCCCGATGGCGTGTAGTAGCGTGCGGTCGTCAGGCGCAGGGCCGTCGTCGTGCTGAGCGGCAGGAGCGTCTGGACGCTGCCTTTGCCGAAGCTGCGTTCGCCCATGACGAGGCCGCGATGCTGGTCCTGCAGCGCACCCGCGACGATCTCGGAGGCAGAGGCCGAACCGCTGTCCACCAGCACGATCACCGGCAGGCCATTGGCGTCGTCGCCCGGTTTCGCGTAATAGCGCTCGACATCGCCCTTCGCGCGGCCGCGCTGGGACACGATCTCGCCGCGCTCAAGGAACACGTCGCTGACGGACACGGCTTCGTCCAGCAGACCGCCGGGGTTAGAGCGCATGTCGAGCACATAGCCGGTCGGCTTGCGGCCAAGCGACTTGTCGATGCTGCGGATCGCCGAACGTACGTCGGCACCCGTATTGGCGGAGAAGCTGACAATGTTGATGATGCCGATATTGTCTTTCACTTCCCACTTCACCGGCTTCAGCTCGATGATTTCGCGGGTGAGCGACAAGTCTATCGGCTTGTCGCGGCCAGGGCGCACGATGGTCAGCTTGATTGCCGTCCCGGGCGCGCCGCGCATCTTGTCGACCGCTTCATCTAATGTGCCGCCATAGATAAGCTGGCCGTCCAGATGCGTGATATAGTCGCCGGCTTTGATCCCGGCGCGGAACGCTGGCGTGTCCTCAGTCGGTGCGATCACCTTCACCGCGCCGTCTTCCAGCGTTACGGACAGGCCAAGGCCGCCATAATTGCCCTCCGTCTGCGTCCGCAGATTGGCGAAATCGCGCGCGTCTAGGAAGCTGCTATGCGGATCGAGGCTGGAGAGCATGCCCTCGATGGCGCCCTTGATCAGTTTCTCATCGTCCACTTTCTCGACATAGTCGCTGCGCACTTTCTGGAACACGTCCATGAACTCGTCGAGCGCCTTGTAGCTGTTCCCCTCCGCTTCGGCCAAAGCGGCGGTGGTCGCGGGAACGAGAGCGAGCGCGCTGAGGGCCACGGCACTTTTCAGAAAAGCGGATTTCATTGAATGATTCAGTCCTGACTGAGGGATTGAACCTGATATAGGGCATTTGTGTTGCTACGCAAAGCCGTGGGCGACGAGCGTCATATAGCTTCTGCGAAGGACGGTTTATCGAGGTCGCGCTATCCCTGAGTCAGCAGCGGCACGATGTTTACGGGACGGCCAGCGCGCCGCAGCTCTACAGTCACGGTTGTCGTGGATGGCGCGGCGATGCCGACCGGCGTTCCCTGCCGCACGGAATTGCCGACAGCGACCGACAGGCGATGCAGGTTGGTGATCAGCGTCGTCCAGCCCTGCCCATGGTCGATAATCAATATCTGCCCAAAGCCGCGATAATAGCCCGCGAAGGCAATGCGCCCCGCTGCGGGTGCAACGACCTGCGCATTGGGCTGTGTAGCGAGAGTAAGGCCGCGCGCGCGGACGCCGCTTTCGGATACTTCGCCGAAGCCCGTCACTAACTGGCCTACGACCGGCAAGCGATAGGCGAGTGTACCGCTTTGAAACGGCACAAAATCGGCGCGCGGAGCGGCAACGTCGCCCGGACGCGCGGGCCGCAGCGCGGGCCCCGGCAAGGTGGCGAGCCGCTCGCGCACGACGCCCGCATTTTCCAGCTCGTCCATCAGATCGACAATGTCGCGGGCCCGCTCGCCAAGCGCGAGGGCGCGATCCGATTCGAGACTGGCGCTGGAGCGGTAGTCACGGGATGCAATGCGTTTTGCGGTTTCGAGCCTGCGCAGTTCGCCCTGCCGCGCGGCAAGCTGGGTGCGGCTGCCTTCCAGCGCCTCGGCCGCCTGTTCGGCGACGTTGCGCAGGTTCCGGCTGCGGGCGATTTCTGCGCGCAAACCGGCGGTGCGGGCGCGAATCACTGGCAGCACCGCATTGAGGACGAGCCGCACATGCACGGCGTCGGAAATGGAGCCGGGCTGCGCGACCGCCAACGCGGCGGGGCGACGGGCGAGAAGCTGCAGCGCAGCCGTGAGCCGCACGATCGGCTGCTGCCGCTCGGCAAGGCGCTGGGCCTGGGTGCGTTGCAGGCGCGTGATGATTGCGATGCGGGCCTGGGCGGCCTGAACTTCGGCCTCGGACTCCTGGATACGCGCCGCTAGCGCTGCGGCACGGCGGCTGGCGCGGTCGGCATCCTGGGTGGCCTGATTGGCTTGCGCCTCGAGTTGGCGGGACCGGCTTGCGGCCTCCCTCGCCTGCCTGCGCGCAGTTGTGAGGGACTGGCGTTCCTGCGCGAGACTGCTTGTTGGAACGGCGGCATCCTGCGCCAGGCTGGCATAGCTCAACGAGGCGACGACCAGCATCGCTGCTATTGCCAAACCAATCCGCCCCCTTCCCATCGGGCTATCCTTCGCGATGATAGGGATGATTGGCAAGCATGCTTGTGGCGCGCCACAGTTGTTCGGCCAGCATGGCCCGCGCCATCATGTGGGGCCAGGTCATAGCTCCGAAGGCGATCAGCAGATCCGCGCCTGCCCTAGCGGCATCGTCAAAGCCGTCGGCCGCGCCGATCAGGAAGCGGCATTCGCGCTTGCCGCCGTCGCGCCAGCCCTCGATTCGCTGGGCGAAGGCCATGGAGGAAAGCTGTGCGCCTTTCTCGTCCAGCATAACGGTAACGGTGCCGGGCGCGGCAGGGGGCAGCTTACCCCCGCGATCCGGAAGTTCCGTGACCTTAGTGGGGAGCGTTACGCGCTTGAGGTAGCGGTCTACTAGGTCCGCTTCCGGCGACCGACCGATCTTGCCGCGCGCTAGGATGTGCAGGAGCATCGATTGACCCATTCGTGCTGAGTAGAGACTGAGTTTATCGAAGGGTCATATCGAAGCATCCGCCGCAAGCTCGATCCTTCGATACGCCATTTCGACTTCGCTCAATGGCTACTCAGGACTAACGGTTGTGGGGGACTCAGCTCCGCCTTAGTCGCACGGACGAAATCAGGCCGTGCCAGCAACAGGCGCGTCGGTGAAGCCCCACATCCGTTCCAGATTGTAGAAGCTGCGCACTTCCGGGCGGAACAGGTGGACGATGATGTCGCCCGCGTCGATCAGCACCCAGTCCGCGACCGGCAGTCCCTCGATCCGCGCGCTGCGGCCTGTGGCCTGCTTCACCCGCTCGGCGAGCTTCTGGGCCATGGTCGCGACCTGACGCGACGAACGGCCGCTCGCGATCACCATGTAATCGGCGATGCTGCTCTTGCCCTCCAGTGGAATGGAGATGGTTTCCTGCGCCTGGTCGTCGTCGAGCGACTGCATGACCAGGGCGTGCAGGGCGGCCACGGATTCGGTGTCGGCATATGGGCGATCTTCGATCACTTCATGCGGCGCCGTATCGTTGGCGGGGGTCGGTCTGGGCAATTCTACTCCTTCATTTAATCTATTGGTGTATAATCAGTTGGCGCGTGAGCATATCGCGCACCGGCGTATCGTCGAACTCGCGATGCCAGAGGGGGTCCGCCCGCCGCAGCAGGGTTGCCGATCGTGGATCAGGGCGAAAGCGCAGAAGCACGAGCGCCGGCGGTCTCCAGTCCGTCCAGTGTCTGCTCTGGCGCGCGGGCCGGACGAAGCGCCGCAGCCATACCATGGCGACGGAGCCATGAGCAATGCTATTATAGGAGGGCCGAGCGATAACGGCAATGGGCATGATGCGCGCAATGCCGCGCCAGTTCCTCCACTGGCCGAACTGCACCAGATTGTCCCCCCCCATCAGCCAGATGAAGTCATGTTTCGGGTAGCGCCGGACGAGCTTGCGCAGAGTGTCGACTGTATAGCGGGTGCCAAGGTCCCGCTCGATCACGGTAGGGCGGATGGGGGAACGGCGCGCCTGCTTGGCTGCCGAGGCGAAGCGCGCAGGGAGAGGCGCCATCCCCTCCGCCGTCTTCAGGGGATTGCCTGGCGACACGAGCCACCAGACTTCGTCGAGACCCAGCGCCTTCAACGCGAGCAGCGAAACCGACCGATGCGCCCCATGCGCGGGGTTGAAGGACCCTCCCAATATACCGATCCGGCTCATAGCCTGCTTTGGCAGAGTAGCGCGCGCGCCGCAATCAGGGGAGCAGAAAGCGCAACGCGATCGCTGCAGCCACGGCTAAACCCAGCACCGTAACAGGACCCCGGTTGAAGCGGCGCTAATATGCGGGAGGCCGCCTTGCCCCGCACGCATACGCGACAACGGCAGGCGCCCGGGATCAAGAGGATGTTTGTGTCAGCGGGGCGGATGATTCAATTGGCCGGCCCGATATTCACCCTGCAACTCCAGCATCCAGCCGGGATATTCGGACGGGAGCGCGCTGACGGCGTCAAGGCTTGCCAGTTCCTCGGCGGTCAGTGCGATTTCCGTCGCCCCAATATTGTCAGTCAGTTGCTCAGGCCGCTTCGCCCCGATGATGACGCTGGTGACGACCGGCTGATGCAGCAGCCAGGCGAGGGCAATCCGGGCGACGGATACCCCACGGGCATCGGCGATGCCGCGCATGGCGTCGATTACGTCAAAGCCCTTTTCCTTGTCCACCGGCGGGAAGTCGAATGCGGCGCGGCGGCCTTCGCCCTCGCCTTCACGAGTATATTTGCCGGAAAGGAAACCACCGGCCAGTGGCGACCAGACCATCAGGCCGACTTGTTCGGATTGCATCATCGGCACAAGCTCGCGCTCAAGGCCGCGTCCGGCGATGCTGTAATAGGCCTGCACGCTTTCGAAGCGGGCGACGTTCAGGCGTTCGGAGATACCAAGCGCCTTGGCGACGGCCCAGGCGGGCCAGTTGCTGACGCCGACATAGCGGACATGCCCCTGCCGCACGAGATCGTCCAGCGCGCGCACGGTTTCCTCGATGGGCGTAACCGGGTCCCAGCCATGGATCTGGTAAAGATCGATATGATCGGTGCCGAGGCGCTTCAGGCTTTCCTTCACCTGTTGCATAATGTGATAGCGGGTGTTGCCGCGGGCGTTGGGCCCTTCGCCCATGGGGCCGAACACCTTGGTGGCAATCACCAGATCGTTGCGGCTGAGGCCCAATGACTGGATAGCCTGCCCCAATATTTCCTCGGACGCGCCATTGCCGTAGACGTTCGCGGTGTCGATGAAGTTGATCCCGGCATCGACCGCGCCCTTCAGCAACCCTTTGGCCTCGTCCAGTTGAAGCTGTCCGATATTGCCCCACGTCGTGCCTTCGGCGCCGCCGAACGTCATGGTGCCAAGGCAGAGCTCGGACACGAACAGGCCAGTGCGGCCGAAACGGTTGTAGCGCATGGGGAAGCCTCCGGAGGATCAGTGAGAGCGCTCGTCAGATAGGAACGCGCCTCATCCTTTCCAAGCCGGAGACTTTCAGGGGCGAGCTTGTCCGGTGCCGCGCACCAGCCACTTGTAGGTGGTCAGCCCCTCCAGCGCGACGGGACCCCGCGCGTGCAGCCGCCCGGTTGAAATGCCTATCTCCGCGCCCAGGCCGAACTCGCCGCCATCGGCAAATTGCGTGGAGGCGTTCCACATTACGATGGCGCTGTCGACGGCGTTCAAGAATGCCTCGGCAGCGGCGGCATCTTCGGTGATGATCGCGTCGGTGTGGTGGCTGCCATGGACAGCGATGTGGGCAACTGCGTCCTCCAGCCCATCTACCAGGCGGGCCGAGACGATCGCCTCGAGATATTCCGTATCCCAATCCTCGTCGGAGGCAGGGATGACATGGGAATCGAGGGCCTGCACATCGGCATCACCGCGTACTTCGCAGTGGGCGTCGAGCAGCGCCTTGATCACTCTTCCAGCCGAGGGGAAATCCCGGTCGATCAGCACGGTTTCGGTAGCGCCGCAGACGCCGGTTCGGCGCATCTTGGCGTTGACGACCAGCGCACAGGCCATGTCGGCATCGGCCGCGGCATGGATGTAACTGTGGTTGATGCCGTCGAGATGCGCGAGAACGGGCACGCGCGCCTCTTCCTGCACGCGCGCGACGAGGCTCTTTCCGCCGCGCGGGATGATGAGGTCGATGAACTCCGACGCCTTGAGGAGCGCGCCGACTGCTGCGCGGTCGATGGTGGGGACGATCTGCACGACATCCGCGGGAAGGCCAGCCGCGGTGATGCCGGACAGCAGGGCCGTGTGGATCGCGCGATTGCTTTCCACCGCTTCGCTGCCGCCGCGCAGGATGACGGCATTGCCCGCGCGCAGGCACAGGGCCGCAGCGTCGGCCGTCACATTGGGGCGGCTCTCGTAGATGATGCCGATGACGCCGAGCGGCACCCGCACGCGCTGGAGGACGAGACCGTTAGGCCGCTCACTCGTGTCGATGATGGCGCCAAGCGGATTGGATAGGGTCGCGACTGCATCCACGCCGTCAGCCGTCGCGGCGATCCGCCCGGCGTCGAGACGCAGACGGTCGAGCATCGCCGGAGACAGACCGTTGGCGGCGGCATTTTCCATGTCGCGCGCATTGGCGGCGGCGATAGCAGGCGCAGCATCGCGCAGCGCTTGGGCGGCGAGCTTCAGCGCCTGCGCCTTTTGCTCGTCACTCGCCTTTGCGAGCACTGCGCCAGCCTTGCGGGCACGTGCTCCCATCGTTGCGATGAGCATCTCGGGCGTCTGGGTCATGTCGTTCATGGCATTTGCCTAGCATGATTCGGGCGTGTGGGAAACGTCGCGGCACTGGTTCAGTAGGGTGGCGCCTTCACGGCCCGCTGCGCCCTGCCCGCTTCCGCCCACCAGGAGAGATCGTCGGCGAAGCGTGGGAAGGAGCGCTCTAGAGCCTTGCCCGCATCGCCGGTAGGCTGGCCCTGCTCGTCCAGAGTTTGGCTGATCGGTCCGACTGTGATCGTGCTGGAGATGACGACCATGCCCATCTCGCTCAGCGTCGGGTGCCACATGCTGTTCGCGCGCGCGCCGCCTAGCCGGCCCGCGGAGTAGCTGGCAATCGCAGCGGGGCGCCAGAACCATTCCTCCAGAAAATGGTCGGTCAGGTTCTTGAGGCCCGGCTGCATGCCCCAGTTGTATTCGCCGGTGACGAATATGAAGGCGTCGGCGGTGCGGATCGTCTCCGCCAGCGCCTCCATCGCGGGCGGCGCTTCGCCCTTGGGATGCTCCTTGTACATGCGGTCGAGCATGGGCAGGTCGATGGCTTTGGCGTCGATAAGCTCAGCCTTGTCGCCGCGGGCGGTGATCCCCGCGACGATATAGTTGGCCAGACGGATGCCCATCCGGTCCGAGCGATAGGAGCCGTAGAAGACCGGGATAGACAGCGGCATGTCTCTGGCTCCTTGAAAGTCAATCTGCGAACGGATCGCGCACCAATATGGTGTCGTTGCGCTGCGGCGAAGTCGAGACCAGAGTGACCGGGCAGCCGATCAGTTCCTCGATACGGCGGATATATTTGATGGCCTGCGCAGGAAGATCGGCCCAGCTGCGCGCGCCTGCGGTGGTGTCGTGCCAGCCTTCGATGGTTTCGTAGACTGGCTCCGCGCGCGCCTGATCCTGGCTATGCGCGGGGAGATAGTCGTAATGCGTGTCGCCGATCCGGTAGCCGGTGCAGATGTTGAGCGTATCGAAGCCGTCGAGCACGTCGAGCTTGGTGAGCGCAATGCCGGTGATGCCGGAGACGGCGACCGACTGGCGCACCAGCACCGCGTCGAACCAGCCGCAGCGGCGCTTGCGGCCCGTGACGGTACCGAATTCATGGCCCCGCTCACCAAGGCGCTGGCCGGTGGCGTCTTCCAGTTCGGTCGGGAACGGTCCGGAGCCGACGCGCGTCGTGTACGCCTTGACGATGCCCAGCACGAAGCCTGCCGCAGAGGGACCGAGGCCCGAGCCGCCCGCCGCAGTGCCCGCGATGGTGTTCGAGGACGTGACGAACGGGTAGGTGCCGTGGTCCACGTCGAGCAGCACGCCCTGCGCGCCTTCGAACAGGATGCGCTTGCCCTGCGCCTTGGCGGTGTTGAGCGTCAGCCATACGGGCTTGGCATAGGGCAGGATGAATTCGGCGACTTCGCGTAGCTGCGCCATCAGCGCCTCGCGGTCGATAGGCGCTTCGCCGAACCCGGCGCGCAGTGCATCGTGATGGGCAGTCAGGCGATCGATCTGCGGACCGAGGTCGTCGAGGTGCGCAAGGTCGCAGACGCGGATGGCGCGGCGGCCGACCTTGTCCTCATAAGCGGGGCCGATGCCGCGCCGGGTCGTGCCGATCTTGCCCGCGCCGCTTGCGTCCTCGCGCAGGCCGTCGAGGTCGCGGTGCAGCGGCAGGATCAGCGGACAGGTTTCGGCGATCTGGAGATTGTCGGGCGTGATGATGACGCCCTGCCCGGCCAGCTTCGCCACTTCATCGCGGAAGTGCCAGGGGTCCAGCACCACGCCATTGCCGATCACCGACAGCGTGCCGCGCACGATCCCCGAGGGAAGCAGCGAAAGCTTGTAGACATTGTCGCCGACGACCAGCGTATGCCCGGCGTTGTGGCCACCCTGAAAGCGCACGACGACATCGGCGCGCTCGGCAAGCCAGTCGACGATCTTGCCCTTGCCTTCATCGCCCCACTGGGCACCGATCACGGTCACATTGGCCACTTGCACATCCTCAAGATGGGGACCCCGCCGGTGCGGGGAAAAGTCCCGGCCCCTCTAGGGAGCAAATGCGAGCAGGACAAGTCTTCCCCTCAGGTGCGGCGGGCGGCGAGTTCGCGGACGAGGTTCGGGTCGGGCATGCCGCGGATCGCGATTTCTGCATAGTCACCGGCGCTGAAGATCTCGATATTGCCGACGCCCATCATGCGCTGGAACACGCTCTGGGTGATGCGGACCGTCCGGACGCTGGAGAGCGCGAGTTGCGTGCGCTGTTTGGAGAGGATGCCGCGTTCCATCAGTATCTCGCTCTCGCTGACGGCGAGGCGTTCGCCCTTCGACTTGATCCACCAGATGCCCAGCCCGACGATGCCGATCACCGACACGAGCAGCAGGATGAACAGCAGCGGATTGCTGCGGAACATGGCGGGGTGCGCGTCGTAGAGCCAGTTTTCCGTCACGCGCACCCCTCCAAGATCAGGGGGCGATCATTGTCCCTCGCACGCCCGATCGTCAAGGCTCAGGGTGCGATGCGCGCGCGTCCGACGCGATAGCCCTTTTCCTTCATTTCCTTCACATAGTCGTAGCGGGCGTCGACCAGTTCGCTGCGATATTCTTCCCAGGCGTCGCGGCGATCTTCGCTGTCGGTGACGTCGGCAAGGTCCTTGCGCAGTTCCTGCCGCGCTTCGGCTACATCCGTTTCGTAGTCGTGCCAGAGGTTGTTCTGGCGACCGGCTATGGGGTGCGTCATGATGAGGTTGTTTTCCTGCCGCGCCCGTTCCTCCTCATACGAGACGGGGCGCTGGGCATGGGCGGCAACGGCGGGCGCGGTCATGGCGACGGCGGCCAGGATGAAGGCGGTCCGGATCATGAGGTCTTCCTTTCAGATTAGTATCTGCCTGATCCGACAACGGCCCAGGCAGCGGTTTTCATCCAGGGGTGCGGCGGGGCGCCCGGTTTTCATGGCCGGAAGCCCCGCTGCGTCGGTTAGCGGCAGCTTACCCCGCCGCGATCGATCTCCCGGCCCAGCAGCGCGCCGCCGCCGGCGCCGAGCAACGTACCGAGCAGGCTGGAGCTGCCGTTGTCGAGCGCGTTGCCCAGCAGGCCACCGGCAGCCGCGCCGATGATCAGGCCCGTGGTGCCGTCATTGCGGCGGCAATAGTAGCGGCCGTTGCTGCCGCGATAGATGCGGCTGTTCCGGTTCAGGCGCTGCGGCTGGTAGTAGCGGCCGTCGCGATAGTAGTTGTCGGCATAATAGCGTTCGCCGCGGCGCTCAGCGCGGTTGTAGTCATAGTTGCGATACTGGCGCCAGTCGCGGGCGTCGCGGCGTGCTTCGCGGCGATCGTCGCGCCGGTCCTGACGCCATTCGCGGCGGTCATCCCGGCGATCCTGCTTGTCGCGCCAGCCATGGGCGGGGGCGTGGCCCGGAGGATCGGCAAGCGCGGGCGCTGCGGTGAGCGTCGTGGCGGCGAGCATGATGCCCAGCAATAACTTCTTCATCGTCTCTCTCCTCGATCAACCTGTGAGGGCATAACGTGAGTTAGAAGCGGTGGTTGCATGAACGTAACATAACAGCGGCGAAGGCAGGCGTTCAGCTTGTGCGCCGATGCACGGAACGCGATCCGTGGACTGCACGTTGTCGCGTTCATATCCCTTCTGACGACCACCCCTTCTGACGATAAGGACATGCGCCATGACCGACACGCCCCGCGAGCCTCTGGACGAACGCGACGCCCTGAATATCGAGCCCGACATCGAGAATGACGAGCAGCGCGACGAGGGGCAGGCGCAGGACGTCGCGGCGGACGCGCGGACGCGCTTCACCTCCGTCAACGAGGAGAGCGAGCGCGGCGGGTCGCCCGACCGCACGCAGATCGTTCCCGATGACGTGCCCGATCTGGTCGAGACGATGAACGCGATGGTCAATAGCGGCCGCATCGACAATGGCGCGTTCGCGGGCGAGCCGATGCTGGACGACGAAGAAGACATATTGGGCCAGACCGACGGCGACGATGACGAGGACGAGCTGAACGAGGAATAGGCCCGCGCCGCGGCCGCCTTCCAACAGCCGTGCTGGCTCGGAAGGTGACAAAGGTGACACTACGTCACCCCCATTGTGGCCCCTTGCAGTTGTGGCGATGTTGGAGTTCGCGCCTTTTGAAGCCTGCCGCCGGAGGGACCGGCCAAGCGGTGCCGCGCCCCCCTACGTGCTTCAAGTCAAGCCGTCCGCGCCGCCGCTGCGGGGACGGGTATATTGTCCGTCCCGCCTGATGCCGGGGCGCTGGCTCGGGTAGACCGGCTGACCTGAGATGCCCATCGCCGCGCTGGCCGGACGAAGGTCGAAGCGGCAGCGCGCGGTCGATGCGGATACCGCTGGCGGCGCACATTACCGTTCTCAAAGCGGCCTACTTTGACAAACGGGCAGAAGCGCAGCGGCGCCGGATCGATGGTGGGGTCTCGTCAGCGAGTCAGGAGCGTGGTGCCACCAATGCTTGCGGTTGGAAGGAGCGGTGGTGTTAGCGGATTGCGTGGCGTGTAGGACAGGGGAGATATGCGGCTTGTCAGCCCTGCGCTGGTGGCCCATATTCAATGTCATGAAGACGAAGCTGGCGTGATCCGTCTAGCGTGCAGTCCACGACGATCCTGCGGTAGAGCAATGGCGGTATCCGCTAACTTTAATGACGAATAAAGTCCTGTCCGATGCCGAAATTGCTGCTCAGTTGGCGGCGCTGTCCGCAATGGAAGACTCGGATATCGATACGAGCGATATTCCGGAGGTGGAAGAGCGCTTTTGGGCCAATGCGGAACGTGGCCGCTTTTACAGGCTCCGTGTGTCAGACAGCGCGTAAACCCGGTGCGGGTGCGCCGCGCAGCATGCCTTCGGTGCTGAGGTCTTCGTCAAGGTCCGGCCAGTGGATGCCATAACCGCCGCCGCTGCGTTCCCAGTTCAGTCTCTGCTCTGGCGTCGCGTTGAACAGGCGGGGATACCACGCCAGCGGCACAGCGATGGTGCGGCCGTCCATGAGGTCGACTATCAGCCGGTCTTCGTCCAGATGCACATCGGCGACACGCTCCGTAAATTCACTCATATTGATGCGCCCAACACAGCACCGCTTTTGAGCACTGAATGTTCAGAACGGCACTTCATCTTCTTCTTCGAAAACTTTGCCTGACCTGATATCGTCTCGTTCACTTTTCATCAGTGCAGCATACGAGCGAAGCAGATGATTTCTACCAGTATCGGTCAGACTTAGACCGATATATCTTTCGTGGGTATTTTCATCGTAAGAATCAAACTTTTGTACGAAACCGTCTTCTATTAGCCTTGCTGTTACTAACGCGACCATTCGCTCGCTGGCGAAAGAATCGACAATTTTGCGCTGAATAGACCAAAGGGTAGTACCCTCCGGCGAACGCAAATCTTGATCTAGAAATTCCAATAGGCAGGCCCGCTTCAAATCGTCAAAATCCGCGTTCTCACCATCTATGCTAGAGGTATCACCAAGGGAAGTTCTCTCCTGTGCTTCGCTCAATGCGACCCTGATATTTTCAGTAATTGCAGCCGCTAAATTTTCAAAATCCGATTGAGCGTCCGTACTGTAAAAGATTATTGGTCTATGGGAGATATCAAAAGGAAGTTTTACGCGCTTACTTTTGTCACATACGATTACAGTTGGAACATTTAGGCATAGCGCGTAGCCTAGCTCGAGGAATACATTTGGATTGTCTTCTGAAACATCAGCAAAAGCGACTGTAGAATTCCTAATTCCAGCTTCGATTTTCTCGATCACTGGCGTAGTGCCGAGAACTTCGTCAGCGCGAATGGGCTTCGCGCCCGCTGCATCAATTGCGGGCGCGAAAGTCTCCCGGTAACGCCGGTCGTAGGCTCCGCCATCGAAACGTTGAATTACAAAGCAAGTCTTAAGCATTTACTCCGCCGCGATCCCCGCCTGCTTAAACATATCGTCGCCCGGTTCGTCCTCGACGGTGTCGTTGGCCTTGAGCTTCTTGCGGCGGTCGAAGCTGTCCCAGACTTCGTTCCAGTTGCCGCGGGTCGCGCCCTTTGAATATTCGGTGGCGCGGGTTTCGAAGAAGTTCGCGTGCTCCACGCCGTTCAGCAGCGGGGCGAGCCATGGCAGGGGGTGATCCTCGATCATGTAGATCGGCTGAAAACCGAGCTGCCCCAGCCGCCAGTCGGCGATGAAGCGGATGTAGCGCTTGATCTCCTTGGCGGTCATGCCGGGCACCGGACCCATTTCGAACGCCAGGTCGATGAAGGCATCCTCCAGCCGCACGGTCTTCTGGCAGCAATCGATGATGTCTTCCTTGACCGCTTTGGTCAGGCACTGACGCTCTGCGACGAAGGTGTGGAACATCTTGACGATGCCTTCGCAATGCAGCGTCTCGTCGCGGATCGACCAGGTGACGATCTGGCCCATGCCCTTCATCTTGTTGAAGCGCGGGAAGTTCATCAGCATGGCGAAGCTGGCGAAGAGCTGCAGCCCTTCGGTAAAGCCGCCGAACATGGCGAGAGTACGGGCGATGTCCTGATCGCTGTCGACGCCGAACTGCTGCATGTAGTCATGCTTGTCGCGCATCTCCTGATATTCCAGGAACGCGCCATATTCGCTCTCGGGCATACCGATGGTGTCGAGCAAGTGGCTGTAGGCGGCGATATGGATGGTCTCCATATTGCTGAACGCGGTCAGCATCATCTTGACTTCGGTGGGCTTGAACACACGGCCATATTTGTCGTGGTAGCAATCCTGCACCTCGACATCGGCCTGGGTGAAGAAGCGGAAGATCTGCGTCAGGAGGTTGCGCTCATGGTCTGAGAGCTTCTGCGCCCAGTCGCGGCAATCCTCGCCCAGGGGCACTTCCTCGGGCATCCAGTGGATCTGCTGCTGACGCTTCCAGAAATCGAAGGCCCAGGGGTATTCAAAGGGCTTGTACTGCTTGGAGGCTTGGAGAAGAGACATGGGATTACTCCGGACGTGCAATTAACGGGGTGAAATTCTGGGCGGCGATGGCTCCCGACGCGGCGGTGGCGCGTTTCAGCGCGACTACCCCCGTTACAGGAGCGAAATCATGGTCGATACGAGCAGCATCAAGGAACATGCCGAAGTCATCGGCGCGGACGGCGTCCATGTGGGCACCGTCGATCACGTCCAGGGCGACCGGCTGAAGCTGACCAAGAAAGACAGCGGACAAGGGAGCCATGAGGGCCATCACCATTATATCTCCAACGGCCTGATTGCGGCGGTCGAGGGCGACGGGTCCACGGTGCGACTGTCCGCGAACGCCGACGTGGCGGTGACGTTCGAGGAAGAAGAGAACTCCCAGCAGGTATAAGCCCCGCTGGTCACGAAGGATGGGCGCGGCGCCGGCGGGTGCTGCGCCCTTTTTCTTGCGCGGGGCATGGCGAAAGCGGGCACGGCCGGGTGGATGGCAATGGCAGAACAACGCATGATGGCACCCCTTCCCGTCCGTTTCCCGAAAAGCAAAAATTCGGACGGATTTCGGCAGCTTGGCCCATCACCCGTCACGCCCCCCGGCATGACGAGAATGTTACTCCACTCTTAAGAAAGTGCCAGCGGATTTTCTGCGGCTGGTCGCAAAATACCGCTTGCGCCCACAATTGCTAGCGTTTGCCGGGTGAGCGGAACACTAGAGATTGCGGGCGTGTTTTGTTCTCATGCTGCCGCCATCCCTTGCGGAATTGGCGGCTTTGTGGGGTTTTTGGCCCCTAGAACAGCCAGCCGGCGCGAATGCCGAAGCGGTGGTTGGCGAGGCGTTCGTTGGCTGCGACATTGGAGTCGAGGTTGTTCAATTGATAGAGCAGGCCGATCTGCCACTGGCGGCGGATGGTGACGGTGAAGTCGGCCTGTGCGGTGACGCGCTCGTCCTTGCGGCGGAAACCGGCGAAGCTGCGATAGTCGATGAACTGATAGCCGGGCTCGATGGAGAATTCATAGCCGAGCGTCTCGCGATCGCCCCAGTTGTACGAATAGCTGAGGCTGCCGCCGTAGCGGAAGCTGTCCAGCGTCGGGTCAGTGACGTTGCGGTACTGGAGCTGAACCTCGCCACGCAAGGTCTGGCCGAGGCCGACCGTGTCGCCGAGATAGACGCGGCCATAGTGGAAGGTGCCATCGAGACCCGCGCGGCGGTCATTGCGGTGCGTCAGTTCATAGGCGCCGCCGAGCACCATGTCGCCCGACAAGCGGCGTTCCGCATTGATGCCCGCCCCGTAATTGGCCTGCACGAAGTCGCCGGAGCGACGCTCGGTGGAGAACAGGCCGACGACGCCGACCGTCATACGCGCCGAGGGGATGTTGAAATAGGGGCCGGTCTCGATGTCGAGGATCGTGCGGTCGATGCGCTCCAGCGAGAATTGCGCGGTCTGGGTGCCGGTGAAGCGCGTGCGCCACTGGTCGCCATTCTCGTTGAGGCGCAGGCGATAATCGAGCGTCACCCGGGCCAGCGCGCTGCCATCGTCGAAGCGCTGATTGTTGGGATAGCCGTCGTCGTCGATTTCGTTGCGGAGCGAGTTGACCAAAGCCGGGGCGTTGGTGTCGTAGTTGATGCCCGCAACGACGGAGCCGTGCAACGACTGCCTGGGCGTGTCGGCTTCGATGCGGGCGAGCAGGTTCTGGGCGCGTTCGGCGAGGCGCTCGTTCTGCGGGGACGTGGCGACGCCCTGCGCAATGGTGCGCGACTTTACGTAGAAACGCTCGCGGCGGAGGATGTCCGCCTGGGTCAGTTGCGCGGACTGGATGACCTGCGGCGAGGGCGCGGGCTGCTGGGCGATGATCTCGTCGAGGATGGCGAGGCTCTGCGTCGGCGTGGCGCGGGCGTCAGATTGGGCTACGTCGATGCGGGCGCGGGCCTTATAGTCGATTTCGCGCTGAGCGAGCTGGGCAAATTTGGTGTCGACGCGCGCTGTCTGCTCGGGCGTGGCCATCGCTTTGGCGGTGTCGAGTTCGGCGCGGGCGGTGGCGAAGTCGCCCCTTTCCGTGGCGACATCCGACAAGCCGAAATGCGCGCTGATCAGGCGGCTGATCGAGGGTGGCGGGGCCATAGCGAGGACCTGACGATATTGCGCTTCGGCACCGGCGGCGTCGGCCGGATCGGCATCGGCCAGCGCATCGCCCTGGCGGATCAGCAGCGACGCGTCGATGTCGCGCTCGGAGAGGCTTGCGCGCTCCCGGATGCGTGCGGCGCGCTCTACATCGCTAAGTGCGGCGGTTTCCTGCTTGGCTTCGGCAAGGGCGTTGCGGGCACCGGCTACGTCACCCTTTTCGGCCAGCACGTCCGCAAGCTGCAAGTGAATCCGAGGATGATAATCGTCGGGATAGGGGCACGGCTGGGAGAGCAGCGTGTTGTACGCACCGACCAGTTCGTCCGTGCCAGCGCCTGCGGAACGGCGAGCTGCGACGGCGTCATAGGCTGCGCCGCGAGCGGCGATGGTCTCGGCATAGCCGATGCGGCGCGTAAGCTGTGCGGCCTGCGTAGCGATCTCGGCGCTGGCGCCCTTGGTGGCTCGGGCAGCGAAGTCGCGGGCTGTCGCGAAGTCGCCGCGCGTCAGGGCCGACTGCGACAGGCGCAGGGCGGCACGGCGCGAGGTTTCGCGGCGATCCGCCGGGGTGTTGAGCATGCGCGTATAGATCGCATCGGCTTCGGCGCGCTTGCCTGCGCGGCGCAGGGCGTCGGCGTCGTACATCACGCGGGCGGCGGGCTCGACGGGCGGTTTGCCCACCCGGACAGGGGCGGCGGCGCGATCGTCATTGGGCGTCGGGCACACGGCCGCCATCAGCATAGTGGGCAAGCCCAGCCCGGTCGTCGCCAGGCAGAGTCCGAGAACGGGTCTGAAACGGAAGAATGTCATGTGGATTACCCCCAAAAGGACTTGAACCAGGCCGCAACGCGACCAAGCCAGCCGGACTGCGATGATGCTGTTGTTGTTGATGCCGAACCGCCGGGCTCCCCACCCGCCGGACAGAGTTGGGTGCTGACACTGCCCGTCAGCGGATCGACGTTGATCAACGAAATGTCGGAGATCAGGGCGTGGTCGTCGGGCAGGACGATCGTGTAACTGGTGCTGGCGGTGGGTGCGCGCCGTGTGTCCATCTTGATGGCCTTCTGGTGGCCGTCGACATAGTTCAGCTGGATCACGAAATTCCGGAATGCCGGATTTTCACTGCTGAGCTGAAGCTGCACGGCCTCGTCGTCGGGGGCCACGCGGGCAATGTCCGCCGCGCTCGCAATGCTGTTCATGCCGGGCCTGAACGCCGCCTTGGTCGGGCGATAGCTGGCGCTGCAACTGCTCCGGAGCAGGGCGGAGCGCCCGGCGGCGAAATTGTC
The DNA here is from genome assembly GCF_033795625.1 of Sphingobium sp. GTDB lineage: Bacteria > Pseudomonadota > Alphaproteobacteria > Sphingomonadales > Sphingomonadaceae > Sphingobium. The sequence continues at coordinate 56,421 of NZ_JARYGI010000006.1, read as the reverse complement.
GTCGGGCAAGTTGGAGGCCGTGAATTCCCAGATGAGATATTTGGGTTTCAGCGTGTTGAATTCCGGGGAGCGGGCATATTGATCGAAGGAGGTCAGCGGGCCGCCCCCCGAAATGGCGAGGTTCATGACGCTGCGCCCCGAAAGCGCCTCAAGGAAGGGCGCGAAGCTGTAGCGCTCGGTCTGCGCGGTAAAACTGGTGCCGACGAGCACGATGTGGGTCTCCGCGCCTCCGCCCAGCAGGTCGCCACCGCCTGCCAGCGCAGAATCTTCCGCCACCAGGAAAGCGGGAATTGTCTGACGGGGCCACTTTGTCTTGCAGATCTTGTTGAGGGCGTCGGTATAGGATGCGCCGCTGACTTCGGCGACGCGTGTGCCGCGGACGGCGGGCTCGCCCTGCTTCAGCCGCTCGGGCGCGATCTGGCGGGTGATTGCGAGGGCTGCGGCCCAGGAGCCAGCCGGGGACCAGTGCGGTTCGGCGGGGCTGCCGATCTGGTCGAACGAGAGGTTGTAGCGGCGTGCTTCGCCAAGGACATCGGGGACGATGGCGCCGCTCAGCCGGATGCGATCGAGCAAGGCGAGGTAGCCGCGCAACTGCCCGTCCTGCTGCCGGGCGCTGGTCTGCTTCACGAGCGGCGGAAGGTGCGTGTAACCCAGCACCGAGCGCGGCGGCGGGATCAGCACGATCAGCTTGGTCCCGCGCTTTGCAAGCGTGTCGGCGATGCGGCGGACGTCACCGAAGAAGCCGGGCGACAGTGCAGCGTCCCAGTCGATCTCGCCCTGGAGGAAGAACCATCCGGCATCGCCTTCCAGCACCTGCTTGTCGGGTTCCGCATAGCTGTTGGGCTGTAGGGCGGCCGGGCAGAAGGGATAGCGTTGCGGATTGGCGCTGGTGAACGCGGTGCGGGGATCGAACGTCTGCAGGGGGCCGACTGGCAAAACGGGCGCCGCAGCGGTCTGCGCCGATGCGGATATTTGCGTTAATGCAAACGAAATCGATAAGATGCTAGCAGCGGCGCACCGGACGCAATAGGACGGCTTTGGAAGTTTCATTTTGGTTTCCTGAAATCCCCGGAGGAAGCATGCACCGCCTCGTTATCAAGACTGCCTCGTACCTGTTGCTGTCGTCGACGTTCACCGCCTGCGCCGCTCAGGAGTGGCAACCGGCGGCGCTGTATCCGGCGCTTGCCCGGCTGGCGCCCGGCAAGGACACGGAGGTGTTCAGCTGCGAAGCGCCGCCGCCCGCCGTGGTGGATATCCAGACTGTCAGCAAATATGGCGAAACCGCCGGAAAGCTGAACAACAGCTCGGTCGTGGATGCAGAGGCGGAGTCCGAATATCTGGCCGACATCGCTCCCATCAAGGCGTTCAGCAAGTTCATCGTCAAGCGCGCCGACAATTATGTCGAGGGCAGTTCCAGTGCCGATGCAGAGGCCGATTGCGCCCTCACATGGCTGGATGGATGGGCGAAGGGCGGCGCGTTTCTGGGCAACATCAACCGTCAGGGACAGTCGGTGCGCAAGTGGGAACTCGGGACCTTCGCAACGACCTATCTGAAGGTCGAATCCGCATCCGCCGACACCGCGCAGAAGGCGCGGATCAAGAAGTGGATTAGCGATGTCGCATATAAAGCAAAGGAGGACTTCTCCACGCGCACCGAGCTGAAGAGCCGCCGCAACAACCATCTGTACTGGGCGGCGTGGGGCGTTTTGTCCGCGGGGCTGGCGACCGGCGACAGGAAGCTGTTCGATTGGGGCGTGGACTGCTATCGCTTCGCACTGGCCCAGATCCGCGACGACGGCTCGCTGGAGCTGGAAATGGAGCGGCGCAAGCGGGCGGCGAGCTACCACATGTTCGCGCTCGCGCCGCTGATCATGATCGCCGAAGCGGGCGAAGTGAATGGCCTTGGGCTGTATGCGGAGAAGGGCCACAGGCTGCAGAAGCTGATCGACCTCAACATCGCCGCGCTCGATAACCTGAACGTCATCGGGGACAAGGCCGGGTACAAGCAGGAAGACCTGTACAATGAGTCCAACCTCGCCTGGATGGAGCCCTATTATGCGCGGTTCCATGACGAGCGCGTGCTGAAGTGGATGACGAAGTACCGGCCGATGGCGTCGACGCGTCTGGGCGGCGACCTGACGCAGCTGTACAGCCCGGCCGTGGCTTCGGAAGGGTCCGTGGTCAAGCAACGGGACTGACCTGCGTTTCGAGCGCAAGGGTCGAGCGGCGGCGCGCTATGCGGCGCGCCGCTTCGATCAGCAGCCCGAAAGGCGCCGCGAGCGCGACGGACATGAACCACATCAGAGGCAGCACATACTGGTCCTCGGCACGCCGCCAGTGTCCGGGATACAGCAGCACCCACAATAGCACCGGCGCAATGGCGAGCAATGCGGTGACGATTGGCTCGCGGTGCCTGCCCTGCTGGTCCAGCGGATCGACGGCGGCGTAGAGGAGCAGCCCGCAGGCCACGGAAAACAGCAGGTCGAAGGCACCGAGCGGCCCCATCATCGATTCGCCGCTGAGCCACTGGTAGGTGCCCAATGCGCCGGCGCCGAGATCAGTGATCCAGCTGACTTCGCGCACGTCGAGGAACAGCGAAGCGAGGATTTCGGGTACGTCCCGCCACTCACCCGCCATCCCGGCCGCCACTGCATAAGCCAGCCAGGACAGGACCACCGTCAGCACGTAAAGGCCGCCGTTGCGGAGCACGACCTTTCGGTCCTGATCGGTCGGGGCGAGCATGCGCGACAGGAACAGGATGCAGCCAAGACCTACGGGGACGCTTCCGCCGGTGGGATCGAGCGATACCAGCGCGGCGGCGAGCAACGGCGCGAGCTTGGCGATCCGCTCCGGGCCGGCGGTGTTCTTTTCCAGCATGTAGAGCACGCCGCAAAGACTCCCGATCAGCAGCGCCATCGTCGGCATCGCGGTCAGCGAACCGGGCACGGCAAGCAGGAAGGCGCTGCCGATCATCATGCACAATGCGGCGGCTATGCGATCGCGCCGCCCGCCATGGCTGTGGCTGGTGCACGCGAACCAGAGACCGCCGACAGCCGCCGCCAGCAGCAGCGCCGTGTTGATCCACCGCGTCGCATGGACGCCGATCACTGCAAGCGCAGGCAGCACGGTGCTGCCTGCCGTGAAGAACCCATCCTCGCGCAGAAGCTCGCGCATGTTCGGCGACAGCCGCTTGCGCTCCGCAACGCTCGCCAGCAGCGTGCAGGCATTCACCTTGCGGTCGCTGAGGACGAATTTCGGACGGGCGATCGATGCGGCCACGTCGAAGCGGTCGGCGGCGAGCGGCATGAATTGCTGGCAGTCGAGCTGCGCGCGGCCGAGAAGCCACCAGGGAGCCAAGTCCACTGGCGTGATCGTTTCCAGGGCACCGTCACTGAACGCCTTCTGGATCGCCGCTCCGTCGCTGGCGCGCGTGGCGACCATGTTGGCGGCGATGCTGCCGAACACGAACAGCAGCAAGGCGATGACGACGAAGCGCCAATAGCCATGCCGAATTTCAGGCGCCGGTGGTGTCACTGCAGGAGTTTCCGTCATTCTTTCTCACCTGCCAGCAGGAGCGTCTCGCGACGTTGTTCATTGACCTTCTGCTGCTCGCGCGGGTCGAACTGCCCCATCTGGCGCAGCACCTGACGCGCCGGGCCATAGCCGCGGCGGGCGGCTTCCTTGAGGATGCGCAGGGCCTGCAGTTCGGAGCCGGGGGCTTCGCCCTTCAGCATCAGTATGGCCGTCTGGAAATCGACGTCATTGTTGCCGCGGCCGAAGACGCTGACGATCAGGGCATTGCCCTTGGCAGGCTGAGGCGCGCTGCCGCAGCCGTCGATGTAGCAGCCCGCAAGCAGGATGGTCGCCTTGATATCGCCGAGCGCCGCGCCGCGCTTGTAATATTCGACGGCCTTGTTGAGATCCTTCGCGACACCGAAGCCGGACGCATAGGCGACGCCCATGCCCCGGAAGCCAGCCGCCGTTCCACGGCTGGCGGCGAGATTGAAATATTGGAAGCTGAGGGCAGGATCGACCGGCACGCCGTTGCCCGACGCATAGATCGCGGCGAGGGAGGCCAGCGCTTCGCCGTTGCCGCTTGCGGCTGCCTGCTTGAAGAGCGAGGTAGCCTGTTTCGCGCTTTCAGGATCGCCGATGGACAGCAACAACCCGCCCAGCTTCGTGCGCGCCTCGACGCTGCCGCTGGCGATTGCCTGGTTCAGCAGGTCCTGCGCGCGGTTGAGTTCGGCAGGCGTCGTGCCGCCGACGACCACCGCCTGTGCAGCGATGATGCGCAGGCCGTTGTTCGTGCTGCCGGAGTTGACGGCCCGCAAGGCCCATTCGTTCGACAAGTCGATGTCGCGGTCGACGATCTGGCCCAAGCGATAGATGTCGGCCAGTTCCGACATGGCGCGCACGCTACCGCGCTTGGCGGCCTCGGTCAGATATTCGACGGCGCGCTCATTGTTCTGCGGCATGAGGCCGCCGGGGAGATAGGCTTGCGCCAGCTTGGTGTAAGCGGAGGCGCTGCCTCCGGTCGCAGCGCGCGCATACCATTCGAACGAGGCTTTCGGATCGGGCGCCCCGAGTACGCCATCTGCCGCAAAGTCGCCAAGCCGCACTTGTGCCCCCGAGCTGCCGCCGCGCGCGGCTGCCCGATAGTAGGCATACGCCTTGCGATTATCCACGGCGACGCCGCGACCAAGGCGATAGTTCTCCGCCATGATGTAGGATGCGCCAGCCGATCCACGCGCCACTGCGCCTCGCAGCAGGCGGAAAGCGCGTTCCGACTCCTCCTTGCTGAAACCGGGCTTCAACAGCAGTTCGGCCAGGCGCACCATGCCGCGCACCGATCCCAGGGCGATAGAGCGCTCGTACAGGTCGCGCGCCTGCGCGATGTCGGTAGCGTCGCCGCGTTCGCGCAGCAGATCGCCCAGGTTCACCATCGACGTGATGCTGCCGTCCGCCGCTTCCCGCCGCATCAGCCGTTCGGCAACGCGCCGATAATCGCGCGCTTCGTAGGAGGTCAGCGTGAGGCGCGGCTGGAATCCCAGGAATTCGGCGGTCTTCAACGCAGCCTGCGACCGCTTCAGCGCAATCGAGCGCCAGAGCGGCCCGACTTCGGCCCGCCGGATGTTGATGCTTTCCAGGCTCTCGGCAAGCAGGGCGGTGGCGGCAGTGTCACCGTTCGAGGCCATGCCCTGCAGGATGCTGACACCGCGCGAGGCCGTGGCGGGCTGGCTTGCCAGTTCAAAGGCATATTTGCGCGTCGCTTCGTCCCGCGTCATCGGGTCGGCCATCGTCTGCTTGCGCGCGGCGATCTTCATTTCCGCCGCCTGCTGCGGGGTCAGCGGCATGACCGACCGCCCGATATTCTCATAACGGCGCAGCGTCGCAAGGCCGGGCGAGAGCGCCTCAAGCTGTTTGATGCTGGCGTCGAAGGCGAGCTTGTCGTCCTGCGCTGCGGCAAGACGGACGGCGGCATCCGCCTGTTCGAGCGGCGGTGGCGGCGCGACCTTGTATACATAGCCGCCGATACCCATTGCCAGCAGCCAGAGTAGCCCGGTGCCCGCGATCAAAGCCGACTTGTTCACAGGCCGCCTCCCACGGATTGCCCGTCGGCATCGGCATCGACATCTTCGCGGACGACCTCTGCGGCGAAGCGCTGGCCCCCCTGCCTGGTGGCTGCGTTGATGATGGTGCGGCCCGAGCAGGACGGGAACGGACGGCCAGCGGCGGGGACGAGCGGCAATTCACGCGACAGGAAGTTCTGCTGGACGAACGGGCAGGCATAGGGCCGCTTGGGCTTCGGGCAGCCTCCGCCGACCATCACGCCATCCGCCTGACGCGCGCCGATATCGCGCTCTGCCAGCTTCAGGTCATTGAGGAACATGCGCTTGGACGAGCCGATGAGCGTGTTGTCCTGCAGCAGCATCGCGCCCATGCCGATCATGCCCATCCCGCCCTGCTTGTTGTTCTTCAGCGTGTTGGAAGCGGCTGCGGCGGACAGGAAGCGCTCGTAGGGGTCTAGCAGCAGGTTACGTTCGGGCGCGCCGGGCTTGGTCACGAACTCGATCGAATAGCCTTCGATGCCGAGGTTGCCGTTGTCCGTAATCTCATTGTGGAAGATGCCGACGTTCCAGCTGTTGCGGACCGTGACTCCCGACCGCCCGTTCTTGAAGACGGCATTGGACGAGATGATGTTGCAGGGGCTCTCATAGATCGAAATGCCGTTGGCGTGATTGTCGAACGCAGTGTTGGCATAGATGATGTTGCGGCCCGCATAGCGATCCATCATGATGCCCGAGCCGTGGTTGTCGAAGGCAAGATTACCGATGACCCAGCTATCTTCGACATTACGCGATCCGATGATGCCGTGCTTCTTGTGGCTGCCGTAGACGGTGTTGAAGGAGAAGAGCAGCTTGTGCGAGCGGTCATGCGGATCGATGCCGTAGACGATGTTGTCGCGGTACTCGTTGCCGACGACCTGCACGTCATTGGCTTCGTAGCTGTAGAAACCATACAGCATGTTCTGGAAGCTGTTCTCGACGAAGGTGCCCGTCGGCGGGCGGACCTGCTCCACATTTCGCTGCAGCAGCGTTACCGGGCCGTAAGTCAGCGTCATGCCGTACGCCTTGCCCGACGCGTAGCCAAGGTTGAGAAACTGCGTGCCGACGGCGCGTGTCGTGGAGTTGCTCCAGGCGATGTAGAAGGGGCGAAAGTCATTGCGGCTCTCGTAGGTCATCTCGGTCGGCGCCGCGGTCTTCTCCGTCCAGCCGACCAGCGTCGTGTCTGCGATGTGCATGTTGCCGGCGTTGACGATGAAGCTGGCCCGCTCGGTCGAGAGCCGCATCGTGTCCACGTCGCTGGCGCTCAGGGTGAGCGTCGCGCCTTCGCTGACGAACAGCGGCGCGCGCAGGGTGTAGGTGCGTCCGGTGCGCGCCAGCAAGTTGCCCTGCCCCCGCATCACCAGTTGTTCCCAGAGTTGGGGCGCACTGAGGCGGCCTTGACTCAGATGAAGATATACGGGGTGACGCGTGCCCTGCGCGGCCATGACGATGGTCGCGCCCACGAGAGTCCAGTCGTCCTGAACGGATCGGGCGGTCAGGAATTTTTTGTTATAGTCGTTGTTCACCAGCGGAACGATGTCGAGGACACCGCTGTCGTCGCTCTGCGGCACATTTGCGCGTACATAATCGGCATCGAAGCGGTCGCTGTCGGGCAGGCGGGGAATGAAGTCACCCAGCTTCTGCTGCTTCACGTCGAAGGTCGCATAGATATAGCGCTCGATCTCGGTCCGGGGGCGCAGAGCCGGGTCCATATCGGGCGAGAGCGGCTGGCTCTCTCCCTTCAACGCGGTGAAACGGTCGAGCGTGTTGGCCTGCGAGCGGGCCAGCGTCTGGTATGTGCGGACGCGCAAGTTGACATCCGACATGCCTCTGACCGTATAGGCCGCCAGACGGATCGCGCCCATTTTCCCGAGTTCGAGCGAGACGGCAGCCTTGAACGCATCGCGGTCGGCAGCGTCATTGGCGGAGAACTGCCCGGAGAGCGCCAGAGCCGCATCGTAATTGCCCTTGCGCACCAGCCCAATGCCGACGCGCTTTGCGACATCGGCGCGAAGGCGGGCATCGGCGACCAGCGGCAATCTGCGTGCGGCCACTTCGAGATCGCCCGATGTCGCGGCGAAGGCTGCGTCGGCAAAGGCTATGCCATCCCACAGAGCCGGCTCTTTCGTGAAGATCTTCTCAAGGCGCGATTTGGCAGTGGCCGTCCATGCCGCTGGCATATCGGCGCTGAGGGCCAGTCGGGCAGCAGCCTGCAGCCATGCCCTGTCGTCGGAGAGTGCGGAAACCATCGCGTCCGCACGGCTGAAATCCCCACCACGGGCGACGATCGCCGATGCGCGGCCCTGCAATTCTCCCGCCAACTGTCCCTGTGCCTCGTCGGCCAGAGCCGCCATGCCAGCGGCATCTTTCGTCCGAGCATAGACGTCGGCAAACGCAAGCAGTGCGTCGTCGCGGGCTTCGCTGGCGGAGGTCGAGAGGTCGAGCAGGCTGGACGCCGCCTTTAGATCGCCTGTTTCGGCCATTGCGCGCGCACCATAGGCGGCGGCGAGTTGACGGGCGGGACCATCCGGCATTGCGGAGATCGAGCGCACGATGTCCGTCAGATAAGGCATTCCCTGCGCGGCATAACCGGCCTTGACCAAGGACACGCCGATCAGCATCCGCGCCATCGTACGGGTTTCGCTACCGGTAATGGCGGGTTCGGCCACTTGCGCCTCGTGCATATAGCCGCGGTTCGCGCCGACATTGACGACGCGCAGCAAAGCAGCATCGCGTGACGCCGTGCCGGAGATGGCGAGGCCAGCGTCGAGGGCATCCACGACGTTGCGCTTGTCGAGCAGCGTCTCGGCCACGGCACGCAGCATCACGTCGCGATCTTCGGCGCGGCGCATCGGGAAGGCCGCAGCGGCGCCGAGCGCGAGCTTGGGCTGCCGGGTCTTCAGCGCCATGTCTATGAAGGCAGCCAGACCGGCGTCGCTCCGGTTAAGATTGAACTGGCGCATCATCAGCGTGCCGATCTCGCTATAGGCGGTGGTGCGCTCGCGCGGGTTCGCGATGCGGCGCGCCAGCAGGAAGGCAGTCTGCTGGGCGTCGGCGTTCACGCTGGCATGGGCGGCGAAATAGAGCGCGAAGTCATGCGTCAGGCGGTCGCAGCTGCTGCCCGATTTCTGGCAACTACGATCCATGTAGGACCATATGCGAAAAAGACGTTCCACACGTTGCGGTGGAGGAATGCGTCTGGCGACGGTAAGCACGCCGAGTTTCCGGGCAGCGCGTTGGCGAAGGCCGACATCGTCCATCAGGTTGAACGCTTGTTCGGCAAATTCGTAGCCGACACTGGCGTCAGGCGTCTGGATCTTGGCGCGCATCACTGTGATGAAGCGAAGCAGGTGCCGATCGAGCGCAATGTCGCCGCGCCCGTCGACCAGCTTCAAAGTCGACAGCAGTTCGAGATGGGCGTCCGCCTTGGCCGAGAAATCCGGCGAACCGGCGTTCAGTTCCAGTAGTCGCCGATCGAGATTGGCGACGTCGACCGAAGAAAGCTGAGGGACATCCTGTGTCGCGCCGATGGACCAGGATTGCCCGTGCGGTATGTCTTTCACGAGCAGGACGAGCCCGACGATCACCGTCAAGACCACGGCAGCGGCGCCTGCGATCGAGGCGCGCTTATGCGCCGTAAGCCAGGTGACGGCACGCGCTTTGAGCGCGGCGGTCCTCGGCGTATCGGTCGCTATGGAGGGTGTAGGCATATCCATGGACGTCAAAGCCTCGGCATTCTGGCGGCGGCCCAGAGATAGCGCTCAGGTATTTCCCAGATCACCAGCCTGGGCGGCTTTTCGCGGAACTCGGCGCTGGCCAGATAATCGGCCATGGGCTTGAAAGGCCCCTGCCCTTCCTGCGCTGCGTTCAGGATATCAGTGCGCAGCGCGACTTTCAGCTGATCCTCGAACTGCCAGCGGCGGTCGAAGCTGTAGCTGGAACCGACTAGCGCAACCGGCAACGTGTCTTCGCCGAGCAGGGCGTCGCCAGCGTCAGTACCTGCAGGGGGGCGTTCCACGGCTTCGCCGGTGCGAATGAAATCAGGGGCGGGAGCCTTGGGACCCGCGACGTCGAGCAGCGGCAGGAACGCCAGCAGGTCCCCGCGATGTTCCTTCGGACTGCCTTCCTTCAACACGAACTCGCCGGACGCGGGTTCGCCCGCCAGCAGTCCCGCCTTCATCACCGATTTCGCTACTTCACGGGCAGCGATTTCAGCGCCTTGTGGCGTCCAGTGGGTGTCGGTTCTGAGGAACAGCTGCGTCTTGGACCTGTTCTCGACAAATGGGCCAAGCAGATCGACGACCGGGACGCCCCTGCCCTGCAGGTTCGTCACGGTTTCGGTGTAGACAGGCGCCAGCTTGGGCATGAAGCCATAGCGCCCCGCCTTGTCGTCATAGACGCGCAGCTTGGCGGGGATCAGGGCGACGATGACCTGCGTTCCGGCGGCTTCTGCCTTGGCCTTGGCGGCGCGGATGAAGGAAATCTTGTCCGCGAACGCCACACGCGGCGTATCGAGCCGAGCCATTTCCTCGTCCGTGAACAGCCAGCCGTCCGACCCGACGAGCACTCCGGGCCGGCCTTCCCGGAAGCCGATATAGGAAAGCGTGCCGAAGGCGTCCTTTGCGGGCTGCGTCAGGGCCAGCGTCTTGTCGAAATTCTTGCCGTACAGCCCTGCCCACTGGCCGTCCGTGAACGGCACGGCGAGACTGCCGATCCAGGTCGAGGGATTGAGCACGGCCAGCGTCGCGGCAAACCCCAGCAGGGCAATGCCCATGAAGGCCGAATAGCGGTTGGTCTGCTGATCGGATGAGGCGGTCATGACTGCGGGCCTAGAACTGGAAATACAGGAAAGGTGAGAAGCTGTCGGCCGAGAGCTTGGCGACGGAGAACACCAGCAACACGCCCCAGCTTGCCGCGACGAGAGCCGGGGAGCGGGGCCAGCTTGCGCGAATGAGGGTGACGTTCCACACACGCAGCGCACCCAGGAAGATGATCCCGTAGGCGGCGATCAGCATCGCCACCTGCAGCCCGCGGACCTGCCACGCGACTTCCGGCGACAGGCTCCATCCGTGCAGGCCGATCATGCCGCGATAGACGTTGAAGGCGGTCTCTACGGACGGCGCGCGGAACATGACCCAGCCGATGACGACCAACAGGAAGGTCAATGTCCATGACGCCGCGGCGGAGCGGAAGAACTGCCCGCCCTTGCCTTTGCCAAAGCCGCGCTCGATCGCCATGATGCTGCCGTGCCAGATACCCCACAGCACGAACGTCCAGGCCGCGCCGTGCCAGATGCCGCCAAGCACCATCGTCAGCCACAGATTGCGATAGGTCGCGAAACTGCCGCCGCGATTGCCGCCTAGTGGGATATAGAGATAGTCGCGCAGCCAGGTGGACAGGCTGATGTGCCAGCGCCGCCAGAACTCGGTGATGGAGCGGCTGGCATAGGGCTGGTCGAAATTCTCGATGAAGCGGAAGCCGATCATCAGGCCGAGGCCGATGGCCATGCTGCTGTAGCCGGCGAAGTCGAAATAGAGCTGTGCCGTGTAGGCAAGCGCGCCCAGCCAGCTGTCGAGCGTGGTGGGATTGGGCTGCGCGAAGCAATATTCCACCATGGGCGCGATGGTGTCGGCGATGAGCACCTTCATCGCGAAACCCTGCGCGAACCGCACGACGCCTTCGCCGAACTTCTCGACGCTGTGGGTGCGGTGGGCGAACTGTTCGTCCAGATCCTTGTAGCGGATGACGGGACCGGCGATCAGTTGCGGGAACAGCGCCTTGAACGCGGCCAGATCGAGCAGTGACCGCGCAGGACGGGAATCCTTGCGGTAGATGTCGACCATGTAACTGATCGCCTGGAACGTGAAGAAGCTGATGCCGATGGGCAGGATGATGTGGTCGGCATGGAAGATCGGGTGGTTGGTGGTGCCGAGCACGCTATTCAAGGAATCCAGCGCGAAATTGGCATATTTGAAGTAGCCGAGCGTCAGCAGGGAGACGGTGATGCCGATCACCGTCCAGCGCTTTCGCCAGACTTCCTGCACGGATCGGTCGATGAGCAGCGCGATGCTGTATGCCCAGATCGTGATCGCGATCAGCAGCAGCAGATAATCCACGCGCCACCACGCGTAGAAAATATACGACCCGACCACGATGGTCAGCGACTTAAGCCGCGTCGGCGTCACATAATAAACCGCCAGGAAGATCGGCAGGAACAGGAACAGGAATATGGTCGAGGAGAATACCATGCGTCTGCGTTACCGCCCGATCGCTGCGCCGGGGGCGCTGAACACTTGCGGGCGGCCAGCCTGCGTCAGGAAGATGCCGAGCGTCGCGCCGCGGCGGAGCTGTACGGCGGGAACTTCGCCGAGCTTTCGGCTGCCCTGGTAGACGGCGAAGCCTACGCGTAGCGGATTTACTTCACGGCTTGCGGAAGCGCCATGGGCTACGTTGGGCTGAAGCGTGATCTTGCCGTCTGCCGTCTTCAGCGACACCTGATCCATGGACGACAGGTTGTAGAAGACGACCGTTGCCTTGCTGAGCGAAGGCTTGGGGTCCGAGAAGATGCGGAACTGCTCGCGGCCGAAATTGCCGGTGACGATCGAGTAATAGCGACCCGCGGCGAACGGGCGGGCAACCTTCTGCGCGCCGACCGTGACGGGGAGCTGGCCCTGCTTCACATGGCGATAGCCGCTGGGCAGGCCGGGCTTGGGCTGGAACCGTGTCGATCCGACCAACACTGCGGGGGCCTGCCCGCCCGCTGTCATCACGCGGATTGCGGCCGCGTCGGCTGGCGGTGGGGGAGCGTAGAGAGTTGCGTCCTGGGCTACGGCCGCGCCTGCCAACAGAGTAAGCGCCGTGCCGAAAGCCGCCGCAGATAAAGTGCCATGCGTGAAATATTTCATGAGTCCGTCCATTCCGTTTACCCTTGGCACCCGAGTTTCGCAGCCCAGGCCGGGTTCAGAGCCCCAGCCGCAGCGTCCGCACGCGACCGGATACGGGCTGGCCCAGGCGTCCTGCGTCGACAGGGTTATCGAATTCCACGACCACCGATCCCGCCAGATCGGGCACGCGCAAGCCCGTGCGTTCCAGCGTTTCGGGATCAGTCAGGCCCGGCAGCAGGATGCTCTTGACCCGGCCCATCGCCTCGCTGTCGTCGTTGAAGAAGTTGACCGCGACGCGATCACCGACGCTGACCTTGCGCAGTTCCTTCAGCCGCACGACCAGCGTGGCTTCGGCCTTGCCGCGAAGGGGCGCGAGGCTGATGATCGGCGCGGCGCGGGACAGCGGTGCGCCAAGCTGGGCCAGCCGTTCGCCGACGATGCAGCGGCAGTTGGCGACGACGTTCAGCACCGACCCATCGATGCGCTCCATCGAGGCGAGGATCTGGTTAGGCTCCACCTTGTCGCCAGACTTGACGCTGAACGATGTGACGGTCGCGCTGGTCGGCGCGCGCAATACGGTGCCGAACGGGCTGGTGACGGCGCCTTCCGCAGCCACCACGAACGTGCGCGTATAGAGGTTCATCAGCACATAGGCCGTCAGGGTAACGGCCGCGACGACGAACAGCAGCAGGCCGAAGTTGCGGCGGAGCACGTCGAACAGGGCGCGGCGCGGCGATATCTCGGCCTCAGGCATAGAACTGGTGCGGACGCGGGCGCTGTTGTCGCGCTGAAGGACGTGGAGGATGTCGCCGGCATCGACGATTTCGCCGCTGAGATAGGCGTCGCGGACGAAGTGCAGGAGCGAAAGTTGCTGCCAGCTCATCTGCGAGAAGGCGCCGCCGATGATGTTCTGCTCTTCATTGATGTGACGGACGGCGAGTTCGACATCGATGGTCATGTCGAAGCCATCAAAGTTGAACCGCATCTGGGGCAGCAGGATGTCGCCGATCGCGACCTTGCCGTCATAATCCTTGATACACACGCCGCCGACGGACCAGTCGGACGTCTGGTACACCTTGCCCTCGATGATGGCCTGCGCAGCCACCTTCATGCGGGTGTGCTGACGCTGGCTAGCCGCCTCATGGCTAATCGTTGCGGCTGTGCTCATAAGTCCTCCTTGATCACTATTCGCTGAACATCAGATCGACGTTCCTCACGCTGTCGACAGTCAAGGCTCTCATGAAGTTTCCGACGAAAACGATGAGGACGAGAATGGCGAAGGAGTGAACGAAGAAAGATGAAACGGAAACGTAGCGCTTGAAAAAGCTGGTGTTGGCGCTGCTGTTGGTGGTCTTCTGCCGGGTCCATTTCTGGCGGTCGAGGCGGAAGAAGATGTAGGTCTTTACTATCGAACCGTAGATCTGGTTGTAGTAAAGCAGGAACGGATAGGTCCAGCTGACGTCCTGCCGGACGGTGAGCAGCGCAATCGTCTGCAGCAGGCGAGTGAACGCGACCCAGTAGAAATATCCGAGGATCAGCGTCGGCTCGATGAAGATGCTGGCCAGGATCGCCGCGACGAGGCCGGTGAGCGACGTCCACATCGAAATGCGCTGGTCGAAGATCGACCACCAGGTCCACCAGCTGATGTTGCGGGGGCCAAGCTTCAGCGCGCGGCCATTGGTGCGCAGCATGTTGCCGAACCAGCGGACCATCAACTGCGTCGAGCCGATGAGGAAGCTGTTGTGCGGCGGATGCTCGATCGTGACGATCTTGACGTCCGGAATGTAGAGCATCTGCCAGCCGCGGCGGAGCAGGAAGAACCAGCTCGACTTGTCGTCGCCTGTCAGGAATTTGAGACGGCCAAGACGCCAGTGGTCGATCCAGTCGACTTCGATCTGGCGCACGAATTCGGGGTCAGTGACGAGATCGGCGCGGAAGGCGGACATGCGCCCGGTCAGCGTCAGGACTCGCTTGGCCAGACCATGCGATGACATGAGAATCTGGCGCTGGGCAAAGCGCATCGAGTACCACTGGCGGAAGATCTCACGGCCTTCGACCTTGCAGACTTCGTCCGTGGTGAACGCACCTGCCTTGGGATAGACCGAGAGAAAGGGCAGGCTTCGGCGGAGGGCGCCATCCTCAAGGATGGAATCACCGTCGATGACGCAGACGATCGCATCCGGCGGCGGCGCGGCGCGGGCGATCAGGCGGAATCCTTCGGCCAGAGCGTCGCGCTTGCCGGTTCCCGCGATCCGGACGAATTTAAGGTCGACCAGATCAGTTTCGCCGGCCATCGAGCTGAGCTGCTTGACCAGCCGCTGGTCGCCCATCTCCACGAGCGACGCCACAACGGTGCAGCGAAGGCCCGACTCCACCGCTTCCTTGAAGACCGAGTGATAGACCTTGCGGGTCGTTTCCGTGTCTATCCGGAAGCTTGTCACCATCAGGTAGACATGGCTTGGCATGGCGGATTCGCCAGCCGCCTCGACCTTCCGGCGCATGCGCGGAAAGACGATGTGCAGGTACAGCATGGCCCGAGTGATATGGATGGCCGCCCATCCATATCGCCAGATGCCAATGGTGCCGATCAACGCCAGATAATAAGGCGAGACCGGGTCGAGCCAACTCTCATCCAGTTGATAAGCGAGGGCGGCGAGCACCAGGAAGTAAATGATCAGGCCACGCATGGCGCGTTTCTCGGCGCGAGTCGCTGAGTGCCGTTACCAGCTCAGCCCTTCGTAGCTTTCATTCGAGCGCAGCTTGCGGTCGATGCGGACGAGATCGACCACGGTCTTGCCAGCCGGAATGTTGCCGGGCAGCGCGCGGAAGCGATGGTCGCCATTGCCGATCACGATGGTGTCGCCGTGCGAGACAACGTCCTCGACATCTTCCACCAGCAGTTCGGCCAGATGCGGAATGTGCGAGCGAATGAAGTGCAGGTTCGCGCCGACCAGCTTGGAATAGCTGACATTGGCGTCGAAGATCTTCAGATCGTAGCCCTTGCCGTAGAGTTTTTCGGCAACGCTGACGAGCGGGCTTTCGCGCAGATCGTCGGTTTCCGACTTGAAGCTGAGGCCGAGCATACCGATGCGGCGGCTGGTGGCGCGCGAGGCGATCAGGTCGAATGCGCGGTCCACCTGCAGCTCGTTGGACATCTGCACGGCTTCGAGCATCGGCACCCGCACATCCATTGACGCGGCCTTGTAGCGCAGCGCACGAAGGTCCTTGGGCAGGCACGAGCCACCGAACGCCATGCCCGGCTTCATGTAAGCGGGCGAGATGTTCAGGCGCTTGTCGGCGCAGAGCACTTCCATGACTTCATGGCCGTCGACGTCCGCGGCCTTGCAGATATTGCCCATTTCGTTGGCGAACACGATCTTCGTCGCGTGCCAGCAGTTGTTGGCATATTTGATGGCTTCGGCAGTGCCGATCTCCACGACACGGACTTCGCCGATGATGCCTTCGTTCAGTTCGCGCAGGCGATCGACCGTGGTGTCGTCCATCTTGCCGATGACGATGACTTCGGGCTCCAGATAGTCCGCGATCGCCGTGCTTTCGCGCAGGAATTCGGGGTAGATGGCGACGCCGAAGCCCTTGCCCGCGACCATGCCGGACGAGCGGGAGAGCGAGGGGATGACGGTGCCCGCCATGGAGCCCGGCAGCATCGTGGAGCGCATGACGATGGAGTGGAAGTCGCCCTTTTGCGCCAATGCTAAGCCGATCTGTTCGCAGACCGTGACGACATAGCCGAGATCCAGATTGCCGTTGGGCAGGCTGGGCGTACCGACGCAGACGATCGACAGTTCGCTGTTCTGGATGGCTTCGGCCACATCGGTCGTGGCGCGCAAGGTGCCGTTGGCGACGGCGTTCGAGATCAGCTCAGGCAGGCCGGGTTCGACGATCGGCGCCTTGCCCGCGTTGAGCAGGTCCACCTTCGCGGCGTTATTGTCGACCGCAATGACTTCATGGCCGCTCTTGCAAAGACAGGCGGCAGTGACTGCGCCGACATAACCGATTCCAAAGACTGATACGCGCATGGGGACCCCCAATAGGTTCGCTGAATTTCGCAACCGCACAGTCCCGGTCAGATGCGCCTGTTGGCGATTCCTGAGGAGATCCGTGTGTTATCCCCATCATTACCTTATGCAATTGCGGAAAAACAAATTTCTTTTTGCGGTTGCGAACAGTTTTGGGTGTGGAAAAGCCGTGCGTGTCAAAGTGGAACAACACAGGAACAACCCGTTAAAATACGTAAGTAACTGTTTCCTATTGTTTTATATTCATGTCGACATCGAAACTTTACGGCTGATGTTTTTTTGATGTAGAGTTCAAGTCACGGTTCACGGTTAAAGCGCCCACGGAGACAAACGGCTTCAGACCGCCACGATGTGAAGCGCGAAGCAGCATCCATCAGAGATAGTGCGCCGCCTGTTTGAAATCAGGAGAGATTTTACCCGCAAGCCCCGGCGTCACCCCACAGGTGCCGAGCGGGTCTGGAAAATGTGTTTGGCTAATCAGCCATTAAGCACAGCTCTGAGCGGAATTAGTCAGATTTGTTTGCGATTTTACATCTCAGTGGACCGACGTTCGGTTCCTCATCGGCAATATCGCTACTGGGGGTTATCAAATGAACATGAAGGCAAGCGGATTTGATTTCGCGAAGTGGCGGATCGCCCTTCCCGTCGACAAGGCAGGTACTACGTCCGGGGTCGCCGCTCAGGTGGACGACCTGACGAAATATGCGGGCTCGGAATTCTTCCAGGCGTCGAGCAGCGCGCTCACCTTCAGGGCAATGGTCGAAGGATCGACCACGAGCGGGAGCAAATATGCGCGGTCGGAACTGCGGGAACTGAACAATGGAAACTCTGCTGCGTGGAACCTCAAGCAAGGGGGCACGATGACCGCCACGCTCCGGATCGACGAAGCGCCGACATATTTCAACGGCACGACCGGCAAGTTCGTGATTGGCCAGATCCACGGCAAGAACGACGAACTCGTCAGGCTGTATTGGGACAATGGCAGCGTCTACTTCGTCAACGATCTGGCGGGCCCCAATAACAAGGAAATGAAGTTCCAACTGGTATCGTCCGACAACGAACTGCCTTCGATCGGGATCGGCGAAACTTTCTCCTACAAGATCAACGCCGTTGGCAACACGTTGGAAGTCGTGGTCTACGCGGACGGGAAGGCTTATGGCAGCACGACCGCCATCAACAGCGTCTGGCAGCCGGACTCGCTCTACTTCAAGGCAGGCGTGTATCTGGGCGTCAACGAGACGCAGGGCACCGGCTTCGGGCAGGCGACATTTTACGGCCTCGATTTCGGCCATGCGCAGGGCCAGGGACTTGGTGGCCTTGGCACTCTTGGCGAAGTTCATCAGGGCACCAGCGGTGACGACCAGTACGACATCCTCCTGGGCTCCGACATCATCGTGGAAGCTGCGAATGGTGGCGTCGATAGCGTCGTGGCGCATGTCGACTATACGCTGTCCGACAACATCGAAACGCTGACGTTGGCGGACGCGGCCGCGCGCGGCACAGGCAACGGTATCGCCAACGAGCTGACAGGCACGGACGGCGCGAACTGGCTGTACGGGATGGGCGGCGACGACCTGCTGAGCGGGCTTGGCGGCAACGATGTTCTGGACGGCGGGACCGGCGCCGATCAGATGACTGGCGGTGACGGCAATGACTTCTATTATGTCGATAATGTCGGCGATCGGGTTATCGAAACGCGCTCCACGGGCGGCATCGACACCGTGTTCTCTTCGATCGACTTCGCTCTGGACAGCTTCGTCGAGAATGCGACGGCGCTGGGCACGGCTGATATCAAGTTGACGGGTACGAGCAAGGGCAACGTGCTGACGGGCAACGCAGGCAACAACATATTGGACGGCGGGGCTTCGACCGACACGATGATTGGCGGCGCGGGCAACGACACCTACTACGTTTCCACGTCGGCCGATGTCGTGGTCGAGACGCTGGGCGGAGGAAACGACCTGGTGATCAGCAGCGCGGGCTATGTGCTTGCCGATAATGTGGAGCGGCTTCTGCTGGCAGGTACGACGGGCAGCGGCACGGGCAACGAGCTGGACAACGAACTCAGCGGAAACGCATCGGCCAACAAGCTGGCGGGCATGGCGGGCAACGACCGGATTTTCGGTCTGGACGGCAATGACAAGCTGGATGGCGGCAACGGTTCCGACTGGCTGTTTGGCGGCAATGGCGTCGATCAACTCAGCGGCGGTCGCGGGAACGACTATTTCGTGTTCAACACGGCGCCGGGCGAGAAGGACAAGATCACGGACTTCAACGTCGCCGACGACACGCTGGTGTTCGACAATGCGTTCTTCGCCGCGCTCGGTGGAGATGGCCAGTTGAGCGCCGCCGCGTTCGCCATCGGCAAGGCCGCGACCACGGTGGGCCAGCATCTGCTCTACAACAGCGCTACGGGTGTGCTGAGCTATGATGCCGATGGGTCGGGCAGCGGCGCTGCGGTGCAGATCGCAACGCTGACATCGGGGCTGCATCTGACCAGCGCCGATTTCCTTGTCATCTGATCGCGCCGAAAAGCCGACAGCAAAAGGGGCTGGCGCGCATCGCGTCAGCCCCTTTTCGTTTGTGGCGACAGCGGCCTTACTGGCAGGCGAGGCACTCGTCATAATCGGTGGTTTCGCCGGTCGACAGCTCGATCTTCTTGAGATCGGGCGTGTTATCGGCCTCTACCCCGCCCGCGAAACCGGCGCGCTGCACCGATTTCGAGCGGAGATAATAGAGCGACTTGATGCCCAGTTCCCACGCCCGATAGTGGAGCATCAGCAGGTCCCACTTGTCCACATCGGCCGGGATGAACAGGTTCAGCGACTGCGCCTGATCGATATAGGGCGTGCGGTCGGCGGCGAGTTCGAGCAGCCAGCGCTGGTCGATTTCGAAGCTGGTCTTGAACACGTCCTTCTCTTCCTGGCTCAGGAAGTCGAGATGCTGGATCGACCCGCCATTCTCCAGGATCGAGTTCCAGACGTTCGTGCTGTCCTTGCTCTTGTCCTGAAGCAGCTTTTCCAGATAGGGATTCTTGATCGAGAAGCTGCCCGAGAGCGTCTTGTGGGTGTAGATGTTCGCCGGGATCGGCTCGATACAGGCGGAGGTGCCGCCCGCGATGATGCTGATCGAGGCCGTCGGCGCGATCGCCATCTTGCAGGAGAAGCGCTCCATCACGCCCATGTCGGCGGCATCGGGACACGGCCCGCGCTCGATCGCAAGCTGCATCGACGCTTCGTCGACCTGGCCCTTGATCTGCTTGAAGATGCGCAGATTCCACGACTTCGCCATCGCGCCTTCGAACGGGATGTTGCGTGCCTGCAGGAAGCTGTGGAAGCCCATGACGCCGAGGCCGACCGAACGCTCGCGGCCGGCGCTGTACTTGGCGCGGGCCATTTCGGGTGGGGCGCGGTCGATATAGTCCTGCAGCACATTGTCGAGGAAGCGCATGATGTCCTCGACGAAGGCCTTGTCGCCGTTCCACTGATCCCAGGTTTCCAGGTTCATGGAGGACAGGCAGCAGACCGCAGTCCGGTCATTACCCAGATGGTCGCGACCCGTGGGCAACGTGATTTCGGAGCAGAGGTTCGAGGTGGAAACCTTGAGGCCAAGATCGCGGTGATGCTTGGGCATCGAGCGGTTCACCTGATCGGCGAAGATGATATAGGGTTCGCCGGTCGCAAGCCGGGTTTCCACCAGCTTCTGGAACAGCGAGCGCGCGTCGACGGTGGCACGCACCGACTGATCCTTCGGGCTGCGCAAGTGGAATTCGGTGCCGTCGCGCACGGCTTCCATGAACTCGTCGGTCAGCAGCACGCCGTGGTGGAGGTTCAGCGCCTTGCGGTTGAAGTCGCCGGACGCCTTGCGGATTTCGAGGAACTCCTCGATCTCCGGGTGCGAGACGTCGAGATAGCAGGCGGCCGAGCCACGGCGGAGTGAACCCTGGCTGATTGCGAGCGTGAGCGAATCCATGACGCGGACGAAGGGAATGATGCCGCTGGTCTTGCCATTGAGGCCAACCGGCTCACCAATGCCACGCACACTGCCCCAATAGGTGCCGATGCCGCCGCCGCGCGAAGCGAGCCAGACATTCTCGTTCCAGGTGTTGACGATGCCCTCCAGGCTGTCATCCACCGAATTGAGATAGCAGGAGATCGGCAGGCCGCGACCGGTGCCGCCATTGGACAGCACGGGCGTTGCGGGCATGAACCACAGACGCGAGATATAGTCATAGACGCGCTGGGCATGATCCTGATCGTCGGCATAAGCGGCCGCAACGCGCGCGAACAGATCCTGATAGGATTCGCCGGGCAGCAGGTAACGGTCGCGCAGGGTATCCTTGCCGAACTCGGTCAGCAGGGCATCGCGCGAATTATCTGTCTTCACGTCGAAACGCCGCGCCTGCACCGTGTGCGAGGACAGCGCGTCGGGCTTCTCCGTAGCCGCCGCTTTGGGCGCCGACTGGGCCGCCACGGCATCGAGCACTTCATCCATTATCGTAGCCACGTCGCTTGCACCTGTTTCCTGACTTTCCCTGAAGTCCATTGCCGTAGCCTCCGAATGTTCCTGTTCCGTTCGATTCGGTCAAGGCTTCATTGGGACAAGTGCCCCTCATAGCATGACCAGCTTCGAAAGAAGGACCCCGGAACCCAGATTTTACGACCGACAGAGGCAAAAATCCTCCTATCCGCCGGAACATGCCGGCGAGCCAACCACAATCTATTGGGCAACCCCCGTTGTCCTTACACAAGGGATAGTGCCACAGTCCTGCGTGGACGCAAGAGGGTAAATGCGGATTCAGGAACTCGGCCCGTCGCTGCCGCGATTCGCTTCGTCGCTGGACTTGCTCACCAGCAGCCGCGACGCGTGGATTTTCCTAGGCTTTTGAAAAGGCAAGGGGATAGGAACGCAGCGAAAATAAATAGCTGTGGATGAGGCATCACCCACGCGCTTCCGAGGCTTGCAGCACAGCAGACACCGCGACTTCCCAGGCGCGGCAGCGCGCAGAGGCGACGGGATTGGACCGGGGATGAAAGGCTCTGGCGCCTTGGCGCATGGCAGAGGCGGCCATAAGGTCCGGGAACAGGCCCGCCCCTACCCCCGCCAGCATTGCCGCGCCCAAAGCGGTCGTTTCGATGACATGCGGCCGTTCGACGCACAGGTCGAGCATGTCGGCAAGGTCCTGCGCCAGCCAATCGTTGCTGACCATGCCGCCGTCGATCCGCAAGTCGGCCCACACCGCACCGTCAGCGGCGAAGGTCGCCTTCAGGTCGAGCGACTGATGCGTGACGGCCTCCAGCGCGGCGCGAACGATGTGGGCACGGCCAGTCGAGAAGCTGAGGCCAGTGATCGCGCCGCGCGCATCGGGCCGCCAGTAGGGCGCGCCAAGGCCAGAGAGCGCAGGCACGAAGCTGACGCCACCATTGTCGGGTACCGATGCCGCGAGTGCGGCGGTCTGTTCGGCATTGTCGATGATGCCGAGTTCGTCGCGGAGCCATTTGACGACGCTGCCCGCGACGAACACCGACCCTTCGAGCGCGAAACAGCGCTGCCCGCCGATCTGCGACGCGATGGTGCCGAGCAGGCGATGTTTCGAGCGGGGCATGTCCGTGCCGCAATGCGTCAGGATGAATGCGCCGGTGCCGTAAGTCGCCTTGGTCTGGCCGGGGGACAGACAGGCCTGGCCGATGGAGGCGGACTGCTGGTCTCCGGCGAGGCCGGTGATCGGTATCGGCGCTCCGAACAAGTCAGCCTGCGTGGTGCCGAACCGGCCTGCGCAATCGGTGATTTCGGGCAGCAGCGTGGCGGGTACGCCGAACAGGTCGAGCAAGTCTGCGTCCCAGCCGCCCTGCTCTATCGCCATCAGCGCGGTGCGAGAGGCATTGGTGGCGTCAGTGATGTGGAGCCCGCCGGTCAGGCGATAGACGAGATAGCTTTCGACGGTGCCGACCGCGAGGTAGTCGCCCAGTTCCTCCAGCTGTGGCCACTGGTCCAGCGCCCAGCCCATCTTGCTGCCCGAAAAATAGGGATCGAGCAGCAGGCCGGTACGCGCCTGCACCACTGGTTCGTGACCCGCGACGATCAGTTCGTGGCAGGTCTCCGCGGTCCGCCGGTCCTGCCAGACGATGGCGGGGGCGACGGCTTCGCCGGTGCGGCGGTCCCAGAAGACCACAGTCTCACGCTGGTTGGTGATGCCGATGCAGGCGATGCGATCCGCTCCGCCAGCCTGCGCCACCATCTCGCGTGCGCATTCGAGGGTCAGGGACCATATCTCGTTGGCGTCATGCTCGACACGGCCCGGTGCGGGGTAATGCTGAGTCAGGGGGCGCTGCGCGGTGCCGAGGCAGGCTCCGTCCGGCGCGAACAGCATTGCGCGGGTGGAGGTGGTGCCTTCGTCGATGACGAGGATGGGCTGGGTCATTTTTGGCTATCCTCTCGTCTTGCACATACCCCCTACCGTTCGCCCTGAGCGTAGTCGAAGGGTTCTGCTGAGCGTAGGCGAAGCACCTTCACTTCGTTCAGCTTGGCCCTTCGACTTCGCTCAGGGCGACCGGAGGGGTTTATTCCCCCAACAGCAGCGGCCCATGCTCCAGCTTGGGCAAGACATGACGCGCGAACAAGTCGGCTTCGGCGGCATGGGGGTAGCCCGAGAGGATGAAGGCCTCGATCCCTTCTGCCTGATAGGCGCGCAGTTTCGCCAGCACCTGATCGGGATCGCCGACTATCGCCGCGCCGCAGCCCGAGCGGGCACGGCCTACGCCGGTCCACAGATTATCCTCGACATAGCCTTCCTCGCCCGCCGCCGCGCGCAGTTCGGCCTGACGGGTGACGCCGACGGACTGGCTGTCGAGCGACTTGGCGCGAATGGCGGCACCAGTCTCATCGTCCAGCTTCGAGAGCAGGCGCGTTGCGGCGGTGCGGGCTTCGGCTTCGGTCTCGCGGACGATCACATGGGCGCGATAGCCGAATTTCAGGGTGCGGCCGTGGCTGGCGGCGCGGGCCGTCATGTCGGCGATGATCTCGCGCACCTTGTCCATCGTGTCGGGCCACATCAGATAGACGTCGCACCCCTGCGCAGCGGCATCGCGCGCTGCGGGGCTGAGGCCGCCGAAATAGAGTGGCGGGCATTTGCCGGACACAGTCGTTATCTTGGGCGGGTCGAGGTCCAGCTTGTAGAACTCGCCCTGATGATCGAGATGCTCGCCGTTCAGCATCGTCTTCAGGATCTGCATGACTTCAAGCGTCCGGGCATAGCGCCGATTGCTCTCCAGCGTGTCGCCCGGCAAGTCGGAGGAGATGATGTTGACGGTCAGCCGCCCGCCAAGGATGCGGTCCAGCGTGGCGATGCGGCGGGCCAGTTGCGGCGGCCAGTCTTCGCCGATGCGCACCGCCATCAGCAGGCGGATGGTCTTGAGCATCGGCGCGATGGCGCCTGCGAAGATCGTGGTGTCGATGCCGAGCTGATAGCCGGACGGCAGCAGGATGTTGTCGAACCCGCCGCTCTCCGCCTGCAGCACGATGTCGCGGCAGTGCTCCCAGCTTGAGGCGAGCTTGGGATCGGGTTTGCCGAGGAACTCGTAATCATCGTCGCACAGGGCGGAAAACCAGCTGACTTCGCAGGGCTTGCTCATGGAAGGGGTTCCTCTCTCGATGCGGTCAGCACGGCGTACCAGTCGGCACGCGTCCACTGGACCTTATAGGCGTCGGCGGATTCGCGGATCCGCGCGGGCGTCTGCGATCCGACGATCGGGATCGGGCGAGACGGATGCGCCATGATCCAGCTGAAGGCGGCGGCGGTGACGGAGACGCCATATTGGTCGGCGACCTTCTTGAGGGTGGCCGCGACGGCGCGCTCTCGCTCGCTGCGGGGATCGGCAATGCGCCCGCCGCCCAGCGGCGACCAGGCCAGTACCGCCATGTCCATCCGCATCGCCTGATCCAGTTTACCCGCGACGAGGGGCCCGAGCGTCAGGGCGGAATATTCCGGCTGGGTGCTGGCAATCGGAACGGTCAGGAAATGGGCCAGCGTTTCGATCTGCGCAGGCGTGAAGTTGGAGACGCCGATCGCGCCGATCTTGCCCGATTTATGTGCGTCTTCCAACGTGCGGGCGATCTCCTGCGGATGCGTCAGTATGTCGGGCCGGTGGATCTGCCACAGGTCGACATGATCGACGCCGAGGCGGGAAAGCGACGCGTCGATGGCAGAAGAAAGATAGGCGGCGCTGCTGTCATAGGGCGTGCCGATGACGATGCCGCCCTTGGTCGCGAGCACCATCTTGCGGCGCAAGCTCCTGTCCGCAGCGAACACCTTGCCGAGCAGCGCCTCGGATGCGCCGAAGGCCTCGCCATTGTCGGGGCCATATATGTCGGCCGTGTCGAACAAAGTGATGCCGGACTCAAGTGCAGCGTCCACCAGCGCGCGGGCGGCGGCGACGTCATTGCCCTTGAAGCGCCACATGCCCCAGGAGAGGCCGCTGACCGTCAATCCGGTCTTGCCGAGGGGGCGGGATCGGGGCGGAGGAGCGAGGAAAGCCTGCGTGGTCATGAAACATCCTTTGGGGAGATGGCGCGCGTCGATTGACGCTCGATGAGTTCGTGCGGCAGGCGGCGATGCTCCGCGCCCGCGCCCATGGTAAAGAGGAGCCGCGTGCCGGTATGTCCCAGCGTGCGGGTCGGCTGGCGCACGGTGGTGAGTGGCGGGTAGACGACCTGGGCGAGGACGGTATCGTCGAAGCCTGCGACAGATAGCTGGTCGGGCACTGCAATGCCCTGCTTGTGCGCCAGCGCGAGCACGCCCGCCGCCATGTCGTCGTTGCTCGCGAAGATGGCGGTGGGGCGGTCCGGCATGCCTAACAGAATCTCGGCCGCCTTCACGCCGCTCGCAAAGTCGAACTCGCCCGGCAGGACGATGGCGGGCTCATATTCTATGCCAGCGCGGTCGAGCGCGCGGCGATACCCGAACAGCCGCTCGTTGCTCGCCATGTGATTGCTGTGGCCGATGATGAAGCCGATGCGGCGATGGCCGTTGTTGATCAGGTAAGTGGTCATATCGTCCGCCGCCTGCACGTCGTCGATGAATACGGAAGAGGTGACCCCGTGGTTGGTGCCGGGTGAAATCCGGACGAAGGGGATTGCGCGGCGTTCCAGTTCCTCCAGCACCGCGGCGCAATCCGTCACCGGCGAAGAGAGGATGATGCCGTCGATATGGGTTTCGTCGATCAGGCCGCCAACTTCGCGGGCCACGTCGGGCGAGGCGATATCGACGGGCTGGGCGAGCAGGCGCACGCCCTCTTCGCGGCAGGCTTCCCAGATGCCCTGCTGGATCTGATGAATGTAATAAGGGCTGTGATTGTCGTAGAGGAGCGCGATCTGCCCGGACTTGCGGCCGGCAAGGGCGCGAGCGGCGATGCTGGGGCTGAAGCGGAGGGCACGGACCGCTTCCTCGACTTTCTGCCGCGTGTCGTCCCTCACATAGCGCTCCTTGTTGAGGACGCGGGAGACGGTCTTGACCGATACGCCCGCGGCTTGTGCGACGTCGTGGATGGTGGCGCGGGCGTTCATGCGAGCAGCGTCCGGCAGCGCTCGACATGACGGGCGGCGATGTCTGCGAAGAGAGGCGCGTGGCGGCTGTCGGCGCGGTAGAAGACGGGCGGCCGACCGAAGGGCGCTTCGACTTCCGCATAGCCGCAATCGCTCGGGATACCTGTCCACAAATGTACCCATGTCGCGCCGGATGGCAGATAGCAGCGCCAACGGGTTGCGCCCTCCGCTACCACCGGGGCCACCAGCAGGTCGCTGCCATAGAGATAATGGGTTTGCAGAATGTCGCTGTCCATATCCTCCTCATGATGCAGGAACAGCGGGCGTTGCAAGGGGAGGCCCTTGTCACGCGCTTCGACGCACAGCGCGCGGGTATAGGGCGCGAGGTCGGCGTGAAGCTGCGTCATCGCGGCGAAATGGGCGAGAAGTTCGGCTGTGGAGTCCACCTGCAGGTTTTCGTCCGGGCGATTGCCCTCGTGCGTTCGCATGACCGGCGTGAAAGCGGCGAGTTCGCTCCATCGCATCAGCAGTTCGGTGGTGCGGACATTGCCGAGCAGACTTGTGTAGCCGCCGATGTCGCTGTGGCTGTAGGCATTGCCGACCAACCCCGCCGACAACGCGGCGGTAATCACAGTGCCGATGCCGTCATGCCGCGTGAAATCGACCGACTGATCCCCCGCCCAGAGCAATGGGCAATATTTGCCGACGTCCGTGCCGCCTGCCCGCATGAAGAACACCGCCTCGCCGGTCTTGCCTCGGAGTTCGAGGGCACGGGCATTCACCTTGGCCCAGAGAGTCGGCCATGCATTATGGGCGAGCATTGGGTCGCTGCCGTCGAACAGCCGCACATCGGTCGGCAGATATTCGCCAAAGTCCGCCATCCAGCCGGAGAGCCCGAAGTCGAGCATCTCCTGCCCGATGACGCGGTCGGCGAACCATTCGGAGGCGTCTGGATTGGTGAAGTCGACGATGGCGGCGTCGAACTCTCCGAAATCCACGTGATAGGGTGCGTCGCTATCCTGTCGCCGCGCAAGATAGCCCGCCGCCAGCGCCTCCTGATACAGGGCGCCGTCGATCGCGAGATAAGGGTTCACATAACCGAGGAAGCGGACGCCTTTTTCTGCGAGGTGCGCTATGCGACGGTCGAGATCGGGATAGCGTTCGCGGTTCCATTTCCAGTCCCAGAACAGGCGCTTGCCAAAGCTGGTGATGCGCAGCCCCACCCAATCCTCGCACCAGAGGCCGCTGACCGGCACGCCCGCGTCGATCATCCTCTCCAGTCTGGCAAAGCTCTCCTGTCCCTGCTTCAGCCCGACGATCGCGCCATTCGTCGCCCATTCAGGCAGTATCGGCTGGCGGCCAAAACGTAGCGACAGGGCGGAGACCAGATCGGCCATGGTCGCGGCCTCGAAGAGTTCGACGCGCGCGGGGATTTCCCAGCATTCCACCGTGAAGCTGCCCTCGCCGGTGAAATCGAAGGCGCAATAGGCGTTCGTGTCGACATGCAGGGCGTGGCGACGAGACGACAACATGGTGGGCTGCGGGTAATTGGTAGTCCAGTAATCGCCGCCGGCATTCCCCTGCGCATCCATGGCCTGCGTGAAAGCCGTGCTTTTGTCGCGGCCGACACCCGGCTCCGATGTCCAGATCGGGAAAACACGGCCGCGCAGATCGAGGTAGGACATCTGCTCGCCCAGCCCGTAGATCCTTTCTTCGGGTTCGGCATGGAAGGTCAGCCAGCAGCGATTGATCGTCCTGTCGTGCGCCTTCAGGAACAGCCCGTCCGGGCAAACCGTCAGCAAAAGGGTGGCCGGAAGCCCCTCCCCCTTCGCCATTTCCATCTGCCAGGCATCGCCGGAGTCAGATCGTTGCACGAGACGGGCATGGGTAAGCGGTATCCGCTCCGCCACGGTATCGAAAAGACGGAAGTTGCCGCGAAACATCTCCACATCCGCATTGCCACGCCCGACCGCGACCATCGGGAAGGCGGCGCTGTGAGTCGCCAGCAGGCGATCGCCCAGCCAGAGCGCGAAGCCGTCTTCCGTTACCTTCAGTGTGGGCGCTGCTGCGGCCATAGGTCCTCTCTGGTGCCGCATCCCGATCCGGGAGCGGGCTGTCACATATTTATGACAGCGATGGACAATGCCACAAGCATTACTGCCGTTCAAGATTGACAATTCATCGCTTCGGCCCTTATCACCATTCCAAACCCTCGGATTAAGGCAGGGTTGGCCATAAATCACGGTACTTCAGGGAGGATCCCATGACCTGCTGCAATCGCTACGCGCTTTCCCGCTCCGGCTTTATGACAGCGCTGGCAGGCGTCAGCGCCCTGGCGATTGCCACCCCGCATCTGCTCAGGATCGTGCCGCCGCCCCTGCTGCTGCAGAGGAAAGCAGCGGCATCGATATTGTCGTCACGGCCCAGAAGCGCGAGGAGAATCTCCAGAACGTGCCGCTGTCGGTATCGGTCGTGAGCGGCGCGGCGATTGCGTCGCAGGGCGGCGTGAACCTTGAAAACGCGCAATATCTCGTGCCGAGCCTGAATTTCCGCAAGGGCGGCACCAGCCTCAACCAGGCGCTGTTCCTGCGCGGCGTCGGCACCATCAACTTCTCCATCGCCGCCGAGCCCTCGGTCGCGGCCGTGATCGACGGAGTCGTACTGAGCCGCGCGGGCGAAGGCTTTGGTGATCTGGTCGACATCGACCGCATCGAAGTACTACGTGGCCCGCAAGGCACGCTGTTCGGCAAGAACGCGTCGGCCGGCGTCGTCAGCATGGTCACGAAGCTGCCGGAAGACACGTTCGGCGGCAGTGCGGAAGCCAGCTATTACAGCGCGCAGGAATATCGCGCCCGCGCCACTTTGAACCTGCCGCTGGGGGAGAATATCCGGTCGCGCGTGACGGGCTTCTACAGCGAATATGACGGCAATCTCCGCAACGTCGCCTTGGGCCGCAAGGTCAACGGCTACAAGCATTACGGCGTGCGCGGCGTCATCGAAGCCGATCTGTCCGACGCCGTGACGCTCATCCTGCGCGGCGACTGGCGCAAGGCGAACGACGATTGCTGTGCGGAAGTCATCGGCACCATACCTACCAATGCGGCGGCCGCAGCACTGGCGGGCACCAACATCCGCGGCGACGATACGCGCCGCGTGAACCAGAACCTCCTCACCCAGACGAAGGAGGAAAGCTGGGGCGTTTCGATGCAGCTCGACGCCGAACTGGGCGGGCAGACCATCACGTCGATCACGGCCTATCGCAAGTGGGACAACACCGAGATCCGCGACGGCGATTTCCTCGACCGTCCCTATGTCGGGCTCAACCAGCTCCATGACATCGGCCCTCAGACATCCAAGACCTTCAGCCAGGAATTGCGCTTGTCCTCGCCGACGGGCGGCTTCTTCGAATATGTCGCGGGCCTTTATTATTCCCGCGCGGAGTCGCAGCGGCAGTTCACGCGGGATTCGATCATCTGCACAGCCTCTACTCTTCCTGCGGCGGCGCCGGGTCTCATCCCCTGTTCGACCGCGCCCGGAGTATCGACGGCCCGCTCAGTAACCGGCACCACGGATTACGGCTCGATCTTTACCAACATGGCCGCCTTCGGTCAGGTGACGCTCAATGTGTCGGATCGGCTGCGCCTTATCGGCGGCATCCGCTACACGACGGATCAGCTTGAGGGCAATCTGATCCGCCGCTCCAATGTCGGCGCTGCCGCTGCTGGAGGGATCAACCCGAGCTTCGACGCCGGCGTATATAATAACGGACTTGTCGACCCGGTTACGGGGCGGTTCGTGCCGGGCGTATCGAACGGCATCCCACTGAATCTGAAGACGGTGAACGACAACTGGTCGGGCAAGGCCGCGGTCCAGTTCGACCTCACCGACAGGATCATGAGCTATGCCAGCTACACGCGCGGCTATAAGGGGCCAGCATATAATCTGTTCTTCAACCTTGGCACATCGGGCGCCGGGGTCATCGCACCAGAAACGGTGAATGCGTACGAGGTCGGCCTGAAGAACCAGTTGCTGGACAACACGCTGATCCTGAACATCGCCGGCTTCTACGCGAAGTATAAGAACTATCAGGCCAACAACCCCGACGTCGTGGCCGGGGAACGCGTAACCCGGCTGACGAATGCGGGTAGCGTGTCCACGCGCGGCGTAGAGATCGACCTGCTCTATCAGCCCTCGCGTGCTTTCAGCTTAAACGGCGGTCTCGCTTACACCGATGCGAAGATCGATAGCTTTCGCCTGCCGCCCGGCGCCGATGCCACACAGCGCGTTCCAAACGGCACGCGACTGTCCAATGCGCCCAAATGGAAGGGCTCGCTGGGCGCTACCTACAAGATCGAGACTGGGGGCTTTGCCGACATCGAACTGGGCGCACAGGGCAGCTATCAATCGAGCCAGCTTTATGAGCTGAGCCCCATCGCCGCAACCCGTGCTGCTACCACCGTGAAGGGCTATGGCATCGTCGATGTGAGTGCCGGGCTGGTCGCCGCGGACAATGGCTGGAGCCTGCGCGCGCAGGTCAAGAACCTGTTCGACCAGAGCTTCGCCTCTTCGATCGTATCAGGCGGGCCGGGCGGCTCGTATCGCTACATCATTCCGCGCGAAGCGGACCGCTATTTCGGGCTCACTGCACGCGTGAACTTCGGCAGCGAAAAATGAGTCAAACGGTTCACCGGCGATGCTGTCGGGTCGGTGAGAGGGCTGGCGACCACTGCACGGGTCGCCAGCTTTTTTGCGCTCGCTAAGGGGTTACAAAAAAGTTCCGCAGTGCAGCATTATTTTGGAACGCTTCGTCGCAACTGCCGCTCGTGGTGAGATTGCTTTAGGGTTTTCAGTGTAGTTTACAGCTAGCGGAAATCCACGGAGTCACCATGATCGAGTTTGCTGCCCTGACGTATGGCGTCCTCGCCAGCTTCGTCCTGTCTTCGGCCGGACGTAATCGCGCAGCGAAGCGGCCCCATCCTCCGGTACTGCGTCACATTGGCTACGTGCTGTGCGGCATGTCTGCCGGCACGTGCGCGATCCTTACTGGAGTTGCGGTCAACCATCTGCTCCACTAAACGAAAAAGGGCGGCACGATGGCCGCCCTTTCCGATAAATTTGCGCAGGTGTTTACCGAACCGAACCGCGGCGTACGAGGTTCACGATCGCCAGCAGGATGACTGCGCCCACGAACGATACCAGCAGCGACGCGATATCATAGCTGCCGCTGGTGATCGGTGCGATGCCCAGTAGCGGCGACACGAGGAAGCCTGCAAGAACAGCGCCGACGATGCCGACGATGATATTCAGGAACACGCCCTGCTGACCGTCCGTCCGCATGACCATGCTGGCAAGCCAACCAATAATTCCGCCGACAATGATAAGAATGATGATGCCCATGATCCAACTCCCAAGATGCGGCCAAGGGTGGCTGCTGGAGGATAGGACGCTTGAGCAGGCAGAATTGTTCCCGCAGCGTTACGAGGCCGCAGGCACCAGTCGTGGCAGGAGCAGCTGAATCCAGCCTAAAGCAACGAGATAAGCCGCCGCACAAATTGCAAACATCGGCCAGTATCCGGCCCCGGAACTGAGTGACCAGCCGGCAAATTCGATCATGGCCGTTCCGCTGAGGTTCCCGGCTATCGCGCCCAGAGCGATGACGCTGGCGACGCGACTGGTCGGCACCACATCGGCCGTCATGCCGAAGATGTTCGTCGAGAATCCCTGATGCGCGAACAGCGCCATGCCGATCAGCAGGGCCGCGACCCAGGGGCTGCCCGCCTGCAAGGCCAGAGGAGCGGGCAGGATCATCAGGGCGAAGAGGAACATCGAGAGCTTACGCGCGCGGTTCACGGTAAATCCACGGGACAGCAGGATCGGAAACAATGCGCCGCTGCTGATCGCGCCCAGGGCGGCAAGGACGTAGATCAGAGCAACCGGATATCCCAACGCCCCTTGCGACATGCCGAACTGGCGGGCGAAGAAGTCGGGCATCCAGAACAGCATGAACCACCAGACAAGGTCGGTGAACGCCTTGGCGCCGATGACCGCCCAGGTCCGGCGGTCTGTAAGAAGTTCGCCCCAGCGCACGCCCTTGATCGCGCTTGCGGACTGGAACGTGCGGACCGGCGCCAGCTTGCGTGTGCCGATGATCCAGAAGGCGAGCCAGACGAAGCCCAGCCCCCCGGTGACGAGGAACGCCGCGCGCCAGCCGAATGCCAGCGCAAACGGCGGGATCAGCAAGGGCGTAAGAATCGCGCCGATATTGGGGGCGGTGTTGATGAGTCCGATTCCTAGCGAACGCTCCCGCATCGGCAGGTATGTCGCGGCGGCCTTGATGGCCGCGGGCGTATTGATGGACTCCGCTACGGCAAGCGTCACGCGGGCAGCGACGAACTGCTGCACGGTCATGGCGATGGCGTGGCCCATGCCAGCGAGGCTCCATATCGCGACCGCCGCTCCATAAGCGAAACGCACGCCGAAGCGGTCAACGAACCAGCCTACCCCTAGCAATGCAATGGCAGCAGAAATCTGAAAGGATGAGCCAAGATGCGCGAATTGCTGATCGGACCAGCCGAATTCGCTTTCCAGCATCGGCTTCAGCAGCGCCAGCACCTGCCGGTCGACGTAATTGAGCGCGGTCGCAAAGAAAATGAGTGCGATCAGGCCGTATCGAAGCGCCGCACCGGTAGCCACTTGCCCGCTGGAGACGGTCTCTTCGTCGGCAAGCGCGTCGTCCTTCGTCATTGCCTCTCCCTTGGCTGGCCGCACCTGCGTCGATGCTTGCCTGCATCGCTTTTTCGGTTGCAGAGGGCCAGTGGCAACTATAGGCACGATGGGTATGACAGCGCAAGACAGAAAGCCAGTGATGGCCGCCGATCTGTACGGCGACTTGCTGATGGACACGCCGCAGCCGCAGCGCCGTTGGCAGGAACGTGTCCCCGGCATGGCCATGGCTGTCGTCGCATCTCTCGCTGCTGCATGGTTAAGCGATCATTATGGCGCGCCGCTGGTGTTGATGGGCCTGCTGATCGGCCTTTCGCTAAGCTTCGTCAGCGCCGAGCCGAAGCTTGTCCCCGGCCTCACTTTCGCTTCGCACACGCTGCTACGGGTCGGCATCGTATTGGTAGGCATGCAGATCACCTTCGCGCAGATCGGCTCGCTGGGCATTCCCGCGTTCGCAGCGCTGGTAGGGATCATGGCAATGGTCCTGCTCACCGGCATCCTAGTGGCGCGACTTTTCAAACAGGACGTGATGTTCGGCCTGCTCGCGGGCGGGGCCACGGCGATTTGCGGAGCCTCGGCGGCGCTCGCTCTTTGGAGCCTGATCGGCGAGAAACGCATCGATCAGGCGCGTTTCACCATCGTGCTGGTCGGCATCTCGGTCGCCAGCGCACTGGCCATGTCCTTTTATCCTCCCATCGCCGAATATCTGGGGCTTACCGACCGGCAGGCGGGCTTCCTGATCGGCGCGTCGATCCACGACGTCGCGCAGGCGATCGGCGGCGGCTTCTCTTTCTCGCGCGGTGCGGGCGAAGTCGCCACCATCGTCAAGCTGACGCGCGTCACGCTGCTGGCTCCGGTCCTTGCCATCGTCGCGCTGGTGCTGCGCAATCAGGGCATGGCAGCGGACGGGGTGGCACGGCGGATGCAGATGCCTTGGTTCGTGCTCGGCTTTCTGGTGCTGGTGGGCCTGAATACCGCCCTCCCCCTGCCTGCGCAGTTGGTAGATGCATCGCACTCACTGTCCAAGGCGCTGCTGCTGGTCTCGGTAACGGCGACGGCTATGAAATCGCAGATGGCTGTCTTGCTTACGCAGGGCTGGCGCAGCTTTGCACCGGTGATCGCCGCGACATTGGTGGCTTTCGCGCTTTCGCTGGGCGCGGCGCTTATCCTGTGACCGCACCGATGATCCATGATTTGTGCGTCATTGGCGGGGGCATCAACGGAACCGGCATAGCGCGCGACGCAGCGGGACGAGGCGCGTCCGTGCTGCTGCTGGAGCGTGACGACCTGGCGTCCGGGACATCGTCTGCCTCGACCAAGCTGATCCATGGCGGGCTCCGCTACCTCGAACATTATGAGTTCAAGCTGGTGCGCGAATCGCTGATGGAGCGGGAGCGGCTGCTGAAGATCGCGCCGCATATCGCCTGGCCCATGCGTTTCGTGCTGCCACACCATCCGGGCTTGCGGCCGCGCTGGCTGCTACGGCTGGGCCTGTTCCTCTACGATCATATTGGCGGGCGGAAGTTGCTGCCCGCTACGCGCACCATCGACTTGCGAAGCGACCCGGCGGGCAGGCCGCTGAAGCCGGGCTATTCCCATGGGTTCGAATATTCCGATTGCTGGGTGGACGACGCGCGGCTCGTCGTTCTGAACGCGCGGGATGCGGCGGCGCGGGGCGCGGAAATCCGCACGCGTTGCGAAGTGACCGGCGCTCGGCGGGTGGGCGAACTTTGGCATATCGAGACGCGCGAGAGCGACGGCAGCACGGGCAGCTTCAAGGCGCGTGCGCTGGTGAATGCAGGCGGCCCCTGGGTCGTTCAGATGATCGACCGCACCCATACGCCGCGCCTCGCAAACATCAGTCTGGTGCGCGGCAGCCATATCGTGACGAAGCGCCTGTTCGATCACGACCGCAGCTACATTTTCCAGAACGCGGACGGGCGCATCATCTTCGCGATCCCCTATGAGCGTGACCTGACGCTGATCGGCACGACCGACCGGGACCATGACAGCGCCGATGTCGCTCCAAAAGCCAGCGAAGAGGAGATTGCCTATCTCTGCGCCGCGGCAAGCGAGTATTTTGCCAAGCCGATCACGCCTGCGGACGTAGTCTGGACCTATAGCGGCGTCCGGCCTCTGGTTGATGATGGCGCGAGCCCGGCGCAGGAAGCGACGCGGGATTATGTGCTGAAGCTGGATGCAGCGGATGGCGCGCCGCCGCTGCTGTCGATCTTCGGCGGCAAGATCACGACCTACCGCCGCCTGGCCGAAGAGGCGATGGAGAAGCTCGCGCCTTTGATGCCGGTGCTGCGCGGCGAGAGCTGGACGGCGGGCGCGGCATTGCCGGGAGGTGATTTCCCCTTGGCGGACCGGGATGCACTGGCGCGTCGGGTGGCGGAGCGGTATCCGTTTTTGTCTGCTGATAATGCCAGCCGCATCTTCTCCACCTACGGCACCTGCGCTTTTGAGTGGTTGGGGGACGCTCAGCAGGCGGGCTCATTGGGCGAAGATTTCGGTTGTGGGCTCAGTGAGGCGGAGGTCCATTATCTGGTGCGGGCTGAGTGGGCGCGAACGGTGGAGGATATCCTCTGGCGGCGAACGAAGATGGGGCTAAGGGTCGCACCGGAGGGCGTGCAGCGGCTGGAAGAGTATCTCTGCCGCATCGTGAATAGCTGAAGTCCGGGCACGGAAAAGGCGCGAGCGACTGAGCCGCTCGCGCCTCCGATTCGCACCAGCGCCGTTTAGTAAACGCGCGCCTTCGGCTTGATATATTCTACTTCGTCGGTGAGTGTATATTCGTGCACGGGCCGCGTATCGAGCGTGACCTTCCCGCCCTTGCCGCCCCAGCCATCGAACCAGGAGATGGTGTGCTTCATCCAGTTGGCGTCGTCACGGTTCGGGAAATCCTCGTGCATGTGCGCGCCGCGGCTTTCCTTGCGATTGAGCGCGCCTTCGATGGTGCAGCTTGCCTGACTGATCAGATTGTCCAGTTCGAGCGTCTCGATAAGGTCCGTGTTCCAGATCAGCGAGCGGTCAGTGACCTGCACGTCTTCCATGCTCTTGTAGACGTTCTGGAGCTTGGCGACGCCTTCGGTCATCAGCGCGTCGTCGCGGAACACGGCGGCATGCTTCTGCATGGTGCGCTGCATTTCGAGGCGGATCTTCGCGGTGGGCGTGCTGCCCTTCGCGTTGCGGAAATAGTCGAGCCGCGAGAGGGCCAGATCCGCACTGTCGGCGGGAAGCGCCTTGTGCGAGCTGCCCGGCTTCGTGATTTCCGCGATGCGGTGGCCGGTCGCGCGGCCGAACACGACAAGATCGATCAGCGAGTTGGAGCCAAGGCGGTTCGCGCCATGGACCGACACGCAGGCCGCTTCGCCGACCGCAAACAGGCCGGGCACGACGGCATCGGGATTGCCATCCTTCAGCGTCACGACTTCGCCATGATAGTTACAGGGGATGCCGCCCATATTATAGTGGACCGTCGGCACAACCGGCAGCGGCTGGCGCGTCAGATCGACATTGGCGAAGACCTTGCCGGTTTCGGTGATACCGGGCAGGCGTTCGGCCAGGATCTTCGGATCGATATGGTCGAGGTGGAGGAAGATGTGGTCGGCTTCCTTGCCGACTCCACGACCTTCGCGAATTTCCATGGCCATGGACCGCGACACGACGTCGCGCGAAGCGAGGTCCTTGGCCGAGGGCGCATAGCGCTCCATGAACCGCTCGCCCGACGCGTTCGTGAGATATCCGCCTTCGCCGCGCGCGCCCTCGGTGATGAGCACGCCTGCGCCATAGATGCCGGTCGGGTGGAACTGCACGAACTCCATGTCCTGCAACGGGAGCCCTGCACGCAGCACCATGCCGCCGCCGTCGCCGGTGCAGGTATGCGCTGATGTCGCGGAGAAGTAGCAGCGGCCATATCCGCCGGTCGCCAGCACGACATTGTGCGCGCGGAAGCGATGGATCGAACCGTCTTCCATGCAGATCGCTATGACACCGCGGCACTCAGGACCATTGGCGCCATTTTCCATGATCAGGTCGATGGCGAAATATTCGACGTAGAAGTCCGCATCATATTTCAGCGACTGCTGGTAAAGCGCGTGCAGCATCGCGTGGCCGGTGCGGTCGGCGGCGGCGCAAGTGCGCTGCACTGGCGGGCCGGCGCCCATGTTCTGCATGTGACCGCCGAAGGGGCGCTGATAGATGGTGCCTTCCGCATTGCGGCTGAACGGTACACCTGCGTGCTCCAGTTCGTAGACGGCGGCGGGTGCTTCGCGCACCATATATTCGATGGCGTCCTGATCGCCGAGCCAGTCCGATCCTTTGACGGTATCGTACATGTGCCAGGTCCAGTGATCCGGCGTGTTGTTGCCGAGGCTGGCCGCGATGCCGCCCTGCGCTGCGACCGTGTGGCTGCGCGTCGGGAAAACCTTGGTGATGCAGGCCGTCTTGAGGCCGGTTTCCGCGATACCCATGGTCGCGCGCAGACCGGAGCCACCCGCACCCACGACAACGGCGTCATAGGTGTGGTCGATGATCTTGTAGGCTTCGGTCGACATCAGGATGCAGCTCCGGTGAAGGCGATCTTGGCGACAGCGAAAATGCCTGCCGCCGCGCCAGCAATGGCGTAGAAATTGAGGAACATGAGCGTTGCGAACTTCAGGCCCTCGTCATGAACATAATCCTCGACGAGGATTTGCAGGCCGAGCCGCAGATGCGTGAAGACGCTGACGAGCATCAGCATCATCGGCACCGCTACCCAGATCTTTGCGAGCCAGGTCGTGACCGAGAGATAATCAAGCGCCGGCAGGTGCAGCAGGCTGAAGATCATCCACAGCACGAGAAACAGGTTGCTGACCGCAGTTATGCGGTGATGAATCCAGTGCTTCGTGCCCGAACGAGCGCTGCCGAGGCCGCGAACGCGACCGATTTCCGTTCCACTACCCATCAGAGCTTCCCCGCCAATATGCTGAGCCAGATAGCCGCGGTCACGGCGATAGCCGCCACCGGCACGACCATCGCCCAGCTCTTGTTGGTCTTCAATTCGTAACCCGCGCCGATATCCAGCACGAAATAGCGCAGGCCGGAAAACAGGTGCTGGAAGAAGAACAGCGTCAGACCGATCATCACGACATAACCATACCAGGATGTGGCATGGTGCATGAACGTCTCATAAGCCGCAGGGCCGGAGGCGGCGGCGATGAGCCACCAGACGACCCCCAGAACGCCCGCTGTCGCCATGCCGTCCCCGGTGGCGCGCTGCAGGATCGACAGGGCCATGTGCGGACCCCATTTCCAGATAGTCAGATGCGGCGAAAGTGGCCTTGTTCGCGTTTGCGCCATGCGGTCTGCGCTCCCCTGGATAAGCGTGATTCCCAGCCCCTTTAGCGCGCACCCCTACACTGTGCAAATGCAGCAGCGCTTTGATCGTAAAACTTCTGGCGGGCGGATTGAACAACGTCGCAGGGGCGCAGACGCCCATTTTATCGTGGCCGCATAAGAGATGGTTAACCAAGAGTCGCTATGCCGGACTGAGAGGCGCGAAGCTGATTAGATTGCGAGAGGCATAAGTTCATGACGTTGCAGATAGAGGCAGATGTTTCCGTGCAAGAGCGGCTGCGCGAATTCGACGCTGAAGGGACGCTGGTCCGTCACGCAGCCGAGATTTTCGCGCTTCTTCCCGATAAGGGTGAGGCCGCGGCCCAGACATTCTTCGATATCTATGTAAGCAAGGCATCCCTTGGTTCACGCCTGGCGCCGGATGTCCTGCACGCATTGCGTGACGAGGTTTCGAGATACATGCGCGAGAAGCTGGCAAACTTCGGTTCCGAGCATTGGGCGGATTCGTTGCGATCCTGCGTTCGGGAAGCGCATAAACATGGCATTCCTGCGCGAACGCTTCTGGCGGCGGTTTCTGTCTCTAATCAAGTAGTGCATGGTCAGATTGAAGCCGCAGTTCAAGATCCGGCGAAGGACAGGTACCTGCACCTGTCCATGCTACGAATATCGATGATCGAATCTGAGCTGATTTGCACGGTATCTGCAAATGATGTCGCCGGTAAGCGCGAAGCGGAGCGTCAGGAGACAACAGCGATATTCGAACAGCGGATCGCTGGAGAGATCGACAGCGCCTCGCAACTGGGCGAAGGTCTGCGCGAACAAGCCAAGGATGCCTCCGCTGCGACACGCGGTATGCTGGGCAAGGCATCCGAAGTTGCTGCCGCCGCCGAACAGTCTGCACTTGCGATGCGGGAAGCGGCGCAAACCTCCGCCGGTCTGATCCGCGCGATCGAAGATGCGCGCGCCGAAGTGGAGGGCGCTGCCGAAGTGGCTCAGCGCGCTTATGCGCAAGCGGGCGACGCAGTGACGATGTCCACGACACTTTCCGAAAACGCGCAGTCGATCGAGTCCATTCTCGGGCTGATCCGCGACATTGCCGGTCAAACCAACCTGCTGGCGCTCAACGCGACAATCGAAGCGGCGCGCGCAGGTGACGCCGGTCGGGGCTTCGCCGTCGTCGCGCAGGAAGTGAAGAGCCTTGCCAACCAGACAGCGCGGGCGACCGACGACATCGCGAACAAAATCAACTCCATTCAGGCATCGACGCGCCAGTCCGTCGAAACCAACCAGCGCATCCGCGAAACGGTGGATGAGGTGCAGATGTCCGCCGAACGCATCCGCAGCGCCATGGACGCGCAGGCCCAGACGGTGACGATGATCACCGCCGCCGTCGACGAAACCGCACTTGCTGCTGATTCGATGTCCGCGACCATATCCGCAATCCGGCAGGACACCGAAGTGGTGGCATCTGAAATTGATCAACTGGAACGCGGCTTCATGAGCGTCGAAGGCAAATTGACCTCGCTTCGCGAAGCATCGGCCGAAATGAGCAGCCGCGCCGCCTGACGTAACGCGCTTTCCCTAATCGTGCCGGTGGGCTAACCGGCACGAATGTCACTCAACATCCTCCTCACGGGCGCAAGCCGTGGCATCGGGGCCGCGTGCGTCGATGCCCTGCAGTCCGGCAACATCCGCCTGTTCGCAGCCAGCAGCCGAGATTCCGATCTTGGTACGCCTGACGGAGCAGGCATCTTGTGGGACCTTGCGCTGGATGCGCTGGGCGGACGCATCGATATCCTGATCAACAATGCCGGTATTTTCGACGCGGCTCCGCTGGACGGCGCTGACGCCGAGTGGCTCTCCGCCTGGCAGCGGACGATGACCGTCAATCTGGAAGCGTCCGCCGTGCTCTGCCGCAAGGCCGTGCTCCACTGGCAGGATCGGAAGTCGGGAGGCCGGATCGTCAATGTCGCCAGCCGCGCAGCGTATCGCGGCGACAGCCCGGAGCACTGGCACTATGCCGCGTCGAAGGCGGGCATGGTCGCAATGACCAAGACCATCGCGCGCGCCTACGCGGCGCAGGGCATCTATGCCTTTGCCGTCTGTCCCGGCTTCACGATGACAGGCATGGCGGAAGACTATCTCTCCAATCGGGGTGGTGACGAACTGCTCGCCGACATCCCGCTGGGCAAGGTCGCCGAGCCCGAAGAGATCGCCGCCGTCGTCAAGTTCCTAGTCATGGACGCGCCGCCGTCGATGACTGGTGCCATTCTGGACGCGAACGGAGCGAGCTATGTCCGATAGCTGGAAGCTGACCTTGCCCTGTACGCGCGGAGAGGCCGAGGCACTGGAGGGGGATGTGGCCGCCTTTGCCATGCTGGACAGCCCCCCGGTGCTGATGACGAGCGAGGCAGTCGAGGACGATCCCGAGCAATGGCAACTCGACGCCTATTTCGAAGGCAAGCCCAATGCCGCGCTGGTGAAACTGGTACAGACACTGATCCCCAGCGCCCGAGGCAAGAAGCCCGCGCTTGAAAAACTGGAGGCGGAGGACTGGGTCACGATCAGTCAACAGGGGCTGGAGCCGGTTATCGCCGGGCGCTTCTTCGTGCGGAATACGCCCGAGGATACGGTGCCTGCGGGCTACAAGGACTATTTAATCGGGGCCGGGCGCGCATTCGGCACTGGCCAGCATGAGACAACATCGGGTTGCCTCGCGATGCTGGACCGAACTCGGGGCGTGGGGCACCGCTTCGGCAATATCGCCGATATCGGGACGGGTACGGGATTGCTCGCGTTTGCGGCGATGCATCTTTGGCCACGTGCCTATGCGACGGCATCGGACATCGACCCCGTTTCGGTCGAAGTGACGGCGGAGAATGCCGTCACGAATGGCGTGCCACTGGGGACGGGTCTGGGCGAACTCACCCTGTTTGCAGCGGCGGGCGTCGATCATCCCGGCATCATGCGCCGCGCGCCTTATGACCTGGTGATAGCCAACATCCTCGCCGGGCCGCTGATCGAACTCGCGCCCTCGCTGACGGCTGTGCTGGAGGATGGGGGCACGCTGATCCTCGCGGGACTGCTGGACAGTCAGGCAGAGCGCGTGATTGCCGCCTATCGCGCGCAAGGTGTGCGCCTTGCCGATCGGATCGACACGGGGCAGTGGCCCACTCTGCGTCTGCGCAAGCGCCCGACCATAGGTTGGCGTCGCCCGCGCCGCTGGGCAGGTGATCGCAACGGGGAAGCCCCTGGCTATGGCAGCTGGTGACGAGTGAGGACGTCGCGCTGGCATAGCCGAAAGACCGCACGGTGCCTTGCCTGGGTCCTGATGCTACCGGTGCTGTTCGGGTTTTGCATCATCGGTGGATCGGTTATCCCGGCCAACTCCGGGCTTCCTCCAGCGATCGATGGTGTGACGATCTACGTCTATACTAATGGTGTCCATACCGGGCTGGTAATGCCCGCGGTCCACCCGCTCCATGACTGGCGGAGCCGCGTTCCGGCCAGTGACCTGGCCGACCCGAGGCATGCTGCGCCGTGGCTGCTGTTCGGCTGGGGCGAGCGGAACTTCTATCTGAACACGCCCACATGGGACAAAGTCGATCCGCTGGTCGTGCTGCGCGCCGCAGCCGGCAGCAATACGACGCTGATGCATGTCGATCATCTGCAACGGGTGTGGAACGGCCCGGACCTGCGGCACCTCGTTCTGAGCCCGGCACAATATCGCGCACTGACGAAAGCAATCGATGCCGACTTCGCCCCCGGTCCGGCTATCCCTGGCTACGGCGCCGATGATGCCTTCTATCCGGGTCGCGGGCGCTACAGCGCGCTACGCACTTGCAATGAATGGACCGGCGGCAAGCTGCGCGGCATCGGGGTACGGATCGGGCTCTGGACGCCGCTTAGCTGGAGCGTCATGCGCTGGTTCTAAGGCCATTTTACCTGCCCCGGACGATCTCCGCCCATTCCGCCTCGTCGATGACGCGGATACCTAATTCCGCCGCTTTCTTGAGTTTCGATCCGGCACCCGGTCCCGCTACGATCAGGTCGGTCTTTGCGCTCACCGATCCCGCTGCCTTGGCGCCCAGCGCTTCAGCTTGCGCCTTGGCTTCGTCGCGGCTCATCGTCTCCAGCTTACCGGTGAAGACGATGGTCTGGCCCGAGACGCTGCTCTCGCGAGTTTCCACGACATAGGGCGGCGGCGCGACTTCGCTGAGCAGGTCGTCCCACACCTCGCGATTATGTGCTTCATGGAAGAAATCCCCCAGAGCTTCGACAACGGCGGGGCCTACGCCGTCGATGCCGTTGAGGTCGGCCAGCGCATCCGTATCGCCCGCACGCGCTTTTTCCGCCGTATCGCGCAACACGGGTAGAGACGCAAAGGCCTTCATCAGGTCCCGGGCCGTCACTCCGCCTATGTGCCGGATGCCCAGCGCAAACAGCAGCCGCGCAGCATCGGGTTGCCGCCGCGCCTCGATCGCCGCCAGGAGATTGTCGACCGACTTTTCCTTCCATCCCTCCCGGCCCAACAATTCTGCCCGATGCGCCTTCAGGCGGAAAATATCGGCGGGGCTTTCCAGCCAGCCCAGATCGAAGAACTCACGGATCGTCTTTTCGCCCAGCCCGTCGATGTCCAGAGCCACGCGCGAAACGAAATGCCGCAGTCGCTCGATGCGCTGTGCGGGACAGATGAGCCCTGCAGTACAGCGCACATCCACCTCGCCTTCCTCCGCCACCGCTTCCGATCCGCAGGCCGGGCAATGATCGGGGAAGGCGAAAGGGGCGCGCGGTTCGTCACGCGTGAGGTTCTCCACAACCTGCGGGATTACGTCCCCGGCGCGCTGCACGACGACCCGATCGCCAGGCCGCACGCCCAGCCGAGCGATCTCGTCCCGATTATGCAGCGTGACATTGGATACGACCACGCCGCCGACGGTCACTGGGGTGAGACGTCCGACGGGCGTCAGCTTGCCGGTGCGTCCGACCTGGATATCGATGGAGATCAGGTCCGTCTGCGCCCGTTCGGCAGGAAATTTATGCGCGATGGCCCACCGCGGCGCTTTCGCTACGAAGCCCAGCCGCTCCTGCCAATCGAGCCGGTCGACCTTATAGACGACGCCGTCGATATCGTAGGGCATGTCCGCCCGCAGCGTCTCTATCACGCGATAATGCGCCAGTAATTCGGTGGCGGTCTCGAATTGGCGCAGATGCTCCGAAAGCGGAAACCCCCAGCGCCCGATCGTCTGCATGACGCCCATCTGCGTGTTGGCAGGCAAGGCACTATATGCGCCCCAGCCATGCGCGAGGAAACGCAGCGGGCGGCTGGCGGTGACGCTGGCCTCCTTCTGTCGCAGCGAACCGGCGGCAGCGTTGCGGGGGTTGGCGAACTGCCGCACGCTTTCAGAGTCGAAGACTTCGCCCCTACCCTCGGCCGTCGCCTGCCCCGCC
This sequence comes from Sphingobium sp., assembly GCF_033795625.1. Classification (GTDB taxonomy): domain Bacteria; phylum Pseudomonadota; class Alphaproteobacteria; order Sphingomonadales; family Sphingomonadaceae; genus Sphingobium. The sequence continues at coordinate 12,840 of NZ_JARYGI010000006.1, read as the reverse complement.
ACCATCAGGCGGGCGTTCAGCGCCACGAAGTCCGCCTTCGCCATGTAGACTTCGCCACGCACTTCGAAAAGATCGGGCGCATCATCCGGCAGCGACTGTGGAATGTCGGAGATGTGGCGCACGTTCGCGGTGACATCTTCGCCCACCTGCCCGTCGCCGCGAGTCGCCGCCTGCTTCAGAACGCGATGCTCATAGCGGATCGAAAGCGACAGCCCGTCGATCTTGTCCTCCGCCGTCATCGCGACCGGCGCATCCGATGCAAGCGCCAGATAACGCCGTACACGTGCAACGAACTCCTCCACTTCCGCATCTGCAAAAGCATTGTCGAGGCTCATCATCCGCTTTTCATGCGCGATCTTGGCGAGTGGCGACGCCTCTACCGAAGCGCCGACCTGGGCATTGGGACTGTCTGCGCGGACCAGATGCGGAAAGGCCGCCTCCAGCGCATTATTCTCCCGCACCAGCGCGTCATAATCCGCATCGCTGATCTCCGGCGCATCCTCGCCGTGGTAGCGCGCATTATGATGGGCGATCAGCTTCGCCAGCCGCATCAGGCGATTGGCGGCTTCGGCTTCGGTGAGAATGGAAGAATCGCCCATCACACTTGCTCCAGCAGCCGCCCGGCCTGCGCGCGCGCTTCCTGCGTGATCTCCGCGCCGGAGAGCATACGCGCGATTTCCTCGCGGCGTTCGGCTTCGGTCAGGGCGTGGACGCCGGTGCGGGTTACCGTGCCTTCGCTCGATTTGGCGATTAGCATATGAATCGCGCCACGGGCGGCAACTTGCGGCGAGTGCGTTACGACGAGCAACTGGCTGCCATGCGCCAGCCGGGCAAGGCGGTCGCCGATGGCGCTGGCCACCGCGCCGCCGACACCCCGGTCGATCTCGTCGAAGATCATCGTGTCAGCCCCTCCCTCCTGCGCCAGCGCGACTTTCATGGCGAGGATGAAGCGGGACAATTCTCCACCGGACGCGATCTTCACCAGCGGCGCGAACGGCGCTCCGGGGTTCGTGGAGATTTCGAATTCCACTCGGTCCGCCCCCTGCGGCCCCCATTGCGCCTCGTCCAGTGGCGCAACGGACGTGCGAAAGCGGGCTGCATCCAGCTTCAACGGCGCGAGTTCCGCCGCGACGGCCGCGTCCAGCCGCATTGCCGCCGCCATGCGCTGTGCAGTTAGGTTCTGCGCGGCTTGGCGATAGGCGGTTGCCTTGGCGGCGAGGTCCGCTTGCAGCGCCGCCAAGCCTTCCTCGCCAGCGTCGATCCGCTGAAGCTTGGCGTCCATTTCGGCCCGCAAATTCGCAAGATCGTCAGGCTGCACCTGATGCTTGCGCGCCAGTGCCCGCATCTCGAACAATCGGGTTTCGATGCCGTCGAGACGAGCGGGATCGAAGCTCAGGGCATCATTGGCGGCGGTGAGGCTGTCCTCCGCTTCGCTTGCCTCGATTACCGCACGGTCGAGCGCGGCCAGGGCTTCGGTCAGCAAAGGATGCTCCGAAGCGATCCGGTCGAGCCGCCGCGCCGCTTGGCGAAGCCGCGCCAGGCCGCCCTCGGATCCATCAAGGAACTCCGCCACGGCGACCAGATCCTCGGTCAGGCGGGCCCCCTTCTGCATGGTCGCCCTGTCCTCGGCGAGCAGCGCTTCCTCCCCCGGTTCCGGCGCGAAGGCCGCAAGTTGCGCGACGGCATGCTCCAGATATTCGCGATCTCGCGCGGCGCTTTCCACTTCTGCGCGTGCCTGCGCCAAAGCGGCCTCCGCAGCGCGCCATGCGCCATGCGCGGCCGAAACCAGCGCCGTGTCGCAGCGCCCGAAGGCATCGAGCAGCGCCCGATGTCCACGCGGATTGAGCAGGCCGCGGTCATCATGCTGGCCGTGGATCTCGACCAACGACGATCCGACTTCCCGCAGCAATGCGGCGGAGCAGGGCTGATCGTTGATGAAGGCGCGGCTGCCCCCGTCCGCCTTCAACGTGCGGCGGATGATGATCGGTTCGCCGGGTTCTAGGTCGAGGTCGTTTTCCGCCAAAGCCGCGCGGATCGGATGACGAGCATTCGGCTCCTCGAAGGTTGCGGTGACGCTCGCCTGCGCCTCGCCCTGCCGCACCAGCCCGCTGTCGGCACGCGCGCCCAGCGCCAGCCCCAGCGAATCGAGCAGGATCGACTTGCCTGCCCCCGTTTCGCCGGTCAGCACACCGAGCCCCGGCCCGAAGGCCAGATCCAGCGCCTCGATCAACACGACATTGCGGATGGACAGGTTGGTCAGCACGTAACGGCTTTAGCCCCTTAGATACGAAAGGGGAACAGGACGCGCATCACGCCGTTTTGGGCGGATGCTCCTGAATGAGCTTGTAGGAGCGCTCATACCATTTCGAGCCCGGATAGTTGGTGCCGAGCACTGCCGCAGCCTTCTTCGCTTCTTCCGGGAGGCCCAGCGAGAGATAGCTTTCAACCAGACGCTCCAGCGCTTCGGGCGCGTGAGTCGTGGTCTGGTACTTGTCCACCACGGAGCGGAAGCGCAGCGTCGCCGCAAGCCATTGGCCCCGCCGCTGATGGAAGCGACCGATCTCCATTTCCTTACCCGCGAGGTGATCATTGACCAGATCGACCTTAAGCCGGGCATCGGCGGCATAACGCGTGCCAGGGTAGCGGCGAACCAGTTCGCCCAGCGCGTCGAGCGCCTGCTGGGTGATCTTCTGGTCGCGGGTCACGTCGGCGATCTGCTCATAATAGCAGAGCGAGATCAGGTAATAGGCGTAGGGCGCATCCTTGTTGCCCGGATGGATCGACAGGAACCGCTGCGCGCCTTGGATCGCCTCATTATAATCGGTGTTCATGTAATAGCTGAACGCCGCCATCAGCTGCGCGCGGCGTGCCCATGGCGAATAAGGATGCTGACGCTCGACTTCATCGAACAATGCGGCCGCGAGTTTGAATTGGCCCCGGTCCAGCCGGTACTTGCCCGCATTGTACAGCGTCGACACATCGCGCGCGACATATTGGGTGTCGGCCTTGTTCTTGGACGTGGAACAGGCGCCGAGCGTGGCAACAGCGGCAATCGCCAGCGCGAACTTTATCGAATGTTTGTGCATAGGCGACGGGTCATAGCCGAGGAGGGACGCGCCGCCAAGCAGCAGATTGCCGGTATCGGCAGGATCTTCATGCGTGGCCGACGTCAGGCTAGTGCAGGCACTCTCAGCGATGCCCGGACCCCGCCGCCGTCGCCGGGCATGAGATTGAACGTACCGCCCAGTTGCTTCGCCAGTGTGGAAGCGATGCGAAGGCCCAGGCTCCCGCTCTGCTGCAATTCAAATCCATCGGGAAGGCCGCAGCCATCGTCGACGATCTCAAGATGCAATCCGCCTTCGCTCTTCAGGACCACGCGAATCAACCCTCCTGCGCGATCGGCAAAGCCATGCTCCAGCGCGTTGGCTATCGTTTCGGCCATGATGAGCGCGAAAGGAATCGCAGCGTCCGGCTCGATCTGCGCCCCATCGTCGATGACGATGTCGACGCGCACATCCGTCCGGCCGTTCGCATCCAGAACATCCTTCGCCAGTGTCTCCACGAAAGATTGGACGGACAGCCGCTGCCCGCTAGGGTCGTACAGCGCGCGGCTGATCTTGCCGATTAGCGCCAGCCTGTGCGAGGCCTCGTCCAGTGCCTTGCGCGCGCCGTCATGATCGATGTTGCGACGCTGCAATGCTATTAAGGCGGCCGCAACCTGCAGGTTGTTCGATACTCGGTGCTGCAGTTCGCGGAACAGCATCTCGCGATGCTCCGCCAACGCAGCCCCCCGCGCGCGTTCGGCAGCCAGCTTGTGATTCGCGACCTGCATCCAGTGGGTGAGTGCGATGTTGATGCTCACCACTGTCAGGTAGAAAAACAGCGCGACAAGAACGGCGGGCGTCAGGCTGTGGTCGGACTGCGGCCCGATGAAGAAATACCAGGCCATGCCCCAGCAGATAAAGCCGGCAAGTATCGCCGGGCCGCGGCCGAAGAGGAAAGCGGCGACAACGACGGCGGGAAAAAAGCTGACATAGGGATAGCCCGTCGGGAGCGCACCGTCGGCGAGCAGCCGCAGCGCCAACGCGATCACACAGAGGCCGACAGTCGCTCCATAAGCAATCGCCGGATGCACACCGGCAAGCGGCAACCTTTCAACAAACCGCTCATTCATCCGTCGCATACATTACGCTCCAATATGGACGCTGTAGCGGCTTGTTACGGTAACGCTTTAAACTCGATCAAGTGCAGCAGAAAACGGGTGGACATTTGCCTCTGCTTTTCAGGTCGGGCGTTCACTCACCAGCGCCCGCACCAAAGGCTGCAAATTCTGGTCGAATTTCGCGAGCATGACATGTTCGTCGGCGGTGTCGAAGTGACTGACGAGGCCGTGACGTGTCCAGCGATGCAGGGCATAGGCTGGCGGGTCAGCAATGATCATCGGGCGATTATCGGGCTTGTCGGGATCTATGGGAGAAAGATCCAGGGACACCTGTGGAGCAGTAGACGGGCAAATCGCGATTGTTGTGCCTTTCCACGGCGCAACGATGGCGCGGTGCAAATGGCCGCAGATCAGCGCCTGCACCTGGCCATGCCCTGCAATAGTCTCTGCAAAGCGCGCCACCCATGGCTCGTCCGGATGCGTGTTCATCCATTCGATGCCGACCTCGACCGGGGGATGATGCATGACGATGATCGTCGGCGTATCGCGATCCTCTTGCAGCCTGGCACTTAACCACTGCGCCCGCGCAGCACAGAATGCGCCGCCGTGGCGTCCCGGCTCCAGCGTATCGATGACGATCAGACGTAAGCCATCGAGCGGCACGACATATTGGATGAAGCCATCGTCGACCGGAATATGCGGGAACTGCTGCGTGAAATGAGTGCGATCATCATGGTTTCCCAGGCAGAGGAAAACCGGAAAAGGGCAAGCGCTGAGCGCGTTGGCAAGGCGCCGATAGCTGTCCACGTCACCGCGATCCACAAGGTCGCCAGTAGCCAGCAGCACGTCGGGACGATTAGGCCCGTCGATAAGATGCCGGAGCACCTGATCCAGGCGCTTCCGGTTGAATTCGGCCGGATTATCCGGTTCGAACCCAAGATGAATGTCCGTGATCTGTGCGATCAGCATCGGACGTGCGCCCCCCTTTGGCTATCGGTTTCGTTTCGTTTCGCCCAATGTCTCGTCCGCTGAACCCGTCACCCGAGCGCCGGAAAGCGCTATGACTTTGGCAACGGTCTTGTCCCTGATCGCATTGGCCGGCACCCATGGTGCACCATCGCCCACATGATAGCTGTGACATAGAGCACAGCCGGAAGGTACGTCCGCCTTCGCCTGCTCGCCACCATGGCAGTCGCGACAACTGGAGATACCGGGCAGCAGAAGATCGCTGGCCTTGGACGACTTCGGTGCGGCGTGGCAGCTTTCGCAGCTTTCGATTTTGTGGGCGGCATGATCGAACCAGCCGTTCGCCATATAGCGCATCGGCTGATGCACTGGTGTGATCTGCCAGTTCGCTTTGCCGCCCGCGCCCGGTGGGGCGATGACGTGGCAGTCGTAGCAGGCCCCGCCCCTAGAGAAGACAGCGCGGATCGCCGCCTCCGCATTGCCGGGACGCGCGGCCGCGGCACGGAGATAGGACGCGCCCACCTTTGCGGCCGCATAGTCTCCGGGCAAGCGCCGCGCCGTGCTGCCGAGCGCAATGGGACGCGCCGGACCCGTCGAGCGATAGAAGGCGCGCAAGTCCGCAATAACTTGCGCCGGTTCGCCATGGCGCAGCGTGCGAACCGTTCCACCGATGCTCTCGAAACCGAGGCTATGGCAAGACTGGCAGTCGGTTTCCATGTCGACGGGCAGGAAGCGCACGCCGTCCGCAGTCGGGCGATGACAATCGGCGCAGGCCAGCGCATCGCCATAGGGCTTCTGCCCCTTCAACGTTCGGGCCATGCGCGCAACGCCGCCAGCCCGGCTCAAGTGGATGTCGTGCGGGAATTTAAGGCCGTTGTTCTCCACAGGCTTTGCGTCCAGCGAAACGCGGTCGAAGCGCGGCAGTTTCAATCCAAGCGAGGGCGCGACAGTCATGACAGCGGGCTGGAACTGGGGATGGCTGGTCCCGAAATCACCGGCATTGCCCAGCTTCGTGTCCTTGAGCCGCTCGTTCATGCTGCCATGGCAATCGGTGCAGAATTGCTGGGCCGTCTGCTGCATCGGTCCCGCGCCCTCATGCTCCGTGTGACAGTCGACGCAGGCTCCATCGCCCGGCTTGCCGAATGCCGAGGCAAAACTGGAGAGGATGCGACCGCCCATGCCGGGTGCTGCGCGCGCCATGGCGATCCGGGCGGCGGGGGCATGTTCATGCACTTGCGCAGGGTTGTGGCAGGTCTGGCAGGCGCTGTCCTGCACCGATACGAACGCCTTGACGTGGCAGCTTTCGCATTTGCCTTCCAGCGCGTGATGAGTCTGGCTGAGCGGACCCGGCGACCAGGCGGCATCGCCCGTCACATCATCCTGCTTCGTGAGGCTCGCCTGCTTCATCTGCGCCTGCCGTTCACCGCGGACAGCGTAGATGTTCCGTGTGTCCTGCGCCGGGCGCGTGGCATAGCTGAATATCGGCACGGCAAGAAAGCCGATGAGGATCGAGAGGACCAGCGCCCACGCCATGCCCCTGCGCCCCGGCAGCAATCCGGTGAGCGAGAAGACGCGCGCTTCGTCCTTTTCTTCCAGCGCATCGGACAGGGCGTCCACGCGCTGAACGGACAGAACGATCCCATCCGCCTCGCCATGTGAAACGGTGATCCGATGGCCGCCGAACCGCAGCTCCGCGCCTTCTACCGTGTCGATATCGACGCGAGTGACGGTGCGCCCGTCGACGTCGAACCCCAATGTGCCAGTGGAGCGCACAGTGATGCGGCGGGCGTCGATCTGCTCGATCCGGGCATGATCGGGCACGACCGAAAGGTCCTGTAGATGAATGTCGTTTTCGGCAGCGCGACCGATCGACAGGTGCGGCTTTGGCAAAGTCGACTGGCGGACGATTTCGCGGCCATCTGCGGTATGGCTGATCTGGCGGATGAGGAATGTCATGCGATCACCAGTAGAAGAAGACGCTGACGATGTGCGCCGTCAGCGCAGCCAGCAGCGCAAAGGTCGCGGGCACATGAACGTAGAGCCAGATTTCCAGCATGGCCTTTAGCCGCAAATGCTTGCGCAGGCGGGCGAGCGTTGCCTGCTTGCGCTCCAGCAGCGCGTCGATGCGCTCCAGCGGGTCGTCGCCGGTGTCGGGCTTTGCGCCGGTCCACTGGCGCAGTGTCGCCTGCGCGCGTGCCGTGCCGCAGTTCGGATAATTGCCGGTCAGGCGCCGCAGCAGGCCGCCGCTGAACGGGTCTTGATCCAGCGACGCCTGTACCGCCGACGCCTGATCGTGCGGCAGCGGCTGGGCGGCGTCATGGAGCTGGCGGTCGATGGCGCGCAATGCGTCGAGCATCTGCACTTGCGTCATCTCGTCGCGATTGTCGCTCATCGCTGCGGGAATGCCGGCGTAGACGCCGACCCCGAACATCCCGGAGAGGATCACAAGCATCATCAACGCCCAGGCCAGCGTGTGGACGTTCCAGCCGAGTTGAAACCCGGTGTGCAGCGTGCCGATGATGATAAGGCTGAGGCCGAGATAGACGTGCGCCGAGGTCCAGGCCTTCAGCGACCAGCGTCCGGTCGTCATCGCCCGCTTGCGCAGGCCGAGCGCCGTCAGCCACAGGATCAGCAGGACACCGATAGTGCCGAGCGTGTAACCATACCAGCTTCCGCCATTATGGCGCGGCGTGATGTCGATCATCAGATAGCTGGCGATCACCACCAGACACAGAACCGTGGCAATCTTCAGCCAGCGGAAACCGGCATGTTTCAGAAAGCCTTCGTGGCGAACGTCGCCCTTGATGCGGCGAGTAGGAGCGGCGCGGGTAGCCATATCAGCGCACGTCCCCCGTAACGCGTTCGAGGCGCGCGACGCTCAGGAAATCCTCCGGAGATACGCGGATCGCCGCACCTGTCGGGCAGGCGCGGACGCAGGCGGGGCCGCCCTCGATCCCTGAACACATGTCACACTTGATCGCCTTTTTGGGCTTTTCGACGCCAGGTTCGGCATTTTTGTAGCGCCATTTCTTGGAGGGCTCGCCCGGTCCGGGTCCCGCACCGAACAACATCCAGCTAAGCAGGCCCGGCTTCTTGGGCGGCACGCTGTCCATGCGGATCACGCCGTAGGGGCAATTGCGCTGGCAATTGCCGCAGCCGATGCAGGTGTCGTCGATGAACACTTCGCCGTCAGGCCCGCGATGGATGGCATTGGGTGGACAGTCGGCCATGCAGTGCGGATGCTCGCAATGACGGCAACTGGTTGGCACATGCAGATGGGCGTAGGTCTTGCCCGCCTCGCGGTCGAGCCTGGACAGGCCTTCGTGGCTGTCCGCGCAGGCTTTCTCACAATTGTCGCAGCCTACGCACAGATGCTCGTCGATCAGCAGCACGTCGGTCGCTTCGCCGATGCCGTTGTCGACCAGGAACTTCGCCGTCTGCGAATACATGTCGACCACCGTGGAAAAGCTGTCCTTGCGGCTCTCTACAAACGCATTGATGTCCTGGCGTGCAGCCATGTCGCGGCGGGCGCGTTCCAGCAGCGCGGGCTTGGCCTCCATCAGCTTGCGGAAGGCTTCGCCCTTCAGCCGGATGACTTCGGACTTGACCGTCGCCTTGACGCTGGCGGTGCGCGGGCCGCCGGAGATCAGCGCCATCTCGCCCACATAGCTGCCCGCGGGCAGGTAGGAGAGGAACACGGGCTTGCCGCCGACGACCTTCTCCACGATCATCGATCCGACGCGGATCACGAAGATGTCGTCGCCTTCCTCACCCTCGCGGATGATGAACTCGCCCGCCTTGACCGTCATGATCTCGGCGGTGTCGAGCACTTCGACCAGATCGGCAGGCGTCAGTCCCGCGCCGAACATCTGGAGCAATTGCCGCTCGGTGGATATGCGCGTCACGGCGCGCTTGGCGGCTGGCACGGAGGACATCAACTTGAGCGCCGCCGTGCGCGATACCTCGACCATGATCGAGTCCTCGCCTGCGCAGACAGTCGCGCCCCTGCGCCGCCCGGAGATCAACCCGACTTCGCCGAAGATGGAGCCCGTTTCGATGGGCACGCTGACCGAAGAACTTACCTCCACCAGCGCAGACCCTTCTGCAACTGCGAACAGCGATGATCCCGGATCGTTCTTCTCGAAGATCGCTTCGCCCTTGCGATAAGCGCGCGCTTCGCTGTCCAACATAAATTCGCGCATCTGCAGCGGCGACATGCCTTCCAGGATGGAGACATTGGAGCGGAGCAGTTCCAGCCACTCGTCCACGCTGCGCTTGCCGGGCAGTTCCTTGAACTTGGCGGCAAGGATCGGCTCGTCGGCGGGCTTCAGGGTCGTGTTGCCATTGATGAACTCGACCACGTCATGGCCCTGGTTCATGCAATGTTTGATCAGCGGATAGCCCGCCAGCGCGCCGATGACGAAGATGCCGGGCGCTGTCGTCTCGAACACTGGGGAGAGCTTCGGGAAGGCCAGCCGATCTCCGCTTGTAAATTCGATCCCGCATTCCTCGACGAAGCTGCGCGGCGGTGCGGAGCCCATCCGGGCGATGATGCGGTCGCAGGGCAGGCGTACTTCGCCGTCGCGCGTGTCCACGGTGATGAAGCCGGGTTCCACCTTGGATGTGGTGCTTTCGGTCAGGATGTTGACGCGGCCTGCAGACCCCGCCGCCATCAGCGCCTGCACGTTCGCGCCCTTCGCCGTCGAGAATTCCGCCCCGCGATTGATGAGACTGACGATATTGCCCTGCGCCTCGTCCGCGGCCAGACCGAGAGCGTTCTCGATCCCAGCGTCGCCGCCGCCGATGACAAAGATATACTCGTCATTATATTCCGCCGGGTCGTCCAGCTGATACTGGACATGCGGCAGATCGCCACCGGGGCAGCGCATCAGGTTGGGATTGCCTTGCGTGCCGATCGCCATGATCACGGCGTCGGCGATGATCTCGTTCCCGTTGGTCAGGGTGATCTTGTAGGGCGGCGCGTGGCGCTGTTTCTCGCGCGTTTCGCTGCTGCCATCGCGGGCGCGCACGACAATCTTCTGCACGCTGTCGGGGATGGGCTCCCCGGTTCCCTCGATAGCCTTGACTTCGCTTTTATAGGCGACGTTGATCCCCTGCCCCGCCGCCTGATCGTTCCAGGTGCCCAGGATCTTCTCGCGCTTGCCCGCGTCGAAGTCGAAGTCGGATCGGAGCACGAGCTGGCTGGGCGTCGCCATCACATGCTTGCCCTTCTGATATCTGTAGATGGTATCGGAAAGGTGATCGGTTTTTTCGAGAAGGACGTGCGAAAGCCCTAGGCCTGCAGCACGCGCGGCCGCGCTCAGCCCGGCCGGTCCCGAACCGACAATCGCGATACGCACGCGCTCACTCACCGTTAAACCCCCAACGAATCTGCCGATGCCCCGGCCTTTTCCCCCAACCGTTGAGCATCATACGGGTGCGAACCGTGGCGGCACTCTACCATTTCCTTCGCGTCGCGCTAGACTACAGTTGCATGCGGGAGGGGATTTAGATGGCCGAAGTTGCAAAAACGCCTGGTGGCGCGGGACGGATGTTGCTGATCGGGGCAGCCGCAATAGCGTTGCTGTCGATCGCGTACGGGGTGACGCACAATTCCGAAGCGCCTCCCGTTGCACCGTCGCCAGCCCTTCCATCGGCCTCTACTGCCGCCACTCAAGACCCGGCCGCCTTGATCCAGGACCTGCAAAATCGCGTCGGGGCGAATCCGAATGATGCCGAAGGATGGCAGACATTGGGCTGGGCCTATTTCGAAGCCAGCCGCTATGCAGATTCGGCGCGAGCGTATAAACGCGCGACGGCGCTGGTGCCCGGCAATGCGACTTTCTGGTCTTCCCTAGGCGAAGCGCTGGTGATGGGCAGCAAGACCGATCCCATGCCTGCCGATGCCGCCAGCGCATTCGAAAAGGCCATTGCGATCGACGCAAAGGAACCCCGCGCTCGCTATTTCCTGGCGGTTCGCCGGGACCTGAAAGGCGATCACAAGGGCGCTATCGACGACTGGTTAGCGCTTTTGAAGGACACGCCTAGCGGTGCGCCCTGGGAGCAGGACCTGCGCCGAACCATCGAGCAGGTCGGCCGTATCCACAAGGTCGATGTCGCGGGCCGGCTTGGAGCGATTAAACCGGCAGCGCCGCACCCAGCCCTACCCTCCGTCGCCACGGCTGCTATCCCCGGACCGACCCGCGAGCAGATGCAGGCTGCCGCCGCCTTGCCCAAGGGGCAGCAGGACCAGATGGTCGAGGGGATGGTCAGCAGCCTTGTGGGCAAGCTGAAAGCCAATCCGGCCAATGTCGATGGATGGATCATGCTGATCCGCAGCCGCATGACGCTGGGTCAGGCTGCACAGGCGAGCGCGGCGGTAAAGAACGCCATAGCGGCCAATCCCCCGCAGGCGGCGCGCATCAGGGACGAGGCGAAACTGCTGGATGTGCCGGGGCTTTGACCCTGCCAAGGCCGCTATCGGCTCGAAGTCGAGACCCGGCAGGTAAGCTTAAGCAGCTACACGTCTGACTGGCTGGGTTAGGCAATGTACGCCTCCGCCACATGCCGCGAACTGCGAAATGTCGGCCGTTCTCACCCGATATCCCGCCACTCGCAATATCTCAGCGACGATGTCATCCTGCGCACTGGCGATGATCCGGCGATCTCCCAGCGCAAGGATGTTGCAGCCGAGTTTGAAAGCTGACTGAGCAGGGGCAGGCAGGATTCTGATACCGTGCGCCCTAACGGCATCTAAAAACGCTGGGTCAAGAAGCTCGATGCAGCCGATCGCCTCATCTTGAGCAAGCATACAGAAGATCGTGTCGAGGTGGAGGTGGTCGGCATGGAACGGGCAAAGGATTACCTCCCAGCCTGCCGCGCGGAAGGGGGCGGCAAATTCCTCGGCGCCAGCGGCGGAACTGCGTTCGCCTGACATTCCGATAAGCAGGAGGCCATCGCGTGCTATGCAGATGTCACCCCCCTCTATGGTGCCTTGCTCGATCCGGGTGACAGGCATGTCCCACGTTCTGCAGGCGGCGAGCAGTGCGTCGACCTCGCGGCGGCGGTGTCCGAGGGCTGGACTGAGAGCAAACAAGCCGAAGGGTGTTGCAACGCCGACGTCGCGCGTGAAGCACATATCGGGTAGGTCGGAAGCCGGCCGGAGCATGTGACAACGAACGCCTTCCTCCTCGAGCAGGGCGGCAAGTGCTTCATGCTGGGCAAGCGCCTCTGTTGTACAGGTGGCAAAACCCTGCTTGATGCTGTGTCGAGTGACAGCGCAACAGGCGACTGGCGCCAGATAATGTGGGGGGCAGAGGATGACGTCTGTCAGGCGGTCGGTCTCGCTCATGACGTGACTGTGTAACTGGCCCGAAAAGAAGCTGGGGCGCGTACCGCCCCAAGCAGTGTCAAAGTCTACTTTCATGATCATCTCCTGATCGTGAAAACAGCACTTACCGCTCCAATGTTCCGCACAACGGCAGCATTGCCGGCGGCGTGTCGCTCAGGCGCTTATTCCAGCAAGCATTGGTCTGGTGTATGTCCCCCCGATGCGGTCGAGGCGGCGACACAGCAGCACGAAGGACCGGAACAGGCATTTGAATGACGCCCAGTTGGGTGCGACGGAAATCAGCGTTAACAGGGTGCGGAAATAGGGTCGTTCGGGGATCGATCTGAGGACTTCGACAGTTTGACGTCGGTCATTTGAAGCG
>NZ_JARYGI010000069.1:0-6641 GCF_033795625.1 Sphingobium sp. | reverse complement strand
GGCGGCTCCTTCATATGAGTGTTCAACGACCTCATCCTGGCACATCACGATGCCGTTGGGAGCCGTCCAACCCAACATTGTCCCAAGTGCCAGGGTGCCGCGCGCGAACAGTGGCTCGCCGACCGTCAGGCCGATCTGCTGCCGGTACCGTATTTCCACGTCGTGTTCACCGTGCCGAGCGAAGTCGCCGAGATCGCCTTTCACAACAAGACGGTGGTCTATGCGATCCTGTTCGAAGCCGTCGCCGCGACGCTCAAGACCATTGCGGCCGATCCGCGACATCTGGGCGGCGAGATCGGGTTCCTCGCCATCCTTCATACCTGGGGCCAGGCGCTCACCCATCATCCGCACATCCATTGCCTCGTCCCCGGCGGTGCGCTCTCTGCCGATGGTCGCTGGCTCGCCTGCCGGCCGCGCTTCTTCCTGCCCATCCATGTGCTTTCGCGCCTGTTCCGGCGGCTGTTCCTCGAACGTCTCGAGACGGCGCACACGCGCGGGCGTCTGCGCTTCTCGGGCACGCTCGCCAAGTTCGACGACGCTGATGTCTTTGCTGCGGCAGCGCGGCGGCTTCGTCGCAAGAACTGGGTCGTCTATGCCAAGCCGCCGTTCGGCTCACCCGAGCACGTCCTCGCCTATCTCGGGCGCTACACGCACCGCGTTGCCATCGCCAACAGTCGCCTGGTCAGCGCCGACGATAGCAGCGTGGTCTTCCGCTGGCGCGATTATCGCCATGGCAACGCGCCCAGGCAGATGTCGCTTGCTCCGGACGAGTTCATCCGCCGCTTCCTCATCCACAGCCTCCCCGACGGCTTCCACCGTATCCGCCACTATGGCTTCCTCGCCAACGGGTGTCGCCGGGCCCGGCTCGCCACGATCCGCCAGCTTCTGCCGGTGACCGAGGGTGAGTGCGGCGGGCCCGGCGACGACACCCCACGCGACGCTCGGCTCCCACGCTTCGATCCGGCAGCCTGCCCCTGCTGCGGGGGTGCCCTGCGGATCACCGCGACACTGCCGCGCCGCCGAACGCCGCCCGTGCGATTGTGGCCCGATACGTCATGAGCATGAACCGATATCCCAGCATTGCACCTGGCAGCGTCGCGGCTTCGCAACCGGTCGACGGGATGGTGGACCCATGCCCGCCAAGCGTCACGCCAACCGGTCACGAGATCGCCGCAGGCATTGTCCCTGACCGAAGCGCCGCTATCCGCCGCAATATCGCCCGCCAAAGCCGCGAGCATCGGCAGCTCGCGCCGACCCAGCGCCTGCCCAGATCGAGCGCAGCGCCACTAATCCCATAGCATAGCGGCCGCGTCAGCGGGTTCGTTCAATCCGGCTTCAATGAGGTCGCGCCGCACCACGATGCCAGCGTTGCGCCGCGCGACCTCACAGAACCCTCCAGATTCCCAAGCGGGGTAAGATGTGATTCATGTGTGGACGGCCCCTGTTGGGCAAGGGGGAAATTGACGCGTTGATCTGAGCCGGGTCAGGTTCATTCATGTGTCCGGCCTGTTTGCGCGGCGTGAAAGGCCGCTGGCCATGATGGTGTCGGTGGATGGGATCCTCATCAAGCTGGCGCGCTGTGATGCGCGTTGAATCACTCAGGTTGTTTCCATCCCCGGCAAGCCCCGGATCGGCATCACGCGTGTCGTTCTCTCCTGCCCAAAGTGGTTGGCGCCAGGTCAGGCGGTTACCGGACCGGCGCGGTAATTTTCATCGCGCGCCATCACGGCCCAGGCGATCCGGGCCATCTTGTTGGCGACCGCGACGGTCACCAGCCTTGCGGGCTTGCGCTCGAGCAGCTGGTTCGCCCAGATGCTGACGGTCGTCTGCTTGCGCCGGGTGTAGCGGACAACGGCGGTTGCGCCGACGACTAGCAAATGGCGCAGATAGCGATCCCCCATCTTCGATATCGCGCCCATTCGCTCCTTCCCGCCGGAGGAATGTTGCTTGGGTACCACCCCCAGCCAGGCGGCAAACTGGCGACCGGAACGGAAGATAGCGGCGTCGCCGACGGTCGCAACGAGCGCGGTGGCGGTGATAAACCCGATGCCGGGGATCGTCTCCAAACGCTTGCACGCGGCATTGGCGCGATGCCAAGCCATCAACTCGATCTCGATCTGACGGATCTGTTGGCTCAAGCCATCAATCATGCCGGCGATCAGCAGCAATGTCTGCCGCGCCAGTTCCGGGATCGCTGCTTCGCCCGCGTTGAGAACGCCGACGAGCTCGCGGACATGGGCGCGGCCTCTGGGTGCCACAATCCCATATTCGGCCAGATGCGCGCGCAGCGCACTAACCTGCGCGGTCCGCTGCCGGACCAGCAGGTGACGGGCGCGATGCAACATCAGCACGCTCTGCGCGTCGGCCGACTTGATCGCCACAAAGCGCATCGTCGGTCGCCTCACCGCCTCGCAGATCGCTTCGGCATCGGCTGCATCATTTTTGTTCCGCTTCACATAAGCCTTCACGTAGGCAGGCGGCATCAGCTTCACCTCATGGCCCAGGCATTGGAGCTGCCGCGCCCAGTAATGCGCTGTCGCGCAGGCTTCGATGCCGATCAGGCACGGCTCAAAGCCGCCGAGAACCGCCAGCAACTGATCCCGTCGAACTTTCCGACGCAACACCGGCTGCCCTGCATCATCGACGCCATGAAGCTGAAAAACGTTCTTGGCGATGTCGAGGCCAATCGTGGTAATCTGCATCCGGACGGCTCCTTCCCGTTGATGGTCGCTGACAGCATCATCCTGGCACGAATCGATGCCGCTGGGTCAGGGGCCGTCCACCTCATCAAGCTTCCTGCTGGAGTGGAGGCTAGCAGGAATGGCCAGACCTTATTCAAACGACTTGCGGGAGCGTGTGGCGAAGTTCGTCGCGTCAGGCCGAACGGTTCGTGAGGCGGCTGGTGTCTTTCGGGTAAGCGTGTCGAGCGCGGTGAGATGGTCTCAGCGTTGGCGCGGGACGGGCACCGCGGCATCGCGGCCGAGGATTGGCCGACCAGGTCGGCTGCTAGCATCCGAGCAGTCATGGCTTTTGGGCCGACTGGCCGAGCAGCCGGACCTGACGGTACGGGCATTGGCGATCGAGCTGCGCGAGCGGGGATACCGCACGATCAGTCACAACACGGTTTGGGCGCTGCTGCACTCGGCCGGTTTCAGCTTAAAAAAAAACGCTATTCGCCGACGAGCAGTTGAGGCCGTCGATCGCCCGACGGCGCGAGCAGTGGAAGAAGTATCAGCACCTGCTTGAAGCCAAACGACTCGTTTTCATCGACGAGACTTGGGCCAAGACGAACATGACGCCGATCCGGGGCTGGTGCCGGCGCGGCCAGAAGCTGGTGGCGCGGGCGCCCTTCGGCAAATGGCGCACCCTCACCTTCATCGCGGCGCTTCGGCATGACCGGATCGATGCACCCTGCGTTCTCGATGGGCCGATAAACGGGGAGATCTTTACCGCTTGGGTCGAGCAGTTCCTGGTGCCGACACTTAAGCCTGGCGACATCGTCATCATGGACAATCTGGGCAGCCACAAAGGCGCTGCAGTCCGCAAGGCGCTCCGCTCCGCTGGGGCCAAGCTGTTCTTCCTGCCAGCCTACAGCCCGGACCTGAACCCGATCGAGCAGGTCTTCGCGAAGCTCAAGCTCCTGCTCCGCAAGGCCGCTGAGCGATCGGTCGAAGCCACATGGCGTCGGATCGGATCCCTCCTCGACGCATTCCCTCCAGCCGAATGCGCAAGCTACCTGCGAAACTCCGGATATGCTTCAATATGAGCAGGACAGACTCTAGCTCTCTCCACCGGACAGCCTGTCCGGTATATCGACCCCGCCACTTTTGAGGTTATCGGCACCGGCGAGTTGCTCAAGCGCTGCGACCGCAGCTGAGCTGCGCGCCGCCCTTTGCCGGTTTTCTCGGCGAACCAACTCTTCATAGCGACAGAGGGACCGAATCCGAGGCCTCGCTCATGCGCCGAACCCCTTCTCCAGACCAGCAATCAGATCGTCTAAATGCTCAAGCCCAATTGAAAGCCGTAGCAGGCCATCGTTGATGCCGGCCATTTGTCGCGCCTCAACGCCCATGTCGGCATGCGTCATCGTCGCCGGATGAGAGATGAGGCTTTCGACGCCTCCCAGCGATTCTGCGAGCGTAAAGGTGCCGATCGCGGTGATAAAGCGGCCCACCGCCTCGACCCCGCCTTCGAGCTCAAAGCTCAACATGGCGCCGAAACCGTGCTGTTGAGATGTGGCAATGACATGGCCTGGGTGGGAGGCGAGGCCGGGATAGTGCACAGCGCACACTCGGGCGTGCTGCTCCAGATATTTGGCAATCATGCCTGCGGTCCGCTGCTGCCGCTCAATACGTGGGAACAGCGTCCTCAATCCTCGTAACGTCAGCCACGCATCAAAGGGGGCGCCCGTCACCCCTACGACGTTCGCCCAGACAGCGAGCTTCAGGTATTCGTCGGCATCGGCCGTGATGACAGCGCCGCCGATCACGTCCGAATGGCCGTTGAGATACTTGGTGGTGGAGTGGATTACATAATCCGCCCCGAGTGTGAGCGGCCGTTGCAGCGCTGGCGAGAGGAAGGTGTTATCGACTGCAACTCGCGCGCCGGCGGCCTTGGCGAGCGCGCAGATCCCGCGAATATCGACAACGCGCATCAGCGGATTGCTCGGGGTCTCCACCAAGACTAGCGCCGGCTTGTCGGAGAAGGCAACGGCGAGCGCATCCCCATCCGATTGATCGATAAATGTTACCCGGAATTGCCGTTTTGCGGCTCGCGCCAGCAGGAGGCGGCGGGTTCCGCCGTAGCAGTCGTGAGGTGCCAACACGAGATCGTCGGAATCAATCTGCGCCAGAAGCAGATCGACAGCGGCCATGCCGCTTGCCGTAATGACCGCACCCGCGCCATGTTCGAGGCGAGCAAGCGCTTCGGCGAGCATCGCCCGCGTCGGGTTTCCCGCGCGACCATAATCCAATTCGCGCGGCTGCTCAAAGCCCTCGAAAGTGAAGGTGCTTGTCAGATAGATCGGCGGAGCCACCGCCCCAAATGCCGCATCGGTTGCCACGCCGTACGTTGCGGCAATCGTCTCGGGTGCTTGTTCTTTCGTCATCAGGGCCTCTTATACGCCGCGGATCGCACGATAAAGCCAATCAACGATCCAGGCTGTGGGCTTGCGCCACCGATGGGCCCGCTACCGGAATTTGGCCATCAGCCGTCCAACTGCGCCGGCTTCAGCTGTAAGATTGCGATTGTACGCGAGCGGCATGCGCGGGCTTTTCCAGCGCAGCGCGTCCATGATCCCGGCCAGATCCTCGCCGCTCGCGAACAGATCCTGGTTGAGCCCGATCCGCGTCGAATGCGCGCTGATCCCCTTGAGCAGCCGCGCCAGATCATCCGCGGTCAGATCGGGCAGAGCGCCACGATCGAACGCCCGCTGGATCATCGATCGATAGATTGGGCCGATGGACGCGGGATGAAGCGCCACGGTGCCGAGGTCATACTCGACCCGTGCCGGTAGCGCCGGCTTCGACAGGGTCTTGCGCAGATCCCACGTCTCTCGCCCTGAGATGCTGTCGATCGGCCGACCCCGCACGGCAGCGCGGGCCTTGTAGCGCCGCACCTGCACCCGCCGGAACAGCGGCCCTGCGGTGATCCCGGCCGCCTCGGTCCAGGCCGCGATCGCCGCGACGGTGCGCGGGCTCAGAAACGCGGTTGCCCCCTCCCCGTCCTGATCGCCTTTGCTGCGCAAGATCTGCAGCAGACGCGCCTCGGGGTCGATCGCCTCCTCGATATGTTCGACCGCGACCGCCACCAGCTCGGAGGCCCGCAGCCCGGTGTCGTAAGCCGTCGACAGCAGCGCCCGATCACGCAGGCCCGGCAGATCGTCTCCGCAACTCTCGAGCAAGGCGCGGATGTTGAGCCCGCGCGCCTTGTCGCGCTCGACGTCGCGTACCGGACCTTTGAACCGTAAGGGCCGCGCCTGCTTTTGTGCCGCCCCCTTCTCGCGGCGGACCGCCTGCAGCCGCAGCTTGACCAATGGGGCGGGCGTCGGATCCTTCAGATCGAGCAGCTGGTGGATCTTGGCGATCGACGCCTTGTAGCGGGAGAGCGACGCTGGCCGGCTCCCCTTCCCCGCCCGGGCATCGAGATAATCGGCCACGGTCTCGGCCGTTGCCGGCAGCGCAATCCGGTTGGAGCGCCGGCACCAGGCATCGAATGCTTCGACATCGGATTTTAGAGCGCGGATGCTGTGCGGCGACGAGGCGGCTTGGTACGCTGCGATCAGCGCCTCGTTGACGGTGATACGCTCGCCGGCGCGCATCTGCACGATCGTCCAGGCAAGGTCGACCGGGGCCCTGACAGCCGGCAGGTCCGCCTCCGACGGCGCTACAGCGGTTTTCGGCCCTTCCCGGGCAGTTTCGGTGCCCATGATGCGCCACGCTCCTCAACGTCGCTTGTAGCTTATCTTATAAAGAGGCGTCAATTCCGCTTATATGATAACTGCACTTATCAAAGGTCCATATAATAGAAGCATCGTCGTGGTAGACTGGAGTTACATCTTCGGGAGGCTCTGTTGCAAAGATTGGCGGCAGTCAGAGGTAGGCTGTCGCTCTGCGCCGATCAGGCGGCTGCTGCGAAATGGT
>NZ_JARYGI010000068.1:0-7795 GCF_033795625.1 Sphingobium sp. | reverse complement strand
CTTGAAATCCGTCATCGTTCCGTCCGTCCAATCTCCGCCAAGCATGCTCAAGCTTCACGATTTTTGCAACAGAGCCCACATTGCGGCGAGTTCCCGGCGGAACAGCGACGCCATGTAGTGGCGCAAGATTTTGTGGTCTCGGTAAGGAAACAGCTCGGCCCCCGCTACCATTCCCCAGGACATGGTGATGATGAAGTCCACCACCGTTGATCTGTCCTGTGGAGATGCGCCCGGCGCCAAAGAGGCCAGCGCCGCTCCCAGGCTGGTGCGCAGCCGGACATCCGCCTTGCGATTGATCTCGGCGATGATCGGGTTACACCCCACTGTGGCCACGAATTCGCACATCATGCGGCGATTTTCATGCGATGGCTCATCGATGGCGATTCGCTCGATCCAGGCGAGGATACCTTCGCGATCCCCCACCGCGACCGCCGTCTCCAGCGTCTCTTCCTCGAGCCATTCAGCAAGGTCGGCTTCGCAGATGGCGGCAATGATCGCCTCCTTGTTGGCAAAGTCCCGATAGATCTGCCCCACCGCGATGCCGGATGAACTGGCGATTTGGGCCATCCCGGTCTGATGGAATCCGCGTTTGACGAAGAGATCGCGGGTCGTGGCCAATATATGCTGCCGCCGCGCCGCAGAGCGGGGTCCCCGCACTCTTGCGACCGAATTGTTTTTTGCCACCATACCTCCCTAGCTTGCATTCGATGCTGCGGCGCAATAAAGAGCCGCTGATCGTGAGTGATCATTCGCTCTCGTGATAACTTGGTCAACGGGCAAGCTCTATGAAAAAATGCACTCCATTCATCGCGCTACTTATTACTGCATGCGGTGGAGGAGGGCAGCAGGGGGTCGCCGGCCCGCCGGAGGTGGGGGTGGTTACCGTCCGCGAGCAGACCGTGACGCTCAGCAGCGAGCTTCCGGGGAGAACCAGCGCTTTCGAAGCTTCCGACGTGCGCCCGCAGGTCAACGGCCTGATTCTCAAGCGTCTGTTCACCGAAGGCGATCAGGTGCGCGCGGGACAGGCACTTTACCAGATCGATCCCGCTCCCTACGAGGCACAGGTCGCGAACGCGCGCGCCGCACTCGTGCGGGCCAGATCCTCAATCGCATCCACAGCCGCTCTGGCCCGCCGCTACAATGATCTGGTCAAGATAAACGCGATCTCGCGCCAGGAGGCGGAGAACGCAGTCACCAGCGCGCAGCAGGCCGAGGCTGACGTGTCAGCGCAGCAGGCGATGCTGCGCTCGGCGCAAATCGACCTGGCGCGCACCACGATCCGCGCACCGATCTCCGGCCGCATCGGTCGCTCGACATACACCATCGGCGCGCTCGTCTCCGCTTCGCAAACCGACCCGCTCACCACGATCCAGCGGTTGGATCCGATCTTCGTGGACATCCAGCAGTCGAGCGCCGATGTGCTGCGCCTGCGCCAGCAATTGCTTTCCGGTGACATATCGCGCGGTAGTGGCGCGGCGCAGGTGAAGCTCAAGCTGGAGGACGGCAGCACTTATCCGGAAAAGGGCGTGCTCAAGTTCACTGACGTCACCGTCGATCCCACAACTGGCAGCCAGATCATCCGCGCTCAGTTCCCTAATCCGCGCGGTCTGCTTCTTCCGGGAATGTACGTACGGGCCGAATTGGTCGATGGCACGAAGAGCAACGGTTTGCTCGTGCCCCAGGTCGCCGTGTCGCGTGACGAGAAGGGCAATCCTACCGTCCTCATCGTCGGTCCGGAAAACAAGGTGGAGATGCGCAAGATCACCGCGCCGCGCACGATCGGAACCAGCTGGCTCGTCACCAGCGGGCTGAAGCCGGGGGAGAAGATAATCGTGGATGGTGCGCAAATGTTGCGGCCCGGCATCGCAGTCAAGGCGGTGCCGGCCCAGCAGGGAAGTGACCAATCCGGTCAGCGACCTGCGCAGCGGGGGCAGTAACCGACCATGTCCCGCTATTTCATCGACAGGCCCATCTTCGCATGGGTCATCGCCATCGTCCTGATGATGGCCGGCGCGATTGCCATCCGCAGCCTGCCGATCTCGCAGTTCCCCGAGATCGCGCCACCGACCGTCACCATCAGCGCCACTTATCCGGGCGCCGACGCCGAGACGCTCGAACGCACGACCACGCAGATCATCGAGCAGCAGCTCAAGGGCATCGACAACCTGCGCTACTTCTCGGCGCAGTCCTCGTCTGCCGGGCGCGTGACGATCACCCTTACCTTCGAGCAGGGCACCGATCCCGACATCGCCCAGGTCCAGGTCCAGAACAAGCTCCAGGCCGCGACCGCCCTGCTCCCGCAGGAAGTCCAGCGCCAGGGCGTGACCGTCGCCAAGTCGGCGGCCAGCTTCCTGCTCATCACCGCGATCTATTCCGAGGACGGCACTCACACCGCCAACGACCTTTCGGACTACATCGTCAGCCAGATCCAGGATCCGGTCAGTCGCATCAACGGCGTGGGCGAACTACAGATATTCGGCACCCAGTACTCGATGCGTATCTGGGTCGATCCGCTCAAGCTGCGCAGCTACAATCTCACCATCGCCGACGTCAGCACTGCCGTCTCCGCGCAGAACGCGCAGGTTTCAGCCGGTCAGATCGGTCAGTTGCCGGCGTCCAAGGAACAGCAGCTCAACGCAACCGTCTCGGTCCAGTCGCGCCTGCAGACGCCTGAGCAGTTCGGCAACATCCGCCTGCGCACCACCGAAGGCGGGGCCGTCGTGCGCCTGCGCGACGTGGCTCGGGTGGAACTCGGCGCCGAAATCTACGGCTTCGATACGCAGTATAACGGCAAGCCCGCATCGGGCTTCGGCGTGAAGCTGGCATCAGGCGCCAACGCGCTTGACACCGTGGACGCGGTGAAAGCCGAAGTGCAGAAAATCGCCACGGGCTTGCCCTCGGACGTCAAGGTCGCCTTCCCTTACGACACGACCCCGTTCGTCCGCCTTTCGGTCGAGCAGGTGATCCACACGCTGGTCGAGGCGGTCGTGCTCGTGTTCCTCGTCATGTTCCTGTTCCTGCAGAACTGGCGCGCCACGATCATTCCCACCATCGCGGTCCCGGTCGTGCTGCTCGGCACCTTCGGCATGATGTCGATGCTGGGGTACTCGATCAACACGCTGACCCTGTTCGGCATGGTCCTGGCGATCGGCTTGCTCGTCGATGACGCGATCGTGGTCGTCGAAAATGTCGAACGCCTGATCCAGGAAGAACATCTGTCGCCAAAGGAAGCGGCGCGAAAATCGATGGACGAGATCAGCGGCGCGCTGATCGGTATCGGCATGGTGCTGTCGGCCGTGTTCCTGCCGATGGCCTTCTTCGGCGGATCGACCGGCGTCATCTATCGCCAGTTCTCGATCACCATCGTCTCGTCGATGGCGCTTTCGGTACTGGTCGCGCTGATCCTCACCCCGGCGCTGTGCGCCACGATCCTCAAGCCCCACGATCCCGGCAAGAGCGAAGGGAACGGCCCGCTCGCCCGCTTCTTCCGCTGGTTCAACGACAAGTTCGATCGTGGTACCCGCAAGTACGAGGGCGGCGTGCGTCGCACCGCCAACAGTTGGAAGCGCTCGGGCTTCGTCTATCTGATGATCGTGGCGGCCATGGGTCTGATCTTCATGCGTCTGCCCGGCGGCTTCCTCCCCGAGGAAGACCAGGGTACAATGTTCGCGTTGGTCCAGGCTCCTCCGGGCGGCACCTTGCCGCGCACGCAAAAGGCGCTGGACGTGGTGCGCGACCACTTCCTCAAAGACGAGAAGGCAGCCGTCGATTCGGTCTTCACGGTCAGCGGCTTCTCCTTCAACGGCCAGGGCCAGAACGCCGGCCTGGCCTTCATCAAGCTCAAGGACTGGAAGGACCGCAGCAGCTCCGAGAACAAGGCCCAGGCCCTCGTGGGTCGCGCAATGGGCGTGTTCCCCAAGTATCGCGACGCCACGATCTTCGCCCTCATGCCGCCCGCAGTGCAGGAACTCGGCAATGCGACCGGCTTCGACTTGTGGCTGGTGGACAACACCAACATGGGGCACGAAAAGCTGCTCGGCGCGCGCAACCAGCTCCTGGGCATGGCGGCGGGCGACAAGCGCGTCGCGCAGGTCCGCCCGGTCACTCTCGACGACGCTCCGCAGCTCGCGGTGGACATCGATCAGGACAAGGCCGGCGCCCTCGGCCTCGACCTGGGCGCGATCAACAGCGAGATTTCCAGCGCCTGGGGCAGCGCCTACGTCAACGATTTCCTCGACCGCGGCCGCACCAAGCGCGTGTACATCCAGGCAGACGAGGCCTATCGCTCCTCACCCGAAGGCATCGAGAATCTCTACGTGCGCGGCACGAGCGGCGAGATGGCGCCGTTCAGGGCCTTCTCCACCCTGTCGTGGAAGACCGCGCCCGTCATCCTGAGCCGCTACAACGGCAAGCCCGCCATGCAGCTGCAGGGTGCGCCGGGCCAAGGCCTGAGCACTGGCGACGCGATGAACGCCATCACCGAGATGCACGGCAAGCTGCCGCCGGGCACTGGCCTGGAATGGACCGGCCTGTCTTACGAGGAACGCCTGAGCGGCGGCCAGGCACCGATGGTCTATGCCCTGTCGCTGGTCATCGTCTTTCTGTGCCTCGCGGCGCTCTATGAGAGCTGGTCGGTGCCGATCGCGGTCATGCTGGTCGTGCCGCTCGGCGTGATCGGCGCGGTCCTCGCCGCGATGCTGACGGGCCTCAACAACGACATCTACCTGCAAGTCGGCCTGATCACCACGATCGGCGTCTCGGCCAAGAACGCGATCCTGATCGTCGAATTCGCCGAGGAGCGGGTACAGTCGGGGATGAACGCCTTCGACGCGGCGATGGAGGCGGCCCGGCTGCGTCTCCGCCCGATCCTGATGACCTCGCTCGCCTTCGTGTTCGGCGTGCTGCCACTGGCGGTCTCGACCGGCGCGGGCGCGGGCGGCCAGAACGCGATCGGCCGCGCGGTGGTGGGCGGCATGCTCTCTGCCACGATCTTCGCAATCTTCTTCGTGCCGATGTTCTTCGTGATCGTCGCCCGCCTGTTCAAGCACGGACAGACCGACAGCAAGCCGCACGATCCCGACGCAGAAGAGCCTCACGCTGGCCGCGTGCAGCCGCAGGAAAGCTGAACATGAAAAAGTCGATCCTCATCCTGCTTGCCGGAACCACGCTGCTGGCCGGGTGCAACCTCGCCCCGAAGTACGAGCGGCCGGCCGGCGCGGTGCCGGTGGCGCTACCCCAGGGCGGCGTCTACCCGGCCGCACCCACCGATGCGCAGGACGTCTCGCGCGTCGGCTGGCGGGACTTCTTCCTCGACGACCGCCTGCGGCAGGTCATCGAGACGGGCATCGCCAACAACCGCGACTTGCGCATCGCCGCCGCCAACGTCCAGCAAGCGCGCGCGCAGTACCGCGTCCAGCGCGCCGACCGGCTGCCCACCGTCAACGCCACCGGCACCGCGACGTACACCAATAACCTCGCGAGCATGGGCGGCGGCGCCGGCTCGAGTAGTTCCGACATCGAGGTCTACCAGGCGACCGTGGGCCTTTCGGCTTTCGAGCTGGACCTGTTCGGCCGCGTGCGCAACTTGTCGCGCGCCGCGCAGGAGCAGTACTTCGCCAGCGAGGAGGCGCAGCGTTCCGCGCGCATCAGTCTCATCGCCGAGATCGCCAATGCCTGGCTGACGATGGCCTCGGACTCCGAGCAGCTGCGCCTCTCACGCGAGACGGCGAAGGCTTTCGAGGAAACCCTGCGCCTGACGCGCGAGCAATTCCGCGTCGGCGTCGGCTCGGAACTGGAAGTGCGCCAGGCCGAGACCAGCTACCAGGGCGCGGTCAACGACATCGCCGCGCTGGAGACGAGCGTGGCGCGCGACCAGAACGCGCTCAACCTGCTGGTCGGCACCACGGTCCCGGCCGAACAGCTGCCCAACGCCTTCGGCAAGGAGCCGACGACGCGCGACGCGCTGCCCGGCGACGTATCGTCCGAAGTGCTTCTGCGCCGTCCGGACGTGCTGCAGGCCGAGCACCTGCTCATCGCCGAGAACGCCAACATCGGCGCGGCGCGCGCGGCGTTCTTCCCCACGATCTCTTTGACGGGCACGCTCGGCACCCTGAGCACCGCGCTGTCGGGCCTGTTCAAGGACGGCAGCTATACCTACACCGGCTCGCCCGGCGCCTCGCTGCCGCTGTTCGACTTCGGCCGCCGTTCGGGCAATCTCGAATATGCCAGGGCTTCGCAGAAGGTGGCCGTCGCGACTTACGAAAAAGCCGTGCAGACCGCCTTTCGCGAAGTCTCCGACGCGCTTGCCCAGCGCGGCCGCATCGGCGACCAGATCCGCGCCCAGACCACCCGCGCCGAGGCAGCCGGCGTCGCCGCCAGGCTGTCCGACGCGCGGTTCCGTTCGGGGGTGGATTCGTTCCTCGTCACCCTCGACGCCCAGCGCACCGCCTATGGCGCCGAGCAGGCGCTGGTCACCACCCGACTGACCCAGGCGAGCAACCTGGTGGAACTATACCGCTCACTCGGCGGCGGACTGGCGGACGAGCCTCTGCATGGGGAGGCAAGGAACGGAGAGATCGACACGAGCGGTGCGCCTTGACGCGCAGCTGACCAACTGGGAGTGCAGTCCGGTGAAGGAACAGCAAGTATCGACGAGTGAAATCAACACACGTCGCCATCGGCGCGAACTTCCCAAAGCCGCCCCCAGATCCAAGGATCGGACATTTCGTCGAAGCCGGCTGATCGATGCCGCCCGAGGCCTCTTCCACGAGAAGGGCTTTGCCGCTACCACCATCGACGACATCATAGAGCGCATCGGTGGCTCCCGAGGCACTCTCTATATCTACTTCGGCAGCAAGCTCGAACTGTTCGAAACCATCGTCAGAGAGGAAGCCGATCGCTTCTCGAAAACCCTCGACGATGCATTTGCGATGGGTGCCGATGACATGGCACTCGAGGAGGCGACGCAAAAGCTTCTCGATCTGGCCCAAAGCGAAGATGCAATCGGCCTATTGCGTATGGTCATCGCCGAGCGGCAAAAGTACCCCCAGATAGGCAACATCTATCAAATGGTCGTATCGCGGGTCAAGGAAGCGGCGCGTCGGATCGTCCGACCGCATCTGCGCTGTGTCACCGGGGAAGCACAGGATTTTCTCGCCGAGATGTTTTTTGCGATCGTCGTCGCCGACACGCAAATGGCCTTCCTTACCGGCACGGCCGATGATCAGCTTGCGCAAGAGCGTGGGAGATGGATCACCCGACACCTTGCGACACTAACGAACCTCTCGGGGGAACCGAACTGCTCCCGCGCAAAAACGGGCCTTTTCAGCCCCTCCAAGACAGCTCCCTCAGTTTGAAATGGACTCGCATGGCGATCGACGATCGCACTCGTTGTCTGCGATGGTTCTGGAAACCATCGTCAGGATGGCTCCCGCAAATTTGCACTTGTAAAACCGTTTTCGCAGGTGCAGCATTCTTATGCCTTTTAGGCATCCTCTCCCAACTCTAGCCGGCGTGACGTCGGCCTCTTTTTGAGAAGGGTCAACATCGCCTAGCACTACTTTGGCAGTTTTGTATTTTTGCGATTCCCAAAAGGCAAAAACCCTGATTCATGGAGAGCCAGCTATCGAAAGGGCTGGTGATGGATACGGAATGGAAAGAGGATCTGGAGGGCTGGCTTGAGCCGTTTCTCATCGCTCTTGGGCACAAGACGCGCCGTCGGGCTCTGTTGCAAAGATTGGCGGCAGTCAGAGGTAGGCTGTCGCTCTGCGCCGATCAGGCGGCTGCTGCGAAATGG